>NZ_BJNV01000031.1 GCF_006539865.1 Zoogloea ramigera
ACGACGCCCCGTCGTTGACGAGCACCCCGCCGCCGCCGAGCGCACTGGCGTGCTGCGCGACCAGCGTACCGGCAGCGATCGTGGTGCCACCGCCAAAGCCGGCGCTGTCGCGAAGGCCCAGCGTGCCGAGGCCCTGCTTGACCACGCTCATCGCCACCCCGCCGGAAAGCGGTCCACCGAGCGTCAGGTAGCCACCGTCCGCCACCCCCAGGACAACCGGCCCCGGATCGTTGAGGGAGACCGTGCCGTCGTAGCGCGCGGCGCCCGCCCCCGTGAGCGCACCGCTGCCACCCACCCCGCTCCCCGTCAGCTGAAGGGACGTGACGCCGAGGTTCACGGCGTCGATGTCGAGCGTAGCGCCGTCCGACACCTCCACCCCGCCACTGCCCAGTACATTGCCGCTGCCGCTCACCGAAAGGGTGCCGGCCTGGACCCGGGTCACGCCGAAATAATCCGGGCTGGCGCCGGACAGGTGCAGCGTTGCGTTGCCGGCCTTGGCGAACACGCTCGCGGCGCCGCCGCTGATGGAGCCGGCATAGGCGTTCTCGAGACCCTGATTCACCGTCAGTTGGCCCGAGGCGCCCAGGAGCACCCGCGACGCCGCATCGCCCCCGCTCAGGTGTGCGATGCTCTGGGTGGTGTTGGCGATATCCAGGGTCGCGCCGGGCCCCACCAGGGTCTCGGTGTTAGGCAACACGCCATCGCTCGTGGCCCTGAGCGTACCCGCCAGGATCTGGGGGTAGAACAGGCTGCCGGTTCCATCGAGGACCAGGACGCCGCCGCCGACCTTCTGCAGGATCGGTGCGGCGCTCGTCGGGACGTCCGTACGGCCGTCGATCTGGCCGCCGAGCGTGAGCGTGTCCGACGCCCCGGCCGTCTCCATCCTGGCGTGGCCGACCATCGTGACCGTGCCGCCGTAGGACGCCGTGCCGCGGCCCGCGAGGGTCTCGAGGCCCGCGAGGCCGCCGGTGAGGGTAAGTGAGGCAAGCGAATTAAGGGCCACCCCGTCGATCTCGAAGGTGCCTGTGCCGGTGACCTCCAGGCTCGATGCGGCGGCAAGGGCGTTCGAGGCGGTCACCCTCAGCGCGCCTTCAGAGACCTGGGTGAGGCCCGTGAAGCTGTTCGCCCCGGAGAGCGTCAACACGCCCGCCCCGGTCTTGCTCAGCGCAGCCGTACCCGAGGCGGGGCCGCTGCCGGTGATCTGGCCGGCAAAGGTGTCGTCACTGGTCTGGTTCACCGCCAGCCCGCCGGTGCCGGCGGCGCCCAGCGCGATGCGCGTCCCGCTCGCCCCCGACAGATTGCCGATGCCCTGGGTCTTGTCATCGAGATTCAGCACCGCCGAGCCCTCGAGACTCACCGCCCCGCCCTCTGGTAGGGCGGATGCCGCCGCTGTCCTGAGCGTGCCGACGCGGATGATCGTCCCGCCCGAGTAGGTGTTGCTGCCGGACAGGGACAGCTCGCCCGCCCCCTGCTTGACCAACGAGGAGCCGACGCCGGTGACGCCCCCGGAGAGAGCCGCTGCGCCCGCGCTGTTAATGGTCAGCACACCGCCATTCGTGTTGATGGCAGCGCCGATGTCGATGGTGGTGCCGGCGTTGAGGCTCAAGGCCCCGCCGGCGGTGGAGATGGAGGTGACGCCAGGCTCCGATCTGATCGCCTCGCCGGCCTCGACCGACACAAACTTCGCCGCATCACCGCCCGTCGTGCCGAAGGCGACATCGGCGTTGAAGATCACGTTGTCCTGAGCTCTCAGGACGTACTTCGAGTCCGACGACAGACTGCTGGCAAGAACGTAAAAATCACGACGGAGCAGCGGCCCGCCGTTCGCCTCGAACAAGAAACCCGCCGTGCCGTCAGTATCTATCGCAGGCTGAATGCCCCCGCCCGGATTGGCGCCGACATACAGATCACCCGGGTCCAGCAGCAGCGTCCCCGTCCGCCCCCGCGGCGCGCTGGTCACCACGCTGCCGGCAAAGGCCAGGTTCTGCTTGCCCGACACCTCGACGAAGCCGCCGTCGCCGCCGACCGCACCGCCGCGAGCGCTGATCGTGCCGTAGAAGCGCGTCCAGTCGTCGGCCCAGGTGATCACCCGGCCACCGTCGCCGCGGCTGAGCGCGTCGGCGTTGATCGTCACGCCGCTGCCCACGAAGGCCCGCGTCGCGTTGTGCTCGGGGCCGCTGCCCTGGTAGTTGCCGCCCACCAGCACGCTGCCGCCGCCGGCATCGCCCGAGGCGTCGAGGCGGGCGCCGCCGATCAGCCCGACGTTCTCGCCCAGCACCCGCAGCTGGCCGCCCGCCGTGCCCGGCGCGGTGCCGGACGCATCCAGCATGCCACTCACCATCACGCTGCCGTGGGCGCCGCCATCCAGGTAGATCTCGCCGCCACGCTGGCTGATGCCGCGCGCCCGCACCACGCCATCCACGTTGAGCACGGTATCCACCAGCGCATCCCGTGCGCCGGCCTGGAGCGCCACCCGCCCGCCATCGGCGCTGATCTGCCCGCTCTGTTCGACCAGCGCCCGGGCCGCGCCGACATCAACCTGGTAGCGCACCAGCCCGTCGCCCTCGAAATCCACGCTGACCCGCTCACCGGCGATCAGCCCGGTGGTGCCGCCCGGGGTAGCGATGCTGCCCGAGTTGCTCACCTGGGTGCCGATCAGCGACACGCTGCCGCCCGGCGCAGAGATGATCGAGCCCGCGTTGCGCACCGCCCCCGAGCCGCCCGGCGCGGCGTTGAACACCGCGCGCCCCGAGAGCAGGTCGGCCGTGCTGGCGCTGAGGGTGCTGGCCACCAGGCTGCCCACGTCCACCACCGCCGTGCGGCCGAAGATGATGCCCGTGGGGTTGATCAGGAACACCGTGCCCGGCGCGCTGATGAGGCCGAGGATCTCGGACGGGTTGTTGGACGTCACCCGGTTGACCGTCATCGCCGCTGCCGAGGGCTGGTTGAAGCGCACCGCCTCGCCGGCCCCGATGTTGAAGCTGCGCCAGTCGATCGCCGCCTTGCCGCTGGCCTGGTCGATCACCAGGCTGTTGCCGCCGGCGCCGCGAACCACCGCCTGCCCCGCAACGACCGTCGGGTCGGTGGGCAGGGCGAAGGCCCGCGGGCCCAGGGCCAGCAGGAGCGCCGCCACGAGGGGGCGCAGGCCGGTTCGGAAACAGGCCCGGGTGGATGCCGACAGCGGAGCGTGGCGCAGCGGGGTGACCATGACGTTTCCTTTCATCTGGCCGGATGCAGGCAGGGCGGCCGCAGCCGCGCGGAAATCAGAAGTAATGCGTGATCTGGGCGTAGGCCCGTGGGCGCTGGTCCAGCTTGTCATTGACCAGGTCACCCTGGACCCGCCAGGCCAGGCTGGCCTGGGCCGACCAGGACGCGGCGGTGGCCCAGTTGAGCCCCACCCCCACCCCAGACAGGATGCGGTTGTTCTTGTCGAACACCCCGTTGCCCGCCGACGGGTCGCGGTCGAGGCGGGCGTGCCCCCAATCCATGAACAGTGTCCCCACCAGCGCCCCGGGCAGCCCGCCCTCGCGGCTGGGGAAGGCATAGCGCAGCTCGGCGCTCACAAGGTGGGCCCGGTCGGCCGGCGCCTCGCCCACCGGGAAGGCCCGCACGCCGGTCGGCCCGCCCAGGCTGAACTTCTCGCTGCTGTCGAGGCGATCGACGGTGAACTGCCCGGCATAGCGCAGGAAGACCAGCCAGCCGGTCTGGCCGATGGTCTGCAGCCGGGCGTAGAAGGGGTTGATCCGCCGGAACAGGCCCTGGGGCGTCCCTTGCACCGCCGTCGGGTTGTCGACGGAACCGTGGGTGTAGGCCAGCGAGAAGCTGTTGATGCCGCCCCCCAGAAAGCGGTCGCGGAGGTCGCCGGAGAGGGTGACCAGCGCCGAATCGGAGCGGCGATGCACCTCGGCCCCCGCCGCCGGCGTATCGACGAAGGTCTTGTGGTCGTAGCCCGCCTGCACGAAGACATTGAAGTTGCGCGAGCGCACCAGCGGGTAGAGCGCAAACAGCAGCGCATCGGAGGCCTCGCCGGTGTGCGGCGGCACGCCGGTGCGGGTGAGCAGCTTGTAGTTGAGGTTGGAGAACGACGCCCCCACCCGCCAGCCGTCCGATCCCACCGGCAGCACATAGCTCACAGAGCCGAAGTTGATCCCGCTGTCCTGGCTGAAGATCCCCCGCAGGGAGAGGGAATCCCCCTGCCCGAGGGGCGAGCCGACCACCACGCCGCCCTGCGCCCGCTGCACGCCGGTGTAGCGGGAGCCCATGTTGTCGAGCTGGACGTTGCCGCTCAGGGTTTTGTCCGGCTTCACCTCGACCAGCAGGTCGGCGGTGCCCGGGCTGCTGCCGGGCCGGATGGTGGACACGGCACGCACCCCGTGCATGTCGTTGAGGAGGAACAGCACCCGCTCCAGGTCGCCGGTGTGCAGCACGGCCCCCGGCTGCAGGCGCGCCAGGTAGGCCTCGACCCGGCTGCGATCGACCGGCGTGGCGGGGTCGAAGTTGAGCTCGACCCTGCCGAGCTCACCCATCAGCACCGCGATCTCGACCACCCCGCCCTGGAGGCGCTGCTCTGGCACATAGGCCTGGGCCAGCAGGTAACCCCGGCCGTTGAGGTGGGCCCGCACCAACCCGGCCGCATCGAGGATGTCCTGGAAGGTCTTGCCGGCGCCCCTGCGCTCGACGAGCTTGTCGAGGATGGCGGGCTGCTCGGCCTCCGGCACCCCGACGAGCCTGAAGGCGGTGATGTCGACCACCAAGTCGGGCACGTCGGAGATCTCCCGGCGGAGCGCCGGCCGCTGGTCGATGACGGGCGCGTCCTGCAGTTTGGGCGGCGCGGGAGTACCCTCGATCTGGCGCAGGATCTGGCCGGCATCCTGCTGCGCGAACGCCCCGCCGGGCAGCGCTGCGCAACAAAGCAGCACAAAGGGCCATGAAGCCTGTCGCCGACCAAACGGGAAACGAGCGCTCATCCTGTCACCTTCGAGGGTATGGGAACCTGTCCTGTGCAAGACTAGGGATAAAACGCCGCCATTGCAAATTGAATCTCGAAGCCTGGCCGCAAATGCAGTATAAGTACGGCTGATGCTCCGCCCAGCCCCTTCGCTCGGTCACCGCCAATGCCTGCATCCCCCACCCCACGCCGCCCTCGCCCCACCTCCCGGTCACGCCGGCAGTTCCTGCTGCAGGGCGGCCTGCTGATCGGCGCAGCCGCCCTGCCCGCCCCCTTCGCCACCGCCGCAGCCGACGGCCGGCGCCTCGCGCTGCTGATCTGCTGCGGCAGCTACCCGGACGGCAAGAACATCCAGCCGGCGCGCAAGAACGGCCGCGACCTCGAAGCGGCGCTGCGCCGCCAGGGCTTCGAGGTCAGCGTCGAGAACGACCTCGAGCTGCCCCGCTTCAGGGACGCCATCGCCCACTTCGGCCAGCGCCTGGCTGCCCTGCCGAACGACGGCCAGACCATCGGCCTGATCTACTTCTGCGGCCACGGCATGCAGGTCGAGGGGCGCAACTACCTGCTGCCCTCGGGCATCGCCATCGACGACCCGAAGGCCCGGGAGCGGTCGATCAACCTCCAGGAGGAAGTGCTGAAGGCCTTTCCGCAGCGCTACCCGGGGCTCGGGGTGGCGGTGATCGACGCCTGCCGTGACAGCGCCGAGCCGATCGACAAAACCGGCTCCTTCAACTATTCCAGCGCGCCGCAAGGCTGCATCGTGGCCTTCTCGGCGAGCGCCGGGCAGGTCTCGCTGTCGCCCAGCGACCCCGCCCAGAACAGCTTCTACACCGGCGAGCTGGTGCGCGTGCTCAACGGCATCGACGACGCCACGCCGATCACCGACATCTTCGAGCTCACCCGCCTGCGGGTCGAGAAGACGATGAGCACCCACCCGGTCGCCATCGTGCGCAAGCTCGCCCAGCGCCCCCACATGACCGCCGGCCAGACCGGCGTCTTCCGCCTGGGCAGCGAGCGGGTGCCGGACGGGGCGCCTTCCCTCGAGGATGCCGCCTACGCCCGCCTGGCCGACGCCCTGGCCCCGGCCGAGGTAAGCAAGGCGGCCACGGCCTTCCTCGAAGCCTACCCCCGGAGCCGCTACGACACCCAGGTGCGGGTGGCCCTGGCCGGCGCCGAGGATGCCCTCAAGGCACTCTCCAGCCGCTTCGTGCGGCTCTCTGCCAGCGCCTTCCGCAGCACCGGCGACCCGCGCTACCTGGAGGACATCCGCAAGGCCGTGCGGGGCGACAAGGACGCCGCCAGCCGGGTCTCCGACATGTACGCCCAGGGCAGCAACGGCGTGGCCGTCAACCCCCAGCGCGCCGAGCAATGGCTGCGCTACTCGGCCCTGCTGGGCAACGCCATCGCCTGCTACACCCTGTACCGCAATCTGGCCGAAAAGGGCGACCCGGACGCCGAGTTCTTCGGCCCCGAGGCGATCCGGCTGGGCTACGTGCCGCCCAAGGGCCTGTGCGGTTCGCGCAAATGGGAAAACTGCTGAGCCCGCGCAGCCCCGCCGGGTCGCCAAACCCAAGTCGGCGTGTATATACTGGAATCGAGGGCGTAGGGCGGGTGATCATGCCTGGCGCGTTTCGACATCGAACAGTCTCAGAGGCCTATCATGACGATCAAATCCCTAGTGCTGGCATCCGCCTGTCTGCTTTTCGGGACGGCGTTTGCCGCCGACAACCGCAGCGAGGTCATCGAGATCAACGACAGCCTCGCGCCCGAGGCCATCGAGAGCGGCCTCTTCCCCAAATCACCGACGGCCGCCGACTGCGCCGAGGCTGCCAAGGCCGGCTTCACCTGCGGCCAGATCGTGCCGCGCAAGGTCTTCTCGCTGCCCGCCAGCATCTCCTTCGGCACCAACTCGTCCGAGCTCAGCGCCGCCGCACGCAGCATGCTGGCCGGCTTCGGCCCGGTGCTCAAGCGCAACGAGGCCTCCGGCAACAAGGTGGTGTTCGTGGGGCACACCGACATCACCGGGTCGCGGGCGCTCAACATGCGCCTCTCCCAGCGGCGGGCCGAATCGGTGCGGCAGTATTTCATCCGTGAGTTCGGCATCTCGCCGTCCTTCGTCGGCGCCATCGGCGTCGGCCCGCAGCAGCTCAAGGACAAGCAGAACCCGGCCAGCGCCGCCAACCGGCGGGTCGAGATCACCACCAAGCCGTCCAACTGAGCCCAGGCCGCCCGCGCGGCGGCCCCCCCGCCCAGCCCCGGCGCAGCCCTGTGGCCCAGCCGAGGTTTTTGTTTCCGGCGGCCGCAAGCCGCCAGAAATTCGCAGCGCATTCACGAACAGGAAACATTCCTGCCATTTAATGGTGTCGCCCCCTCAGCTGCCCGCGCACTGAGAAACCGGAGATCCCCCGACTCCCCCGCGACCCTTCATCTGGATGCCGTGACATGCCAATTCGCCCCCTCGCCGCCGCCCTCGCAATCCTGCTCTCCGGCGCCGCCCAAGCCGCCCCCTCCTTCGTCAATGGCCTCGCCCTCGACGGCGCGATGCTCGACCTCTCCGGCGGCAGCGACGCCAACAACGGCCGGGTCGGCTTCTTCTCCGACATCTACTACGACAGCCAGCGCAACGAGTGGTGGGGCCTGTCCGACCGCGGCCCCGGCGGCGGCACCCTCGACTACGCCACCCGGGTGCAGCGCTTCACCCTCGACATCGACGCAGCCACCGGCGCCATCGGCAACTTCCAGATCGCCGAGACGGTGATCTTCAAGAGCGCCGAGACGGTGATCTTCAAGAGCGCCGGCGCGCCCCTCAACGGCATCGCCCCCAGCCCGGCCAGCAACATCGGCCTCGCCTTCGACCCGGAAGGCCTGGTGATCAACCCGAAGACCGGCACCTTCCTGGTGTCCGACGAATACGGCCCGTCGGTGCGCGAGTTCAGCCGCAGCGGCGAGCTCCTGCGCACCTACACCACCCCCGACAATCTCGTCCCGCGCGACGCGGCGGGCACCCCCAACTTCGCCAGCGACGCCGGCAACAGCGCCGGCAAGCGCACCAACCGCGGCTTCGAGGGCCTGGCCATCAGCCCGGACGGCAAGTACGCCTTTGCGATGCTGCAGAGCGCGATGCTCGACGAGGGCGGCGGCAACGGCTCGATCAACCGCATCGTCAAGTTCGACACCGCCACCGGCCAGGCCGTCGGCCAGTACGCCTATTCGATGAAGCGCAGCGGCCAGGGCCAGGGCATCTCGGCGCTGGTGGCGATCAACGACCACGAGTTCTACGTGCTCGAACGCAACAACCGCGGCGTCGGCGTCGGCGCCACCCTGGCCACCGCCGACAAGGAGGTCTACCGCATCGACCTCAGCGGCGCCACCGACGTGAGCGCCATCGACCTCGACGCCCCCGGCGCCGCCTACACGCCGGTGAGCAAGTCGGCCCGGGTGCTCGACCTCGACGCCAACACCCTCGCCTCGCTGGGCAACAAGTCGCCCGAGAAGTGGGAAGGCCTCGCCATCGGCCCGCACCTCGCCAACGGCGACTACCTGCTGCTGGCCGGCACCGACAACGACTACAGCGTGACGCAGAACGGCACCGGCGAGCAGTTCGACGTGTACTTCCGCTTCACCGACGCCGACCCCTACCTCAGCGCCATCCAGTGCCCGCTGGGCCAGACCACCGGCTGCACCGGCGCCGACACCACGGTGCCCGGCGACGGCAGCTACCGCCTGCTGCCCGGCGTACTGCACGCCTACACCCTCAGCGCGGCCGAACTGGGCGACTACGTCGCGCCGATCCCCGAGCCCGGCAGCTTCGCGCTGATCGGCCTGGGCCTGGCCGGCCTGGCGGGCCTGCGCCGACGCCGGCAGTAAGCGGTAACACCTGGCGACGGCCCCTCCCTGCGAGGGGCCTTTTCGTTTCAGGGCGTCGTATCCGGGCCCGCGCCCCGCGCTGCACCGGCACCCTTGCCAAGCCGCACGAATCTCCGAATACTCCCCCGGAATGCAGCGCCCGCCGCCTATAAAAATGCCGAGGAGACCCGCCATGCCCCAGTCCCGTCACCCGATCGCCGAATCACTGCTGGCTTCCGATACCGGCAAGATCGTCTCCGCCCGCGAAGCCGTGCGCCTGATCAAGGACGGCGACACCGTCGCCACCGGCGGCTTCGTCGGGATCGGCTTCCCCGAGAACATCGCGATCGCCCTCGAGAACCGCTTCGTCGAGGGCGAACAGGCCGACCAGCAGGGCCTCGGCAGCCCGCGCAACCTGACCCTCGTCTACGCCGCCGGCCAGGGCGACGGCAAGGAGCGCGGGCTCAACCACCTGGGCCACGACGGGCTGGTCGGCCGGGTGATCGGCGGGCACTGGGGCCTGGTGCCCAAACTGCAGCAGCTGGCGGTGAGCAACCGCATCGAGGCCTACAACCTGCCCCAGGGCGTCATCACCCACCTGTTCCGCGACATCGCCGCCGGCAAGCCCGGCACCATCACCCGGGTCGGCCTGGGCACCTACGTCGACCCGCGCTTCGGCGGCGGCAAGCTCAACGAGATGACCACCCGCGAGCTGGTCCGCCTGATGGAGATCGACGGCGAGGAGTACCTGTTCTACAAGGCCTTCCCGATCAACGTGGGCATCATCCGCGGCACCACCGCCGACCCGGACGGCAACATCACGATGGAGAAGGAGGCCCTGACGCTGGAGGCCCAGGCCATCGCCATGGCGGCCCGCAACTCGGGGGGCCTCGTCATCGTGCAGGTGGAGCGCGTCGCCGAGCGCGGCACCCTCAACCCGCGCCAGGTGAAGATCCCCGGCGTGCTGGTTGATTGCGTGGTGGTCGCCGAGAAGCCCGAGTACCACATGCAGACCTTCGTCGAGCAGTACAGCCCGGCCTACGCCGGCGAGATCAAGGTGCCCATGTCGGCGATCGCCCCGATGCCGATGAGTGAGCGCAAGATCATCGCCCGCCGCGCCGCGCTGGAGCTCACCGCCAACGTGGTGGTGAACCTCGGCATCGGCATGCCCGAGGGCGTCGGCAACGTGGCCGCCGAGGAGCAGATCATCGACCTCATGACCCTCACCGCCGAGCCTGGCGTGATCGGCGGCGTGCCGGCCGGTGGCCTCAGCTTCGGCGCAGCCACCAACGCCCAGGCCATCATCGACCAGCCCAGCCAGTTCGACTTCTACGACGGTGGCGGGCTGGATCTCGCCATCCTCGGCCTGGCCCAGGCCGACCGCCTGGGCAACCTCAACGTCTCCAGGTTCGGCCCGCGGCTGGCCGGCGCCGGCGGCTTCATCAACATCTCCCAGAACGCCAAGAAGGTCGTCTTTGTGGGCACCTTCACGGCGGGCAACCTGGAGGTGGCGGTACGCGAAGGCCAGCTGGCCATCCTCCAGGACGGCCAGGCCCGCAAGTTCGTCGAGGAGGTCGAGCACCGCACCTTCAGCGGCCCGCAGGCCAGCAAGTGGGGCAAGCAGGTGCTCTACGTCACCGAGCGCTGCGTCTTCCGGCTCACCGCCGACGGCCTCGAGCTCACCGAGATCGCCCCCGGCGTCGACCTGCAGAAGGACATCCTCGACAAGATGGACTTCGCCCCCATCATCCACGGCGCACCCCGGCTGATGGACGCCCGCATCTTCGCCGACGGGCCGATGCACCTGCGCGCCAGCATGCTCGAACGGCCGCTCGCCGAGCGGCTCTCCCACGACCCCGCGCAGAACCTGTTCTTCGTCGATTTCAGCGGCCTCGCGGTACGCAGCCTGGCCGACGTGGAGCGCATCCGCGAAGGCGTCGAGACGCGCCTCGCACCGATCGGCCACAAGGTGAACGCGGTGGTCAATTACGACCGCTTCTCCATCGTCCCCGAGCTGGTGGACGACTACATCGCGATGGTCAAGGACATCATGGAGCGCCACTACCACGACGTGACCCGCTACACCGCCAACACCTTCCTGCGCATGAAGCTCGGCGAGGCGATGGAAAAGCACCAGATCCCGCCCCGCCTCTATGAAAACGCCGACGAAGCCCAGGGGAGCCTGGGCAAGGCCTGACCCACGGCACCGCGGCGCCCCAGCCAGGCAGCCGCAAAGCGCACCTGGAAAAACAAAAACGCGGTGGCGGGCAGAAAAGCCCAGCCACCGCGTCGGCGGTGTTCCTGCGTGCGGGCCAGGCCCGCTCAGGACATCAGAACGGGGTGACCTGCAGCGGGGTGTGGCGCATGTGGATGCGCAGGCCCAGCGCGGCCATGTGCTCGCCCTGGCGGCTCAGGACGGCCTTGGCCAGCGGCAGGAAGACGTCTTCCTCGTACTTGGCGTGGGCCTGGTAGTTGCCGACCAGCAGCTTGATCGCCTCGACATCCACCTCGCCGGCGCCGCCGTGGGCGATGGCGTCGAGCTGGGGCTCGAGCTTGGACCACACCGACTCGAGGTGACGATGCTCACGGACCAGGCGATCGACCGCCTCCTGGGCCTTGTTGCGCTCCTCGCCGGCGTTGGCGTTGGCGATGACGGCCGGGAACAGATCCTTCTCTTCCTCGTTGTGGTGCTCGAAGATCGAGGCACGGAAGAAGCGCACCGCCTCGGCGGCGAGCCGATGGGCCTGGCGGGCCGGTTCGAGCAGCGGCACCAGGCTGTCGAGATCGTTCAGGTGGCGAACGATCCCGGAGTGGCATTCGGAAAAATTGTCGAGCGGAGCCGACTCAAGATTGATGTTCGACGAAGACATAGGGTTCTCCTTTTATTTTGGCGAGGGATTGAGCGATCTTGCGCTCTTGTCGAGATTGCAGCCTATGCGAACCGGAAAGGCCGTGGTTTGAGCACGCTCAAACCCGGACACGCAAGCCGAGGGTTGGCAGGTTGTCCCGTCATTTCCTTATCGCATTGCTAGTGTAACCCCGCCGCCGACTCCGTGTCTGCCCGCCGCAAATCGGCTCGCCGCGGGATGCCACGCCGGGCTAACGGCCCGCCCGCGAGATCCTGAGGCGGCCGCCCTCCTGCACCAGGCTGAAGTGCCGGAGCACATCCATCCCCAGCAGGGCCTGCCCGTCCATGCCGGGCATCACCGCCACCCGCGGGTTGCGCAGCTCGAAGGCCCCGAAGCGGATCGACGGCACCCGCGCGACGCAACCCTCGGCCGTGCCGTTGGCGGTGCGGAACACCTCCGGGCGGCAACAGCCCGGCTCGCTGTCACGGCTCAGGTCGAAGCCGATGGCCGGACAGGCGCGAATGCCGATCCGCTCGCCCAACGCCTGGGGGATGGAGGTCAGGGTGGCCCCCGTATCGACGAGGAAACGCACAGGAACCGCCGCCACCGCGCCCCCGACCTCGTAGTGGCCGCCCCGCCCGAGGCGCAGCTCCAGCGTGTCGCCGTCCATCACCTCGAGGGCCTTGCTGCCGCGGCTCGAGCTCAACCACCAGCTCGCCACGACGGTGCCCAGCACGATGAGGCCGGTCCAGAACAGCGCCGGCAGGATCCAGCCGCCGGAGCGGCCACGGGGTGAGGGGGAATCGAACATTCTGAGTTTCCGGAAAGGGGTGGTGGGGCGCGGCCTGCTGCGTAAATCACGGCGAGGGCGTCCAGCCCGGCCTGCTATCTACCCACAGCATGGCCCATTCGGCAAGCCGCCGGCAGCGCTGCCTGGCACGCCGCGCCGGGCGTCGCCGGCTGCGCAGCAGCTCGACAAGCCCGCCGCGGGGCCTGGGCAGGCCTCTAGCGCGATGCGGCATTCAGGCCCCGTCCATTTCCAGCACCGCAGCCCCCTGCAGCGCGCCCCGCCGCAGCTGCGCCAGGGCGGCGTTGGCCTCTTCGAGGGGGAAGACCGTCACCGAGGTGCTGACCGGGATGCGCGGCGCGAGGTCGAGGAACTCGATGCCGTCCTGCCGCGTGAGGTTGGCCACCGAGCGGATGCTGCGCTCGCCCCACAGGTCGGCATACGGAAAGCCCGGGATGTCGCTCATGTGGATGCCGGCACACACCAGCCGCCCGCCCTTTTCGAGCTGCTTCAGCGCTGCCGGCACCAGCGGGCCGGAGGGGGCGAAGATGAGCGCCGCGTCGAGGGCCTCGGGCGGCGCCTGGCCCGCCTCGCCGGCCCAGGCCGCGCCAAGCTGGCGGGCAAAGGCCTGGCTGTCCACATCCCCCGGCCGGGTGAAGGCGTAGAAGCGGTGGCCCTGGTGGCGGACCACCTGGGCCACGATGTGCGCCGCGGCACCGAAACCATAGATGCCGACCCGCTCCGCGCCGCCCGCCAGGCGCAGCGCCCGGTAGCCGATGAGGCCGGCGCACAGCAGCGGGGCCTGCTCGGTGGCCTGAACCGTGGTCTCGGCCAGCGGAAAGCAGTAGCGGGCATCCGCCAGCGTGTAGTCGGCGTAGCCGCCGTCGATCTGGTAGCCGGTGAAGCGGGCTTCGTCGCACAGGTTCTCGCGGTCGCTGGTGCAGTAGCGGCAGTGGCCGCAGGTCCACCCCAGCCAGGGCACGCCGATGCGCTGGCCTGGCGCGAAGCCGCCGACGCCCTCGCCCAAGGCCGCGACGCGGCCGACGATCTCGTGGCCGGGGATCACCGGCAGCCGCGGCTCGGGCAGCTCGCCGTCGATCAGGTGCAGGTCGGTGCGGCACACGCCGCAGGCCTCCACCCGCAGCAGCACCTGGCCACGGCCGGGGCGCGGCACCGGCCGGCGCTCCAGGCGCAGCGCCTCGCCGGGGCGGTGGAGCACCATCGCGCGCATGGTTTCGGGGATGGAGGCGGTCATGGCAGGGCTCCCTTGTGGTCGGTGTGCAGCGTCGGCGCCGCGTTTCGAGGATAGCGCATCGTCGGCGAAGGCGCGCCGCCGGGCCCGCCTGCGCGGCTAGAATGAAGGCATCGCGGCACCAACCCGCCATCGCACCGGCGGGCGGATGGCGGGCCGCACGAAGGATCACCCGATGAGCACACAAACCCCACCCGGCGGCTGGCGCGGCCTGGCAGACAGCCTGCTGCCCGCCGGCAAGCGCTTCATCCAGCGGGACGGCCCACGTTACGGGGCGGCGGTGGCCTTCTACACGCTGTTCTCGCTGGCGCCGCTGCTGGTCGTCGTGACGGCCGGGGTGGCCCTGCTGCTGGGCACCGACGAGGCCCATGCGGCGATCTACGCCTATCTCGAGCGCTTCTTCGGCGAATCGGAGGCCAAGGCCATGAAATCCCTCGCCGACGCGGCGCTGGCGCGGGTCAGCGGCCCCGGCATCGCCGCCTGGATCGCCATCGGCACCACGGTGGTGGGCGCCAGCGCGGTGTTTCTTGAATTGCAGGCGGCGCTGCGGCGCCTGTGGGGGGCGGAAGACAGCCCCGGCGCCGGCCTGCGTGGGCTGATCATCGGGCGCCTCACCGGCTTTGCGCTGGCCCTGGGGGTCGGCTTCCTGCTCGCCGTGACGCTGATGGCCGAGGCGGCGATGAGCGCGGCGCTGGCCTGGTTCGGCGAGGGTCGGGCCGGGTTCGGGGCCTTGGCCGGCATCGTCGATCTGGTGGTTGTGAACGCCGCCAGCGCCGCGCTGTTTGCGCTGCTGCTGGCCCGGCTGGCGCCGCAGAAGGGCATCCGCTGGCGTGACGCGCTGCCGGCGGCGGCCGTCACCACCGGCCTGTTCGCGGTGGGCCGCTACCTGATCGCCCTTTATCTGGCGCGCACCGGCGTCGCCTCAGCCTACGGCGCGGCCGGCTCGCTGGCGGCGATCCTGGTGTGGATCTACTGGTCGGCGCAGATCTTTTTGTACGGCGCCTGCGTACTGCGCGTGCAGCAGCCGGCGCCCCGCCCGACGACGCCCGAAAGCCAGGCTTGAGCACATGCCCCGCGGGCCGGCCCCGGGCACCTTTCGGCCCGGCGGCGGTCAGCTGCCGGGCAACACACCCATCGCGCAACAACGGAGAACACCCATGAAATCACGCCTCGTCATTCTTCCCCTGCTGTCCACCCTGGTCCTCGGGGCCTGCGCCAACATGAGCGAAACCCAGCGCAACACGGCCATAGGCGCCGGCATTGGCGCGCTGGGCGGAGCGGTCATCAGCAAGAGCACCGGCGGCAACAAGACCGGCCGGGACGCGGCCATCGGGGCCGGCGTCGGCGCGCTGGGCGGCTATGTTTGGTCGCAGCGCATGGAGGCCCAGCGCCAGGCGATGGCCCAGGCCGCCGCCGGCACCGGCGTGGACGTGACCCGCACCGCCGACAACCAGCTGAAGCTGGAGATCCCGAGCGACATCTCCTTCGACACCGGCAAGGCGGCGATCAAGCCCGAGATGCGGCCCATCCTCGACCGCTTCGCCCAGACCCTCAAGGACAACCCGGCGACCAATCTGCGCATCATCGGCCACACCGACAGCACCGGCTCCGACGCCATCAACAACCCGCTGTCGCTGGAGCGCGCCGCCAGCGCCCGCAGCTACCTGGCCGACCGCGGCGTGGCTCCGGGCCGCATCGAGACTGCCGGGCGCGGCGCCCGCGAGCCGGTTGCCGACAACGGCAGCGAAGCCGGCCGGGCGAAGAACCGCCGCATCGAGATCTTTGTTGCCGAAGCCGCCGCCGCCGCGCCGGCCCGCTGAGGGAAGACCGGGCGCTCAGGCCCGGTCGAGCATCACGTAGCGCTTGGTCACCCGCTCGATCACCTCGAAGGTGCCGATGAAGCCCGCCGGGATGATGCCCGCGTCGCCGGGCCCGAACTCGCGCCCGTTGCCTGCGGTGTCGACGATGCGCAGACGGCCGGCGAGCACCTGGAAGAACTCGTGGCGCCCCGGGTGGAAGGCGATCCGCCAGGCGCCGGGCTCGCACTCCCAGTCGCCGACCGAGAGCGCGCCGCCCTCGGCGCTGTAGCGTTCGGAGGTCAGCCGCAGGGGCGGCGTGCCGATCGCCCGGCTGGCCGCGGGGCGGTCTTCGACGGGAGCGGGGGCGGGGTCGGAGAAGTGGATGACGGGCGGCATTGCGGCGGGGCGAGGCAGCTGAGAACGATGAGCCACGCAGTGTACGGCCTTTGCACGATGGCATGAAGCGCGGCCCGACAGGAATATCTTCCGCTTACAAAACGGCCTGCCCGTTGCGGGCAACGGCAAGGCCCGTTATACCCCCGCCGACCACAAAACCAGGACCGGCCGAAACATGCCAGGAGCGCGTGGCGAGCGGCCCGAGGTCGCAATGAGAAGCGGAGCTGTACTGCAGTACCGCGAGCACCGGAGTTGCGAGATGGGGCCGCGCAGTAGCGCTATTGGCATGTTTCAGAACAGCTCGACGTCGTCGCCCTTGTCCTTCATCTCGGCCTTGTAGTTTTCCAGCGCCTCCTGCACCGGCATGCCCTGCATCACCGCGTTGAACATGTCGATCTCTTCGCGGGTGGAATACTTGGCGCGGATCTTCTCTTGCAGCGCGACCCACTCGAAGGGGTTGTAAAGCTTGCGCTGGTCGGTGACCAGGGTGCCGAGGGCCTGCAGGCTGTGGGAGACGTGGGCGAGGCGCTGGCTGAGCTTGTCGTAGAACTGGAAGGCGACGATGGAGCGCTGCACGCGGCCGGCCACTTCGCCGGCGTGGCCGATGAGTGATTCCTTGAGCTGGGCGGTGGCCGGGGTGTCGGGCAGCTGCTCGAGAGCCGAGCCCATCATGCGCATGTAGCCGGCCATCGAGGTGAAGGAGTCGGTGAGGACCTCCACCGAGCTGTTGCCTTCCTTGAGGGCGGATTCGATCTGCCCGACGGCGAGCTCGAGCATCAGCACGGTTTCGCGTACCTGGCTCCAGTCGAGGTCGGGGCTGTGGGCGCTGCTGCCGCGCCGGTCTTCACTAACGGTCATGGGGTTCTCCGGGACTCGGTGGATATCAACGGTTCTTCGGCACCCCGCCGGAAAGCTTTAGCCCGGCGCCGCGCCACCCACGAAAACCGGCTCGGGCTCGAGGTCGACGCCGAAGCGGGCGAACACGTCGGCGCGCACCGCCTGGCTGGCGGCCAGCACGTCGGCGCCGCGGGCCCCGCCGTGATTCACCAGCACCAGCGCCTGGCGCGCGTAGCAACCCACCGGGCCGAGGCGGCGGCCCTTCCAGCCGGCCTGCTCGATCAGCCAGCCGGCGGCGAGCTTCACGCGGCCGTTGGGCTGGGGGTAATGGGGCATGCCCGGGTGCAGGGCGGCGAGGCGGGCGTGGGCCTCGGCGGACACCACCGGGTTCTTGAAGAAGCTGCCGGCGTTGCCGATCTCGGCCGGGTCGGGCAGCTTGGCGCGGCGAATGGCGATGACGGCATCCGATACCTGCAGCGGCGTCGGCTGCGCGATGCCTTCGGCAGCCAGGGCCTTGGCCACGTCGGCATAGGCGGTGACCGGGCGCCAGGCCTTGGGCAGGCGGAAGGTGACGGCGCCGATGAGGTAGCGGCCGGGATGCCGCTTGAAGAAGCTGTCCCGGTAGGCAAAGTGGCAGTCGGCCTTGTCGAAACCCACCGTCTTGCCGGTTTCGAGGTCGTAGGCGCGCAGGCTGTAGAAGTGTTCGGCGAGCTCGAGGCCGTAGGCGCCGATGTTCTGCACCGGCGCGGCGCCCACCGTGCCAGGGATGAGGGACAGGTTCTCGAGGCCGGCCCAGCCCATTTCCAGCGTCCAGCGCACGAAGTCGTGCCAGTTCTCGCCGCCACCGGCGCGGATGTACCAGGCGTCGGCATCCTCCTGCACCCGGCTGCGGCCCTTGAAGGCCACCTGCAGCACGAGCCCGTCGAAGTCGCCGGCCAGCACCAGGTTGGAGCCGCCCCCCAGCACCAGCCGCGGCAGGCCCTGGATGCGCGGGTCTTCGAGGATGGCGCGGAGTTGGTCCACGTCGTGCACCGCCGCGAACCACGCGGCGCGGGCCGGCAGGCGCAGGGTGTTGAAGGCGTCGAGGGCGACGTCGCGCTGGAGCAGGTCGGGCTGGGATGAACTCATGGAAGGCTTACTGCCGGATCTCGGCGAAGGGGGCCGGCACCGCCGTGCCGGGGGTGCGGCGGTAGGGGTTGATGTCGAGCCCGCCGCGCCGGGTGTAGCGGGCAAACACCGACAGGGCGCTGGGCTGGCACTGGCGCAGGATGTCGACGAACACCCGCTCGACGCACTGCTCGTGGAACTCGTTGTGCTGGCGGAAGGAGATGATGTAGCGCAGCAGGCCCTCGCGGTCGATCGGGGCACCGGTGTAGCGCACCACCAGCATCGCCCAGTCCGGCTGGCCGGTGACCAGGCAGTTGGACTTGAGGAGGTGGGAATACAGGGTTTCGGTGACCGGCGCGCGGCTCGTGTCGGCCGAAAGCAGCGCGGGCTCGGGGGTGTACAGGTCCACGTCGATCTCGAGCCCGTCGAGCAGGATGCCCTTGGGGTAGCCCATCGGGCGCTGGGGGCGCGTCGACAGCGGCGCCACATGCACCAGCACCGGGGCGCCAGCGGCCGCCGAGAGGTCGCGGGTGAGGGTGGCGACGAGTTCATCGACACCCGCCAGGCGGGTCTGGTTGAAGGAGTTGAGGTAGAGCTTGAGCGACTTGGACTCGATCAGGTTGGGCGAAGTGGCCGGCACGATGAAGTGGGCCAGCGCCACCACCGGCTTGCCGCGGGGGTCGAGCCAGGAGAGTTCGTAAGCGTTCCAGATGTCCTCGCCGACGAAGGGCAGCGCGCCTTCGGCAATGCCGATCTCGGCGCGCTTGCCCTGGCGCGGGATGGGGAACAGCAGGGCTGGGTCGTAGTGCTCGGCGTAGGCGACGGCCTTGCCCAGGGGCGAGGCTTCGGGGGCGGTGCTCATCAGCGGTTTTCCTTGAGGGCGCGGAGGAGTTTCTGGCCGGCGCGGCCATCCACGGCGTGGCCGAGGCGCTGCTGCTCGACGCGGATGGCGGCCCGGCTGGCGTCGCCGAGCATGCCGTCGACGCTGCCGATGGCGTGGCCGCGGGCGACCAGCAGGGTCTGCACCTCGCGGCGCTCGGCGCGGGACAGGCCGGCGTCGTCGGTGGGCCAGGGCGTGGCGAAAGGGCCGCCGCCGCGCAGGCGGTCGGCGAGGTGGGCGATGGCCAGCGCGTAGCTCTCGGCGGCGTTGTAGCCGTAGATCGCGTCGAAGTTGCGGAACACCAGGAAGGCCGGGCCCTTGGCGCCGGCGGGCAGCAGCAGGCCGGCATTGCCCTCGCCCGCCAGCGGGCTGCCGTCGATGCGGGTGAGGCCGCGGGCGCTCCAGGTGGCCAGCGGCTGCTTGTTGCGGCGACCGGCGCCGCTGGCGTCGAAGCCGGCGGGCAGGCGCACCTCGAAGCCCCACACCTCGTCGTCACGCCAGCCGGCCTTCTTCAGGAAGTTGGCGGTGGAGGCCAGCGCGTCGGGCACGCTGCCCACCAGGTCGCGGCGGCCGTCGCCGTCGAAATCGACGGCCAGGCGCAGGAAGGTGGACGGCATGAACTGGGTGTGGCCGAAGGCGCCGGCCCAGGAGCCGGTGAGCTGCTCACGCTTCACGTCGCCGGCATCGACGATCTTGAGGGCGTCGAAGAACTCGCCACGGAAGTAGGCCTGCCGGCGCCCATAGCAGGAGAGCGTGGACAACGAGGTGAGCAGCGGCCGCGAGCCGAAGTTGCGCCCGAAGTTGCTCTCGACGCCCCATACGGCAACCACCGTGGCCGGGTCGACCCGGTAGCGCGCGGCCACGGCAGCGAGGGTGTCGCGCCAGGTCTTGAGCATGGCCTGGCCGTCGGCGACGCGCTCGTCGTCGACGAGGCCGGAGAGGTAGTCCCAGATGGGCGTGCGGAACTCGGGCTGGTAGTCGAGGAAGTCGAGCACCTTGAGGTCGGGCGCGAGACCGGCGGTGAGCTGCTCGTAGCCGGCCGGCGAGACGCCCCGAGCGACCGCGGCGGCCTTGAGTTCAGCCACGCAGGGCGCGAAGCGGGCCGGGTCGGGCGCGTCGGCGGCATGTGCAGCCGACGCGAGGAGCAGGGCCAGGGCCACGCCCTGCAGGGGCGACTTCAGTCGCCCGCGGACGTCGATCAATGAACGGCGCCGGGTATCGCGCGCGGACGGGCGACTGAAGTCGCCCCTACAAGTCGCCCCGTCAGTGGGCGTGGAAAAGCCGGGCTGTTTCATCGTATGAAGGTTTGCATGAGGGCGAAGAAGCGCCCGTAGAATTCGGCGTCGGTGACGGTTTCCTCGCCCACCTTGACCAGGGATTCGTTGTTGCCGCCGAAGGGCAGCGACAGGGAGCCGATGCCGGTGACGCTGAGGCCGGTGCTGGCCGAGCCGGCCTTGAGCTCCTCGCGCACCTGGCGCACGTTGGCGTACACCGCGGCGCCGTCGCCTTCGGCCAGGCAGAACAGGCTGAAGGTGAGCTGGACCTGGGTGCTGCGGTCGGGCTGGAAATACTTGCGAGCGCGCACCGCGTCCACCTTGCTCTCGTCGATCAGGTAGCCCTGGCTGAGCAGGGCCCGCCGGCCGGCTTCGCAGGCGGCGGCCGGCCCCACCTCGAAGGACTGCTCGTAGGGGGAATCGGGGGTGAAGTTCTCGAGCTTGTAGCTTTCATCCTTGGGCTTGGACGACAGGCTGCTGCAGGCTGCCAGGGCAAGGCTCAGCAAAAACAGGGTGAAACGGTGACGCATGGGTGGCGGTACTCGATTTGAAGCGTGTTAGGGGCTGACTCGGCCGCCCCTGCGGGCTGCGTGGCTCTCAAGGAAGCGCAGGGCCGCCCGAAGTTTCCTTGCCCCCACGGGGGCAGACTGGGCGGAGCCCGGCCCTCGGGGCGCTCAATGCGCCTCGTCCCAGTTGGCGCCGACACCGACTTCGGCAAGCAGCGGCACGGAAAGTTGCGCCACCTCGGCCATCAGGCGCGGCAGCTGCTCGCGGATCAGCGCGACTTCGGCGTCGGGCACCTCGAGCACCAGCTCGTCGTGCACCTGCAGGATCAGGCGCGACTTGACGCCGCTGGCCTTGAGCCACGCCGACACGGCGATCATCGCCTTCTTGATGAGGTCGGCGGCGGTGCCCTGCATCGGCGCGTTGATTGCGGCGCGCTCGGCGGCCTGGCGGCGGCCGACCTGCTGGGCGCGGATGTCGGGCAGGTGCAGGCGGCGGCCAAACACCGTCTCGACGTAGCCCTGCTGCTTGGCCTCGAGGCGGGTGCGCTCCATGTAAGCGGCGACGCCCGGGTAGCGGGCGAAGTAGCGGTCGATGTAGTTGGCGGCGGCGGCGCGCTCGATGCCGAGGTTCTTGGCCAGGCCGTGGGCGCTCATGCCGTAGATCAGGCCGAAGTTGATCACCTTGGCGTAGCGGCGCTGCTCGCCGGTCACCTCGAGCGGCGTGACGCCGAAGATCTCGGCGGCGGTGGCGCGGTGCACGTCCTCGCCGCGGGCGAAGGCGCCGGTGAGGCCGGCGTCGCCCGACAGGTGAGCCATGATGCGCAGCTCGATCTGGGAGTAGTCGGCCGAGACGATCCTGTGGCCGGCCGGGGCGATGAAGGCGGCGCGGATGCGGCGGCCCTCCGGCGTGCGGATCGGGATGTTCTGCAGATTGGGCTCGGAGCTGGCGAGCCGCCCGGTGACGGCCACCGCCTGGCTGAAGCTGGTGTGCACGCGGCCGGTGCGCGGGTTGACCATCTGCGGCAGCTTGTCGGTGTAGGTGTTCTTGAGCTTGGCGAGGCTGCGGTGCTCGAGCAGCAGCTTGGGCAGCGGGTAATCCTCGGCGAGCTGGGAGAGCACGTCTTCATCCGTCGACGGCTGGCCGGTGGCTGTTTTTTTGACCACCGGCAGGCCGAGCTTGGTGAACAAAATCTCGCCGAGCTGCTTGGGCGAGCCGAGGTTGAAGGGCTGGCCGGCGAGCTCATGGGCCTGCAGCTCCAGCGCGTGGAGGCGGCGGCCGAGCTCTTCGGAATGCTGGGCGAGCAGGAAGTCGTCGATCAGCACGCCGGTGCGCTCCATCTCGAAGAGCACCCGGGCGGTGGGCAGCTCGAGCTCGCGGTACAGCGCGGCGAGGCCGGGCTCGGCAGCGAGCTGGGCGGAGAGCGCGTTGTGCAGGCGCAGGGTGATGTCGGCGTCTTCGGCGGCGTATTCGGTGGCGCGGGCCAGCTCGACCTCGCCGAAGCCGATCTGCTTGGCGCCCTTGCCGCAGACCTCGGTGTAGGTGAGGGTCTTGAGGCCCAGGTGGCGGCTGGCGAGGGAATCCATGTCGTGGGATTTGTCGCTCTCGAGCACGTAGGATTCGAGCAGGGTGTCTTCCGCGATACCAGCCAGCGCAATGCCGTGGTTGGCCAGGATGTGGGCGTCGTATTTGAGGTTCTGGCCGAGCTTGCGGTGGGTGTCGGATTCAAGCCACGGGCGCAGCTTGTCGAGCACCTCGGCGAGCGGCAGCTGGGCCGGGGCGTCGGCGTAGGTGTGGGCCAGCGGCAGGTAGGCGGCTTCGCCCTCGGTGGTGGCAAACGACATGCCGACCAAGCGCGCCGCCAGCGGGTCGAGGCCGGTGGTTTCGGTGTCGAAGGCGGTGAGTTCAGCGGCGTTGATGCGGGCCAGCCAGGCGTCGAAGGCGTCCCACGACAGCAGGGTTTCGTAGCCGCTGCGGTGGGCGCCGGGTTCGCCCTGGGGCGCGGCAGGTTCGGCTGCAGCGGCGGGCGCCACGGGGCGATGGACGCCCTCCTCGAGCTCCTTCAGCCAGCCCTTGAACTCCATGCGCCGGTAGATCGCCGCCAGGGCTTCCTTGTCGTCTGCGCGGGCCGGCAGGTCGGCTGGGCCGACGGGCAGCGGCAGGTCGGTGACCACGGTGACGAGCTTGCGGCCCAGCGGCAGGAAATCCAGGTGTTTGCGCAGGTTTTCGCCGACCTTGCCGCCCACCTTGTCGGCGTTGGCGACGAGGTTGTCGAGGGTGCCGTATTCGGTGAGCCACTTGACGGCCGTCTTGGGGCCGCATTTTTCGACGCCGGGCACGTTGTCGACGGTGTCGCCGACGAGCGTCAGGTAATCGACGATGCGCTCGGGGGGCACGCCGAACTTGGCGGTGACGCCGGCCTCGTCGAGGACTTCCTCGCTCATCGTGTTCACCCACCGCACGCCGGGGCGGACGAGCTGGGTGAGGTCCTTGTCGCCGGTGGAGATCACCACCTCCCAGCCGGCCTCGACGGCCTGGCGGGTGAGGGTGCCGATCACGTCGTCGGCCTCGACGCCCTCCTCCATCAGCAGCGGCCAGCCTTCGGCCTTCACCGCCTCATGGAGCGGCTCAATCTGGGCCCGCAGGTCGTCGGGCATCGGCGGGCGGTGAGACTTGTAGTCGGGGAACCAGTCGTCGCGGAAGGTCTTGCCCTTGGCGTCGAAGACGCAGGCCCGGTATTCCGCCTTGTAGTCGGATTCGAGGCGACGTAGCATGGAAAGCACGCCACGCACCGCGCCGGTGGGCTCGCCCGCCGAGTTGCGCAGATCAGGCAGGGCATGGAAGGCACGGTACAGGTAGCTGGAGCCGTCGACGAGCAACAAGGTAGGCATGGGCACGCAGGCTGAAGAGGCGGCGGCCCGCTCCCCTCACCCCTCACTCCTTACAAGAATAATGACTGCAAAAGACAAACTCCCGCCGATGATGCCGAGCACGGCGGCGCAGGGCTTCACGGCCCGGGAATCGTGGCGGATTTTCGGGATTATGGCAGAGTTCGTCGAGGGCACTGAGCGCCTCAAGCCGATCCGCCCGGCGGTGTCGATCTTCGGCAGCGCCCGCACCAAGCCCGATCACCCCTATTACGAGAAGACCGAGCGCATCGCCCGCCAGCTCTCGGACGCCGGCTTCTCGGTGATCTCCGGCGGCGGGCCGGGCATCATGGAGGCGGCCAACAAGGGCGCCTACTTCGGCAAGTCGCCCAGCGTCGGCCTCAACATCCAGCTGCCGATGGAGCAGCAGGCCAACCCCTACCAAGATATCTCCCAGACCTTCCAGCACTTCTTCGCGCGCAAGTTCATGTTCGTGAAGTTCGCGGTGGCCTACGTGGTGATGCCCGGCGGCTTCGGCACGCTCGACGAGCTCCTCGAGGCGATGACCCTGATCCAGACCGGCAAGAGCCGCAAGATCCCGGTGATCCTCGTCGAGTCGGCCTTCTGGAACGGCCTGCTCGACTGGTTCAAGACCACACTGGTGAGCGAGGGCATGATCCACCCCGACGACATGAACCTGATCCAGGTGATCGACGAGCCCGAGAAGGTGGTCGATGCGATCTTCAACCACTACCAGACCCGCGGCTTCCTCCCGCTGCCCGAAGAACACGAACTGATGCTGAACCTCTGAGCGCACCCAGGGCCGGGCGCCGCCCAGGCCGCCCCCCGCAGGGGGGCAAGGAAACCTGGCGCAGCCCTGCGTTTCCTTGAGAGCATTCCAAGGCCATGCCGGCCTCGGCGTGGACGGAGAAACATTGCATGTTTCTCAAGAGTTCGCCGCAGCAAGCACCACGGCGGCGCGGGTTACAATCGCGGCATAACCAGGAGACTCCCATGAGCCGTGTCGCACCCACTATCGCAAGCCTCGCCGCGCTGATCTTCGCGGCCACCGCCTGGGCCCAGCAGCCCCGGCAGCTCGAGCCGCTGCCCGAGCCGCCCCCGCCGCCCCCCGGCCTCGAACTCGACCCGGCCCTCGAGCCCCAGGTCACCATCACCAAAAAGGGTGAGGACACCGTCGAGGAATACCGGGTCAATGGCCAGCTCTACATGGTCAAGGTCACCCCGTCCCACGGCGTGCCCTATTATCTCTACGACGACGTCGGCAACGGCGACTTCACCCGCCGTGACGCCCAGGACGCCGGCGTGCGCGTGCCGAAGTGGGTGATCAAGCGCTGGTAAGCGCCGCACCGCCGGGCTGCTGAGCGCCCCCAGGGCCGCGCTCCCCCCAGCACGCCCCCCGTGGGGGGCAAGGAAACGTGGGGCGGCCCTGCGTTTCCTTGAGAAGCCCGCGCGCTGCAGATGCCGCAAATGAAACAGGCCGGATCACTCCGGCCTGTTCTGCTTTCAAGCGCAACCCTCAGGGTGCCTCGCACAGGCAGTGCAGGTACACGTGGCCGGGGTCGTTCCACAGGGCCAGGCCCTCGAGCTCGGTGCGGACCCGCGCCAGCGCCTGTTCGGCGATCGACGGACGGCGCTGGGCGGCTTCGCTCTCGTCGTCGTTGCTGAGCAGGCGCACCAGCAGCTGGTCGCGGGGCGACAGGGGTTTCTCGATGTAGCTCACCTCGTAGTCGGCCACCGCGGCACGGGCGGCGGCGGCCTTGAGCACCGCGTCGAGCCCGCCGAGCTTGTCCACCAGGCCCCGCTCCAGCGCCTGGCTGCCCAGCCACACGCGGCCCTGGGCAACCGCGTCGACGGCCTCCGGGCTCATCTTGCGGGCGCCTGCCACAACGCCCAGGAAGCGCTTGTAGCCGTGCTCGATGCTCTGCTGGAGCAGGCTGGCGATCTGCGGATCGAGGGGCCGGCGCGGGTCGACGCCGCCGGCCAGCGGCGTGGTGCCGACGCCATCCACCGCCAGCCCCAGCTTGCCGAAGGGGCCGGAGAGATCCGGCAGCATCGCGAAGATGCCGATCGAGCCGGTGAGCGTGGTCGGGCTGGCCCACACCTCGTCGGCAGCCATGCTGATCCAGTAGCCGCCGGAAGCCGCCACCGAGCCCATCGAGACCAGCACCGGCTTGCCGGCCCGGCGGGTCAGCTCGAGCTCGCGGCGGATGACCTCGGAGGCGGTGGCGCTGCCCCCCGGGCTGTCGACGCGCAGCACCACGGCCTTGACGGCGTCGTCCTCGCGGGCCTGGCGGATCAGCGCGGCCACCGAATCGCCGCCCACGCTGCCCGGCGGCTGCTCGCCGTCGACGATGGCGCCCTGAGCCACGACCACGCCGATCTTGTCGGCCCGCTGGGGCGCCTCCTCGCGCAGGCGGGCCACGTAGGTGGACATCTCGACGTGCTTGAAACCGCGGGCCTCGTCGCCCTTGCCGAACAGGCCGACGAGGTGCGAACGCCACTCGTCGGCCGTCTTGAGGCCATCGACGAGGCCGGCCGAGCGGGCCATCGCCGCTGCGTCGCCCCCGGCGGCGGCGAGCTGGGCCGGCGCGTCGGCCACGTAGCGGGCCAGGCCAGCCGCTGCCTTCGGGCGGGCCGCGGCGATGTCGGCCTGGTAGGCCTGCCAGGCTGCGTCGAGGTAGAGCCGGGTCGCCTCGCGGTCTTCAGGCGACATGTCGCTGCGGGTGTAGGGCTCGACGAAGGACTTGTAGGTGCCGACCCGGAAGACCTGCATCTTCACGCCGGCCTGGTCGAACAAGCCCTTGAAGTAGGTGGGATAGCGAGCGAAGCCAGTGAGCAGCACGTAGCCGTCCGGGTTGAGGAAGACCTCGTCGGCGTGGGCCGCCAGGTGGTACTGGGCCTGGTCGAAGTGGCGGCCCCAGGCATGCACCTTCTTGCCCGTCTGGCGGAAGACGTCGATCGCCGCGGCGATCTCCTCGAGCTTGGCCAGGCTCGTGCCGGAAAGGCCATCGGTCTCGATGACCAGCGCCTTGACGCGGCTGTCGGTGGCCGCGCTGCGGATCGCGTCGACCACGTCGCGCAGCAACACCTGATGCACGCCGTCGCCCCCCTGCAGCAGGCTCATCGGCGACTTGACGCTGCGCTGCTCGACGAGCTGCCCCTTGGGGGCGATCAGCAGCGCGGCATCCGGCGGCAGCGGCGCCGGACGGCTCGCCAGCCAGCCGGCCACCAGAAAGGCCACCACCGCCAGGAAGATCAGGTTGAGGCTGGCCTGCCGGATCCGGTCGAGGGCCCGCCAGATACCCGACAGCGTTCTTCTGATGAAACCTGGCCGTGCTTTGTGCTCCATGCTGCTCTCCAAAATGCCTGCATCGTGCTGCGGCGGCCCGACGTGCCCGAAGCATCCGCCGGCTGCCAATCCGGTAGAATCCGGCCATGTCTGCCAATCCCACGCCCGACCAGATCCGCAGCCTGCTGCGGGAGGTCAAGACCATCGCCGTCGTCGGCCTGTCGCCGCGAGCCGAACGCCCCAGCTACCGGGTTTCCCGCGCCATGCAGGGCTTCGGCTACCGAATCGTGCCGGTGCGCCCGGCCGTCACCGAAGTGCTCGGCGAGAAAGCCTACGCGCGCCTGTCGGACATCCCCTTTCCGGTGGATCTGGTGGATGTCTTCCGCAACGCCGACGAGGTCGGCCCCATTGTTGACGAATGCATCGCGCTCGGCGTCAAGCGCCTGTGGCTGCAGGATGGTGTCGTGAACGAAGAAGCCGCCCGAAAGGCCCGCGCAGCAGGCATCACCGTGGTGATGGACCGCTGCGTGTGGCGTGACTACCTGGATTTTATCCCATGACCAAGCTCGCCTTTAGCAAGATGCACGGCCTCGGCAACGATTTCGTGATGATCGACGCCGTACGCCAGGACATCCGCCTCAGCGCCGACCAGGTGCGCTGGCTGGCCGACCGCCATTTCGGCGTCGGCTGCGACCAGCTGCTGGTGGTCGAACCCGCCCAGACCCCGGGCGTGGATTTCCGCTACCGCATCTTCAACGCCGACGGCGGCGAGGTCGAACAGTGCGGCAACGGCGCACGCTGCTTCGCCCGCTTCGTCTTCGAGCAGGGCCTCAGCGACAAGCGCGAGATCCGTGTCGAGACCCAAAAGGGCATCATCACCCCGCACCTCGAGGACGACGGCAACGTGACCGTCGACATGGGCGTGCCGGTGCTCAAGCCCGCCGACGTGCCCTTCGTCAGCGACTCCGACGCCTGGGTGCAGCCCCTCGACGTGGCCGGCACCACCGTGGCGATCACCGCCGTCAGCATGGGCAACCCCCACGCGGTGCAGGTGGTGGCCGACGTCGACACCGCCCCGGTGGCCGAGCAGGGCCCGCAGATCGAACACCACCCGCGCTTCCCGGCGCGGGTCAATGCCGGCTTCCTGCAGGTGGTGGATGAGCACAACGTACGCCTGCGCGTCTTCGAGCGCGGCGCCGGCGAAACCCTGGCCTGCGGCACCGGCGCCTGCGCGGCGGTGGTGGCCGGCATCCTGCGTGGCCTGGTGGCCTCGCCGGTGCGCGTGGCCACCCGCGGCGGCGAGCTCACGATCGCCTGGGGCGGCGTCGGCACCCCGGTGATGATGACCGGCCCGGCCGTCACCGTCTTCACCGGCGAGCTCACCCTACCCTGAACCCCGCGCCCAACCGCAACAACCCGGCCATCGCCATGAAAGCTTCCGACGTCATCCAGTTCCTGCAGGCCAACCCGGCTTTCTTCGACGACAACTCGACGCTGCTGACCGAACTCACGGTGACCCACCCCCACACGGGCCAGGCCATCTCCCTCACCGAGCGGCAGCTGATCGCGATGCGCGAGCGGATCGCCCAGCTCGAGAACAAGTTCGCCGAACTCCTCGAATTCGGCGAAGAAAACGACGCCATCGGCGACAAGGTGCACCGCTTCTGCGTCTCGCTGCTGGAGGCCGAGGATTTCGAGTCCATCCGCCAGGCCATCTACACCCACCTGCAGGAAGACTTCGCGGTGCCCCACGTGGCCTTCCGGGTCTGGAACAGCGTGCTGTCGCGCGGCGGCCCCGAGTTCCTGCCGGTAGGCGAGGAAGTCCGCTACTTCACCGGCGACATGGTCCAGCCCTATTGCGGCGCCCCCGCCGTGCACGAGGCCAACGCCTGGTTCGGCCCCGCCTCCCGGCTGATCCGCTCGGTGGCCCTGGTGCCGCTGCGCCGTGAGGACAAGACCTTCGGCCTGCTGGCCCTGGGCAGCGAAGACCCGGAACGCTTCTACCCCGAGATGGGCACGCTCTACGTCAGCCGCCTCGGCGAGATGATCTCCGCCGCCCTCGTCCGCCAGCTCGGCTGAGGGGCGACCCGCCCCCCTTGCCAGGGGGCACGCCACACGGCCCGGGGCAGCCTCCCGGTTTTCCCACTTCCTACTCCCCACCTCCCACTCCCCATCATGGCCGACCTGATTCTCAAACCTGGTAAAGAGCGCTCCGTCATCCGTCGTCACCCCTGGATCTTCGCCGGCTCGGTGGAGCGGCTGGAGGGGCGGGCGCGGCCGGGGGATACCGTGCTGGTCAAGGACGCCGACGGGCGGGCGCTGGCGCGGGCCGCGTGGTCACCCGAATCGCAGATCCGCGCACGGGTGTGGACCTTCGATTGCGACCAGTCCATCGACCACGCCTTCATCAAGCGCGCGGTAGCCGCCTCGGTGGCACGCCGGGCGGCCCACCCGTGGCTGGCGAAACAGGACGGCGTGCGCCTGATCCACGGCGAATCCGACGGCCTGCCGGGCGTCATCGCCGACCGCTTCGGGCAGGTGGTGGTGGTCCAGCTGACCAGCGCCGGCGCCGACAAATGGCGCGACGCCATCGTCGCCGGCCTGATCCAGGCCACCGGCTGCAGCGCGGTGTATGAGCGCTCGGACTCCGACGTACGCCGCCTCGAAGGCCTCGGCCCCCAGAGCGGCATCGTGTATGGCGAGCTGCCCGAGCTGCTCACCATCGTCGAGAACGGCGTGAAAATGGAAGTCGACGTGGTCAGCGGCCACAAGACCGGCTTCTACCTCGACCAGCGCGAAAACCGCCTCCTCACCGGCCAACTCGCCGCCGGCCGCGACGTGCTCAACTGCTTCTGCTACACCGGCGGCTTCTCGCTGCAGGCCCTCGCCGGCGGCGCCAAGAGCGTGGTGTCGATCGATTCGTCAGGCCCGGCGCTGGCCACCGCCGCGCGCAACGTGGCGCTCAACCCGCAGCTCGACGCCAGCCGTGCCGAATGGCGCGAGGACGACGTCTTCCAGGCCCTGCGCACCCTCAAGGCCGAGGGCCGCAAGTTCGACCTGATCATCCTCGACCCACCCAAGTTCGCCCCCTCGGCGGCCCACGCCGACCGGGCGGCCCGCGCCTACAAGGACATCAACCTGCTGGGCTTTCGCCTGCTCAACCCGGGCGGCATCCTGATGACCTATTCGTGCTCCGGCGGCATCGGCCTCGAGCTGTTCCAGAAGATCGTTGCCGGCGCCGCCGCCGACGTGGGCGTGGAGGCACGCATCATGCATCGGCTCTCCGCCGCCCCCGACCATCCCATTGGTCTGGCCGTGCCCGAAGGCGAGTACTTGAAGGGGCTGGCCTGCCAAGTGTGACAAAGTCCCGGGGGCGGGTGCTTTTGTCCTAACACATGCCAAAGAGCTGTGTATGCTCCATATGAATGGTTAATTAATGTTACCAAATAACTGTTTTGGGCATTCATAGGAGATACAAATGAACACCTTCCCGCCCCCCGGCATGACCATGCCGAGCTTCTCCAGCCAGGTGTCCCGTGCCAGCGAGATCGAGGCACCGGGCGAAAGCCGCGTCGCCGCCCTGCTGCTGGCGCGCTACAACCTGCGCTACCTCGTCCGGCTCTATTCGGCCTTCGACGGCGACCTGCTGCTGCCCATCGTGCTGGGTGAAGTCGGCCTCTACAACGTGGGCGGCTTCGGCTTCGACGAGAACGCCCTGGCGGCGCTGCGCTGCTACGGCGACGCCTTCGACCGGCTGCCGCTGCGCCCCTGCAACGCCTTCTCGATCAGCTCATCCACCGGCATCCCCCGCGAGACGGTGCGCCGCAAGGTGAGCCACCTGATCCAGAACGGCTGGATCAGCCGCGATGCCAAGGGTGGCCTGACCATCACCGCCAAGGCCGCCGCGCTGTGCCTGCAGCCCTTCGACGACGAGAACCTGCCCGACTTCATCGCCACCGCCGACCGGGTGCGTACGGTGATGATGCGCGCCGCGGCCTGAACCTGCACGGCGGGAGTACCCGCCACGGGCACACGCTCAAGCGCGGCGGATCTGCGGGTGCTTGGCGATGTTCTTGGCGAGCAGCTTCCAGGCCACCCCGAACACGTCGTCGCCGCGAGCCACGGCCTTGCGCGGCAGGGCCAGCAGATCGTCGGCCGGCGTCGCCGCAGCGCGCACGCAGGTGGTGCCGGTGACGTAGCCGGCTTCGGCTGCAGCCTCGACGGCGCGGATGTCGTGGCTGCCGTAGGGGTAGCAGAAGTGATCCACCGGGCGGCCGAGCATGTCCTCGAGGGCGGCCTTGCTGCCGGTGAGTTCGGCGCGGATGCGCGCGTCGTCGGCCTGGGCCAGGCGCGGGTGGCTGACCGAATGGGAGCCGATCGTGAAGCCCATGGCCTGGACTTCCCGCAGCTGGGCGGCGGTCATCAGGGGCGCGGGTTCGGGGCCGACGCCGGCATCCCAGCTCGAGGTGGCACCGACCAGCCCGCTCACCGCATACACCGTGGCCGGGTAGCCGTGGGCCTTGAGCACCGGCGCGGCGTTGTCGAGAAAATCCACGTAGGCGTCGTCGAAGGTGAGCACCAGCGGGCGCGCCGGCAGCGGCTTGTCGCCCCGCAGCCCGGCTGCCGCGTCGTCGAGGCTGACGACCGTGTAGCCGAGCAGGCGGAACATCGTCATCTGGGCCTTGAAGCGCGGCAGGTGGCAATACAGCGCGCCGTGCGCCTTGACCCGCCCCGGGAACTGCCCGACCCGGTGGTACATGAGGATGTGCACGCGCGTCATCGCTGGCCTCCGCAGGCTTCGTGGTAGACCGCCACGGTCTTGTCGAACATCGCGTCCTCAAGAAAGCCGGCCTCGAAGCGCTGCCGGGCCCGCACCCCGCAGCGGGCGCGCAGGGCCGCATCGGCGAGCAGCGGCGCGATGGCGGCGGCCAGCGCCGGCGGGTCGTCGGGCGCCACCAGAAAGCCGCTGGCACCCTCCTCCACCACCTCGCCGATGCCGCCGACGCGGGTGGCGACGATGGGCAGCCCGCAGGCCGAGGCTTCGAGCAAGGTGAGCGACAGGGCCTCGCGGCGGGACGGGGCGAGCAGCACGTCGGAGGCGGCCATCAGCGCCGGCACGTCTTCGCGCAGGCCCAGGAAGCGCACCCGCCCGGCAATCCCGAGTTCCTGCGCCAGGGCCTGCGTCTGCGGGCCGAGATCGCCGTGGTGATCGCCGGCCATGAGCAGGGTCCAGGGCTGGTCGGTGAGCCGGGCCAGCGCCCGCAGCGCCGTGTCGTGCCCCTTGGCCGGGACGATGCGCGCGGCCATCAGCAAGGCAGGCTCATCGACAGCCAGGCCGAGGCTGCGCCGGGTGGCCTCCCGCGCCCCGGCGGGCAGGCGCGCGGCGAGGTCGGCGATGCCGTGGTGAACCATGCGGATGCGCGCAGGCTCGTAGCCCTCCCGCCCCAGAAAATCCGCCACCGCCTGGGACACCGCGATGATCCGGTCGGCGCGGCCGAAGTGCTTGCCGGCGTTGTCGGAATGGGCTGTGGCGACATTCGGCAGCCCGGCCAGCCTGGCGGCCAGCCCGGCGTACCAGGCCCCGCGGGTGAGGTGGCCGTGGATCAGGTCGGCCCCGACCCGGCGCGCGTAGAGCGCCAGGCGGACGACGGAGGGCAGATCGTAGAGCCCGCTGAGGGGCAGGTCGATGCCGCCAAAGCCCTCGGCCCGCAACTGCTGCCCGAGCCAGCCCTGCATCGGGCCAGCGTAGAGCGCCTCGTGGCCGCGGGCGCGCAGGCCCTTCATCAGCTGCAGCGCGTGCCGCTCGGCGCCGCCGCTCTTGAGGCTGCGGAGCACGGTGATGATCTTCATCGCCCGAGCACCTGGCGATAGACCCGCAGGTTGCCGTCCACCATCGCGTCGATGGAAAACTCGGCGAGGATGCGCGCTCGCCCGGCGGCGCCAAAACGCGCTCGCAAGGCCGCGTCGCCGGCGAGACGGTCGATGGCCGCGCCGAGCGCCGCCACGTCGCCCGGCGGGCACAAAATGCCGGTGACGCCGTCCTGCACCGCCTCGGGCAAGCCGCCAGCCCGGCTGGTGACGATGGGCACCGCCGCGGCGGAAGCCTGCAGCAGCGACACCCCGAGGCCTTCCATGTCGGCCGGGTGGATCAGCATGTCGAGCCCGCCGAGCCAGCGCGGCAGGTCGTGGCGGAAGCCGGTGAAGCGCACCGCACCGGCAAGGCCGGCGGCGTCCACCTCGGCCCGCAGCTCGGCCTCCAGCGGCCCCTGCCCGAAGATCAGCACCTTGAGCGCCGGGTGGCGGGCGAGCAGCGCCGGCAGCGCGGCCAGCAGGTAGCGGTGCCCCTTGCGCGGGATCAGCTGGGCCACCACGCCGGCCACCTGCGCGTCGGCCGGCAGCCCGAACTCGGCGCAGAAGGCAGCGCGATCGACGGGCGCCAGGTAGGGCGTTGCATCGACTGCGCTCCTCACGCAGCTCACCTTGGCGGGCGCCAGGCCCTCCGACAGCAGCACCTGGCGGATGCCCTCGGAGATCGTGATCACGTGGTCGTAGAGCCGGTACTTGAGCGCCACCGCGAGGCGCGACTCGGGGTTGTCCACCCGCCGCGACAGCACGCAGGGCACGCCCGCCAGCCTGGCGGCAAGGCCGCCCCAGGTGTCGGCGCCGCGGCGGCTGTGGAGGTGCACCAGGTCGGGCTTTTCGGCGCGGATCAGGCTGGCGAGGCGAGTCACCATGCCGATGTCGCCATCGCCGCCCATCTTCATCGCCACCACCCGGGTGCCGGCTGGCTGCTGGCGCGCCATCTCGCTGCCCGCCGGGCAGGCCAGCAGGTTGGTGACGCCCCGCGCCGCCAGGCCTTCGACGATGTAGAGCACCTGGCGGGCGCCGCCATACAGGTGCTTGCCGGCTTCGACGTGGAGGATCTTCATGCGCCCTCCCCGGCCGCCAGCATGGCCCGGGCCCGCTCCAGCACCATCGCCGGGGTGATGTCGCGCAGGCAGGTGAACTTGCCGCCACAGGTGGGCCGGCGCCGGCAGGGCGAGCATTCGAGGCCCAGCCAGATCACGCTGCCGGTGGGCCGGCCGGTGTTCTGATACGGGCAGGTGGAGCCGAAGATCGCCACCGTCGGCCGCGCCAGCGCGGTGCCCATGTGGGTGAGGCCGGTGTCCACGCCGATGAGCAGCGCCGCATGGGCGATTGCCGCAACGGCCTCGGGCAGACGGGTCTGGCCGGCCAGATTGACGATGCGCGGGTCGGCCGCGGCGATGCGGGCCGCCGCTTCGGCATCGGCCGGGCCACCGAGGATCACCGGCACCAGGCCGGTGGCGTCGATGAGCTGCGGTGCGAGGGCCTGCCAGGCGTCCTCGAACCAGTGCTTCTGGGGGCGCGTCGTGAAGGGCGCCAGCACCGCGTAGCTGCCGGACGCAAGGCCGTGGGCGGCGAGCTTGCCGAGCACGCCTGCCTCGGCCGGCGGCGAGACCTTGAGCGTGGGCAGAAAATCGCCCGCGTCGAAACCGAGCTGCTCGGCGAGATATTTGTACTCCGAACCGATCCGCGCCTGCTCGCCGCCGCGGGGGATCACCTCGCTCATCAGCAGCTGGCTGCCCTCCTTCGAGCCCAGCCCGACCCGCCGCCGCGCGCCGGACAGCCAGGTGAGGAAGCCGCTCTTCATCAGCCCCTGCAGATCGAGGGCCATGTCGAAGCGGCGGGCGTGGAGCTCGCGCCGCAGCGCGCGCACGCGGCCCAGCAGCTCGAGCCGCCGGCCGGACTTCCACAGCTTGACCCACTCGGCCTTCGACCAGGTGATGACCTCGTCGATGTCCGGGTCGGCCAGCAGCAGCTCGTGGATGCCCGGCTCCACCAGCCAGGCGATGTGGGCGTCGGGGTGAGCGCGGCGGATCGCCCCCGGCAGCGCCGAGGCGAACACCACGTCGCCGATGGCGGAGGTGCGGACGATGAGGATGCGGTGCGTCATGGGTCGAGACTGTAGCCGAAAGTGCCCGGGGCAGGCACCCGGGGCTCAGGCAGGGCGGGCCTCCAGGCAGGCCCGGTAGACGTCGAGGGTGGCCTGGATCATCGTGCCGATGGAAAAATCCGCCTCGTAGCGCTGCCTCGCAGCGCGGCCGAAGGCCCCGGCGAGGCCCGGGTCGTCGACCAGCCGCTGCACCGCGGCGGCCAGGGCCGAGGCATCGTCGGCGGGAACCAGGAGGCCGTTGACACCATCGGCGATGACCTCGGGCACGCCGCCGACCCGGCTCGCGATGAGCGCACAGCCCGCCGACGACGCCTCCATCAGCGCCAGCGGCAGGCCTTCGCTGCGGGACGGCTGCAGCACGATGTCGGCGGCGGCCAACAGCTGCGGCACGTCGTCGCGGCGCCCCAGCCAGGTCGCCAGCGAGCCCGCCTCGGCGGCATGGAGGGCCGCACCCCACGCAGTCTCCTGCCCGGCGAAGAACAGCCGCAGGGGCCGGCCCGCCTGGTTGCGCAGGTGGCGGAAGGCCTCCAGCGCCACGTCGTGCCCCTTGACCTCGGCGACCCGCCCGATCATGAACAGGGCCCGCTCGTCGGGCGCGAGGCCCAGAGCCCGGCGGGTTGCCTCACGGGCGGCCCCGTGCCCGGCGCCGAAACTGCAATCCCGGGCACCGGGGAACACGACCTTGATCCGGCCGGCATCGAAGCCCCGGGCGAGCAGATGCCCCTTGACCGCCTCCGAGACGGCGATCAGCTGCCGGTCGTGGGGGTAGTTCTTCCAGGTCAGCATGTCATGCACGCTGCTGAGCAGCGGGGTGCCGCTCATCCGGCAGGCCAGCCGCCCATAGAAGGCCGCACGCACCAGGTGGGTATGGACGAGGTCGTAATCCTGCCGCTTGATCAGGACCAGCAGACGCAGCAGCGCCGGCAGGTCGTAGTGGGCCCGGAAGTCGAAGTCATGGAGGACGAAACCCGCTTCTTCCAGGCGCAGCCAGACCCACGACCCCTTCGGCACCGCCGCCTCGACCTCGTGCCCGGCGGCGCGCAGGCCCGTGCAGAGCTGCACGAGATGCTGCTCGGCGCCACCGAACTTGCGGTTATGAAGGATTTGAAGGATGCGCATCGGGGCGAGTGTTCAGAACGATCGATAGGCCCGGACGATTAGCCGAGACGCAGGCTTGCACCGTCCAGGAAGGCTTCCCGGTAGGTCGAGGCTAGGCCCTCCGCGAGGCCGATCCGGGCGCGCCAGCCCAGGCGCTCGGCCCGCGCGACGTCCAGCAGCTTGCGGGGCGTGCCGTCCGGCTTGGTGCTGTCGAAGACGAGACGCCCCGGGTAGCCCACCACCTGCGCCAGGCTCTCGGCCAGTTCGCGGATCGTCACGTCAACGCCGGTGCCGACGTTGATGTGGGAACACATCGGGCGGGTCTCGGCCGCGTAGGCGGCAGCGGAGACGTTCATCAGGTGCACCGCGGCGGCGGCCATGTCGTCCACGTGCAGGAACTCCCGGCGGGGCGTGCCGCTGCCCCAGATGACCACCTCGGGCGCCCCTGCGAGCCTGGCCTCATGGACCCGGCGCATCAGGGCCGGGATGACGTGGCTGTTTTCGGGATGGTAGTTGTCGCCGGGGCCGTACAGATTGGTCGGCATGGCGCTCCGGTAGTCGCGCCCGTACTGGCGGTTGTAACTTTCGCAGAGCTTGATGCCTGCAATCTTGGCGATCGCGTAGGGCTCGTTGGTCGGCTCGAGGAGCCCCGTGAGCAGGGCCTCCTCGGTCATCGGCTGCGCCGCGAGCTTGGGGTAGATGCAGGACGAACCGAGGAACAGCAGCTTCTGCACGCCGTGCAGGTGCGCCGCATGGATGACGTTGGCCTCGATCATCAGGTTCTGGTGAATGAACTCGGCCGGGTAGGTGTTGTTGGCATGGATGCCCCCCACCTTGGCGGCGGCCAGATAGACCTGGTCGATGGACTGCGCCGCAAAGAAGGCGGCGACCTGGCGCTGGTCGGTCAGGTCGAGGGCGTCCCGGGGCGCCGTGACGATGTCCCGGTAACCGAGCGCCCGCAGGCACCGGACGATGGCCGAACCCACCATGCCCCGGTGGCCGGCGACAAAGACTCTCTGGTCGATCGCGTGCTGCATGGTCAGTTCTCCGTGGCAATCGGCACGTCGTGGCCGTGGGCCTTGAGCAGGGCATGACGCCGGGCGGCCTTGAGATCTTCAGCCACCATTTCGGCACACATCTGCTGAACGGTGATTTCGGGCACCCAGCCGAGCTTCTCGCGGGCCATCGTGGGGTCGCCCAGCAGGGTCTCCACCTCGGCGGGGCGGAAGTATCGGGCGTCGACACGCACGATCACGTCACCCGCCTTGAGGGCCGGCGCCCGGTCGCCTTCGACATGCTCGACGATCGCCTGCTCGGTGACGCCCTGCCCCTCGAAGCGCAGGGTAATGCCCAGCTCGGCCGCCGACCAGCGGATGAATTCACGCACCGAGTACTGGACGCCGGTGGCGATCACGAAGTCCTCGGGTTGCGCCTGCTGGAGCATCAGCCACTGCATGCGCACGTAGTCGCGGGCGTGCCCCCAGTCGCGCAGCGCATCGAGGTTGCCCATGTACAGGCACTGCTCCAGCCCCTGGGCGATGTTGGCCAGACCGCGGGTGATCTTGCGGGTGACGAAGGTCTCGCCACGGCGGGGGCTTTCGTGGTTGAACAGGATGCCGTTGCAGGCGTACATCCCGTAGGCTTCCCGGTAGTTGACGGTGATCCAGTAGGCAAACAGCTTGGCCACCGCATAGGGGCTGCGGGGGTGGAAGGGGGTGGTCTCCCTCTGGGGGATCTCCTGCACCAAGCCGTAGAGTTCGGACGTGGAGGCCTGGTAGAAACGGGTCTTCTTCTCCAGCCCGAGCAGGCGGATGGCCTCCAGCAGGCGCAGCGTCCCGATGCCATCAACATCGGCAGTGTATTCGGGCGCTTCGAAGCTGACCGCCACATGGGACTGGGCACCCAGGTTGTAGACCTCGTCGGGCTGGACCTGCTGGAGGATGCGGGTCAGGTTCGAGCTGTCGGTCAGGTCGCCGTAATGCAGCACGAAACGCTGGTTTTCCACATGGGGATCTTCGTAAATGTGGTCGACCCGCTGGGTGTTCAGGGACGACGCGCGGCGCTTGATGCCATGCACCTCGTAACCCTTGCCCAGCAGAAACTCGGCCAGATAGGAACCGTCCTGCCCGGTTACGCCGGTGATGAGTGCTTTTTTGGTGCTGCTCATGGGGCTACATCCTGTGTCAAGGTAAGATCCCGAAGGGGTGCGAGTGCCGCACGTGATTCAACAACACGGCAACCAGGAGAGAATGCATGCCGGATCGCACTACCGGTGTGAGCGAGGTCATTTGCGTTTGCAGCAGAAAAGATGCGCCCACATGGCAAAAGGCTGCACCGTACATCGTCAGGAATATCAAGGCGCGCCATTATAAGCTGCTGGTTCCGGACCCAGAGCTCGAGAGCTTCCGGGCAATCAGCCCCGACGCCTTCGAGGTGATCGCGGAGTCCCGCTACGTCGGGCATCTGGGCGAGAAGATCGCGGCGCGTCTGCCCGCGGCAAATGCCGGTCGCAAGGGCTGGTATCTGCAGCAGTTCATCAAGATGGCCGCCGCCAGCGCGGCAGGGGACGACGACATCATCCTCATCTGGGATGCCGATACCGTGCCCCTCAAGCCCCTGAGCTTCGTCGACGAGCGCGGTCGGATCATCTACTACCAGGGCACGGAACACCACGCGCCCTATTTTGAGCTGATAAAACGGCTCATCGGCCTCGAAAAGGCCGCGGATTTCTCGTTCATTGCCCAGTGTTTTCCAGTAAAGGTTCGCTGGCTTCGCGAGCTGTTTGCCGAACTCGAGCAAAAAGCCGGCACGCGCTGGGAAGACGCAATCATTGCCGGCATCGATTTCAGCCAGGCCTCCGGGTTCAGCGAATACGAGACGATGGGAACCTTCATCGCCTTCCACCACCGGGCTGAAATCACCTTCAGCCCGAACAGATGGTGGCGCTTCGGCAACCGGCTGGTGGGCGACATCGAGCTCCTCACCGAACGCAAGGCCCGCGCCCTGGCCCGCAAGTTCGATTTCATCAGTTTCGAGCAGTGGGAGCGTCGCCCGCGCTTCATGTGGCTGCGCAGGCTGCTCGCGCGCTAGCAGGCTGACGCCGACGGCACGCACGCATCAGAGCCGCGACCAGCCCTCGGGCAGGAGATCGCGGGTATCGATCGGCGCGGCAAACCATTGTCGCGGCGCAAGCACGATCTTGGCAGGGTTCCGGTTCAGCCACGCCCCCCACCAGCTGAACGAGCTGTTGGCGATGATCTGGTGCCGGCACTGGCTCATCAGGTACAGGTCTTCATAATCCGCATTGCGCCTGTCGGCGCCGACGAAGTTGAGCGGATGACCGACATCCAGGTTGTCCCGGACCCACGCCATGTCGTCCGAGAAGATGAAGAAGCGGGGCTTCTCCAGCCCTGCAGCCATCTTGGCCGCCGCGGCCCGGTAGTAATCGAGCGGCACCACACCATGCACCTTGAGGGCTTCGGGATTGGCGACATAGTCACCCCGGCGGATGTGCAGACTGACCGATTCGCAAGCCCGCATCTCCGCCGCCAGGGCTGCGTTCTCGGGCGAAACGGGCGCAGCGGGGAGCAACTCATCGAGCAGCCGGGGCCGCAGGAAATCGAAGTATTTCTCGCTCTGCCAGTAACCATTCAGATACACCGGCTGGCGGATCTTCAGGATCTCCGGGTCGAAGGGGAAACCCCGCTCCTTCACGTACGACCGGTGATGGAAGGGCTGGACCGCCCACCTGCAGCGGCGTGAAAGCCACGCCGCATAGCGGGCCCTGGAGGGGTTCAGGGCCTCGATTTCCCGCTCGTCGGCCAGCGCGGCCTCGACGCAAAGATGTTGCAGCCGATAGCTGCGCAGGGCGTCCTGCTGGAAGCTGGACGCATCGAGCTTCAGCGCCATCCCGGATCTGCTGGAAAGGGCGCGTCCCAGGGCGTACTGGAACAGCTGATTGCCGAGGCCGCCCTTGAGCTTGATGATGATCATTGTGTAGTCCGCTGCCGATGATGCCTGCCGGCGGGTCTGCCGGCTCCGGAGCTCGCCCTGCGCCTCATTTTCTTCGGAGGCGGTACAGAGGCGCGAGCAGGGTGTATTTCAGGGCCTTGCGCGACAGGCCACGCGCCACCGGAGGAACGAGGATGTGCTCGAACTCCTTCATCACCCCCCGCGCCTCGGCGAGCGCTCCACTACGCATCAGGCTCATGCAGCAGCGGTAGATGTTCCACGAGATCAGGCTGTCGAGGTCATGCCCCTGCTTGGCCGTAAGACCCGGTTGGCGGGACGCCAGGAGCCGGCGGGCGAAGGCCAGGATCTTCTGTGCCCGCCCGGTCTGGTTCATCGCCCGGTTCTCGGCGTCGCGGTGATAGACCGCCCCGACAGCCGGGCTGAAACAGGCGGCCGACGTCCTCGAGAGACGCAGCCAGAGCTCCACGTCCTCGCCGATGGCCAGACTGCAGTCGAAGCCCCCGGCCTGCACGAAGGCCTCCCGGTTCACACAGACGGTGCTGGTGTAGAAGGGGTAAACATCGCGGCCGACGCAGTCGAGATAATCGAGCTGAACGCCAGCCAGCGCCGTCCCCACACCGTCTGCGCTGTAGGACACGCGACGGCCGTCGGGCGAGGTCAGTTCGTAGGCCGTTGCGAACAGCAAGGACGCCGGCGATGCATCCACCAGCCTGGCGATCTCGGCCAGGAAACCGGGCTTCCACTCGTCGTCGGCATCCAGAAAGGCCACGTGAGCGGCGCGGGCCTCCTGGGCCCCTCGGTTGCGCGCAGCCGAAGCCCCCTGGTTGGGCTGATTCACAAGGCGCACCCGGGGGTCCGGGCAGGCCTCGACGATGCTTTCGCCACCGTCGCTGGAACCGTCGTTCACGACCACCAGCTCGAAGTCGGCCCAGCGCTGGGCGAGCACGGACTCCAGGGCCCGGCCGACGTGCGAGCGCTTGTTGTAAAGCGGAATGACGACCGAAAAGCGGGGCGGCATGGAAACCTTCATCACCGCTGCAGCCCGGCCGGCATGGGTGCCTGCAGCTCGGCGAGCCGGGCCAGCACGGCCTCGACGCTGATCGCCGCCATGCCCTGCGCCTGCAGGGCGCGCATGAGGGGGTCGTGGGTCAGGGGCGGGCTCGCCCCGAACAGCCCGAGGGTCGGCACGCCATTGGCCACGGCCATGTTCAGGGCACTGGTGTCGTTGCCCACGCAAAACTGGCAGTGGCGCAGCAGCGCCGCCGAATGCTGGACCGAGGGCTGGGTGGCGGCGATCACCCGGGCCCGCAGCGCCGGTGCCACGGCGGCGACGATTGCCGCCGCCGCATCCCGCTCGGCCGGGCCGCCAAGCAGCAGCACGCTGCAGCCCCGCTCGGCCAGCGCCTGCGCCAGCACGGCAAAACGCTCGCCACCCCAGTTGTTGCGCGGAGCCGAGGTGCCGATCGAAAACGCGTAAAGCGGACCGGGGACGCCGGCCAGGTCCTGCGCTGCAGCCGCCAGGGCCTCGGGGCGCACCGCCATCCGCGGCACCACGGGTGCATCCACCAGACCGTGGGCGATGCAGAAAGCGCTGACCTCCGGGTAGACCCAGTTGCCGGTGCCACGGTGCGGACGGATGTAGGGCGGCCGGTTGAGCAGCAGGCGCTCGCCCGGGGAGAAGCCAAAACCAGCCCGCTGGGGGATGCCCGCCAGCAGGGCCAGCGCCGCGTAACGAATGCGGCCGGAGAGGATGTAGATGCGTTCGAAGCCCCGCTCACGCAGGCCCCGGGCGAAGCGCAGCTGGGCCCCCAGGGGGTCGTGACGGCCGCTGCGCCCCTCGCCCTTGCGCGGCTTGCGGTCGAACTCGATGACTTCGGCGATGCAGCGCTCGGCTGCGAGCACGTCGGCAGCCCGGCAGGACGGGCGCGCGATCAGGCTGACCGCGCCGTCGGCGCTCGCCGCGGCAATCGCGCGCAGATAGGGAATATGCCAGATCAGATCGCCGATGCCGGTGCGATGAATGACGACAACGGTGCGGGGAAGAGGGGCTGCAATGACCACGTAAGCTCGGAAGGCTGGCGGGCTGGAAACCCGAAAGGCCGTATTTTGCCGGAATCGAAGCAAACCGTGCGCCACACATGCAAGTCACGGCAACTCTGCGCTACCCTGCGCTCATTTTCCGCCGCTCCGGCACACGCTCGACCCGCCATGCTCGCCCTGCCCGACGTCAGCCTCCTGTGTCTCGACACCCGCCACCCGGATCTCGCCCTCAAGGCCATGCAGCGCTGCCTGGATCGCGCCAGCTTCCGCGAGGCGGTGCTGCTCACCCGCGACGGCTACCGCAGCCCCGACCCGCGTATCACCGTCCGGGCGGTGCCCACGCTGCGCAACGTGGCCGAATACTCCCATTTCATGGTCAAGTCCCTCGGCCCGTATTTTTCGGGCAGCCACGTGCTGGTGGTGCAGTGGGACAGCTTCATCCTCGACCCGGGCGCCTGGGACGCCGCCTTCCTCGATTACGACTACATCGGCGCGCCCTGGCCCCACCGCAGCCAGCCGGTGGGCAACGGCGGCTTTTCGCTGCGCTCGCGCAGGCTGATCGACGCACTGCAGGACGCCGACATCCGCGAAACCCAGCCCGAAGACCACGTGATCTGCCTCGACTACCACGACCTGCTGGTGGCCCGGCACGGCATCCGCTTCGCGCCGGTCGAGCTGGCCCGGCGCTTCGCCTTCGAGCTGACGCCGCCCGACGGGCCGGTGTTCGGCTTTCACGGCTTCTTCAACTTCCACCTGGCCCTGCCCGACCCCGAGCTGCTGAGCTATCTGGCCGGCGTCGACCGCAGCGTGCTGTTCTCGATGCCAGCCCGGCGACTGCTCAAGAACCTGATCGACGCCGGGCGCCATGAGCCCGCCCGCCGGATCATCGACGTTCGCGCCGGCGGCAACCTCAAGCAGCGCCTGGACGCCTTCAAGCTACGCTGCCGGCTGGCCCTGCGACGCCTGCGCTGAGGGCGCTCAGCCCCGCTCCGGCGTGGCCGGGTGGGCCCCGGCGGCGCAGACCGCCAGCAGCACCGTGAAGGCCACGGTGCCGAGGGACGACGCGAACATCGAGCCGACACTGGCAAACACCAGCTCCGCCGCCAGCACCATCAGGCCCCAGCCGGCGAAGAGCCGGCGTGCCCCGTCCGCCCCGCGCCGCACGGCCCTGAAATACAGGAACATGCCCACCCAGAAACCCAGCATGGCCAGCGTACCGACAAGGCCGGTGGTGGTGAGGTGGTCGATCAGCAGATTGTGAAGGCCGTTGAAGTTGCGCAACACCTCCGGCAGGGCCCCGGCCGCCACGGCCGCGTCGACGGTGGGACGGAACTGGGCCACTCCGATGCCCAGCACCGGGTGGGCCAGGAACTGCTGCCAGCCCCACTCCCAGCTGAGCAGGCGCAGACCCATCGACGTCTCGCGGGCCGCTGCAGCGGTGGGATCGGCCAGATAGGCCCGGACTTCGTTCGCCCCCAGCAGCAGCCGCTCGTGCACGGTGTCCACCGCCAGCAGCCCCGCCACCAGCAGGACCGCCGCCACCACGGCGGCCAGACCGCGCCGGCCAGCCGGCCGGCCCCCCACCAGCACCGTCGCCGCGACCAGCGCCATCACCGGCAAAGACGCCCAGGCCGAGCGGGTCTCGGAGAGCAGGCTGGCGACGAGCCCGCCGCTCACCCCGAGCAGCGCGGCCAGACGCACCCACCGGCCACCACGCAGCCCGGCCCCGCCCAGCCATCCCGCCAGGCACGCCATGGCGATCACCGCGCTGTAGTTGCCGAAGGGGCCGGGGCTCGAAAACGGCCCCATCGGCCGGCCGAACTCGAGCCGCATCAGCGGCCCGCCGAACAGTTCGCTCTTGGCCAGCAGCGCCACCCCGCCGGCGGCCAGCCCCGCCGCCGCGAAGCCCGCCAGCAGCGCCCGCGACGACAGCCCGCAACGCCTCACCAGCAGATACACCGGGATGGCCCACAGCAGGTGGGCGGGCCGGTCGAAGACCCGCATGTTCCAGCCGAGCACGGCCATGTTGAGGACGTAGGCCGCCGGCAACACCGCCGCGGCAAGCATGAAACGCCGATCGAGGCGGTCGATGCAGCGGCCCGGCGTCGCCACCGCGAGCAAGCCCAGCAGCATCAGCACCAGCGCCAGGTTGCGCGCCAGCGCGCCGGACAGCATCAGGCTGGCCAGGAAGGCCGGCAGCAGCCACGGCAGCAGGCGGCCGAGCAGGGCGACCAGGCGCCCGGCCTCAGCCCTCATTCAGCACGACCCCCGTGCTGCGGAAGGCCTCGCCCATCTGGCGCCTCTCGTCGTCCGACTTGAAGCGCACCCGCCCCCAGCCGAAGGCCACCACCCGGGTGCTGGCCGGGCTGGTCTGACGGGCGAACAGCAGCGCGCTGGAGCGCACCCCGACGACCGCGTCGTAGGGCGTGTTGGCCAGGTGCACCTCGAGCGGCTCGTCGAGGCTGAGGGTCTCGTAGTCGGGCTGTTTAAGCTCCTGGTCCGGGTCTTTCGGGTGGCCCTTGTAGATGATCCGCCGGATGCCGAGGGCGGCCAGCCAGGCGCGGATCTCGTCGCTCACCGCGTCGCGGTCGGCGGGCTTCATGAGGCCGGCGCCGACCAGCGGCTGGCCGATGACGAGGGCCGTGCGTTCGGACGCAGCCCCCGCCGCCGCGCCGGCCCGCGGCGTGACCAGCGGCGGCAGCACCACGACCTTGTCGGCCGGGTATTCGTGGGGCAGGCCGGCGATCACGTAGATGCGGTCGCAGAAGGGCGCATCGGAACCGATGCGGTCGCCGCCGAAGCACCAGTAGTCGAGCTCCGGCGCCACCAGCCGGCGCAGCTTGCGGGCGTACTGGGCGAGGCGCTTGGCCGGCGCCAGCGGATAGCGGCGGATGCTGATGATGCCGTCGGGCAGGATGCGGGCGCGCATCTCGCGGGCGCCGCAGGCCTTGGGCAGCGCGCGCAGGAAGTAGTTGATGGCCTCGGTGTCGAACACCGCGCTGTGGATGTGCAGGCTGTCGCACGGCCCGACCAGCGCGGCCACCCGGCGGATGTTGTCACGCAGCCGGCGGTGGCGGCCGAAGGGGCCGGGCAGCGGCTCCCAGCGCGGCCACGGCATGTAGCCGGCGGCGTCCCAGTCGGCCTCGCGGACGATGGGCGTGACGCCGGGCTTGTACCACACCAGCACCTGGCGGGCGCCGGCCTCGAAGTTCTCGGCGATGCGCCGCGCCGCGAGGTATTGCAGCGGCGAGGCGACGAAGTAAACGGCAACCCGCGCGCCCATCGCTCAGCCCTCCACGTTGTCGGGGATCGCCTCGCCGCTCGCCAGCAGCCGCGCGTAGGCGCCGCCGCCGGCCTGCAGACCGGCGTGGGTGCCGGTCTCGACGATACGGCCACGCTCCATCACCACGATCAGGTCGGCGTCGTGGATGGTGGACAGGCGGTGGGCGATGACGATCACGGTGCGGTTCTTGCGCAACTCGACCAGCGCGTCCTTCACCGCCCGCTCGGATTCGTTGTCGAGAGCCGAGGTGGCTTCGTCGAGGAGCAGGATCGGCGCGTCGCGCAGGAAAGCGCGGGCGATGGCGATGCGCTGGCGCTGGCCGCCGGAGAGCAGGCTGCCGTTGGCGCCGACGCGGGTGGCGAGGCCGTCGGGCAGCTTGTCGATGAACTCGAGGGCGTGGGCGGCGCGGGCGGCGGCGCGGATGTCGGCCTCGGAGGCGCCGGGCCGGCCGTAGGCGATGTTGGCGGCGACGGTGTCGTCGAACAGCACCACCTGCTGGCCGACCCAACCGAGCTGGGCGCGCAGGTGGGCCAGCGGCAGGCTGGCGAGGGGCTGGCCGTCGAGCAGGATGCGCCCGCTGCCCGGCTCGAAGAAACGCGCGACGAGGTTCACCAGGGTACTCTTGCCGCTGCCCGAGGCACCCACCAGGGCCACCGTCTGGCCCGGGTGCACGGCCAGGCTGAAGCCCTGCAGCGCGAGCCCGCCCTGGCCGGGGTAGGCGAAGGAGACGTCGTCGAAGACGAGCTCGCCCTTGGCCCGCGGCAGGCTGCCGCTGGCGCTGTCAACCTCGGGCGGGGTGTCGAGGAGCTCGAAGATGCTCTGGGCGCCGGCGAGGCCGCGCTGGATCACCGCGTTGATGTTGGTGAGGCGACGGATCGGCTCGAAGAGCATCGACATGGCGGTGACGAAGGAGACGAACTCGCCGGGGCTGAGCTTGTCCTGGGCCGACAGGGAGCCCGCCGTCCAGATCACCGTGGCCACCGCCGCGGCGGCCAGCACCTGCACCAGCGGCACATTGACCGCCGACACGCGCACGGTGCGCATGGTCTGCTGGCGCAGGGTTTCGGAGACGGCGGCGAAGCGGCGGTCTTCGTGGTCGTGGGTGCCGAACAGCTTGATCTCGCGCACGCCGCCCAGGGTTTCCTCGACCATGCCGGTCATTCGCCCGGTGGTCTCCTGCATGTCGCGGTTGGAGCCGCGCAGCTTGCGGCTGGCGACGCGGATCAGCCACGCCACCACCGGCGCGATGGCGACGATGACGAGGGTGAGCTCCCAGGCGGTGTAGATGAGGTAGCCGGTGAGGCCGATGATGATCAGGGTGTCGCGGACGACGATGATCCAGGCGTTGGAGAGCGCCGCGCCCACCTGGGGGATGTCGTAGAGGATGCGCGACAGCATGCGCCCGCCGGTCTCGGCCTGGTGCACCGGGATCGGCAGGTGCATCTGGTGGCGGAAGACCTGCTGGCGCAGGTCGGTGATGGCCTTGTTGGCGATCCACTGGCTGGACACGCTGGCCACGTACTCGGCGACGCCCTTGGCCAGGAAGGCGAGCATCAGGAACAGCGGCACCTGCCACTGGGCGACGGCGTTCTTCTTGATCAGGCTCTCGTCCACCAGGGGCTTGAGCAGCGCCGGCAGCACCGGCTCGAGGGAGGCCGCGGCGATCATCGCGACAATGGAGAGCGCCACCACCTTGAGGTAGGGGCGCGCCGAGCCGAGCAGGCGCCGGTAGAGCTGGAAGGAGGCCTTCATTCCCGGTGCAGCACCTTGTCGACGATCAGGCTGGCCCAGCCCTCCTCGCGGAAGCGGGCGTGGAGTTCGAGCCGGTTGTATTCGGTGTCCACCCATTCGAGGAAACCGATGGGCGACTTTGCGTTGCGGGCCACGTAGGTGGCGAAGAAGAAGTCCAGCACGCCGGTCTTGGCGCTCTTGAAGTGGCCGTACACCCAGTCGAGCTCGGCCATGGCGTCCTCTACGCGGTGGCCCAGGTGCAAGATGCGGTACAGCGCCGCGCCCAGGCCGGCCCGGTCGGCGCCGGATTTGCAGTGCAGCAGCGCGGGGTATTCGATGGTCTTGAAGAGGTCGTCCATGGCATGCACCTCCTCGATCTCGGGCGGCGTGCGCGAGTACAGCTTGACGTCGTGGAGCGCCACGCCGAGCTTCTCGCAGGCCTCGCGCTCCAGCGCGTAGGAGCCGTAGCCGTGGGCGCCGCGCAGGTTGATGATGCTCTTCAGGCCGAACTTCTGCTGGTACTTGCGGATCTGCGCCGGGCTGGGCTGGCTGGAGCGGTACATGCCACCGCCGAGGTCGTAGAAGTTGTTGTACACCGCGCGGATCGCGCCGTGGTCGACGAGGTGCATGTCGAGCCAGGCGACGATGCGGCCACCGGTGGTGGAGATGTCCTTGACGTCGCTCATCGCACCCCCTCGCCGGGCAGCAGCGCCGACTTGAGGCCGGCGGGCAGGCTGGCGGCGGTGGCCGCGTCGCAGCCGAGGGCGTCGGGGCGCAGCTGCAGGAGCAGCGTGGCGCAGCCTATCGGGTCGGCCTGGACCACCCAATCCACCGGGCGCAGGGCGGCGAGCACGGCGGCGCTGCCGGCGTCGGTGGCGGCGGGTTCGATCACCAGCAGGCGCTCGGCCGCCCGCCGGGCGGCGTCGAGGCGCGCCAGCAGGGCCGCATCAGGCTGGCCGAGGGGCCCCAGCAGCACCGCGATGCGCTCGCCGGCGGCGCGGGCGCGCTGGCAGGCGGCCAGCGCGGCGTCCACATCGAGCAGGCCGTGGGCGATCGGCGCGTGGGCATTCATCGCCTCGCGGATCTCGTCGATGCTGGCGGTGGCGGTGCCCAGCTTGCCGACCACCACGCCGGCGGCCAGGTTGGCCAGCAGGGTCGCGTCGCGCAGCGTGAGCCCCGCCGCGATGCCGCAGCCGAGGGCCGCCGAGACGGTGTCGCCGGCGCCGGTGACGTCGTACACCTCGAGCGCGCGGGTGGGCTGGTGGTGGGCCGGCTGGCCCTTCTGCAGCAGGGTCACGCCCTGTTCGCCGCGGGTGACCAGCAGCGCCTCGAGGCCCAACTCGGCGCGCAGGGCCTCACCCTTGGCGACCAGCGTCGCCTCGTCGGGGCAGGGGCCGACCACCGCCTCGAACTCGGACAGGTTGGGCTTGACCACGGTGGCCCCGCGGTAGCGCGAGAAATCGGAGCCCTTCGGGTCGACCACCACCGGGATGCCCCGGGCTTTTGCTGCCGCGATCAGCGCCGGCACGTCGGCCAGGGTGCCCTTGGCGTAGTCGGACAGCACCAGCACATCCACCCCGTCGAGGCCGGCCTCGAGGGCGGCCAGCACCCGCTCGGCGTGGATGGCGGCGAAGCGCTCTTCGAAGTCGAGGCGGATCAGCTGCTGGTGGCGCGAGATGACGCGCAGCTTGGTGATGGTGGGCGCGTCCTGGACGCGCTCGAAGGCGCAGTCGACGCCCCGCTCGCCCAGCCTGTCCTCGAGCAGACGCCCGGCCTCGTCGTCGCCGACCAGCCCGACGACCCGCGCGCGGGCGCCGAGGGAGGCGACGTTGAGGGCCACGTTGCCGGCGCCCCCGGCGCGCAGCTCGTCGCCCAGCACCTGCACCACCGGCACCGGCGCCTCCGGCGAGATGCGCGCGGTGGCGCCGTGCCAGTAGCGGTCGAGCATCACGTCACCACAGACGAGCACGCGGAAGGCGGAGAAATCCGGAAGGGAGAGATGCATGGGCACAGGGCAGCCGGGCGGGCGGATGCCGAAAAAATGCGAAGGCCTGGATTATCGCACCAAGGCGGAGCCGTCGCGAGGGGCGGCCCGCGCCCCGGCGCACTACAGGCCGCCGCCGCCCGCCGCCCCCGGCGGCATCAGGCCGAAGTGCTGCCAGATCGATGCCGTCGCCATGCGCCCGCGGGGCGTGCGCTGCAGGTAGCCCTGCTGGATGAGGTAGGGTTCGAGCACGTCCTCGATGGTGTCGGACGATTCACCGATCGCCGCCGCCAGGTTGTCGAGGCCCACCGGGCCGCCGCCGAACTTCTCGAGCATCGCGCCGAGGAGCTTGCGGTCCATGAGGTCGAGGCCGAGGTGGTCCACGTCGAGCATGGTGAGGGCGGCGTCGGCCACCGCGGCGGTGATGTGGCCGTCGGCGCGCACCTCGGCGTAGTCGCGCACCCGGCGCAGCAGGCGGTTGGCGATGCGCGGCGTGCCGCGGGCGCGGCGGGCGATCTCGAAGGCACCGGTCTCGTCGATCTCCACGTCGAGCAGGCGCGCCGAGCGGCTGACGATGTAGGCGAGCTCCTGGGCGGTGTAGAACTCCAGCCGCGAGACGATGCCGAAGCGGTCGCGCAGCGGGTTGGTGAGCATGCCGGCGCGGGTGGTGGCGCCGACCAGCGTGAAGGGCGGCAGATCGAGCTTCACCGAGCGGGCGGCCGGGCCTTCGCCGATCATGATGTCGATCTGGTAGTCCTCGAGCGCGGGGTAGAGGATCTCCTCGACCACCGGGCTGAGGCGGTGGATCTCGTCGATGAACAGCACGTCGTGGGGCTCGAGGTTGGTGAGCAGCGCGGCCAGGTCACCGGCGCGCTCGAGCACCGGGCCGGAGGTCTGGCGCAGGCTCACGCCCATCTCGGCGGCGACGATGTGGGCCAGGGTGGTCTTGCCCAGGCCCGGCGGGCCGAACAGCAGCACGTGGTCGAGGGCCTCGCCGCGCTTCCTGGCCGCCTGGATGAAGATCTCCAGCTGGTCGCGGATCTTCTGCTGGCCCACGTAGTCGGCCAGCCGCTTGGGGCGCAGCGCGCGCTCGAGGGCTTCCTCCTGGTTGCTGGCGCGCTGGGCGCCGATCAGGCGGGCGGTGGCGTCGGGCTGGCCGCCCTTCAGGGCATCGGTCTCGATCATGCCAGGCCCTCCGTGGAGTCTGCCTCGTGGGCAGCGGGTGTGATGGCCGTCCAGGCCGCGAACAGCGCCTGCCCGAGGGCCAGGAAGGTGGGGCCGAGGAACAGCCCGATGAAGCCGAAGGCCAGCACGCCGCCGAAGGCGCCCAGCGCGATCAGCAGGATCGGCAGGCTGGCGGTGCGGCTGATCAGGAAGGGCTTGAGGAAGTTATCCACCGAGCTCACCGCCAGCGCGCCCCACAGCACCATGAAGATGGCCCAGCCGCTGTCGCCCTGCTGGTACAGCCAGAAGGCCGCTCCGCCCCACAACAGCGGCGGCCCCACCGGCACCAGCGACAGGAAGAAGGTGCCCGCCGCCAGCAGCAGCGCGCCGGGCACGCCGGCGATCACGAAGCCGATGAAGGCCACCAGGGCCTGGGCCGCGGCGGTGCCGACGATGCCGATCATCACCGCCTTGACGGTGTTGCCGGCCAGCTCGAGCAGCTGCCTGCCCAGCTCGCCGCCCAGGCGCGCGGCGGCGGTCTCGAGCTGGGCCGAGATGCGCGCGCCGTCGCGGTAGATGAAGAACACGATGAACAGCACCAGCGAGATCTGCAGCAGGCCCTGGCCGAGCATGGCGCCCAGCCCCAGCGCGAACTTGCGCGCCGGCTCGACGGCCTGCAGGCCCAGCTTGCGCACCTCGTCGTGGCTGCGGGTGAGCTTGCGCACGTAGGCGTCGATGTCGCCACCCACCAGCGGGATCTCCTTCAGCCAGGCCGGCGGGCGCCCGTCGGAGGCCTCGATGGCAGCGCGGATGAGCTCGACGAGGCTCATCACCGCGTCGGTCAGCGAGGCCGCCAGCCCGATCATCGGCACCAGCAGCAGCGCGGTGAGGAGCAGGGTCATGGTGATCGCGGCCAAGCCGTCGCGGCCGCGCAGATAAGCGTGCAGCCGGGCATACAGGGGCCAGCTGGTGATGACCACCGTGCCGGCAAACAGGATCGCCGCAAAAAACGGGCTGAGCACGTAGGCACAGCCGAGGAGCAGGAGGGCCGTGATGGCCACCTGGGCGGTACGTCGGGGCGCCATGGGGGAAGACCTCGGGTTGGGGTGGGGGGATTATCCCCGAATCGCCGCGCCGGTCCTAATGACGCGCCCGTCATTTTTCGGGTGGTGGCCCGCCATCAAGGTGAAATTCTGCACACCACCCCTGTCCTGGCTACGCCGGTGCCGGGTGGGTTTGCTACCCTAGCCGGCCCACCGACGGTCGAGCCGGGCAGCCCCCGCTCCGTCGCCCAACCTCTCCCGGCCCGGCAAGACGATGGCAGACACCCCGACAAACTTCCGCAGCTTCGACCAGCAGGACCACCTGCAGGTCATCGACGCCCTGCGCGGCTACGCGATCCTCATCGTCATCGCGGTGCACACCCTGGGCTACGTGCCCGACCTGGCGTGGCCGGTCAAGCGCGTGCTGACGATGGGCTTCTACGGCGTGCAGCTGTTTTTCCTGGCCTCGGCGGTGACGCTGATGATGTCCTGGCACCGCAGCGCCGACCCCTTCGGGCCGCGCAGCCTGAAGTTCCTGGTGCGGCGCTTCTTCCGGATCGCGCCGCTGTACTGGATGGCGGTGGTCTTCTACTGGTTCGCCTACCAGATCCAGGCCGAGCAGTTCAGCCTGCAATTGCTCCTCGCAACGCTGTTCTTCTACAACGCCTGGAGCCCCTACCTGATCCCCACGGTGCCGGGCTGGACGCCGGTGCCCGGCGGCTGGAGCATCGGCGTCGAGTTCTGCTTCTACTTCACCTTCCCGCTGATCGCGACGCTGGTCACCAGCCTGCGGCGGGCGCTGGTCTTCGTGGCCCTGTCCCTGGGCGTGATGCTCGCCGCATCCCATTTCGGCCAGAGCCTTTACCCGGAGATCAGCCCCGAGGAGCGCGCCAACTTCCTGTATTTCTGGCCCCCCAACCAGCTGGTGGTGTTCGCGCTGGGTTTCCTGCTCTATCACCTGATCAAGGACGAATCGACGCGCCGGCGCATCATCGCGTCCCCCATCAGCGCCGACCTGGCCTCGCTCGCCATGCTCGGCGCGACGCTGGCGGTGGCCCTGTCGATCGGCCTCAACAAGCTCTTCGACTGGAACCAGGGCCTGCCCCCGACCCATCTGCTGATGACGCTATGCTTCGTGCCGTGGGCCCTCGTGCTGATCCTCAAGCCGTCCGGCAGGGTCATCAACCGCGCCATCACCGGGCTCGGCAAGGTCAGCTTCAGCGCCTACGTGCTGCACTTCGCGGTGCTCAAATACACCAGCCAGCTGCTCCACCAGCTGTGGCCGCTCGCCAAGACGGGCGTGTATTCCGTCGCCTTCGAGGCGGTCTTCCTGGGGCTGGCCCTGGTGCTGATCCGGGCGATCGGCGAAGCCAGCTACCGGCTGATCGAGCAACCCTTCATCGATCTGGGCAAGGCGCTGCTGGGCAGGCTGCAACCGCCGCAGCCAGCCGGCCGGCCGGCCCGCTAGAACCGGCCCACGGGGGCGCCTGACGCCGGCCGCCCCGGGGTGAAACCCGGAACGAGCGGGCAGCTCGGCCGCGGCTCATGCATTTGCGCTACGATCCCGGGCTGCACAATCCCTCCCGATGCCGCCCGTGCCCAACGCCGCGCAGTTCGACACCTTCTTTCAGCGCTGGCATTCACTGCAGCCGCAAACCGCCGGCCCCGCAGCGGCCATGGCCGCCTTCTTCGACGCCTGGCAGCACATCCCTGCCCGCCCTGCGCCCAGGCCGCCCACGCTCGACACTCGCCAGTTCGCCGAATTTGCCGCCGCGTTTCCCGCCGCCCATGCACGCCACCTGCGCAGCGGTGTCCGCGCCAACGCCTGGCGCAGCGTCGGGGTCGGACACGACGAGCTCCGCAACACCGCGGTGCTGCGCTGGCTGCTCGACTGCCTCGGCGACCACGGCCAGGGGCCGGACCTGCTGGTCGCGCTGCTCGAACACCTGGCCCTGCCCTCACTCGCCGCGCTGGCGCGGCAGGCGCCCTACCGCGCCCGGGTCGAGCAGCGGCTGTCGGAGGCCGGCGACAGTCGGGTGGATATCGCCATCGAAGGCGCCGACTTCATGGTGCTCATCGAAGCCAAGGTCGGCGCAGCGGAGGGCGACGACCAGCTCGAGCGCTACCACCGCTACCTGCAGGGCATCCCGGGCAAGCGCCTCCGTGAGCTTATCTTCCTCACCCCGGAGGGGCGCCCGGCCCGGAACCCTGCCCTCCAGGCCCACGTCCGGCCGCTGTCGTGGGCTGCGCTGGCGGATGTCATCGACAACCACGTGCGCCGCCACAGCGGCCTCGCCGGTCAGCCTGCCGGGCTGCTCCTGAACCATTTCGCCGAACACGTCCGCGGCCTGGGCCGCAAGAAGGGGAAGAAACGATGAGCGACAAGCACGAGGTTCACCAACTCGTCATCCGCAACATGGCCGTGCTGGAACAGGCGCCGGCCATCGTGGAGGAAGCCGAGAAACGGATATTTGGGGCCATCGACAGGAAAGTCAAAGAATGGGCGGCGGCCCGAGGGGAATGGGTCGGGGTCTATGACTTTCTCGAGGATGAAACGACTTTCAAGCCCGGGAACTGGCCCGAATCTGAAATTGGCTACCTAGCAGGGCGTTGATTTATTCAATCTCCAGCACCACCAAGGGTTTCGGCTGAATTACAATTCACAAGGCATTTACAGACTCCAATTCCCATGCGCGGCGCAGACCATAAGCAGAGCAGCCTTTTCAGCTACATCAATATCGAAGACCGGATTGCGGCGGATCATCCGCTGCGCCGGGTCAAAGTAATGGCCGACATGGTTTTGCATTCGATGTCGCCGACCTTCGATTCCCTTTATGCCGAAGGGGGGCGCCCGTCGATTGCCCCCGAGCGCCTGCTTCGTGCCCTGCTGCTGCAATGCCTGTTCTCCATTCGCTCAGAGCGAGCCCTGATCGAGCATCTCGATTTCAACATGATGTTCCGCTGGTTCGTCGGCCTGAGTCAGGACGAGCCGGTATGGGACCACTCGAGCTTTTCGGCCAACCGCGATCGGCTGTTCAAGGAAAGTGTGATGCGCG
>NZ_BJNV01000032.1 GCF_006539865.1 Zoogloea ramigera
AGGAAACTTGGGGGCGGCCCTGCGTTTCCTTGAGAGCCCTCAGCCGCCGCGCTGCCGCACAACCGAGAGGGCAAAGGCCCGCGCGTCGGGCAGGAACTCGAAGAAATCCGCCTCCAGCCCCGCGTAGGCGGCCAGCAGCTCCTCACCGGCACCGGCCAGCGGATTGGGCCGGCGCAGGCGTAACTCGGCCATCCGGTCGAGGGCCAGCGCCACCACGGCCACGTCCCGGTAGCTCGCCAGCCAGTCGTGGGCCCGCATCCGCTCGAACACCGGCCCGAAGGACGGCGGCAGCGGCTCCGGGTGCGCGGCGATCATCCGGTAGGTGTCGGCCGTGAAATCGCCCAGCGCCTGCTCGCTGAACTGCGCCCAGTGCCGCGCCAGGAAATGGTCGTAGAACATGTCGACCATGACACCCGCGACCCGCCGCCGCGCCGCGCTCACCCGCCCGCGGCTGCGCAGGAAGGCCGGATGGGTGTCGGCAAAGCTGTCGATGCGCCGGTGCAGCATCACCCCCGCCGCCAGCCCGGGGCCGAGGCCGGCAGGCAGCGGATCGAGGGGCCCCTTCACGAAATCGCCGATCACGCCGCCGATCCGGTCGGCCGGGTGATCGCCCGCCAGCAGGGCATGGGCCAGGTAGTTCATTGCGCCCGCCCCCCCTCAACAGGCCTGCCGCGCCACAGCAGCCCGACCAGCGCCAGCCCGGCCAGCCCGGCGCCGGCGAGGAAAGTCGCCCGGGCCCCGAAGGCATCCCACAGGGCGCCAGCCAGCACGCTCGCCACCAGCAGCGCCACTCCGCCCACCAGGTTGAAGACGCCGAAGGCCGTGCCGCGCAGCTCGGCCGGCGCCGCATCGGCCACCAGCGCCGCCAGCAGGCCCTGGGTCATGCCCATGTGCAGCCCCCACAGCACGACGCCAACGGCGAGCCCGGTCAGCCCATCAAACAGCGCGATGACCAGGTCGGCCGCCACCAGCACCGCAAAGCCGGCGGCCAGCAGCGCGCCGCGGGGCAGCCGGTCGGCGAGCCGGCCGACCGGGTAGGACGACAGGGAATACACCACGTTCATCAGCACCAGCACCGCCGGCACCCACATCAGGCCGAGGCCCAGCGCCTGGGCGCGCAGCACCAGGAAGGCCTCGCTGAAGCGGGCCAGCGTGAACACCGCCGCGATGCCCACCACCCACCAGTAGGCGGGCGGCAACCGGGCCAGCTCACGGCGCGACAGGGGCGAGCGGTGCCGGGCGGTGGCGGCGGGCAGCGGGTCATGCACCGCCAGCACGATCAACGCGAAGGCGCCGAAAGCCGGCAGCACGGCCACCCAGAAGACCAGCCGGAAGTCGTTGCCGGACAGCGCCATCAGCCCGATCGCCAGCAGCGGGCCGATGAAGGCGCCGGCCGTGTCCAGCGACTGGCGCAGCCCGAAGGCCGCCCCACGCAGCCCCGGCGGCGCCAGGTCGGCGATCAGGGCGTCCCGCGGCGCACCGCGGATGCCCTTGCCGATGCGGTCGATGAAGCGCGCGGCGACCACCCAGCCGAGCGTAGTCGCCAGCGGAAAGACCGGCTTGGTGCACGCTGCCAGCCCGTAGCCGATGGCCGCCAGCAGCTTGCGCCGGCCAAGCCAGTCGGACAGCGCACCCGAAAACACCTTGACGATGGCCGCCGTCGCCTCGGCGATGCCCTCGATGAGGCCCACCGCCAGCGTCGACGCGCCGAGCAGCACCAGATAGGCCGGCAAGAGGGCGTGGATCATCTCGGAGGAGATATCCATCAACATCGAGACGAAACCCAGGGCCCAGATGCCCCGCGGCAGGCCGGCCCGGCCAGCGGATGTGGCGGCGTGTTGGTTCATGGCGCTCCTTGGCGGTGCTTTGCGGCGGCGTTTTGCCGCGTCCCGGAGTATCCTTGCGGGCGGGCTGCAATGGTGGAAAATCACCCGCGCGCCTGCCAGTATTTAAGAACGACACCCCAGGAGCAGCAAGAAAATGACCGAAACCCAAGGTTTGCAGTGGACCGACGCCTTTCTGCTCGGTTACGAGCCGATGGACGACACCCACCGGGAGTTCGTCGAGATCGTCGACAAGCTGCTGACCTGCCCCGACGCCGAAATGGCCGGCCTGCTACAGGCCTTCATCACCCACGCCGAGGCGCATTTTGGCCTCGAAAACACCTGGATGGAGGAAACCGGCTTTCCACCGCGCGATTGCCACATCTCCGAACACAAGGCGGTGATGGAATCTGCCGTGCAGGTGGAAGACCTGGTGCGCTCTGGCGACTTCGCCACCGGGCGCGAGTTTGCTGCAGAGCTGGCCAACTGGTTCCCCGGCCACGCCGACTACCTCGATTCGGCGCTCGCCCAGTGGATGGCCAAGCGCAAGCTCGGCGGCGTGCCGGTGGTGTTGCGCCGCAACCTGCAGTTCGAGCGCTGAGGCGCCGGGCGTCGCGGCCATGGACGGCGCCACCGGCATCCTGCTGCGGGCCCTGGCCTTCGCCGCCGAACGCCACAGCGGGCAGCGCCGCAAGGACGCCGCCGCCTCGCCCTACATCAACCACCCGATCGCCCTGGCCGACGTGCTGGCCAACGAGGGCCGCGTGCTCGACGTGGTGGTGCTGAGCGCGGCGATGCTCCACGACACCATCGAAGACACCGCCACCACCGCTGGCGAGATCGAGGCACGCTTTGGCACCCGCATCGCCACCGTCGTCGTCGAGGTGAGCGACGATTGCAGCCTCGACAAGGCCACCCGCAAGCTGCGCCAGGTCGAGCACGCACCCCATCTCTCTCCCGAGGCCAAGCTGGTCAAGCTGGCCGACAAGATCTGCAACCTGCGCGACATCCTGGCCTCGCCGCCGGTGCATTGGCCGCTCCAGCGCCAGCAGGCGTATTTCGACTGGTCCGCCCAGGTGATCGCCGGCGTGCGTGGCGTTCACCCGCAGCTCGAGGCCGTCTTCGACACGCTCTACGCGCGCCGCCCTGGCCAGGGCTAGCCGTCCGTCGTGCGGTTCAGCCGGTTTCGTTTGAGTCGGTCAGGCGCTTAGGCCCGCCCCGCCCGCAACCAGCGCAGGAGCATCGCAAACAGCACGTCCGGGTCGACGGGCTTGGCGATGAAATCGTCCATCCCCGCCTCGATGCAGTTGGCCTTGTCGTCGGCGAAGGCATTGGCGGTCATCGCCACGATGGGAGTGTGCTGCTGGCCCGGCAGCTGCCGGATGCAGCGAGTCGCCTCGAGGCCGTCCATGCGCGGCATCTGCATGTCCATCAGGATCACGTCGTAGGTGTTGGCCCTGGCCTTTTCGACGGCCTCGACGCCATCCGCGGCGGTGTCCACCGACAGCGCCACATCCTCCAGCAGATCCACGGCGATCTCGCTGTTGATCTCGTTGTCCTCCACCACGAGCACCGACGCACCGGCGTAATCGCGCCGCAGGGCCTCCTCGGGGTTGGCGTCGTCCGCCGCCCCGGCCGCCGGGCGGGCAGATGGCTCGGTGGCCGGCGCGGCTTTCCGGAGCCGCACCGTGAGCCAGAAGGTGCTGCCGACGCCGGGCCGGCTTTCGGCCCCCGCCTGGCCGCCCATCAGCTCGGCGAGCCGGCGGGTGATCACCAGCCCCAGCCCGCTGCCCCCGTAGCGCCGGGTGGTGTCCATCCCGGCCTGCTCGAAACGCGAGAAAAGGCGCGGCAGGGTCTCCGGCGCGATCCCGATCCCGGTGTCCACCACCTCAAAGCGCAGCAGCACGCTGTCGGCGGTCTCCTCCTCGAGGGCGGCGCGCAGGGTCACGCTGCCGCTCGCGGTGAACTTGAGCGCGTTGCTCAGGTAGTTGAGCAAGGCCTGCTTGAGCCGCGTGGCGTCGCCGGCGAGGCTCGTCTGCATCAGCGAGTGGATCCCGGCAACATCGACCCGCAGGGCGAGGCCCTTGGCGCGAGCCTGGTTCTCGACCATCGAGACGACGCTGCCGAGCACCTCCGACACCCTCAGCGCGGACTCTTCGAGATGCAGCTTGTCGGCCTCGATCTTCGACATGTCGAGGATGTCGTTGATCATCGCCAGGAGGTGCTGGGAGGCCTCCTGCAGCCTGTGCAGGTTTTCGGCCTGGCGCGGCGAGAGCGGCTCGCGGCGCATCAGCTCGATGATGCCGGTGATGGCGTTCATCGGCGTGCGGATCTCGTGGCTCATGCTGGCCAGAAAGTCGGACTTGGCCAGGCTCGCCGCCTCGGCGGCATCGCGGCTGCGGAGCAGCGCGACCTGCGCCTCCTGGGCGCTCTTCTCGGCCTGCTGGCGGCGGTTGATCTCGCGGGTGAGCTGGACGGTGCGGTTGGCCAGCTTGTCGTACATCGTCATCACGGTGTCTATCATCGCCCGCGTCGCCCCGGACATCTGCTCGTCGGCGATCTGCTTGGCCTGCGCCAGGGTCGCGCCCTCGCGCAGGGCCAGCACGGCCTTGGCCATGCGCTTGTCCGACTCGATGATGTGCAGCGCCAGCCAGTGGGTCAGGAAGCTGACGATGTCCTCGATGACATCCTCGAGGGGCTTGACGCCCTCCTCGGCCCGCAGGCGCAGCACCTCGTCGATGAAGCCCGTATGGCTGTCGTGGTGCTGCAACGCCCACGCGTCGTCGCCGAAGGCCTCCTGCCAGATCTGCTCCTCGCTCGCGAAGTGATTCACCGCGTAGTCGCTCAACTCATCGAAGATGGCATTCAGGGTCGGCGCGTCAGCCTGCACGGTGAGATGGCTGACCAGCGTGTTGAGCAGGGTAACCAGCCGGCGATGCTGGGCATCCACCTCGGCGATCCCGGTCTCGAAGTTGCGGTTCCAGGGGAAGATCTCGATCGTGTTGAGCATGGTCTGTCGGTGTTCCTCGCCAGGCTGCCCGGCGCACCTCGAGTCGGTGCGCGGCGCAGGCCGGCTGCGATGCATCACTTCATCACTTGAGCGCCACGAAGCGCCCGTCACGAATTTCGGTAAAGAAGACCTTGCGCTGGGTGTCGCCCGTGGCGTCGAAGCTGATCTGCTGCTGCAGGCCCTGATAGGGGCCGTATTTCAGCACGGCCGCCTTGACCGTCTCGCCCTCGGCGCGCTTTTCGAGCGCGGCGAAGAGCACCAGCGCCGCGTCGTACGCCGAGACCGAACTGTAACCGGGATTCTTCTGGAAACGCCTGAAGTAGGCTTCCCTGAACTCCCGAAAGCGGGCCGAGTCGTCGTTGCGGTCGTAGTTCAGGACGATGTTCAGGCCCTCGACCACCTTGCCGCCCAGCTCGATCAGTTGCTCGGACGCAGCCCACTCGGAGGCGCCGATGGGCAGCGACGGGGCCAGCCGGCGTGAATGCTGGGCGAGCCGCGCCACGTCGATGGCGCCGGAGATGTAGAACAGCCCATCCGGCCGGCTCTTCAGCATCGCTTCCACCACCGCGCCAAAATCCACGTCGGGGCTGGATTCATAGGGCACCTCCGCGCTCACCGTGCCGCCGATGGCGGTGAAGGCGCGACGGAACTCCTCGAGCCACGACTCGGTGAAGTTGCGGTTGCGCACATCGTAAGCGACGGCAATCCGGTGCTGGCCCCGGTCGTACAGCACCCGCGCGTAGTCGCCGGCGTTGTCGCGGGTGCTGCGGTTGATGCGGACGAGGTTGTCATCCTTGCCGTAGAAGGCCATCGAGGTGAGGGTCGGGCTGATGGCGAGGGTCTGGCTCTGGGCCAGCACCGGCACCACCGCCGCCGCAACACCGCTGGTGAAGGGCCCGATCACCGCATCCACCTTGGCCGCCGCCAGCTCCCGGGCCGACTTCTCGGCCGTCGCGGGGTTCTGGGCGTCGTCGCGGGAGATCAGCTCGACCTGCCGGCCACGGATGCCGCCCGCGCGGTTGATCTGCTCGACGGCCAGCACGACACCGTTGTTTCCCGCCTGCCCCACGTCGGAGTTCCGGTCGGACAAGCCACCGATGAACCCGACCCGCAGGGGCTCCGCCGGCCCACAGCCGAGGAGCAAGGCACAGCTCGCCAACGCCACCACACTTCGTCTGCCAAACATGACTCACTCACCCTCCGCCCTGCCTGCGGCCGGACATTGCAAGCACACCGCGCGTCGACGCGATGCTGGATAACCAACGGGAAGCTACAACGGCAGCCGAAGCCATGAACTTGAGCCCCGCTCCCGATCCAGGCGCGCCCGGCGCCGGAGCAGACTCAAGACCGGGCCGACCCTGCCGTAAAACAAAATCGACACTGGCGTAGTTCTCTCCAAGCTCCCGGCACACGCTGCCCACCTTACAGGCCCTATGTTTCTCCGCTCCCGGCGCAACGCGCTGCCGATCACTTGGCGTTCGTCACTGCACCTGCGACTGATGGCCCTGGGCTTGACGCCGCTGCTGGTGGCGTTCCCGCTGATCATGGGCATCCTGGTGTTCATCGGTGGCGAACGCATCGACGCCATGCTGCAGGACCGGACCCGCGCCAACCTGGCCAGCGCCCAGAACTACCTGGCCCATGTCCGCATCCAGGCGCTGCAGCACATCGAGGAAACCGCCCACTCCGAGCGCATCACCCAGCAACTCGCCACCCACGGGGACAAGGCCTCCCGGGAAGCCAACCCCCACCTCGACCAGATCCTCACCGCCCGCGCCGACGCCGCCCGCCTCGACTACCTGATCATCGCCACCCCGGACGGGCGGGTCATCGCCTCGAGCACCGGTCTCGCCCCGGGCAGCCGGCTGCCTTCCAGCTTCACGCTGCGGCAGGCCGCCACCGGCGTCGCCACGGTGGGTTACGAACGCCTCGACTCGGCCGCCCTGCTGGCCCGCTCTCCCGCGCTGCCCGCCCAGGCGCGGCTCGAGACGCAGGCCGGCGACGCGGCGCAACCGCCCGTGACCGAGACCCGCGGGCTGGTCATCAGCGCAGCCACCCACTTCCCGCTGACCAACACCCACCCGGACGCCTTGCTCATCGGCGGCATCCTGCTCAACAACAACCTGCCGACCATCGACCGCATCCGCGACGTGGTCTTCCCCGTCAAGCTGCAGCTCGGCCAGAGCGTGGGCTTCACCAGCATCTTCCTCGACGACCTGCGGATCGCCACCACCGCAACGAACCCCGCCGGACAACGCGCCACCGGCACCCACGCCCCCGCCGGGATCGGCGCCCAGGTGCTGGCCAGCGGCGGCTCCTGGACCGGACGCACCGAATTCCTCGGCGAATGGCAGATCTCCGGCTACGAGGCCCTCCTCGACGGCGCGGGCCAGCCGATCGGGATGGTCGGCGTGAGCTTCCCGGAGGCCGACTTCACCCGCCAGAAATGGCTGCTAACCGGCAGCGTGGGCGCCCTGCTGGCCCTCAGCATGCTGGCCCTGTCCCTGTCCTTCCTGCATGGCGCCCGGCACATCACCCGCCGGCTGGCCCGCATCTCCGACACCATGACGGCGATCCACCATGGGGATGACCGGGCCCGCGTCCCGCAGGACGACGAGAGCGACGAGATCGCCCGCCTGGCCCACCACTTCAACGAGCTCCTCGACGCCCTCGCCACCCAGAACCGCGCCCGCCTGGCCGCCCAGAAGGAAGTGGCCGAAGAGGCCTCGCGGCGGCGTGCGCTGTTCTCGATGGACCGGGACGGCATCGTCGTGCTCAACCCCGACTGCAGCGTCTTCGAGGCCAACCCCCGCTTCGCCGAGATGCTCGGCTACACACCCGAAGAGATCACCCACATGCACATCTGGGACTGGGAACGCAACTTCACGCCCACCCAGCTGCAGAAGATGGCGAGCTCCGTCAGCCCCGAGGGCGAGATCTTCGAGACCACCCAGCGCCGCCGGGATGGCACCACCTACCCGGCGGAGGTCCTCTCCAGCCGCGTCGAATGGGGCGGCCAGACCTACATCATGTGCTCTGTGCGCGACATCACCGAGCGCAAGCAGCTCTCCGAAGAACTCGAGAGGCACCGTCACCACCTCACCGAGCTGGTGGACCAGCGCACCCGCGAGCTGGCCGCCGCCCGCGACGAGGCCGAGAGCGCCAACCGCGCCAAGAGCACCTTCCTGGCCACCATGAGCCACGAGATCCGCACCCCGATGAACGCCATCATCGGCCTGGCGCACCTGCTCGAACGGGAAGTCACCACCCCCCGCCAGCGCGAACGGATCGACAAGATCACCACCGCGGCGCGCCACCTGCTGCGCATCATCAACGACATTCTCGACCTCTCGAAGATCGAGGCGGACAAGACCGCCCTCGAGCTCATCGACTTCCCGCTTGCCGCCACCTGCGAGCGGGCCGTCAGCCTGGTGCGCGACACGGCCGCCCAGAACGGCCTGGCGCTCACCACCGAGATCGACCCGCGGCTGCCGCCCACGCTGCGCGGCGACCCGGGGCGCATCGAGCAGATCCTGGTCAACTTCCTGTCGAACGCGGTCAAGTTCTCAAACCACGGCACGATCACCCTCCGTGCCCTGCGTCTCGACGACCCCGCCGCCGGCAACGACGAGCCTGTCCGGCTGCGCCTCGAGGTCGAGGACTGCGGCATCGGCCTCAGCCCGGCCCAGCAGGAAAAGCTCTTCAAACCCTTCGAACAGGCCGACAACTCGACGACCCGCAAATATGGCGGCACCGGCCTGGGCCTCGCCATCAGCCGCGGGCTGGTCGAGCTGATGGGTGGGCAGATCGGCGCCGACAGCCTGCTCGGCCAGGGCAGCCGCTTCTGGGCCGTGCTGCCCCTGGCCCCCGGCCGGGCGCCGGACGAACGGTGCGCCCTCCTCCCTCCCTCGCCCCAGGCCGTGCCAGACACCGACGCGCTGCGCGCCAGCCATGCCGGGCGCCATGTGCTGCTGGCCGAGGACAACCCCCTCAACCAGGAGATCGCCAGAGAGCTGCTGGAAAGCGTCGGCCTCAAGGTGAGCATCGCCCAGAACGGCCGTGAGGCCGTCGAGATGGCCGGGCAGGCCCACTACGACCTGATACTGATGGATCTCAGCATGCCCGTGATGGGCGGCCTTGAAGCCGCCACCGCCATCCGCGCCCTGCCCGCTTATTCCACCTGTCCCATCCTGGCGCTCACCGCCAACGCCTTCGCCGAAGATCGCCAACGCTGCCTCGAGGCCGGCATGAACGACCACCTCGCCAAGCCCGTCACGCCGACCACCCTTTACCAGGCGCTGGCCCGCTGGATGCCCGCGCAGGGCGCCCCGACGCCCCGCGCCGAGACACCTGCCGACACGCCCCGACCCACCCCGGCCCTGCGGCACTTCGTTGCCGAGCTAGGCAAGCTTCTCGACGAGAACGACGTCCGCGCCGGCCCGCTGTGGCGCGAACAGGGGCACCAGCTGGAAGCACTCGCCGGCCCCGACGCAGGCCAGATCAGCCAGGCCATCGAGCTCTTCGAGTTCGAAGAAGCCGCCGCCCTCCTTTCCGGCATCGTCGCCACCCACCCGGAGCTGGGCGAGCAGGACGAGGCGGCCCCGCCCGGCGCCTGACGCTCCCCGAGGCCACGGCACCAAGCGCTTTACCGGCTCTCAACGGGGCGCACGGGAGACGGCGCGGGGGAAGAACGTGATGGAGACAGCCGCCGAGGTCCACTGGCCGGCAACAACATGCAGCCAGGCAGGTGGCGTGTCGGCACTTCGGGAGCCGATGCGGCGTCGGGCGTACCACCTGCCGCAGGGCGCGCCGGCGCCCTCTCAAGGAAACGCAGGGCCGCCCCAAGTTTCCGTGCCCCCACGGGGGGCGGGCTGGGCGGAGCCCGGCCCTGGGGGCGCTAAATAAGCCCCAGACACCTTCAGCCCTTCGGCCCTTCAAGCCCCTCAGCTCCCTAACCCCAGGCTCTCCATCGCCTCCTGCAGAACCTCCAGGGCTTGCTCGAAGTTGAAGCTTCGCGCCGCCTCGGCAATCAGCGGGAAGCGGTGGCCCAGCCCCGCCCGCAGGAGCGCTTCATGGGTTTCGAGGAGGGGGCCGCTGGCAAAGTCATCCGCCGCCAGGGCCTGGGCGAGCCGCGCGCAGACGGCCTTCAGTTCGGCCACATCGACGCAGGCCTGCGTCGGCGCGGCGGGTGTCGGGGCTGGCAGTGCCGCCTCGAGGGCGGCCAAGAGAGCCGTGAGCCGGCGGGTCACGTCGGCCTGCAGGGGCACCAGGACGACGGCCTCCGCGCGGATTCGCACGGCGCTCTCCAGTTGCTCGGCGAGCTCACCCAGGGTGTGGGCGCCGATCTGCGCAGCGAGCCCCTTGAGGGTGTGGGCGAAGCGTTCGGCGGAGACCAGATCGGATTCGGCGAGGGCGGTGGCGAAATGCGCGGAAAAATCCCGCTGGCCGGCAACGAAGCGGGCCAGCAGCGCGAGATAAAGGGATTCCTTGCCCAGCGCGTTGCGCACGCCGTCCCGCACGTTCAGATCGGGCACGTCCGCCAGCGGGGCAAGATCGGCCGGCACTTCGCCGCCCCCGGCAGGTGCCGGAGCGGGCTGCACCACATGGGCCACCGGCTCGGTCTTCGGGGTGAGCCAGCGGCGCAGGCAGGCCCACAGCCGGGCGGGCTCGATGGGCTTGCTCACGTGGTCCTGCATGCCGGCGGCGAGGCAGCGCTCCCGGTCACCGGCCATGGCGTTGGCGGTCATCGCCACGATGGGCAGCCCGCCCCGCCCGGGCAGGCGGCGGATCTCGCGGGTGGCGGTGAGGCCGTCCATCACCGGCATCTGCAGGTCCATCAGCACGATGTCGTAGGGCTGGATGCGCACCCGGTCGACGGCCACGGCGCCGTTTTCCGCCACATCGACCCGCATCCCGGCCTGGCGCAGGAGCTCCAGCGCCACCTGCTGATTGAGGTCGTTGTCCTCGACGAGGAGCACCCGCGAGCCGGCCAGCCGGGACAGCTCCAGCCCCGGGGGTGCCACCAGCGCCGGCATCACCTCGCCGGCGGGCGCGTGGCCGAGCAGGCGCACCACGGTGTCGAAGAGCAGCGACGCGGTGACGGGCTTGATAAGCACGTCCTGGATGCCGATGCTGCGCGCCGCAGCGAGCAGCTCGTCACGCCCGTGGGCGCTCACCATCACGATGTGCGGCGGCTCTGCGAGCGGCAGAGCGCGGATCTCCCGGGCGGTGGAGATGCCATCCTTGCAAGGCATCTGCCAGTCGAGCAGCACCAGCGCGTAGGGCCTGCCGGCAGCCTCGGCGCTGCGGACTTCGTCGAGCGCGGCGGCGCCGGATTCAAGCGCCATCACCTCGAACCCCATCCGCCGCAGCATCTCGCCGAGCACCTCGCGGGCGTGGGCGTTGTCGTCCACCACCAGAATCGGGCGCCCGACGAGCTCGGCGTGGGGGACGAAGCGCGAGGGCTGGGCCGGGCCGTAGCCCAGCCGCGCGGTGAACCAGAAGGTCGAGCCGACCCCGGGGGTGCTGTTCAGCCCCACCTCGCCCTCCATCAGCGCGGCCAGCCGCCGCGAGATCACCAGCCCCAGGCCGCTGCCGCCGTAGTGGCGGGTGGTCGAGCTGTCGGCCTGCTCGAAGCTGCTGAACAGCCGGGCCTGCACGTCGTGGTCGATACCGATGCCAGTGTCGCGCACCTCGAAATACAGCTCGACCTGCCCGTCCCCGGCCTCACGCCGGCGGACGCGGATGGCCACTTCGCCGCGCTCGGTGAACTTCACCGCGTTGTTGGCGTAGTTGATCAGCACCTGGCCGAGGCGCAGCGGGTCGCCCACCAGCTCGTTGGGCACGTCGTCGGCCACGTCCACGATCAGTTCGAGGCCCTTGGCGGCGGTTTTCTCGGCCAGCAGGGCGGTGACGTTGACGATCATCCGCTCCAGCGAGAAGGGGATGTGCTCGACCACCAGCTTGCCGGCCTCGATGCGGGACAGGTCGAGGATGTCGTTGATGATGCCCAGCAGATGCTGGCCGGCGCCCTGGATCTTCTCGAGGTAGTCGCGCTGCCGCGCGGTCAGGTCGGTGCGCAGGGCCAGGTAGGCCATGCCGACGATGGCGTTCATCGGGGTGCGGATTTCGTGGCTCATGTTGGCCAGGAAGTCAGACTTCATGCGGGCGCCGTCCTCGGCCATCGCCCGCGCCCGCTGGGCCTCCTCGAGCATCTCCCGCTCCCGGGTGATGTCCTCGATGATGCCCACCAGGCCCCGCTCCGGGTGGGCCAGATCGAGCGCCCGCCCGGACATCCGCACCCACACTGGGCTGCCGTCCTTGCGCCGGACCTGCGCCTCGCGCTGGTGGTTCTCACCCTGCCAGATCTTGCGATAGACCTCCTCGCCGATCCTCGCCCACTCCTCGTCGCTGGCATACCAGATGCGCGTCGGCTGCCCGATCTGCTCACCGGGCGCGTAGCCGAAGATCTCGTCCATCCGCCGGTTGCAGTGCACGATGTGGCGATCGCGCATGAGCACGATGCCGGAGCTGGCGGCTTCGACGATGGCGCGGAACTCGGCCGCGGTGTCGTCCAGTTCGCGGATGCGCCCGGCCGTTTCGGCGTCCAGCCGGAGGCGGGCCTCCTCGCCCGCCGCGCGGAGCCCTTCGAGTTCGGCGCGGGCCGCCTGCAGCGCCTGCGTGCGCGCCGCCACGCGTCGGCGCAGCACGAGGCTCCAGACCAGCAGCCCGGCAGCCAGCAGCGCCAGCCCCACCAGGCCGTAGCCTGCCCCGCCCGGCAACAGGGCGACCGCCGTGTGCTCGGCGGCGGCCGGGGCGGGCCCTGGCACGACGCCCACAAGCCCGGCAATCGAAAAGGGTGACAACGACCGCCTCATGGGGACGCTCCCTGAACAGTCAGCGCCCGGCCACGGCGCGGTTATCTACGCAGCCTCACCACCGGCGGGTTCAGGGTCGGCGAGGCGCGCGGCGATGTCGGCGAACTCGTCACGCCGGGCCATGAAGGCATCGACCACGGCCGGGTCGAAATGGCTGCCGCGCCCCTCGCAGATGATGCGGGTCGTCTCCTCGAGGCTGAAGGCGGGCTTGTATACCCGCCGCGTCATCAGCGCATCGAAGACGTCGGCCAGCGCCATCAGGCGCGCGGAAACAGGGATGGCCTCGCCGGCCAGCCGGGCCGGGTAGCCACTGCCGTCCCATTTTTCGTGATGGCCCAGCGAAATCTCGCGGGCGATCTCCAGGAAGCTGAAGGCGCCACTGGCCTGCGCCGCGACGCCCGCCGCCGCCCCGGAGAGCGACTGCTCCATGGCCTTGGTGATGGCGTCCGCACCGATCACCGGGTGGGCCTTCATGATGGCGAACTCTTCCGGGGTCAGGCGCCCGGGCTTGAGCAGGATGCTGTCGGGCACGCCGACCTTGCCGATGTCGTGGAGCGGCGCGGCTTTCACCACCATCTGCAGGCGCCCGTTGTCGAAGGCCGGCCGGAAGGCTTCGTTGCCCTGCAGGTGCTGGGCCAGGAGCTCGACGTAGGTCTGGGTGCGCACGATGTGCAGGCCCGTCTCGTTGTCGCGGGCCTCGCTCAGACAGGCCAGCGCGCGCACGCTGAGCTCCTGGATCAGCAGGTTCTCGCTCATCCGGCGGGCCACCTCCCGTTCGAGCCACTCGTTCTCGAGGGCCAGGCGGTCGCGGGCGTGCTTGAGCTCCAGGTGGGTACGCACCCGGGCCAGCACGACGGCCGGGTTGATCGGCTTGGTGATGTAATCCACCGCGCCCAGCTCGAGGCCCCGCTCTTCGTTCTCGACGCCGTTCATGGCGGTCACGAAGATCACCGGCACATGGGCGGTACGCGGCTCGGCCCGCAGGTGCTCGAGCACCGCGTAGCCGTCCATCCCGGGCATCATCACATCGAGCAGGATGAGATCGGGCGGCGGCTCGAGGCCGGCGGCCCGCAGCGCCCGCTCGCCCGAGTTCGCGGCCCGGACCCGGTAGTAGGGCTGCAGCAGCTCACCGAGGATGGTGAGGTTCTGCGGCGTATCGTCGACGATCAACACGGTTTGCCGGGCCGGCGCATCCGATGACCTCGCGTGACTTGGAATGGGGTTCATTACCTACCTTTGTTAGCGGATGAAGCCGATGTCCGCACACTCGGACGCGGCGCGGCAATGCGGCACGCCCCCGATGATCGGCCCACCCGAGACGCCCATGACGCCCCGTGATTATCCTGGAAACCACCGCCGGATGCCGGCCCGCGCGCCCGAACCGCCGCCCCCCGCTACCGCACTGGTGCGCGGCCCTGCGGGCCTCTCGCTTTCACTGCATTACGCTACTTATCGACAAGCTGCGCGCAGGCTTTACCCGGGCCGTGCAGATTGCCCGCCGTGCGACCATTCACGCAGCCGCCGTGGAACCAATCAGCCCCTTAGCACTCACAGGCTGGGAGTGCTAATATTGGCTTAAGGAGGTTTAGCTATATGTCCCATGCCTTGACGTTTCCTGTTCCGTCCGCGGTCGGCAGCCTGGATCAATACATCCAGAGCGTGAATCGCATCCCCCTGCTGACCGAGAAGGAAGAATCCGATCTCGCCCGCAGCCTGAGGGACGAGGGCGATGTGGAAGCGGCGCGCAAGCTCGTGCTGTCCCATCTGCGGGTGGTGGTGGCCATTGCACGTGGATACCTGGGTTACGGGCTCCCCCACTCCGACCTCATCCAGGAAGGCAACGTAGGCCTGATGAAGGCCGTCAAGCGTTTCGACCCCGACCGGGGCGTGCGCTTGGTGTCGTTCGCGATCCACTGGATCAAGGCCGAGATCCACGAGTACATCGTCAAGAACTGGCGGCTGGTCAAGATCGCCACCACCAAGGCCCAGCGCAAGCTTTTCTTCAATCTGCGCAGCATGCGGCGCAGCAGCAACACGCTGCAGGGCGATGAGGTCATCGCCATGGCGGAGCACCTCGGCGTCAAACCCGAAGAAGTCCGCGAGATGGAAACCCGCCTGTCGGGCGGCGACGTGGCCCTCGAAGCCGGCCCGGACGACGACGAGGAGCGCTTCGCCCCCATCGCCTACCTGGCCGACCCCCACGCCGAGCCGTCCGAGGTGATCGCCCAGCGCCAGTACGCGCACCTGCAGGACGAAGGCCTGCACACCGCGCTGGCCAAGCTCGACGACCGCAGCCGCACCATCGTCCAGCGCCGCTGGCTGGCCGACGGCGAAGCCGCCACGCTGCACGAGCTGGCCGCCGAATACGGCGTGTCGGCCGAACGCATCCGCCAGATCGAAGCCAAGGCGATGCAGAAGATGCGCAGCCAGCTCGCCGAACTGGCCTGATCGGTACCAGCACGACACAAAGGGGGAGCCTTCGCGGGCTGCCCCTTTTTTATGCCTCCAGGCCTACTGCCCGGCGATCAGCTTGCGGATGTCGGCGGCGATCAGATCGGGCTTCTCCCCGTGCTTCACATACAGCCGCAGCCGCCCCTGGGGGTCGAACACGTAGGTGCCGGTGGAATGATCCACCGTGTACGCCGTGCCCTTAACGTCGCCCTGCTTCTGGTAGAAGACCTTGAAATCCTTGGCCACCGCCTGGGTCGTGGGCAGGTCGGCATGGAGCCCGATGAAGCGCGGATCGAAGGCCGGCACATATTCTGCCAGCAGGGCCTGGGTATCGCGCTCCGGGTCGATGGTCATGAACAGCACCTGCACCTTGTCGGCATCCGGGCCGAGCTGCTTCATGACCTCGACCATGTTGAGCAGGTTGGTCGGGCACACGTCGGGGCACTGCACGTAGCCAAAAAACAGCGTGACGACCTTGCCCCGATAGTCGGCCAGGCTGCGTGCCGCGCCGGTGTGGTCGGTGAGGCGGAAATCCTTGCCGTAGCTCGCGCCGGTGATGTCGGTATTGACGAAGCTGGCCCCGCTCCCGCCGCCGGGAGAGCAGGCTGCCAGCAAGCTGATCAGCACCGGAGCAAGGATGCTGCGTCGCAGCATTGAAATCATTGAAAACCCCTTTTATTTTCAAGCGCTTAAAAGCACATTCAGTGCAGTGCAAAACCTGCCGCCGATGCTACACTGAAGCCACAATTTGATCTGCGTCAAATAGTCGCAGGCAGGGCCTGGAGGAGACGCCATGGCTAGCACCGCAATGAAGACGGTGGAAGGGCATCAAGGGGCAACACGCCCAGACTGCACACCAGCGCCCGGCGCCAACCGGGCGCTGGCATGTGCGGCGCTGGCCGCGGGCTTTGCGCTGGCACTTGCCTGGCTGGCGCAGTCCTCCGCCGGCCCTGGATTTGCTCTTCTTTTTCTCGCCCCTCTTTTCCTTGCACTCCACAGGCTGCGCCAGCGCGCTGCCCGTCGATCCGCGTCAAGACGTTCAGCTGGCCGTCGCCGCCACCCGGCCGGGCGCCGAGGCCCGACCAGGCATTCGGCTTGCCCGGGCCCGCGGCAAGCGCCGCAGCACGCGTCTGATGACACCCCGGCAGCACCGCCGGCTTGCATCTGACCCGACTAGCCGGCCACAGCAGCAAGCCCGTTGATCATCCCGGAAAAGGGAGAGGTGGAGCCTTGACGATACTCAACCCCAGCCGCCGGAACGCCTCAAGCTCCGCCTCCTTTTCCCGCCTGGCACTCGGCACCGGCCTGACCCTGGGTGCCAGCGCCGCCCTGGCCGATTACACCTGGAACTTCCCCAAGCCCGTCACCCCCATCGGCCGCGACACCCTGTCGATGCACAACCAGTTCATGGTGGTGATCACCGTGCTGTTCGTGGTGGTGTTCGCCATCATGCTGTATTCGATGATCCGCCACCGCAAGAGCGTGGGCGCCCAGCCGGCCGGCTTCAGCGGGCCAACCGGCGCGCTGCAGTGGTTCTGGGTACTGGTGCCCTTCGCGATCCTGCTCTTCATCGACTTCGTGCTGATGGGCATCCCGGCCTTCCACGCGGTGATCGAGATGGAAGACACCCGCACCAAGGCCGACATGGTGCTCAAGGTCACCGGCCTGCAGTGGAAATGGAAGTACGAATACCCCGACTCCGGCATCGGCTTCGTGAGCGCCCTGTCCACGCCCCGCGAGCAGATCGAGGGCCAGGCGGCCAAGGGCGAAAACTACCTGCTGGAGGTCGACAACGAAGTGGTGCTGCCGGTGGGCCGCAAGGTGCGCATCCTGCTCACCTCCACCGACGTGATCCACACCTGGTGGGTGCCCCAGTTCGGCGTGAAACGCGACGCGATCCCCGGCTTCCTGCGCGAAACCTGGGTCCGCATCGAGGAGCCCGGCGTCTATCGCGGCCAGTGCGCCGAGCTGTGCGGCAAGGACCACGGCTTCATGCCAGTGGTCGTGCGGGCGGTGCCCGAGCCCGAATACGCCGCCTGGGTCGCCGGCAAGAAGGCCGAGATGGCCGCCGCAGCGGCCGGCAGCGACAAGGCCTGGAGCAAGGACGAGCTGATGGCCGCCGGCAAGGCCGCCTACGAGAAAAACTGCGCCGCCTGCCACCAGCCCGAAGGCCAGGGCATCCCGCCGGCCTTCCCGGCCCTGGCGGGCAGCAAGATCGTCACCGGCCCGCTGCTCTCGCCTGAAGGCCGGCTGATCCCCGACAGCCACGTCGACCGCGTGCTCAACGGCAAGGCCGGCACCGCGATGCAGGCCTTCAAGGCGACGCTGTCCGATGCCGACCTGGCCGCCATCATCACCTACGAGCGCAACGCCTTCGGCAACAACAAGGGCGACATGATCCAGCCCGCCCAGATCAAGGCCCTGCGATGAGCCCCCACGCCGCAGCCGATTCCAGCCGGCGCCCCAGCCCGGCCGCCGCCCAGGCATTCCCCCAGAGGAGCCGCCGATGAACACCGCCACCCACACCCTCGACGGCCACGGCGGCCACGCCCATCAGCCGGGCGGCCTGCTGCGCTGGCTCACCACCACCAACCACAAGGACATCGGCACGATGTACCTCAGCTTCTCGCTGCTGATGTTCTTCGTCGGCGGCGCGATGATCCTGGCGGTGCGGGCCGAGCTCTTCCAGCCCGGGCTGCAGCTCATGAAGCCGGAGTTCTTCAACCAGCTGATCGGCGTGCACGCGCTGGTGATGATCTTCGCGGCGCTCATGCCGGCCGCCACCGGCTTCGCCAACTGGATGATCCCGCTGATGATAGGCGCCCCCGACATGGCCCTGCCGCGTCTCAACAACTGGGGTTTCTGGCTGCTGCCGCCGGCGGCGATCCTGCTCACGCTGCCTTTTGTGCTGGCCCTGTTCGGCATCGGCGACGGCGCGGTGGCCACCGGCTGGACGCTCTACGCGCCGCTGTCGGTGCAGGGCGGCATCGGTGTGGACTTTGCGATCTTCGCGATCCACATCCTCGGCATCAGCTCGATCATGGGCTCGATCAACATCATCGCCACCATCCTCAACATGCGTGCCCCGGGCATGACGCTGATGAAGATGCCGCTCTTCTGCTGGGGCTGGCTGGTGACCGCGGTGCTCTTGATCGTCACCCTGCCGGTGCTGGCCGGCGGGGTGACGATGCTGCTCACCGACCGCCACTTCGGCACCCACTTCTTCGACGCCGCCGGCGGTGGCGACCCGATCCTCTTCCAGCACCTGTTCTGGTTCTTCGGCCACCCCGAGGTGTACATCCTGCTGCTGCCGGTGTGGGGGTTGATGCCCCACGTGCTGTCCACCTTCAGCCGCAAGCCGGTGTATGGCCACACCGGCCAGGTGTGGTCCTTCGTCGCCATCGGCGTGCTCGGGCTGGTGGTGTGGGGCCACCACTTCATGACTGCCGGCCTGCCGGTGCCGGCGCTGCTGTATTTCATGTACAGCACCATGTCGATCTCGCTGCCGCTGGCGGTGCTGTTCTTCTGCTGGATCGCCACCATGTGGCGCGGCGCCATGAGCTTCGAGACGCCGATGCTGTTCGCGGTCGGCTTCATCGTGCTGTTCGGCATCGCCGGCCTCACCGGGCTGGTGCTGGCCGACGTGGCAGCCGACGCCCAGTATCACCACAGCTACTTCGTGGTCGCCCACTTCCATTACGCGCTGTTCGCCGGCGGCATCATGGGGGTGATGACCGGCGTTTACTACTGGCTGCCCAAATGGACGGGCCACATGTACAGCGAGCGGCTCGGCAAGCTGCACTTCTGGCTCACGGTGATCAGCTTCAACCTCACCTTCATGCCCCAGTTCTTCCTGGGCCTCGCCGGCATGCCGCGGCGCATCCCCGACTACGCGCTGCAGTTTGCCGAGTTCAACGCCATCTCCACCGTCGGTTCCTTCGTGCTGGGCCTCTCGCAGCTGCTGTTCGCCTACAACATCTGGCGCTGCATCAAGGGGGGCGAAAAAGCCAGCAACGGCGTGTGGGAAGGCACCCACGGCCTCGAATGGGAGCTCAGCTCGCCGCCGCCCCACCATTCGTGGGAAACCCAACCCGTCATCAAGGATTGATCCGGAGGATCGCCACCATGCATCTCACCGAAACCGATCTCGCCCAGCGCCGCAAGGCATCCACCCGCTTCGCCTGGGTGCTCGGCATCCTGGCGGTCGGGCTGTATGTGGTCGGCTTCTTCATCGAACGCTAGCTGCCATGCAGGGCGCCTCCCTACCCCCGCCCCGCCGGCATGGCCGGCTGGTGGCGCGGCTGATCGTGCTGGCGGGCTTCTTCTTTGCCTTCGGTTTTGCGCTGGTGCCGCTCTACGACACCTTCTGCGAAGCCGTCGGCTTCAACGGCAAGACGCTCAAGGACGCCCTCGCCGCCAAGGATGCCCCGCCCAGCGCCATCAATTACAGCCGCAAGCTGGGCGTGCAGTTCACCGCCACCCTGATGCCCGGGCTACCCTGGGAGATCCGCCCCCTCGAGCCCGCCATCGAGCTGCACCCGGGCGAGCTGCGCACCACCCGCTTCCTGGTGCGCAACCTCTCCGACCAGACCATCGTCGGCCAGGCCGTGCCCAGCGTCTCGCCCACCGTGGCGGCCCGCCACTTTCGCAAGCTCGACTGCTTCTGCTTCACCCAGCAGACCCTGGCGCCCGGCGAAAGCCGCGAGATGGCGCTGACCTTCATCATAGACGGCGACATCGGCGACGAGATCAGCGAACTCACGCTGGCCTACGCCTTCTTCCTGGCGCCGAAAGACCCTGCCTGAGGAGTCCGTCTTGAACAGCGCCCACGCCTCCGCCCCCCACACCGGGCACTACTACGTGCCCCAGCCCAGCCTCTACCCCTTCTTTCTGTCGGGGGGCATGTTCCTGCTGGCCCTGGGCTTCATCCTGCAGATGAACAAGTTCGCACCGGGGCCATGGGTGATGGCGGCCGGCGCCGGGGTGATCGGCTTCGTGCTGTACCGCTGGTTCGGCGCGGTGATCGCCGAAAACCAGCGCGGCGACTACACCGGCTGGGAGGACCAATCCTTCCGCCAGGGCATGGTGTGGTTCATCGGCTCGGAGGTGATGTTCTTCGCCGCCTTCTTTGCCGCCCTCTTTTACTGCCGCCACATCTCTGTGCCCGCGCTGGCCGGCATGGACCCGGCCTTCACGCTTTACAAGGACTTCACCGTTGCCTGGCCCAGCGCCGGCCCCAAGGGCGCCAGCTTCACGCCGATGGGCGCCTGGGGCATTCCGGCCATCAACACCGCGCTGCTGCTGAGCTCCGGCGTCACGCTCACCTGGGCCCACTGGGGGCTGATGAAAGGGCGGCGCGCCCAACTCAACCTGGGGCTCATCCTGACGGTGCTGCTGGGGGTCGTCTTCCTGGGTTTCCAGGCCTACGAATACCACCACGCCTACACCGAGCTCGGCCTCACGATGGGCGCCGGCGTGTATGGCGCCACCTTCTTCATGCTCACCGGCTTCCACGGTTTCCATGTAGCGCTGGGCACGATCATGCTGGCAGTGGTGGCAGGGCGCTGCCTGGCCGGGCATTTCGATGCAAAACGCCACTTCGCCTTCGAGGCGGTGGCCTGGTACTGGCACTTCGTGGACGTGGTGTGGCTGCTGCTCTTCGTGGTGGTTTACTGGCTGTAGCCCCCGAAACGCCAGGCCAGCAGCAGGCCCACGAACAGCACCAGCGACAAGGACACCCGCAGCGTCAGCGCCCGCAGCACCCGCTCGCCGTCGCCCTTGTCCCGATACAAAAAGAACAGCCCCGAAAAGAGACTGACCAACACCAGCACCAGCATGAGCACCACCGCCAACTTGAACAGCACCGCCCGCTCCCCGAACATGGTCGGCCGATTGTGCGCCCGCCTCCGGCACGCCACAAGCGGCCGGCGCTTCCGCCCCTCGCTGGCGGGCGCCGTGGTGGCGCTGGTGGTGGCCGGCGGCTGCATCGCGCTCGGCAACTGGCAGTACGCCAAGTTCGAACGCAAGGAGGCAGCCCAGGCCCAGCTCGACCGCCGCGCGGCCGACGCCCCGATCGCCCTCGGCGGCGCACCGGTGAGCGCCGAAACCCTGCGCGCCCGGCCGGTGGTGGCCCGCGGCCACTTCGAAGCCGGGCGGCAGTTTCTGGTGGATAACCGCATCCACCGCGAGCAGGCCGGCTACCACGTCGTCACACCGCTACGCATCGCAGGCAGCGAGATGCGGGTGCTGGTCAACCGCGGCTGGGTTCCGGCCCTCGCCCGCCACAGCGACGTGCCGGCCGTCGCCACACCCGCCGGCACAGTCGAACTCCACGGCGTCGCGGTGGTGCCCGGCAGCCGCTTCTTCACCCTTGGCAACGAGGCCGACAGCGGCTGGCAGCCGGTCTGGCAGAACCTCGACCTGGCCCGCTTCTCCCGCCTCGCCGGCTACCCAGTGCAGCCCGTGGTGCTGCAGCTGGCCGCCGACGCCCCCGCCGGCTTCGTGCGCGACTGGCCGCGGCCGGACGATCGCAAGGAGCGCCACCTCTCCTACGCGCTGCAGTGGTACGGCTTCGCCGCCTCGGCCGTGCTGATCTGGCTGGCGCTGGCCTGGAGGCGCCCCGCATGAGCCGCTACCGCCCGCTGCTGCTGGTGCTCGCGCTGCTCGTGCTGCCCTTCGCGGTGGGCGGTGGCCTGTATGCCTGGGGCTGGCGGCCGGCCGGCGGCGCCTACGGCGAGCTCCTTGACCCGCCGCGTGCCCTGCCGCCCCTCGCCGACGCCAGCGGCCAGCCCATCCCCCAGGCCGAGTTCGACGGCCACTGGAGCCTGGTCGTCGCCGGCAGTGGCCCCTGCGACGCCGCCTGCCGGCGGTGGGTGGTAGCCACCCGCCAGATCCACGTGGCCCTCTACAAGCAGATGCCCCGCGTGCAGCGCGCCTGGCTGTCCGACCAGCGCCCGCCCGACGACGCCCCGCTGCTGGCCCTCCAGCCCGACCTTCACACCGCCGTCGCCACCAGCGACGCCGCCCGCCGCGCCTTCGACCTCGGCCAGGCCGGGCACCGTGTGTATGTGCTCGACCCGGCCGGCCGGATCATCCTCCGCTACGCCCCCGACGCCGACCCGCGCGGCATCCTCAAAGACATGGAACGCCTGCTCCGCTACGCCTGGGCCGGCTGAGCCCGCAACAACGCCCGGAGACCCCGATGCCGACGACCCTCCGCCCCACCGCCCTGCGTGCGCCCCTGGGCCTGCGCCTGTCCGCCTTCGTCACCCAGTGCAAGCCGCGGGTGAACAGCCTGATCGTGTTCACCGCGGTGATCGGCATGTTCCTCGCCCAGCCCGGCTGGCCGCCCGCCGGCCTGATGCTGGCCGCCACCGTTGGCATCGCCCTGGTGGCCGGCGCAGCGGCGGCGATCAACTGTCTGGTCGAACGCACGATCGACGCCCGCATGGCCCGCACCCGCGCCCGCCCGCTGCCCCTGGGCCTGATCAGCCCCGCCGAGACCCTCGGCCTTGCCTGCCTCACCGGCGGCGCCGGGCTGTGGCTGCTGCACATGGCGGTCAATCCGCTCACCATGTGGCTCACGCTGGCCACCTTCCTGGGCTATGCCATCGTCTACACCGTCATCCTCAAGCCCGCCACGCCCATGAACATCGTCATCGGCGGCGCCTCGGGGGCGATGCCGCCGGTGCTCGGCTGGGCAGCGATGACCGACAGCATCGGCCTGCCGGCCCTGGCCCTGTTCCTCATCATCTTTTTATGGACGCCACCCCACTTCTGGGCGCTGGCCTGCTACCGGCGCGACGAATACGCCCGCGCCGGCCTGCCCATGCTGCCGGTGAGCCACGGCGTGCCACTCACCTGCCTGCACATCCTGCTCTACACCGTGCTGCTGGCCGCCGTGTCCTACCTGCCCGCCACGCTGGGCCTGTCGGGCGGCGTTTACGTCGGCCTGGTCAGCCTGCTCAACCTGGGCTACCTGCGCGAGGCCTGGCGGTTGTGGCGCGATTATTCCGACACCCGCGCCCGCCACGCCTTCCGCTACTCGCTGATCTACCTCACCGGCCTCTTCGCGGCCCTCTTCCTGGACCGGCTGGCATGATCCGCACCCATCGCCGCCTGACCGCGGCTGCCCTCGCCCTGGCGCTGGTCGTCGTCTCCCTGGGCGCCTGGGTGCGCCTGTCGGATGCCGGGCTCGGTTGCCCCGACTGGCCCGGCTGCTACGGCCACCTGGTCGGCGTGCCGGACCAGGCCCACGAGATCGCCGCCGCCCAGGCCGCCTTTCCGGGCAAGCCGGTGGAAGCCCCCAAGGCCTGGAAGGAGATGATCCACCGCTACGCCGCCGGCGCCCTCGGCCTGGTGATCGCCGCTCTCGCCGTGATGGCCTGGCGCCAGCGGGCCCACCGCAGCCCTTGGCTGGAGCTCGGCCTGCTGGCGGTGGTCAGCGCCCAGGCCCTGCTGGGCATGCTCACCGTCACCCGGCTGCTCAAACCCCTCATCGTCACCAGCCACCTGCTGGGCGGCATGACAACCCTGGCCCTGCTGGTGCTGCTATGGCGGCGGCAACGGCCGGCCGGACCGGCACCGGCCGTCTCCGCCCCGCTGCGCCTGCTGGCCGGGACGGCCCTGGCGACGGTGGTGGTGCAGATCGCCCTCGGCGGCTGGGTCAGCAGCAACTACGCTGCGGCGATCTGCGCCGACTTTCCCACCTGCCAGGGCAGCTGGTGGCCCACCATGGATGTCCACCACGCCTTCACCCTCGACCGTGAGCTCGGCGCCACCGCCAGCGGCGCCCTACTGCCCGCCGCCGCGCTAACCGCCATCCACTGGGCGCACCGCCTGTTCGCCTGTGTGGTGCTGGTGGTGGTCGGCAGCTTCGGTATCCAGCTGCTCGGCCAGCGCCGCCTGAGCGGCCATGGCCTGGTGGTGCTGGCAGCCCTGGCCGGGCAGATCAGCCTTGGCATCGCCAACGTACTGCTGCAGCTGCCCCTGCCGCTGGCGGTCGCCCACAACACGGGGGCTGCGCTCCTGCTGTGCGCGGTGCTGGCGGCCTGCGCCCGGGTCTTCCAATGCAGCGAAGCCCGCGGCCGGATTCCAGCGGCGGGCTTCCCAAGGCGCTTCGAGGCGGTGCGCTGAGGGGTGGAGCTGTGGGGCAGCCGCTCAGGCCTCCTTGACGAGGGTCTCCAGCTGCAGGCCGGGCACCCGTGGCACGCCGGCGCCGGCATCGTCAGGAAAGCCCTCGAGCCGCCCCGAACGCAGGTAACCACGCCGAAGGTAAAACGCGATCAGTTCGGTGCGCGACACCAGCACCGACATGCGGAACACCCGCGCGCCCAGCTCGTCCGCCGCGTAACGCTCGGCCGAGGCCAGCATCCGCTTGCCGAGCCCGCCGGCCTGCTCGGCCGGCTCGGTGGCGAGCATCCCGATGTAGGCTGCGCGCTCCAGGTGGATGGCCTCGACATGCACGCAGGCAACGATGCCGTCGCCCCGACACAGCACCAGCACCGCCGACCCCGGCCGCAGCAAAGCCCGCACCATCTCGCCCGAAGCCCGCGCGCCGGCCACCAGCTCCGCCTCGTGGGTCCAGCCGCGCAGCCCGCTGCCCGGGCGATAGGCGCGATTCACCAGGCCGGCGATCGCCTCCGCGTCGCCGCTGGTGGCCAGGCGCAGCGCGATCTCCATCGCGCCGCTCAGCCCGCCAGCGCGGCCAGCAGCTTGCCGTGGATGCCGCCGAAGCCGCCGTTGCTCATCACCAGGATGCGGTCGCCGTCGCGGGCTTCGGCGACGATGGCCGCCACCAGCGCGTCCAGGTCGTCCTCGACCACCGTTTTGGCGGCGATCGGCGCCAGCGCGCCGCGGGCGTCCCAGCCCAGGTTGGCGGCGTAGCAGAAGACCTTGTCGGCCTGGGTGAGGCTGGCAGCCAGCTGATCCTTCATCACGCCGAGCTTCATGGTGTTGGAGCGCGGCTCCAGCACCGCCAGGATGCGCGCCTCGCCCACCTGCCGGCGCAGGCCCTCGACGGTCAGGGTGATCGCGGTCGGGTGGTGGGCGAAGTCATCGAACACCGCCACGCCGCGCACCGTGCCGCGCAGCTCGAGCCGGCGCTTGACGCCCTCGAAGCGGGTCAGCGCGTCCAGCGCCACCTCGGGCGTCACCCCCACGTGGCGCGCCGCGGCGATGGCCGCCAGCGCGTTGGCCCGGTTGTGGCGGCCCGACAGGGGCAGACGGCGACGGCCGATTTCCCGGCCCTCGAAGCGCAGCACCACTTCATCTTCACTCGCCCCCTCGGCCACCGACCAGCCGGCCGCATCGTTGAACCACTCCAGCTCCGACCAGCAGCCGCGGCCAATCACCCGCTGCAGCGATTCCTCCTCGGCGTTGGCGACGATCCGCCCCGATTTCGGCACGATGCGTACCAGATGGTGGAATTGCGTCTCGATCGCCGGCAAATCGGCGAAGATATCGGCGTGATCGAACTCCAGGTTGTTGAGGATCGCGGTGCGCGGGCGGTAATGGACAAACTTGGAGCGCTTGTCGCAGAAGGCCGTGTCGTACTCGTCGGCCTCGATCACGAAGAACGGCGTCTCACCGAGCCGCGCCGACACGCCAAAGTTCTTGGGCACGCCGCCGACCAGAAAACCCGGCTTCAGGCCGGCATCTTCGAGGATCCAGGCCAGCAGCGAGGTGGTCGTCGTCTTGCCGTGGGTGCCCGCGACGGCCAGCACCCAACGCCCCTGCAGCACGTTCTCGGCTAGCCACTGGGGGCCCGACACATAAGGCAGACCCTGATCGAGGATCGCCTCGAGGAGCGGATTGCCGCGGGAGATCGCATTGCCGACGACAAACACGTCGGGCTTCAGCCCCAGCTGCTCAACCCCGTAACCCTCGACGAGACCGATGCCCTGCTCCTCGAGCTGGGTGCTCATGGGCGGATAGACATTGGCGTCGCAGCCCGTCACCTTGTGGCCGGCAGCCCGCGCCAGCAATGCCACGCCACCCATGAAGGTGCCGCAAATCCCGAGAATATGAATGTGCATGAGATCCCAAGCGCGGCGAAAACAGCGCCGCAACAGTCGTGTGTAGAATGGGCGCCATTCTAATCGAACGGGGAGCTCCGACCGCCCATGACGCGCCCTGCCGTTCCACACCGCAGCAACCTGCGCCGTGAGATCGCCGCCCTGGCGGCCCGCATGATCGCCGAAGATGGCATCTCCGATTACGGTTTTGCCAAGCGCAAGGCCGCCCGCCAGCTGGGCGCCGTGAACGCCGACGAACTCCCCAACAACGCCGAGATAGACGCCGAAGTCCGCACCTACCTGTCGGTTTTTCAGGACGAGGAACACCTCGAACGTCAGCAGTTCATGCGCGTTGCCGCGGCCGAGATCATGCGCGAACTTGAAGCCTTCCGCCCCTACCTCACCGGCGCCGTGCTCGAAGGCACCGCCGGGCGCTACGCCGAAGTAGAGATCGATCTGTTTCCCGAAAGCGCCAAGGAAGTCGAGATCTTCTTCCTCAACCACGCGGTCAACTACGAGCACCGGGAGCCGCGCCGCAATCAGCCCGACGCCCCCGAGGCGATCCTCGTCTTCGACTGGGGCGACGTGCCGGTCAAGCTGCGCATCTATTCGCCCGACGTCGAGCGCCTCACCCGCCGCGGCCCCCACGGCGCACGGCAGATGGAACGGGCCCGCCTCGCCACCGTGGAAACCCTCATCAAGCAGGGCCCCGCCGAAAGCATTGACATCCAGCCATGAAGAACAAGCTCCCCATCATCCTGGCGCTCGTCGCAGCCCTCGCCGCGGCCGCCGCCGGCATGTACACCGCCCGCCAGCAGGCAGCCACCGCCCCGAGCGCCGCCCCCGCCACCGCCACCCAGGCTCAGCACGCAGCGCTCAACACTCTGCTGGGCCTCGAGCTCGCCGACACGAGCGGCACCCGGCAGCCCCTGGCCCAATGGAAGGGCAAGATCCTGGTGCTCAACTTCTGGGCCACCTGGTGCCCCCCGTGCCGCAAGGAGATCCCGGCCTTTTCGGCCATGAGCGGCAAATACCGGGACAAAGGCGTGCAATTTGTCGGCATCAGCATCGACACGCCCACCAATGTGCGCGACTTCCAGCGCGAGCACCGGGTCGACTACCCCCTGCTGATCGCAGAGCCCTCCGTCGTGCAGCTCACCGAAAGCCTGGGCAATGCCGCCCAGGGGCTGCCATTTACCGTGATCGTCGACAAAACAGGCGTGATCAGCCGCGTAAAGGTGGGCATGCTGTCCGAAGACGATCTCGACACCACATTGGGCCGCCTGACTCGCCCGTGAGGCCCTGACAGGCGCCCTCGCGGTGGACAATTTGCGCCGAATTGCGGCAAACTTGCACACATGACGCGGAAAACTCGCACCCAGGAAGCCCGCACCGAGAGCCTGCCGCAGCGTCGCGTACTGGTTCTGCATGGGCCTAACCTCAACCTCCTCAGCAGCCGGGACCCCATCTCCGGCGAGCAGCTCACGCTCGCCGACGTCCACGGCGCCATGGAGAGCCGGGCCCGGGCCGACGGGGTGCTGCTCGAATCCTTCCAGAGCAACCACGAAGGCGAGCTCATCGACCGGGTTCAGGCCGCCGGCAGCGAGGGTGCCGACTTCATCATCATCAACCCGGCGGGCTACACCCACACCAGCGTCGCGCTGCGCGACGCCCTCTGCGAAGTCGGGATTCCCTTCGTCGAGGTGCATCTGGCCAACATCCACGCCCGCGAGCCCTTCCGCAAGCATTCCTATTTCTCCGACAAGGCTGTCGGAGTGATCTCCGGGCTGGGCGCCCAGGGCTATCAACTCGCCCTCGAGTTCGCCCTCGCCCGCCTCCGCGCCTCCGGCGCCTGACACAGACATCCGCGGCCCCTCGCCCGAGCGGCCGCCATACATATCAAGGGGAACACTATGGACCTTCGCAAACTCAAGAAACTGATCGACCTGGTTCAGGAATCCGGCATCTCCGAACTCGAAGTCACCGAAGGCGAAGAAAAGGTGCGCATCGCCAAACACTCCACCGGCCCGGCACCGATGAGCTACGCCCCCCAGGCCCCGGTCATGCACGCAGCCCCGGCCGCTGCTGCGCCGGCCGCCGTTGCCCCCGCCGCCAGCGAGCCCACCCTGCCCGACGGCCACGTGGTCAAGTCGCCGATGGTCGGCACCTTCTACCGGGCCAGCGCCCCGGGCGCCAAGCCCATCGTCGAAGTCGGCCAGACCGTCGCCGTGGGCGACATCCTGTGCATCATCGAAGCCATGAAGCTCATGAACGAGATCGAAGCCGATGCCGCCGGCACCATCAAGGCGATCCTGGTGGAAAACGGTGAGCCGCTCGAATACGGCGAGCCCCTCTTCATCATCGGCTGACCCATGGCCATGTTCGAGAAGATCCTCATCGCCAACCGCGGCGAAATCGCCCTGCGGGTGCTGCGCGCCTGCCGTGAGCTGGGCATCAAGACGGTCGCCGTGCACTCCGAGCCGGACGCCGAAGCCAAGTACGTGAAGCTGGCCGACGAATCCGTCTGCATCGGGCCGGCCTCCTCGACCCTGAGCTACCTCAACATCCCCGCGCTGATCTCCGCCGCCGAGGTCACCGACGCCGAGGCCATCCACCCGGGCTACGGCTTCCTGTCCGAGAACGCCGACTTCGCCGAGCGGGTCGAGCAGTCCGGCTTCGTGTTCATTGGCCCCCGCGCCGAGACCATCCGCCTGATGGGCGACAAGGTCTCCGCCAAGGACGCCATGAAGGCTGCCGGCGTGCCCTGCGTGCCGGGCTCCGAAGGCGCCCTGCCGGACGACCCGAAAGAGATCGTCAAGATCGCCCGCGCCATCGGCTACCCGGTGATCATCAAGGCGGCTGGCGGCGGCGGCGGGCGCGGCATGCGCGTGGTGCACACCGAGGCCGCGCTGCTCAACGCCGTCACCACCACCCGCTCCGAGGCCGGCGCCTTCTTCGGCAACCCCATGGTTTACATGGAGAAGTTCCTGGAAAACCCGCGCCACGTGGAAATCCAGATCCTCGCCGACCAGCACGGCAACGCCATCCACCTGGGCGAGCGCGACTGCTCCATGCAGCGCCGCCACCAGAAGGTCATCGAGGAAGCCCCCGCGCCCGGCATCGAGCGTCGCCACATCCTGCGCATCGGCGAACGCTGCGCCGAGGCCTGCCGCAAGATCGGCTACCGGGGCGCCGGCACCTTCGAGTTCCTCTACGAGAACGGCGAGTTCTACTTCATCGAGATGAACACCCGGGTCCAGGTCGAGCACCCGGTCACCGAGCTCATCACCGGCGTCGACATCGTCCAGGAACAGATCCGCGTCGCCGCCGGCCAGAAGCTGCGCTACCGGCAAAAAGACATCGAGTTCCGCGGCCACGCGGTTGAGTGCCGCATCAACGCCGAAGACCCGTTCAAGTTCACCCCCTGCCCGGGCAAGATCGGCAACTGGCATGTCCCCGGCGGCCCCGGCATCCGCGTCGACTCCCACGTGTACAACGGCTACACGGTGCCCCAGCACTACGACTCGATGATCGGCAAGCTGATCGCCTACGGTGACACCCGCGACCAGGCCATCCGCCGCATGCGCATCGCCCTGTCCGAGATGCTCGTCGAGGGCATCAAGACCAACATCCCGCTGCACCAGGAACTGATGCTTGACGCCCGCTTCGTCGAAGGTGGCACCAGCATCCATTACCTCGAGCACAAGCTGGCCGGGCGCAACGAGGTCAATAAAAACTGATGTGGATCTCCGTCATCCTGCAAGCTGACGCGACGCGCGCCGAAGCCCTCTCCGAAGCGCTGATGGAGCACGGCGCCCTGTCGGTCAGCATCGACGACGCCGACGCCGGCACCGACGCCGAAAAACCCCAGTTCGGCGAGCCGGGCATGCACCCGGCCAGCCTGTGGGACCACAGCCGCGTCGTCGCCCTCTTCGACACCGACATCGACCTGGCCCAGGCCCTAGCCACCGCCTCCGCCGCGGCCGGCCTGGCTGCCGTGCCGCCCTTCACCATCGAGGAAGTCGAGGAGCAGAACTGGGTGCAACTCACCCAGAGCCAGTTCGACCCGATCCGCATCACCGACCGGCTCTGGATCGTGCCCACCTGGCACACCGCCCCCGACGCCAGCGCGATCAACCTCGTCCTCGACCCCGGCATGGCCTTCGGCACCGGCTCCCACCCCACCACCCGGCTGTGCCTCGAATGGCTCACCGAGGTCGTCACGCCGGGCGTCTCGGTGCTCGACTACGGCTGCGGCTCCGGCATCCTGGCGATCGCCGCGGTGAAGCTCGGGGCGGGTGAGGTCACCGGCGTCGACATCGACGAGAAAGCCGTCTCCACCGCCGCCGACAACGCCGCCAACAACGGCGTCAGCCTGCACCTGCAGGTTTCGGCCAAGCCGCTCGACGGCACCTTCCAGCGGGTCGTGGCCAACATCCTGACCAACCCGCTCAAGATGCTCGCGCCGCTGCTCGCCGCCCGGGTCGCCCCCGGCGGCAAGCTCGCCCTCTCCGGCGTGCTCGAAGCCCAGGCCGCCGAGGTCATCGCCGCCTACGCACCCTACATTGCCCTGCGCGTCGGCGCGACCCACGAAGGCTGGGTCCGCCTCGAAGGCGAGCACCCGGCACCGGCCGTGCCATGATCCTGGCCCGCTGCCCCGCGTGCGCCACCACCTTCCGGGTGCGCCCGGAGCAGCTGCGCGCCCGCCAGGGGCGGGTGCGCTGCGGCCATTGCCAGCACGCCTTCAACGCCCTCGAAACCCTCGTCGACGAAGGCTCGGCCGACGAGGCTCTGGCGCTGGCCCACGCCGAGCCACCCCCCGCCAAGAGCCCGGCGGCGCCACTCTTCGTTCTCGAAGAGAAGACCGAGACCGAGCCCTTCCCGCCCATCGAGCCCTCCCCCGACGAAGCGCCTGCAGAAACCGTCCAGGACGCCCGCCCGGAGCCTGAGGCGCCCCTCGAGTCCCCGGACTTCGTGTTCGACGAGGCCCCTCCTGCGGCCCCCGGCCCCGACGAAGCCATGGAGCCGGGCTCTGCAGACTTCGAACTCCCGCCCCCGGACGAGGCCCTCCCATCCGACGCCGAACGCATCGAGCCCCACGGCGAGGTCGAACTCGCCGCCGAGTGGCCGGCCGTCGAGATCGAGGTCGGCGAACTCCCGCCGCCCGACGAGCCCGCCGAAACGCAAGCGGCAAGGCCCTCCGACGACGCGCCCGAGGGCGAACTCGCGATCGAGCTCCCGCCAGCCACCGATCCCGAAGCCGACACCGAGTCCGACACCGCCTCGCTCCACATCGAAGCCGGCCCGCCGTTTGCGCCGCCGTTCCGGCCCGAGTGGCCCGACGCCTCCGAACTCGAGCTCAAGGCCGAGCCAACCGCGGCCCCCCTCGACTTCGACTCCCTGCTGCATCGCCAGGACAGCGGTGACACCGGCAGCGCCCCGACACCGGAAGCCATCGACACGGCCCCGTTCGCAGCGCCGCTCACCGCCCCGCCCCCCCGCAAGGACGAAGACGAAAGCCCCGACGCCTGGCCAAGCCAGGCCGCGATCGACGACAACGAAACCGAAGCCGAAGCCACCGAAGAAAAGCCCTCAGGCATGCTGCGCCAGGCGGCATGGGCTGCCGGCGCCACGCTGCTGGCCCTCGCGCTGCTGGCCCAGGGCGTACTGGTCTTCCGCAACCAGATCGTCCAGTCCTCGCCCCACATGCGGCCCCTCATGGAGAACCTGTGCGCCGGCATCGGCTGCGACCTGCCACTGCCCCGTGACGCCACGCTGATCGCCATCGAAAGCTCCGACATCCAGCCCGATGCGAGCCGCGAAGCCTTCTTCACGCTCCACGTCACCCTGCGCAACCGCGCAGAGTTCGCCCAGGCCCACCCCCACCTCGAAGTCACCCTCACCGACGCCCGCGACAAGGCCCTCGTCCGGCGCGTGCTGGAGCCCGCCCAGTGGCTGCCCGCCGACGCCCCCAAAGACGCCTTCCCGGCCCACCGGGAGATCGCCGCCCAGGTCGCCTTCGAGGCGCCGATGGTGGCTGCCGCCGGATACCGTGTGTGGGTCTTCTATCCCTGACCCCTTCCAGAACGCCACGCCAATGTCCACGCTCATCTGCGGCTCCATCGCCTTCGATTCGATCATGGTGTTCCATGACCGCTTCCGCAATCACATCCTGCCCGAGCAGCTCCACATCCTGAACGTCTCGTTCTTCGTGCCCGAGATGCGGCGCGAGTTCGGCGGCTGCGCCGGCAACATCGCCTACAGCCTCAAGCTGCTGGGCGGCGCGCCGCTGATCATGGCCACCGTCGGCGACGACGCGGCGCCCTACCTCGAGCGCCTCGACCGCCTCGGCCTGCCCCGCAGCCACGTCACCACCGTGCCGGGCAGCTTCACCGCCCAGGCCTTCATCACCACCGACCTCGACGACAACCAGATCACCGCCTTCCACCCGGGCGCGATGATGATGTCCCACCTCAACAAGGTGGGCGACGCCAGCGGCGTGCGCCTAGGCATCGTGTCGCCCGACGGCCGCGACGGCATGCTCGAGCACACCCGCCAGTTCGCCGAGGCCGGCATCCCCTTCATCTTCGACCCGGGCCAGGGCCTGCCGATGTTCAACGGCGACGAACTGCTGGCCTGCCTGCAACTGGCCGACTACTGTACGGTCAACGACTACGAAGCCCGCCTGCTGTGCGACCGCACGGGGCGCAGCATCGAATCCCTGGCCACCGAGGTGAAGGCGCTGATCGTCACCCGCGGCGGCGAGGGCTCCGAGATCCACACCGGCGGCCGCCGCATCGACATCCCGACGGCCAGCCCCACCGCGGTCCAGGACCCGACCGGCTGCGGCGATGCCTACCGGGCGGGTCTGCTGTACGGTATCGACAACGGAATGGACTGGGACCAGACTGGCCGCCTCGCCTCCCTGATGGGCGCCATCAAGATCGCCAGCCGCGGCGGGCAGAACCACACCCCCAGCCGTGACGACATCGCCGAGGCCTATCGCGCAGCCTTCGGCGCCACACTTTGGTGAAAGGAAAAACCATGCGAATCCTCAATCTGACCATCGCCCTGCTTGCCACCGTCACCCTCGCCGGCTGCGCCAGCGGCCTCGGCGGCGGCGACTACCAGCGCGCCGAGGCCCGCCGGGTGATCAGCGTACGGATGGGCGTCGTCGAGAGCGTGCGCCCGGTCAAGCTCGAAGGCACCAAGTCGCCGGTGGGCAGCCTGGGCGGCGCGGCGATCGGCGGCATCGCCGGCAGCACCGTCGGCCAGGGCAAGGGCGCAGCCATCGCCGCCGTCATCGGCGCGGTGGCGGGCGGCCTGGCCGGTGCGGCCGCCGAAGAGGGCGTCACCCGCAAGCAGGGCGTCGAGGTCACCCTCAAGATGGACAACGGCGAGCTGCTGGCGGTCACCCAGGAAGACGGCGGTGAGAACTTCCAGCCGGGCGAGCGCGTCCGCCTGCTGCAGGACGGCGGCACCACCCGCGTCACCCGCTGAAGCCGGTCTGCCTGAGCAAGACAAAGGGGGCTGCGGCCCCCTTTGTTACGTTCATATGCCGGTAACGCCGCCTTCAAGGCCGTGCAATGCAGCATTCCCACAATGCGCGAAAACCCCACGAGGATTCTCGCCATGCTGCAAAAGCAACAACAAAGCGCCCAGCGCCCCGGCCGCAACCTGCACGTCGGCCTCGCCACCAGCCAGACCGAAGTGCTGGAAGCCCAGAAGCTGCGCTACCGGGTCTTCGCCGACGAGATGGGCGCCCGCCTGACCACGCGCAGCCCGGGGGTTGACCGCGACCTCTACGACGCCTTCTGCGAACACCTCATCGTGCGCGACGAAGACGCCGGGCGCATCGTCGGCACCTACCGCATCCTCTCGCCGAGCGCCGCCCGCGAAGTGGGCAACTACTACTCCGAGACCGAGTTCGACATCACCCGCCTGCGCCACCTGAAGAGCCGCATGGTGGAGATCGGCCGCTCCTGCATCGACGCCGATTACCGCTCCGGCGCGGTGATCACCCTGCTGTGGTCCGGCCTCGCCCGCTACATGCTCGAGAACAAGTACGACTACCTGATCGGCTGCGCTTCGGTGAGCATGGCCGACGGCGGGCACACCGCGGCCAGTCTGTATAATCGGCTCAAGGACGAGCATCTGTGCCCGCTCGAGTACCGGGTCTTCCCGCGCACGCCGCTGCCCCTGCAGGCCCTGCGCCAGGACATCGAGGCCGACACGCCGCCGCTCATCAAGGGCTACCTGCGGGCCGGCGCCTGGATCTGCGGCGAGCCGGCCTGGGACCCCGACTTCAACACGGCCGACCTGCCGGTGCTGCTGCCGGTTTCCCGGCTCGATGCCCGCTACGCCAAACATTTCATGGGACGCAAGGACTGAAACCCGCCAGCCCCACCCCAACCGCCGTCCGCCTGCTCCGCTACGCCCGCCTCGCCGCACATCTGCTGCGCGGCACGGCGATCGCGGCCATTGGCTTTCCGTTCCTCCGCCCCGCACGGCAGATCCGCCTCAGGCAGCGCTGGTCGGCCCACCTGCTGAAGATCCTCGGCATCCGCCTCGAGAAGGACGAGCCCTTCGTCGCCCCCGGCAGCCTGCTGGTCGCCAACCATGTGTCGTGGCTGGACATCTTCGTGATCAACGCCGCCTATCCGGCCGCCTTCATCTCGAAGGCCGAGGTGCGCGAGTGGCCGCTGATCGGCTGGCTGGCCGCCAAAAACGAGACGGTCTTCCTGCGCCGCGGCAGCCGCGGCCATGCGCGCATCGTGAACGCTGAGATCGCCAGCCTCCTGGGCCGCGGGCGCCAGGTGGCCTTGTTTCCGGAGGGCACCACCACCGACGGCAGCCAGGTGCACCCCTTCCATGCGGCGCTGCTGCAGCCGGCCATCGAGGCCGGCGCGCCGATCCAGCCCCTCGCCCTGTGCTATCGCCTGCCGGACGGCCGTTTCACTCGCGCCCCGGCCTACGACGGCGACGTGAGCCTGCTGGATTGCCTGAAAGCCATCGTGGCCGAGAGGGAGATCGTTGCACGCATCCACGTGCTGCCCCAGCTGGCGACCACGGAACTGCCCGACCGCAAGCGCCTGTCCCAGCGCGCCCGCGACGCGATCGTCGAGCGGATCGCCAACTGTTGAGCGCCCCCGGGCGCCCGGCTTTATCCAGCTCGCCCCGCGAGGGCTAAGGAACCCTGAGGCGACCCCGCGCCTCGTTGAGAAGCCGCTGCCCCCGGCGCCGGCCTCGCGGCCTACGAGGGCTTGACCTTGCCGTGGCTGAGCCCGGGGCAGGCCACCTGGAACACCGCCCTGTCCTCCAGCCGCACCGCGCTCAGCTCGCGCCCCCACAGGCAGCCCGAATCCAGCGCCAGCAGCCGGGGCTCGACCCGTAACCCCAAAGCCGACCAGTGGCCGAACACCAGCGTGGTGTCGGCGCTCTTCCGCCCGGGCACCTCGAACCAGGGCACATAGCCCTTGGGGGCCTTGATCACCTCGCCCTTCACCTTGAAGTCCATCTGCCCGTCGAGGGTGCAGAAACGCATGCGGGTCATCGCGTTGACGATCACCCGCATCCGCGCATAGTCGCGCAGGTCGGGGTGCCAGGCGGCCGGCTCACTGCCCCACATGTTGTGGAGCAGGTCGGCATGGTAGGGGCCGGCCAGCGCGCCCTCGACCTCCCGGGCCAGAGCCCGCGCCTGGGGCACGCTCCAGCTGGGCAGGAGGCCCGCATGCACCATCGCGAAGCCGTTCTCCACGTGCATCAGCGGCCGCGTGCGCAGCCAGCCGAGCAGGGCATCGCGGTCGGGGGCGTCGAGCACGGCCTGGATGGTGTCGTCCTTGGCCCGGCTGCGCACCGCGCCATAGGCCACCATCAGCAGGTAGAGATCGTGGTTGCCCAGCACCGTCACCGCCGCCGGCCCCAGGTCGCGGACGAAGCGCAGGGTGTGCAGCGAATCCGGCCCCCGGTTGACGAGGTCGCCCACCAGCCACAGGCGGTCGTGGGCCGGGTCGAAGGCGACCCGCTTGAGCAGGGCCATGAGTGAGGTGAAACACCCCTGGATGTCGCCGATCGCGTAAGTTGCCATGGTTTAGGCTCTCTGGGCGGTGGCGTCCACCGCTTTCAATTGGGGAGCGGCCGGGCTGGGGGCATATTCGGGCACCCAGTGGCGCAGCTCGCGCCGCACTTCGGCCGCGCCGACCGCACGCCGCTGGCGCAGCCAGGCCAGCAGCACGTCAAGCCAGCCGTCGGTGGCGGGCTCGGCCCGGGCGATACGCAGCTTGGGGTGGTGGGTGGGGAGGGTGAGCTCGGAGTCGGCGAGCAGCTCTTCATAGAGCTTCTCGCCGGGGCGCAGGCCGCTGAACACGATGCGGATGTCCGATTCGGAATGGCCGGAGAGGCGGATCATGTCCTGGGCCAGGTCGGCGATGCGCACCGGCTTGCCCATGTCGAGCACGAAGATCTCGCCGCCGTGGCCCATCGAGCCGGCCTGGAGGACCAGCTGGGCCGCCTCACGGATCGACATGAAATAACGGGTGATCTCCGGGTGCGTGACGGTGACGGGCCCGCCGGCGGCGATCTGCTCGGCAAACTTCGGAATCACGCTGCCGGCACTGCCCAGCACGTTGCCGAAGCGCACGATCTCGAACTGGGTCTTGCCCTGCAGCGCCAGCGCCTGGCACACCCGCTCGGCGAGGCGCTTGGTGGCGCCCATCACGTTGGTCGGGTTAACAGCCTTGTCGGTGGACACCAGCACGAAGCGCGGCACGCCGAAGGCCACCGCGCTGCGCGCGACCTGCCAGGTGCCCAGCACGTTGTTGCGCACCGCCTGCCAGGCGTTGTCGTCCTCCATCAGGGGCACGTGCTTGTAGGCCGCGGCGTGAAAGATCACGTGGGGCCGGAAACGGCCGATGATCTCGTCCACGCGGATCGAGTCCTTCACGTCGCCAGCGATCGCCACCACCTGAACGGTGGGGAAATGCACCGCGAACTCTTCGGTCAGCCGATACAGGGCAAATTCGTTCAGCTCGAAACAGACCAGCACAGAGGGCTCGAAACGGGCGATCTGCCGGCACAGCTCGGAGCCGATCGACCCACCCGCCCCGGTCACCATCACCGCCTTGCCGCGCAGGTATTCCCGCACCTCGGCGGTATGGATGCGCACAGGATCGCGGCCGAGGAGGTCTTCCACGTCAACCTGGCGCACCTGGCTCAGGTTGACCCGGCCAGTCATCACATCCTCGATCCCCGGCAGGATCAAGGCCTTGACCCCGGCCCGCACGCAGGCGCTGGCCGCCACGCGGCGCTTTTCGTGGCCTTCGCTGGGCATCGCGATGATCGCGTGGCCAACCTTCATCTCTTCCGCCAGCCAGTCGAGCTCGGCGATGCCGCCCAGCACCTCGCACCCATGGATCTCGCGCCCCCGGTGCCCCGGCGTATCGTCGAGCACCCCGACCACCCGCCACTCGGCTGAGCGGGACAGGTCGCGCACCAGATTGACGGCCGCCTCGCCGCCCCCCAGCACCAGCACCGGCTGCCCCTGGGCGCGCAGCCCGCCGTAGAGCCGGAACTCCTTCCAGGTGCGGTAGAGGGCCCGACTGCCGCCCATGTAGATCGCCAGGAGCATCGGCTGCAGCAGATACACCAAGCGCGGCACCTCGGGGGCGTAGCGCACCGCCACCACCACCACCAGCGGCGTGAGCACCGCCGCCACCACCACCGCCCGGGCGATGCAGAGGAGATCCGGCAGGCTGGCGAAGAGCCACAGGCTGCGGTACAGGCCGAAGGCCCGCAGCAGCCCGCCCTGGAGGGCGATCACGACGATCAACCCCAGCTGGAACCCCGGGATGAACTCCGCCGGGATGCTGAAATTGAAGCGGATCAGGTACGCCCCCCACCACGCGAGGGCAACGCCGATCACGTCGGAGAGATAAACCAGGAGGGGGTGGTGGATTCGCTTGATCAAGGCTTCTCAGGCTCGCCAGCCCGGTGACTGCGCCACGCGCGGTCGATCCGGTAGCCGACGATAAGGTGTGCAGTAATGCACATTGTAATGATGGCGCACTGCAGCGAGAACCCCACCCGCAACCCCGCAACTGCCGCCACCCCGCACAGCGCCATCAGCCCGTAGGCACGCAGGGCCGTCCCCCGGTGGCCCAGGCCCATCTGCACCATGCGCTGATAATAGTGACTGCGGTGCGCCTGCCAGACCTTCTCGCCCCGCAACGCTCGCCTCAGCAGGGTCACCGTCGCGTCCAGGATGAAGGGCGCGAAGACCAGCAAGGGAAACCACAGGGGCCAGGCGCCGCTCCGCCAGCCCACCAGGCCCAGCGCACCGGCCGTGAAGCCCAGCGGCACCGAGCCGACATCCCCCATGAAGATGCGCGCCGGGTGGAAATTGAAGCACAGAAAGCCCGCCGCCGCCGCCGCCACACCCGCACACACTGCCGCCAGTGCCGGCTCGCCGCCCTGCCCGGCAGCCCAGGCAAAGGCCCCGAAGCCGAACACCGCCATGCCGCCGGCGAGCCCGTCGGAGCCGTCCATGAAGTTGTACAGATTGCCCATCCACACCAGCCCGAGCAGCAACAGCAGCGCAACGCCCCAGCCACCGGCCACCCCGGCCAGCGCCACAAAAGCCCCGGCCACCAGCACCTGGGCCAGCAAACGCAGCCGTGCCGACAAACCGGCCCGGTCATCCGCCAGCCCCAGTGCCGCCAGCACGAAGGCCCCGCCCAGCGCCACCAGCAGGGCTCGCCCGGGGCTCGCCACCACGATCGTCACCACAACCGCCGCGGCGATGCCCGCCATCACCCCCACCCCGCCGGTGCGGGGCGTCGGCCGCACATGCAGCGAGCGGGCGTTGGGATGGTCCAGAAAATACAGCCACGACCCCGGGCGGCAGCACAGCCAGGTCACCCCCCAGGCCACGGCGAAGGCCGCCACGGCAACCGCCGGCAACACGCTGTCAAACCCCACCGAGCATCTCCCGCAGACCTTCGGCCAGCCCCACCCGGGCCCGCCAGCCGAGCTCCCGCTCGATGCGGGCCGGCGAATAACAGGCCGAGCCGAGTAGCCGCCCGAGCGCCTCGCTGTCGAGCGGGACGCGCCGCGAGAGCAACCGCTCGACCCCGTCGCCCAGCCGGGCCGCTGCCGTCAATACCCCCCGCGGCACCGACCACCTGACCGGCGCCAGCCCCTGGGCCGCCCGCAGCGCATCGAAGAGCTGGCGCCCGGAATGGGTTTCAGGATGGGCGACGATGTAGCTGCGGCCTGCCGCGCGGGGGTCGAGGGCCACCCGGCGGATCGCCGCCACCACGTCCGACACATGCACCAGCGAGCGCCGGTTGCCGGTCTCCGGCAGCGGCGGAAAGATACCCCGCCGCACCAGCGCCGCCATGCGCTCCAGGTTGCCGCGCCCACCCGCGCCATACACCATCGCCAGGCGCAGGCTCACGGCGTGCATCCCGTAATCCCCGGCGGCCGCCTGCAGGGCGTCTTCGGCGGCGCGCTTGGCCTGGCCGTAGGCGCCCGTCGGCGGCGCGGGCCAGTCTTCGTCGATGCACGCATCCAGCGGCTCGCCCATCGCCTTGACGCTGGAAAGAAACACGAAACGCCGCACCCCGGCGCGCCCCGCCGCCTCGGCCAGCGCCCGCGTACCCTCGAAGTTGACCTGCCGGTGGCGGGCCGCCTCATCGGCACTGAGCGCCCCGAAGGCATGGGCGTGGCCGGCGCAGTGGAACACCGTGTCGACGCCCTCGCAGGCCCGCGCCAGGCTGTCCGGGTCGGCCAGCTCGCCGCGGACTTCGTCGGGCCCCGGCACATCACCCCGGGTCAGCACCCGCAGCGTGACACCATCCGCCCGCAACGCGGCGACCAGCCGGGCGCCGATGAAGCCGCGCCCACCGGTGACGAGGCAGCGGCCGAGCGTCAAAACGCCTCCCGCCGCCGCCAATAGCTGGCGAAGCGCGGCACCCCGTCGCGGGTCAGCTCACGGTACACAAAAGTGACCTGGGCGCCCACCGGCGGCGGCTCACGCCGCTCGGCGTCGGTGAAGCCGGTGCCCAGCTGAAAGCGCACGCCGGAAGGCGTCTCGACCAGCAGCGCGCCCATCATGCCGGCCAGCCGCCCGCGCCCGGGCAGATGCGCGAGGACGGTCGCCTCGGCGTCGAGCCGCGGCTTGAGCTTGAGGAGCGCGTCGCTGCGCCCGGTGACATAGGGCGCGTCGGCCCGGTGCAGCATCAGGCCCTCGCCGCCGCCGGCCACGACCGCGTCGAGGCGGGCCTGCAGCGCCGCCCGGTCGGCCACCCGGAACTGCTCCACCACCTGTAACCAGGGCACGCCAGCCCGGGCCACGATGGCCTTCAGGCGTTCGGCGCGCTCGGTGAAGCTGCCGGCGCCATCGGGCTGCTCGAACACCATGAAGCGCACCTGCCGCCATTCGTCGTCGCGGGGCTGCTGGCGGCGCACGATGCCGGACAGCTCGGCAAAGCGCCCGCGGCCGATCCACAGCTCACCGTCGAGGGGCTCGGGCGGCAGCCCGGCGACGAACCACTCCGGCGCCGGCACCGGCCGGCCGCTGCGAAAGCGCAGGCGCTGACCGTCCCACAGGGCACGGGCGCCGTCGAGCTTTTCGCTGACCCAGTAGTCGGCCAGCGCCACGTCACCGCGCAGCACCTCGGCGAGCAGCAGCGGCGGCGCCACCGGCGCGGCCAGCGCGGAGGGTAGGCCGCTTGCGAGGGCCAGGGCCAGCGCGACGGCGCGCAGGCAGGGAGCAATACGTGTGTTGGTCGCCATGGGTCAGAACCACCGCCATCCGTGCTTGTTGAAGAATCGCGCGGCGCCGCTCACGAAGAGCCGGATGTGGTGCAAGCCCTTGCGCGCCGCATGGCCGCCATGATGCACCACCTTGACCGCCGGCACATATGCGATTCGCGTCAGGCGCGCCGCCCGCAGGCTCAGGTCGTAGTCTTCGAAGTACAGGAAGAAGTCGGGGTCGAAGCCCCCAAGGCGGCGCAGCACGCCGGTGCGGAACAGCATGAAGGCGCCGCTGACGAGGGGCGGGTCCCACACCACCTGCTCGCCGATGAGGTCCTGCATCTCGTAGCGGGCCATGCGGCGGGCGTTGAGGCGGCGCAGCCAGCCCGGTGCGAAGCCGCGCAGGAAGAGGTCGAAGACCGAGGGCACCCGCTTGCACAGATACTGGATGCGCCCGTCGTCCCAGTGGGCAGCCGGCGCCAGGAGGCCGCATTCGGGGTGGGCGGCCATGAAGGCCCGCGCCTCGACGAGGGCGTCGGGCGCCAGCTCGAGATCGGGGTTGAGGATCAGGTGGAAATCGCCGGCGCCGTCGAGGCTGAGGTTGTGGCCACAGCCGAAACCCACGTTACCGTGGCCTGCGATGTGGTGCACCGTCCAGCCGGCGGGCAGCTCGAGGCCAGCCAGCGCTTCGGCGCTGCCGCCGTTGTCGATCAGGAAGAGGTCAGGCTGCAGATCGGCCCGCCGGCTGGCCACCTCGAGGGCGGCCAGGGTGGCCCGCAGCAGGGCGGACTCGGGGCGGTACAGCACGAGGCTGACGGTCAGGGGCGCCATGCTTGCCCCCCGCGGCCGGGCGGCGGGAGCGGCGCCGGGCGCCCCCGGCGGAAATCAGAGCTTGTAGTAGCTCCGGTACCACTCGACGAAACGCCCGACCCCTTCGCGTACCGGGGTTTCCGGCTTGAAGCCGGTCCAGGCATTGAGTTCGTCGGTGTTGGCATAGGTGGCCGGCACGTCGCCGTCCTGCAGGGGCATGAAGTTCTTTTCGGCCTTGACACCCACGGCATCCTCGATGGCTTCGATGAAGCTCATCAGCTCGACCGGGTTGTTGTTGCCGATGTTGAACACACGGAAGGGCACATTGCTGCGCCCCGGATCGGGCAGGTCGGCATTGTAAGCGGGATCGGGCTCGGCGACACGGTCCATGGTGCGCACGACGCCCTGCACGATGTCATCGACGAAGGTGAAGTCGCGCTTCATCTTGCCGTGGTTGAACACGTCGATCGGGCGGCCTTCGAGGATCGCCTTGGTGAACAGGAACAGCGCCATGTCGGGGCGGCCCCACGGGCCATACACCGTGAAGAAGCGCAGCCCGGTGGTCGGCAGGCCAAAGAGGTGGCTGTAGGTGTGGGCCATCAGCTCGTTGGCCTTCTTGGTGGCGGCGTAGATGCTGACCGGATGGTCGACGCTGTCGTGCTCGGAGAACGGCATCCGGGTGTTGCCGCCGTACACGCTGGAGCTGCTGGCATACACCAGGTGCTGCACCTTGCTGTGGCGGCAGCCCTCGAGGATGTTCATGAAACCCGCCACGTTGCTCTCGACGTAGGAATGCGGGTTGACCAGCGAGTAACGCACGCCGGCCTGCGCCGCCAGGTGGATGACCCGGTCGAACTTCTCCTCGGCGAAGAGCCTCTCCATGCCCTCCCGGTCGGCCACATCGAGCTTGATGAAGCGGAAGTTCGCGTGGGGCGTGAGGCGCGCCAGGCGATCGAGCTTGAGCTGGACGTCGTAGTAATCGTTGAGATTGTCGATGCCGACGACTTGATCGCCGCGGGCCAGCAGAACCTGGCTGGTGTGCATGCCGATAAAACCGGCAGCACCGGTGACGAGGATTTTCATGAGCGTGGGGACGATCCGGATTGTTGGGTTCGGGACAGCCGGAGCAGAGAGCGGACCACGGGGGCGGAACAAGCGGCTGTCAGGCCGCTGATTTTCGCATGAGGCTCATGCAGGGTAAATCCTAGAAACAACTTGTCCGTGTCTTCTGTAACGACCCGTTATACTTTGCACTCTCGATCAACGATGCCAATGCCTTGATTCTGCGCAGCCTTTACACCCTCGTCTGGCTTATCGCCCTACCCTTCGTGCTGCTGCGCCTGGTGTGGCGCGCGCGGCGCCAGCCCGACTACCTGCGGCATATCCCCGAGCGCTTCGGTTTCTACCGCACCCGCCTCAACAATCCGGTGATCTGGCTGCATGCCGTGTCGGTAGGCGAGACCCGGGCCTGCGCGCCGCTGCTCCACGCCCTGCTCGACACCTACCCCGACCACCGGGTGCTCCTCACCCACATGACCCCCACCGGCCGCGCCACCGCCGCCGAGCTGTATGGCAAGCTCGCCCCCCGGGTGCAGAGCGCCTACCTGCCCTACGACATCCCGTGGGCGATCTCGGGCTTCCTGCGGCATTTCCACCCCCGCATCGGCATCCTGATGGAAACCGAGCTGTGGCCCAACCTGGTGCGCGCCTGCCACCACACCGGCACCCCGCTGGCGATGGTCAACGCCCGCCTGTCGGCCCGCTCGGCCAAGGGTTACAGCCGCATCGGCGGCCTTGCCCGCGAAGCCTTCGCCCACCTGTCGGCGATCGGTGCCCAGACCGAGGCCGACGGCCAGCGCATGGCCGACCTGGGCGCCCGCTACGTGATGATCACCGGCAACATCAAGTTCGACATCGCCCCGCCGCCGGCCATGCAGGCGCTGGCCGCCGACTTCCGCAACCGCTTCGGGCCCCAGCGCGAGATCCTGCTCGCGGCGAGCACCCGCGAGGGCGAGGAGGGCCCGCTGCTCGAAGCCTTTGCGCGGATGTGCCCGCCCGAGGTGCTGCTGGTGCTGGTGCCCCGCCACCCCGACCGCTTCGACGAGGTCGCCAAACTGGTCAAGCGCGCCGGCCTCAAGATGCAGAAGCGCTCGAAGGGCGTGCCGGTGATGGCCGACACCCGGGTCTGGCTGGGGGATTCGATGGGCGAGATGCACGCCTACTACGGCGCCGCCGACGTGGCGATCATCGGCGGCTCGTGGGCCCGGCTGGGTGGCCAGAACCCGATCGAGGCCAGCGCAGTCGGCTGCCCGGTGATCGTCGGCCCCCACACCTTCAACTTCAAGGCGGTCTGCGAGCAGGCCATCGAGGTGGGTGCCGCGGTGCGCGCCGACGACATCGCCGACGCGCTGCAGGTGGCCCTCGAGATCATCGCCGACCCGATCCGCCGCAAGACCATGAGCGCCGCTGGCAGCCTGTTTGCCCATTCCCACCGGGGCGCCACAGGTCGCACCATGGACCTGATCACTCCGCTGCTGCGCACCGCCCGGCCACGCCGGCCCGGCGAGCGCTGAAACCGCCCACCCTCAGCGCAGCAGGTAATCCGCCACCCAGCCGGCGAAGATCGCCCCACCCACCCAGTTGTTGTGCAAAAACGCCTTGAAGCACCGCGGGCGGTCGCGCTCGCGGATCAGGGTGTAGTGGTAGGCCATCAGCCCGGCGGCCACCACCAGCCCGGCCAGAAAGGGCGCCCCGGCGCCGGTGGCGAGCCCGGCCCAGCCGAGCAGCAGCAGGGTCATCGCGTAGCAGATCATGATGGCCGCGACCTCGAAGCGGCCGAAGGTGATCGCCGAGGTCTTGATGCCGATCTTCAAGTCGTCGGGCCGGTCCACCATCGCGTACTCGGTGTCGTAGGCCACCGCCCAGAACACGTTGGCGAGCAGCATCACCCAGGCCACCAGCGGGATGTCGTTCTGGAAGGCCGCGAAGGCCATCGGGATGCCGAAGCCGAAGGCGATGCCCAGGTAGGCCTGGGGAATCGCCAGAAAACGCTTGGTGTAGGGGTAGCTGCCGGCCAGGAAGACCGCCGGCACGCTCATCGCGATGGTCAGGCCGTTGAGCGGCAGCACCAGCAGGAACGACAGCACCGACAAGCCCGCCGCCAGCCCCAGGGCCTCCTTCGGGCTGATCCGGCGGGCCGCCAGCGGGCGGTTGCGGGTGCGCTCCACGTGGCCGTCGAAGTCCTTGTCGGCGTAGTCGTTGATCACGCAGCCGGCCGAGCGCATCAGCACCGTACCGACCACGAAGATCGCCACCACCCACGCCGCCGGCCGGCCGTCGCTGGCCACCCACAGGGCCCACAGGGTTGGCCACAGCAGCAGCAGGATGCCGATGGGTTTGTCGAGGCGCATCAGCTTTTCGTATTCGGACAGGCGCTGACGCAGGCTGAGGGTGCTCATGGTCGTCATGGGTTCAGGTTCCGGATCGCCGGCAGGAAGATTTCGGTAACGAGGAGCGGCACGCCGTGGCGCCGGAAGGCCGAGCGGCGCGCCCACAGCGCCGGCAGCGCGGGCTGGCCGAGGGCCTGCACGGCCCGATGCCAGCGGAAATCGCGGGCATCGAGGCGGGCCGCCTCGAGGGCCGAACGGCGCACCCGCGGATCGTCGAACAGCACCGCCGCCAGCGGCCGCCCACCGAGGCCATGGAGCAGGTGCCAGGCGGCGGGGATCGTGGTGGCCGCCACCAGCGAGCGGGCGAACACCACCGGCTCACCGTCGGCAACCAGCAGCACCTCCCGCTGCCACAGGGCCCCGTGGCGCTGCACGCCGAGGGCCGCCAGCTCGTCCGGCAGCACGCAGCCCTTGCCCTGGCGCACCAGCTGCAACGAGAAGCGCCCACAGCGGGAACGGATGCGCGCGGTGAGCGAGCTGTCGTCGGTGAGCCAGCCGCGCATCCCGCGTGGGGCCTGCCAGGCCGCCATCCGGAAGGGGTCGCGACCGGGGAAATGAGCGAGGGTCATGAACTACGAGAAACAGGGTCGGCACAAGCGCCGCAATTGTAGGGGGTTTTCGCTCGCCAGAGCGGAGCTATTCAGCTTGACGGTGAATCGGCCGTGGCGCCGCGCCCCAGGCCGACGCCGGAGTAGATCATCGACGAGCTGCGGGCTGGCCCCCGTCGCCGGCCCGGGTGCGGCGAACGCCAGACGTCAAGCCAAGCCCACCGACACCGCACAGGCGATCACAATCGGGCGCGGCCCCCATATCGTTTTTAACCACAGATCACAAAATCTGCCAGAATCTTCATAAAGCACATGAAAACGCCTGATTCTGCCAATCGTCCTGAAGACGGCTGTCTGGCGCGCCCGATGGTGCGACTGCCCCCCGACGGGGCAGCAGGGCGGAGCGACAACGCCGGGCCCAGGTACGAGCCTGCGAGCGTGTAGCGCCGCCACCCTCGGAGTGAGCGCTGGCGAAGGCACGACAGAGAGTGCTCATGCGGCGCTTGAGCCCGCCGATGGCGGTGAGGCGCCGTTTCCAGGACCCTGCCAAAGGGTTCGACTTTGCCTCAACCGGCGCCCAGGAATGGAGCCGCAATGCAAACCTCAGTCGTTGCCCTGGTCCGCAACACCTCCTACCAGGCGGAAGCCCTCCGGCAATCGGTCGAACAGGCCCTGGCCCTGATCGAACAGCCACTTTCGCGGCTGGTTCGCCCGGGCGACCGGGTGCTCGTCAAGCCCTACCTGCGCCACGGCCCGATGCGCGCACCAGAGACCCGCATGGTGTCCCACCCGGCCCTGATCGAGACGATGATAGGCATGGTTCGCGACTGCGGCGGGCGCCCGACCCTGGGCGACGAAGGCTCGCGGCACCTGCGCCGAACCCAGCCACCCCCCGACGAGATGTGGCTCCACCTGCTGGCCGAACGGGCCGGCGCCGAGCTCGTCAGTTTTGCCAAGGCCGGCGGGCGCCTCGTTCCTAGCGGCATCCCGCGCCCCCGTCAATACCTGCTCAGCCGGGCCGTGCTGGATGCCGACGTGGTGATCAATCTGGCCAACGCCGTCCTCCACCCGACCTTCATCTGGAGCGGTGCCCTCAAGAACATGTTCAACGCCGTGGTCGGTGCCGGCAACGCGCAGTTGTTCGAGCTGCTGCGCGATCACGACGCCCTGAACGCCGCCGTCGCCGACCTGTGCCGGCAGTCCCGCCCCACCCTGTCGCTGTCCGACATGACCACCGTCTGCCCCGACTCGAAGGCCGACCTGTGGCGCGTGGGCCTGATCGGCGCCTCCACCGACCCGGTCGCCCTCGACAGCGTATCGGTCCAGGCCCTCGGCTGGGACCCGGGTCAGATCGGCAGCCTGGTGTGGGGGCAGCGCCTCGGGCTCGGGCAATGGGCGCGGCAGGACATCGACCTGCGCGGCCTGTCCTGGGCCGACCTGCCGGTCTTCGCGCAGGCCCAGCGCAAGGCCACCGCCATCACCCCCGAGAGCCGCCTGCAGCGCACGCTCCGAGTCGTCCACAAGACCACCCTGCGCCAGCGCCCCATCATCGACGCCGCACGCTGCACCGGCTGTGGCGACTGCATCCAGATCTGCCCGATCGGGCTCATCACCGCCGGCCCCCAAGGCAAGCCGCTCATCGACTACGCCCGCTGCGTCGACTGCATGGTGTGCGCCGACGCCTGTGGGGAGCAGGCCATCAAGCCGGGCATGCGCGGCTGGCCGGCGGCGGCCCTGTGGCCCTTGAATCTGGCCCGGCGGGCCTGGTGCCGCAGCAAGACGGGCTACGTCTGGCATGTCGGAAACGTATCCATACGCTGGCAACTGAAGAAGACCAAGCCGGTGCGCAAACCGCGCGCCCCGGCCCCGCCCGGCACTCCCCGAAAGGAAGGCATCATGCAACACTTGAGCAGCGCGCAGGGCGCGGCCCCCGGCGCGGGGGGCGTCGCGCTCATCGTCGGGGTCGGCCCCGGGCTGGGCGCCTCGCTGGCCCGCCGCTTTGCCCGCGAGGGGATGGACATCGCCCTCGTCGCACGGGACGGCCAGCGCCTCGAGGCCCTCGTGGATGAACTGCAGGGCCTCGGGGTGACAGCCCGCATCTACCCCTGCGACATCACCGAAGACCCCGCCGTCACCGGGATGGTCCGCGCCGTGTGCAGCGAGCTCGACGTGCCCAGGCTCGCGGTGTATTGCACCGAGCACTACGGCCCCGGCCACGTGGTCGACATCGAGACCGCGGCCTTCATCGATTGCTGGGAGGTGAATTGCCTGGGCGCCTTTCTGGTCGGCCGCGAGGTGGCGCGGGCGATGCTGACCCGCGGTGCCGGCACCCTCATCTTCACCGGTGCCACCGCCGCCATGCGCGGCCGCGAGGGCTACGCCAACATGGCCGTCGGCAAGTGGGGCCAGCGGGCCCTGGCCCAGTGCATGGCGCGCGAGCTCGGCCCGAAGGGCATCCACGTGGCCCATGTGATCATCGACGGCGGCATCCTCAAGGACGGCAGCTCGGCGCTGCAGTGGGAGCGCATGGCCGGCCTCTACCCCGACGAGATCGCCGAGAACTACCTGGCCCTGCACCGCCAGCACCCGAGCACCTGGACCCAGGAGCTCGACCTGCGCCCGTGGATCGAGAAGTTCTGAGCGCCCCCGGGGCCGGGCTCCGCCCAGCCCGCCCCCCGTGGGGGTGCAAGGAAACCTGCCTGCGTCTCCTTGAGAGCCCCGCCCTCAGGCCTTCAGCAGGTTGGCCCGCCCCCCGAACCAGCGGGCAGTGATCGCGTCGGCCACCCGCGGGGCGTCACGCAGGATCTCTTCGGCGAGGCCGCGGGCGATGTCCACCAGCGCCGCGTCTTCCTCAAGGTCGGCGTAGCGCAGCAGCGGCACGCCGCTCTGGCGGGCGCCGATGAACTCGCCGGGGCCGCGGATGCGCAGGTCTTCGCGGGCGATCACGAAGCCGTCGGTGTGCTCGTAGATGGCCTTGAGGCGCTCGCGGCCGGCCTGGGACAGGGGCTGCGCGAAGATCAGGATGCACGCCGACTGGTGCGCGCCGCGCCCCACCCGCCCGCGCAGCTGGTGCAGCTGGGCGAGGCCGAAGCGCTCGGCGTGCTCGATGACCATCAGGCTGGCGTTGGGCACGTCCACGCCCACCTCGATCACCGTGGTGGCCACCAGCACCTTCAGCTGGCCGCTCACGAAGGCATCCATCATCGCCGACTTGACGTCGTTCTTGAGCCGCCCGTGCACCAGCCCCACCGGCAGGTCGGGCAGCGCGGCGGAGAGCATCTCGTAGGTCTCCTCGGCGGTCTTCAGCTGCAGCGCCTCGGACTCCTCGATCAGCGGGCACACCCAGTAGGCCTGGCGGCCCTCGATGCAGGCGTCGTGGACGCGGCGGATCACCTCCTCGCGGCGCGCCTCGGCCACCAGCTTGGTGACGATGGGCGTGCGGCCCGGCGGCAGCTCGTCGAGCACCGACACGTCGAGGTCGGCGTAGTAGCTCATCGCCAGCGTGCGCGGGATCGGCGTGGCCGACATCATCAGCATGTGGGGCGACTCGCCGGCCTGGCCCTTCTCGCGCAGGGCCAGGCGCTGGCGCACGCCGAAGCGGTGCTGCTCGTCGACCACCGCCAGGGCCAGGCCAGGCAGCGTCACCGGGTCTTCGATCAGCGCGTGGGTGCCCACCGCCAGCAATATCTCGCCGGCGGCAAGGCGCGCCAGGGTGGCCTCGCGCTCCTTCTTCTTGCGGCTGCCGGACAGCCAGGCCACCTCCAGCCCGAGCGGCGTGAGCCAGTCGGTGAGCTTGCGGAAGTGCTGCTCGGCGAGGATCTCGGTGGGCGCCATCAGCACCGCCTGGCGGCCGTTCTCGGCGGCCTGCAGCATCGCCAGCGCCGCTACGCAGGTCTTGCCGCTGCCCACGTCGCCCTGCAGCAGGCGCTGCATCGGGTGGTCGGAGGCGAGATCACGGGCGATCTCGGCAAAGGCGCGGGCCTGGGCACCGGTGAGGGCGAAGGGCAGCTGGCCGAGCAGATCGCGTGTCAGCGTGTCCCGCAACGGCAGCCCCGGCGCGTTCTTGGCGCGGCGGGCGGCGTAGGCGCGGCGCAGGGAGATCTGCTGGGCGAGCAGCTCGTCGAGCTTGATGCGCTGCCAGGCCGGGTGGCCGCGGTCTTCGATGTCGATGAGCGCCACCGACGGCGGCGGCGCGTGGAGCAGGTGCAGCGCCTCGGGCAGCGCGGGCAGGTTGAGGTTGCGGCGCAGGGCCTCGGGCAGCTCGTCGCGCACGCCGTTGTGGCGCATGGCGCCGGCAATGAGCTTGCGCAGCGCCGACTGGGCGAGGCCGGCGGTGGTCGGGTAAACCGGCGTGAGGCTCTCGGGCAGCGGCTCGCCGGCCGCCACCGGCTTGAGGCGCGGGTGGATCATCTCGGCGCCGAAGAAACCGTCGCGCAGCTCGCCAAAGATGCGCAGCCGGCTGCCGGCGGCCAGCTGCTTCTGCTGCTGCGGGTAGAAATGCACGAAGCGCAGCATCACCTCGCCGCTGGCGTCCCGCGCCCGGGCCACCAGCTGGCGGCGCGGCGGCGGCGTGACCTCGCAGGAGAGCACCTCGACCTCGCACTGGGCCGGCACGCCGGGGCGCACGTCGGCCAGCATGGTGAGGCGGGTCTCGTCCTCGTAGCGCAGCGGCAGGTGGAGGATCAGGTCGGCCGGCGAGAAGACGTCGATCTTCGCCAGCCGCTCGGCGAGCTGCGGCCCCACCCCGGGCCAGCCGCGGTGGGCCGGCTTTTTCGGAGCGGCGGGCGCAGGTTCGGCGGGCGCAGTGCCGGCCGGCTCGACGAGTTCGGACAAGGTTCAGCCGATGACGAGGATCGCGTCGGCCTCGACCACCGCACCGCGGGGCAGCTCCTTGACGCCGACGGCGGCGCGGGCCGGGTAGGGCTCGCTGAAGTAACGCGCCATCACCTCATTCACCTTGGCGAAGTTGGCCAGGTCGGTGAGGTAGATGTTGAGCTTGACCGCGTCGGCCAGCGAACCGCCGGCGGCCTCGGCCACCGCCTTGAGGTTCTCGAACACGCGCACGGTCTGGGCCTCGAAGCCCTCGACCATCTGCATGGTGGCCGGGTCGAGCCCGATCTGGCCCGACAAATACACGGTGTTGCCGGCCTTGACAGCCTGGGAGTAGGTGCCGATGGCGGCGGGGGCGCTGGTGGTGGCGATGATCTGCTTGGACATGGGGTGACTCCGTGGGGTTGGACTGACTAATTTTACAGGGGGAATGGGAAGTGGGGGGGCGTAGGTCGGGTTAGCCCGACGGGCGTAACCCGACACCGGGCGACCACCCCACACGGATCGGAACACCCCACACGGATCGGAACACCCCGCGCAGGAGCGGCGACCCGGAGGGGACGTCGGTTTACGCTGCGCCGACCCGACCCGACCCGACCCGACCCGACCCGACCCGACCC
>NZ_BJNV01000033.1 GCF_006539865.1 Zoogloea ramigera
CCAACAGCAGTAGCACCACAACGCAACGGAGGCTCCCATGAGTAAAGCCGTCATCCGCCTCGGCGACCCCACCGACCACGGCGGCGTGGTCGTCTCGGTGTCGGCCACGCAGCACACCGTCGACGGCATCCCGGTGGCCCGCGTCGGCGACCGCTGCAGCTGCCCCCGGCGTGGGCACAACAACTGCGTCATCGTCGAGGGCGACCCCCACTACACCCTCGACGGCGTGCCCATCGCCTTCGAGGGCCACCGGACATCCTGCGGCGCCCGGCTGCTGGCTTCGGGGCGGGCGCTGGGCAAAGCCTGAGTGCCGGAATGCGCCACTGAAGCCCCCGGCCGCACGCGCTCATGGCCCACCTTCCCGGCCCCCGTAACCCGGCCGGGGTGCGCTACACTCCTCAGGCGGTAAGGCCTGCCTGAGCCTGGCGCCGGCCCGCGAGCCTCGAACACCGCCCGCGTAGCCAGCCTGTGCCAGTGAGTCATCGAAAGCCGGCATACCGACTCGCCCGTGCCAACCGCGGCGCTGGCAAGCCACCATCACGAAGAACAGGGGAGACACCCTTGCCTGGACGCCTGCTCAGGATAGTTTTCGCATCGATGATCCTGGTTGCCAGCGCAGCCTCGGCCATCGAGCCCATCCGCGTCGGCGTCTCCGGCCCCTTCACCGGCGGGTCGAGCCCGATGGGCATCGCGATGCGCGACGGCATCCGCCTCGCCGCGCAAGAGATCAACGACGAAGGCGGGATCCTCGGGCGGCCCCTGCAACTCGTCGAAAGGGACGACGAGGCGCGCCCCGAACGCGGCGCCCTGGTGGTGCAGGAGCTCATCAACCGCGAGAAGGTCGTCGCCGGGCTCGGCATCGTGAACACCGGCGTGGCCCTGGCCAGCCAGCGCTATTACCAGCAGGCGCGCATCCCCATGATCACCTCGGTGGCCACCGGCTCGGTGATCACCAAGCAGTTCCTGCCGCCCCAGTACGCCGACAACTACATCTTCCGCGTCTCGGCGCCCGACACCGTCCAGGCAGCGATGATCATCGAGGAGGCCGTCGTGCGCCGGCAGTTCCGCAAGCTGGCGATCCTCCACGACAGCACCAACTACGGCCAGCTCGGCCGTGAAGACCTTGAGCGCACCCTCGACCGCCACGGCATCAAGCCGGTGGCCGTCGAGCGCTTCAACATCGGCGACGTGGACATGACCGCGCAGCTCACCCGCGCCCGCGCCGCCGGGGCCGAGGTCATCCTCACCTACGGCCTCGGGCCCGAGCTGGCCCACCTGGCCAACAACCTCTTCCGGCTCGACTGGAAGGTGCCCCTGGTGGGCAGCTGGGCCCTGTCGATGTCCAACTTCATCGACAAGGCCGGCCCCAACGCCGAGGGCACCCGCATGCCCCAGACCTTCATCCAGGAGGGCGACACCCCGCGTCGCAAGGCCTTCATCGACAAATACCGCCGCGCCTGGGGCGTCGATCGAATCCCCGTGCCCTCGGCTGCCGCCCAGGGTTACGACTCGATGCAGCTGCTCGCCGCCGCCATGCGCCAGGCCCGCAGCACCGACGGGCCTCGTCTGCGCGAAGCCCTCGAATCGCTCAAGGAAAAGGTTGACGGCCTGGTGATGACCTACCACCACCCCTTCTCCAAGACCGACCACGAGACCATCGACAGCACCCGCATCCTGGTCATCGGCGAAATACGCAACGCCCAGGTGGTCTTCGCCTACGACGAAGACCGCAAGCGCCACGCCCAGCACAAATAAGGCCACGGCCCCGCGCGCCGTGCTGCCGACCCGCTCGACCCAAGCGCGCGCGCCACGCTGCGCGCCCATCTGCCCGCCATCCCGGCGCTCGCTGCAGCCGAGTCTCCGACCGGTGCGACATGCGCGCCGCAACGCCCGCCGCAGTCAGCGCTGCGTCATCGCCCGCCTCCACCCGGGCCAGCCATCTCCGCGCCTACCCGACACGCAAAAATATCCCCAAAAACTCGGCTCGCTTTATTGCACGGTACGAGATTTGGTTTTATATTACGAAAAACGAGCCGTGATCCGGCTCACACTGGTTTGTAGCAAAAACCGGTTGCCGCTATCCTCGGTAACCACCCACAACCCGCAAGTCATGAGGAGACAAAACATGGCCGCGAACACGCAGAATGCCCTGGCAGACACCGATGCCCAGGAAACCCAGGAGTGGCTGGACGCCCTGTCCAGCGTAGTCAGTCAGGAAGGCACCGACCGTGCCCACTTCCTGATCGAAAAGCTGATCGAAGCGGGACGTGAGGAAGGCATAGACATTCCCTATTCCGCCAACACCCAGTACATCAACACCATTCCGGCCGACCGCCAGCCCCGCTACCCGGGCGACCCGGACATGGAGATCAAGCTCCACTCCTACATTCGCTGGAACGCGATGGCCATGGTCGTGCGGGCCAACAAGCACACCAACGTGGGCGGCCACATCGCCTCGTTCGCCTCCGCCGCGGCCCTCTACGACGTGGGCTTCTCGCACTTCTGGAAGAGCATCGACCACGACACCGGCGGCGACCTGATCTACTTCCAGGGCCACTCGGTGCCCGGCGTGTATTCCCGCGCCTACATGCTCGGCCGCCTCACCGACGAGCAGATGGACAGCTTCCGGCAAGAATCCGAAGGCCACGGCATCTCGTCCTACCCGCACCCGTGGTTGATGCCCGACTTCTGGCAGTTCCCCACGGTGTCGATGGGCCTCGGCCCCCTGTGCGCCATTTACTCTGCGCGCTTCATGAAATACCTCGCCAGCCGCGGCCTCATCGACGCCGCCAAGGCCGAGCAGCGCAAGGTGTGGGCCTTCCTCGGCGACGGCGAGACCGACGAGGTCGAATCCCTTGGCGCCATCGGCATGGCTGGCCGCGAGAAGCTCGACAACCTGATCTTCGTCATCAACTGCAACCTGCAGCGCCTCGACGGCCCGGTGCGCGGCAACGGCAAGATCATTCAAGAGCTCGAAGCCGAATTCCGCGGCGCCGGCTGGAACGTCATCAAGCTGATCTGGGGCACCCACTGGGACGCGCTCTTCGCCCGCGACAAGAAGGGCATCATGAAGAAGCGCATGATGGAACTCTGCGACGGCGAGTATCAAACCTTCAAGGCCAAGAACGGCGCCTATGTGCGCGAGCACTTCTTCAACACGCCCGAGCTCCGCGCCCTGGTGGCCGACTGGACCGACGACGAGGTGTGGAACCTCAACCGCGGCGGCCACGACATCTTCAAGATCTTCACCGCCTACAACGCCGCCGTTAATCACAAGGGCGCACCCACCCTGATCCTCGCCAAGACCATCAAGGGCTTCGGCATGGGCCAGTCCGGCGAGGCGATGAACATCTCCCACCAGCAAAAGAAGCTCGACATCGACTCGATCCGCCGCTTCCGCGACCGCTTCGGCATCCCGGTGCCCGACGACAAGCTGGCAGAGCTGCCCTACCTGCGCTTCCCCGAAGACTCGCCCGAATACAAGTACATGATGCAGCGCCGGGTCGACCTCGGCGGCTTCCTGCCCCAGCGCCGCCGCAAGGCCGAAGCCCTGCCGGTGCCGGGCCTCGACACCTTTGCCGCGCTCCTCAAGGCCTCCGGCGAAGGGCGCGAGCTGTCCACCACGATGGCCATCGTGCGCATCATGAACACCCTGCTGAAAGACAAGCAGATCGGCAAGAACATTGTCCCCATCGTGCCCGACGAGTCGCGCACCTTCGGCATGGAAGGCATGTTCCGCCAGTACGGCATCTGGAACCAGCAAGGCCAGAAGTACGTCCCCGAAGACCATGACCAGCTCATGTTCTACAAGGAGAGCGAGACCGGCCAGGTGCTGCAGGAAGGCATCAACGAAGCCGGCGCCATGGCCGACTGGATCGCCGCCGGCACCGCCTACAGCGTGCACGGCGTGCAGATGGTGCCCTTCTACATCTTCTACTCGATGTTCGGCATGCAGCGCACCATGGACCTCTGCTGGGCCGCTGCCGACCAGCGCACCCGCGGCTTCCTGATCGGCGGCACCGCCGGCCGCACCACGCTGAACGGCGAAGGCCTGCAGCACGAAGACGGCCACAGCCAGCTGATGGCCAACATGATCCCCAACTGCATCAGCTACGACCCCACCTTCCAGTACGAAGTGGCGGTTGTCGTGCAGGACGGCATGCGCCGCATGTTCGCCGAGCAAGAAGACGTTTATTACTACCTCACGGTGATGAACGAGAACTACGAGCACCCCGAGATGCCCGCGGGTGCCGAGGCCGACATCATCAAGGGGATGTACGCCTTCCGTAAGGGTGGCGAGGGTGATCTGCGCGTCCAGCTGCTGGGCTCCGGCACCATCTTCAACGAAGTCATCGCCGCCGCCGAACTCCTCAAGAACGACTGGGGCGTGGAAGCCGACATCTGGGGCTGCCCGAGCTTCAACGAGCTCGCCCGCGACGGCCAGGACGCCGCCCGCTGGAACCTGCTGCACCCGCTCGAAGCCCCGCGCAAATCCCACGTCGAACAGAAGCTCGACGGCGCCGTCGGCCCGGTGATCGCCGCCACCGACTACATCCGCCTGTTCGCCGAGCAGATCCGCCCCTACGTCAAGGGCCGCTACGTCACCCTGGGCACCGACGGCTTCGGCCGCTCCGACACCCGCGAGAAGCTGCGCCACTTCTTCGAAGTCGACCGCCGCTGGGTCACCCTGGCCGCCCTCAAGGCCCTGGCCGACGAAGGCAAGATCGAACGCGACAAGGTTGCCGCTGCGCTGGTCAAGTACAAGCTTGACCCGTCCAAGCCGAACCCGATGTCTGTCTGAGCGCCGAGGAGACTACAAAAATGAGCCAACTCATCGAAGTCAAGGTTCCGGACATCGGCGATTTCGCCGACGTGCCGGTCATCGAACTGTTCGTCAAGGTCGGCGACACCATCAAGGTTGACGACGCCATCGCCACCCTCGAATCCGACAAGGCCACCATGGACGTGCCCTCCAGCGCCGCCGGCGTGGTCAAGGAAGTGCTCGTCCAGGTCGGCAGCCGCGTCGCCGAAGGCAGCGTGCTGATCAAGCTCGAAGCCGCCGGCGCAGCCGCTGCGGCGGCTCCGGCTCCGGTGGCTGCTCCGGCACCGGCCGCGGCCGCCCCCGTGGCTGCCGCGCCCGCCGCCAGCGCGGGTGCCATCGTCGAGGTCAAGGTGCCCGACATCGGCGACTTCGCCGACGTGCCGGTCATCGAGCTCTTCGTCAAGGTCGGCGACAGCATCAAGGCCGAAGACGCCATCGCCACCCTCGAATCCGACAAGGCCACCATGGACGTGCCCTCCTCCGCCACCGGCGTGGTGAAGGAAGTCCTCGTCCAGCTCGGCAGCCGGGTCTCCGAAGGTGCGGTGCTGATCAAGGTCGAGACCGGCGCCAGTGCCGCTGCGCCGGCCGCCGCCCCCGCCAAGGTCGAAGCGCCCGCCGCCGGCCCCACCGTGTCGCTGGCCGACGGCGCCCCCGCGCCGACGCCGCCGGTCAATGTGGTGCCCATCCCCACGCCGGCCACCACCATCCCCGCGCCCATCAAGCTCGGCGGCCTGGTGCACGCCAGCCCCTCGGTGCGTGGCTTCGCCCGCGAACTCGGCGTCGACCTCGCCCAGGTCAAGGCTAGCGGCCCCAAGAACCGCATCACCAAGGCCGACGTCACCGCCTTCATCAAGGGCGCCATGAGCACCGGCGTCGTGCCGGGCAAGGCGGTGGCCGCGGCCCCCGTCGGCAGCCTGGGCGGTGGGCTCGACCTGCTGCCGTGGCCGAAGGTGGACTTCGCCAAGTTCGGTGAGATCGACGTCAAGCCGCTGTCGCGCATCAAGAAGATCTCCGGCCAGAACCTCGCCCGTAACTGGGCGATGATCCCGGCGGTCACCTACCACGAAGACGCCGACATCACTGATCTGGAAGCCTTCCGCGTCCAGATGAACAAGGAATACGAAAAGTCCGGCAAGAAGCTCACCATGCTCGCCTTCATCATCAAGGCCTCGGTGCGCGCGCTGCAGGAGTTTCCCGAGTTCAACACCAGCCTCGACGGTGACAACCTGGTTTACAAGAAGTACTTCAACATCGCCTTCGCCGCCGACACGCCCAACGGCCTCGTGGTGCCGGTCATCAAGAATGCCGACACCAAGAGCGTCTTCGAGATTGCGGCCGAATCCGGCTCGCTGGCCAAGCTGGCCCGTGACGGCAAGCTCAAGCCCGCCGACATGTCCGGCGCCTGCTTCACCATCTCCAGCCTCGGCGGCATCGGCGGCACTTACTTCGCGCCCATCGTCAACGCCCCCGAGGTCGCCATCCTCGGCGTCAACAAGTCGGTGATGAAGCCCGTGTGGGACGGCAAGCAATTCGTGCCGCGCCTCACCCTGCCCATGTCGCTCACCGCCGACCACCGCGTGATCGACGGTGCGCTGGCCACCCGCTTCAACGTGTACCTCGCCCAACTGCTGGCCGACTTCCGTCGGGTCATGCTCTGAAATCGGTGAGGAGTGAGGGGTGAGGCGTGAGGTGTAAAAACCTCACCCCGCCCCGCGCTCTGCACACTACGCCCAAAGAGGTGATCAAGATGAGTCAATTAGTGGAAGTCAAAGTACCCGACATCGGCGATTTCTCCGAAGTCCCCATCATCGAGCTGTTCGTCAAGGTCGGCGACAGCATCAAGGCCGAAGACGCCATCTGCACCCTCGAGTCCGACAAGGCCACCATGGACGTACCCTCGCCGGCCACCGGCGTGGTTGCCGAACTCCTGGTCAAGGTGGGCGACAAGGTTGGCGAAGGCGCCGTGCTGCTCAAGCTCGACGCCGCCGGCGCGGCTGCCGCACCCGCCGCCGCTCCGGCTGCGGCGCCTGCTGCGGCCCCGGTGGCCGCCCCCGCTGCGGCTGCCCACGCCGGCTCCGCCGACGTCGAATACGACCTCGTCGTGCTCGGCGCCGGCCCCGGCGGTTATTCGGCCGCCTTCCGCGCCGCCGACCTCGGCCTCAAGACCGCCATCATCGAGCGCTACGCCACCCTCGGCGGCGTCTGCCTCAACGTCGGCTGCATCCCGTCCAAGGCCCTGCTGCACGTGGCCGCGGTGATCGACGAAGCCGAGCACGTCAGCACCGCCGGCATCAGCTTCGCCAAGCCCAGCGTGGACGTGGACGCCCTGCGCGCCCACAAGGACAAGGTTGTCGGCAAGCTCACCGGCGGCCTCGCCGGCATGGCCAAGGGCCGCAAGGTAGACGTCATCCGCGGCTACGGCAGCTTCCTCGACCCGAATCACATCGCCGTCGAAGAAACCACCGGCACCAGCCAGGACAAGACCGGCCAGAACAAGGTCGTCAAGTTCAAGCAGTGCATCATCGCCGCTGGCAGCGCCGCCGTGCATCTGCCCTTCATCCCCCGCGACCCGCGCATCGTCGACTCCACCGGCGCCCTCGAGCTGCGCTTCGTGCCGGGCAAGATGCTGGTCATCGGCGGCGGCATCATCGGCCTCGAGATGGCCACCGTCTACTCCACCCTCGGCGCCCGCGTCGACGTGGTCGAGATGATGGACGGCCTCATGCAGGGCCCCGACCGCGACGCCGTCAAGGTGTGGGAAAAGCAGAACGCCAGCCGCTTCGACAAGATCATGCTGAAGACCAAGACCGTCGCCGTCGAGGCGAAGGAGGATGGCCTTTACGTGAGCTTCGAGGGCGAAGGCGCTCCGACGGAACCGGTCAAGTACGACATGATCCTGCAGTCCGCGGGCCGCGCGCCCAACGGCAAGAAGATCGGCGCCGACAAGGCCGGCGTGATCGTGGGCGAACGCGGCTTCATCCCCGTCGATGCCCAGATGCGCACCAACGTGCCCCACATCTTCGCCATCGGCGACATCGTCGGCCAGCCCATGCTCGCCCACAAGGCCGTGCATGAAGCCCACGTGGCCGCCGAAGTCGCCGCCGGCCACAAGTCGGCCTTCGACGCCACCGTGATCCCCGGCGTCGCCTACACCCACCCCGAGGTGGCATGGGTCGGCTACACCGAAGCCCAGGCCAAGGCCGAAGGCAAGAAGGTGGAGACCGCCAAGTTCCCGTGGGCAGCCAGCGGCCGCGCCATCGCCAACGGCGCCGACTACGGCTTCACCAAGCTCATCTTCGACGCCGAAACCCACCGCGTGATCGGTGGCACCATCGTCGGCCCCAGCGCCGGCGACATGATCGGCGAAGTGTGCCTCGCCATCGAAATGGGCGCCGACGCCGTGGATATCGGCAAGACCATCCACCCTCACCCGACCCTGGGCGAGACGGTGGGCATGGCCGCCGAAGTGGCCCACGGCAGCTGCACCGACGTACCGCCGGCCCGCAAGAAGTAAGCACCGCGCAACACCACAGCACAAAGCGGCCTCCGGGCCGCTTTTTTAATGCACGGGCTGGCGCAGCGCTATTTCATCTGGGTAGGTCGGGTTAGCCCAAAGGGCGTAACCCGACACATCGCCCCTCCCCGCCCGATCATCGCAAACCCGCAAACCTCACCCCACATACCCCACCGCGGCCCGCCATCCCCTGCCCCAACGCTGCCATGCTGCGCGTATGAAACAGCCCGCGCCGCGCCCCCCGCGCTGCCCACTGTGCATTCCGCAACATTTCGGCGCATCGCGTGCCCCTCCACCCACCGGCGTGCTGCCGGCCACCGGAATACGCGTGTATCGTTTGGGCTCCGACCGACAGCCTCCGAGATCGTCGATGACCGCCCCCGCAGAGCGCGCCCCGTCCCCCACCGACCTCGCCCCCGACGCCAGGCCACCCGAAGTTCGCGCGGTGCTCGACGGCCTGCTCGAACACCTGCTCAACGGCGTCGCCTACTGCCGCATGGAATACACCGACGGGCAGCCCAGCGACTTCCTGTTTCTCTACACCAACCCCGCCTTCCACACCCAGACCGGGCTTGACGGCGTGTACGGGCAACGCATCAGCCAGATCGTGCCGGCCCTGCCGCAAACCGACACCGCGCTGCTGAATATATTTGGCCGCGTAGCCTGGGGTGGCCCACCCGAGACCTTTGAACTCTTCATCAAGTCGATGGCCCAGTGGTTCTCGGTGTCGGTGTATTGCCCCCAGCCCAAGCACTTTGTGGCGCTCTTCGACGTCGTCACCGAACGCAAGAAGGCCGAAGCCACGCTGGAAGACCGCGCCCGCCAGCTCCGCTTCGTGCAGGAAGGCTCCGAGCTCGGCTTCTGGGACTGGGACATCGCCACCGGCAAGGTAGAGCGCAACCCCCAATGGGGCCACATCCTCGGCTACACCTTCGACGAGCTCCAGCACACCGCCCAGCAATGGGCCGACTTCGTCCACCCCAACGACCGGGAGCGCGCCTGGGCCTCGATCTTCGACGTGATTGAAGGGCGCAGCAAATCCCACAAGCTCGAATACCGCATGCTCCACAAGGACGGCAGCATCCGCTGGATCCTCGACCAGGCCAAGGTGATGCAGCGCGACGAGCACGGCAAGGCCACCCGCATGTGCGGCACCCACACCGAGATCACCGAACACAAGCTCCTGGAAGAAGAGCTGCGGCGCCAGGCCCACGTGGACTACCTCACCGGCGTCTACAACCGCCGCCACTTCATGGAACGCGCCGAGCAGGAGCTCAGCCGCGCCCACCGCTACGGCAAACCCCTGTCGATGCTCATGCTCGACATCGACCACTTCAAACTGATCAACGACCGCTACGGCCACAAGGTGGGCGACACCGTCCTCAAGGCCGTCGCCGACCTCAGCCACGCCACCTTCCGCGACGTGGACATCCTCGGCCGCCTGGGCGGCGAAGAGTTTGCCGTGCTGCTCCCCGAAACCGACCAGCCCGCCGCGCTAGACGCCGCCGAACGCCTCCGCGAAACCATCGCCAACGCCAGGATTCCGCTCACCGGTGGCGAGCACGTGACCTTCAGCATGTCGATCGGGGTGTCGAGCATGGGGTCGGTTGAAGACCATATTGATTCGCTGCTGAACCGGGCGGATAAGGCGTTGTATGAGGCGAAGGATGGGGGGAGGAATCGGGTTTGTGGGGCGGGGTGAGGGGTGGTTTGCCTCCTGGCTCGTGGAGGCGAACATGCTCTAAGCAAAAGCTGACAACACAGAAGGCAGATCAGGCAGCCATTCGATACGGCAGGCTATCTGCCCCATGATGGTGAACATACCCATTGTTGAGCAACAGGCTTTCTATAGTCTTCTCACTAACATCGAACTCAGCGGCTGCTTCTTCGATCGCGTATGAAGAGAAATCACCGCCCAAAAAGGACGTCAAGGAATCGATTGGGCAAAGAAACTCTGCCGCGAAAGCGCGCTGGTATTTTTGACGGAAAGTCGATAGGTCGGTTGATGCAAGCCAATGCGCTTTCTGGGTCGAGGGGCTGAGGTACTCGCCCAAGAAACGCGCTAGCTCGAATCGCCGCCCGGCAGGGTTGCGCTTGCGTGGAACAAACTGCAGCTGGCGATCATTCACCGGTATGGCCACCGCGACTGGCGACCGCCCCACCGGCACCGACCAATTGGCGGCAGCTTCGCTGCTCATGCCAAGCAGGTCATGCAGACTGCTGTTGCAAACGGGGCCGCTGACATTACCCAACTGGTGACGAAGCATACGCGCGTCGTGAATCGCGCGCTCCCAAGGAGCCCCGTGCTCCAGGTGAACGATGCTGTCGGGCGAGATTTCCGGGGTGCCCACAATTCCACCTGCGCTGGCCAACTGCCCTATGAGCGCCAAATCCGGAGACGCCCCCGACGCTGCGATCGCAGGTGCCAGCTCCGACAGTGCCGCGTCTCCGACCTGGCTCGCCCACTGCAATGCCGCATTCAATGCCTGCTCCGGGCACTCCTCGGGATCAAACCCCAGCTCGGCCTCCAGCTTCCTCCGGCGAGCCGCATCGGGGTCCGCCAGATCTTCCTGCACGAGGGCCCACAGGTGAGCCAAATTCGATCCAGCGAGCCCCTTGGCATCCAGGCGGGCCAACACGCTGTGGATGAAGCGCTCGAGACTCTGCTGAAAGCCAGGCAACGCTATCGTTCTCGGCACATCGAGCGTTTGCAGGTACTGCACCGACTGGTCCGGTGTCATCGACGCCCCGGCCCACACGTGAATCGCCTCACCATCCGGGATAAAGACGACGCGCGGCCACACAAAGCCGTGATTGGCCGCACCGAGTTCATGGACCATACGCCAGTCATGGCCAGGCTGCTGCGGTGGCAGGGGCTCATGGTTAAGGCGCCACCACGAACTCGCAAACCACATGGCGAGCGGGTAGGCAGAGACGAAGACGTTGTCACGCACGGTCTCCGCCCAGAGATCCTGGTTTCGCGTCAGGCTGATGGTGTCGACATACATGTCGAGCAGAGCTGCCGTGGCCCTGACCTCTGGCTCCCCGGATGTCGCGGCCATCCACTTTGTGCTGATTCGCAATTCAGCCATTGATGTGCTCCCAACGACGTTTCACTTCCAGCGACAGAGGATCAGTCTCGGGCATGGGGTAGCCGTGATAGGTTCCCAAAACGGGGTTTTCGAGCTGCGCCTCCATGGCGAAGCCGTCGTCCGTAACTGACCAGACGTTCTTCGGCCACTCGCCATCCATCCGGTCGCTCACAAGGCCCTTGCGCAGCCCCGCGCGAAGTAACGCTTCCGCTTCGGTACGCTTAAAAATCCTGGCGACATCGCACAGCGATTTCCCTTGTCTTGGATCGGAAGGCGGAACGAGCCCGAAATCGCCTGGGTTCCTTTTATGCTCCGGGTTTCCGCCATAGCGCGCGCGACTAGCCAACACCTGGAGTTCGGCCACGCGAACTTCAGCCTCGGAAGGCGTGAGTAGTTTGCGCTTGGGATTAAACTGAGCGTAACGCCGCTTCATCATGGGCAGGGCAGACAATTACCGATATCGAGTTTACCAGCTAAACCAATGGTCTTGGCCATAGGCTCGCGGTGTAGTGGTAGGGCCAAGGTGATGCAGCGCGACGAGCACGGCAAGGCCACCCGCATGTGCGGCACCCACACCGACATCACCGAACGCAAGCTGCTAGAGGAAGAGCTGCGGCGCCAGGCCCACGTGGACTACCTCACCGGCGTCTACAACCGCCGCCACTTCATGGAACGCGCCGAGCAGGAGCTCAGCCGCGCCCACCGCTACGGCAAGCCCCTGTCGATGCTCATGCTCGACATCGACCACTTCAAGCTCATCAACGACCGCTACGGCCACAAGGTGGGCGACACCGTGCTCAAGGCCGTCGCCGACCTCAGCCACGCCACCCTGCGCGACGTGGACATCCTCGGCCGCCTGGGCGGCGAAGAGTTTGCCGTACTGCTCCCCGAAACCGACCAGCCCGCCGCGCTAGACGCCGCCGAACGCCTCCGCGAAACCATCGCCAACGCAAGGATTCCCCTTAACGGTGGCGAACCCGTGAGCTTCAGCGTGTCGATCGGCGTGTCGAGCATGGGGTCGGTTGAAGACAATATTGATTCGCTGCTGAATCGGGCGGATAAGGCGTTGTATGAGGCGAAGGGTGGGGGGAGGAATAGGTTTTGTGGGGTGGGGTAAGCCGAGCAACCCTGATCCGAATTTGCTGGATCAATACGTCAATACGTGACAAACGGCCTGCATCAAGACCACGCGAATGAAAGCCACCATTCGCGATAGGCTCCCAGCCTCCCCCGAGACCAAGACATAAAGGTTTTACTCCCCTGAATCGTTACTGCGTATTGAGTTCTTTGTCCATACGAGAGACTTGCAACCAAAGCGTATCTTTAGAGGTGGTCATCTGACTCATAATCGCTTGAACACGACCTGTTAGTGAACGATTGGGTACAAAAATAGGCTCGCTCTGACCCTTAAATTTTTCACAAAATCTCTCACGAATCAGTAACTGCATTACTTTCTCACACGTCTTCTTTGTCGTGGAGTCACCATATCCTTTATACATACTACTTTCTTTGCGACCACCTCCAGGCTGAAGAAAAAGCTTTCTCAGACTAGACAATAGAAACGTCTGTGACACACTCAACCCAGCCTCTCGAATTGCAGAAAGAGTTTCAACAGACTGATAGACCTCAACAAGACAATTCTTGAACCACGAAGGTGCATGCTCACTTGACGTAATACCGGAAAGCCTCATAACCACACAATCAGACAGGAAGACCCCGCGCGGTTCACTATCCGTTATATCGAGATGATCAAAAAAACAGTCGACGAAAGTTAAGTTTCGGATAGCCGTGCTCCCCAACGCCACCTGAAAAAACTTACCTCCGAAAAATGACTGACCACCTAAATCAATATCTTCAAAATCTAATTGCAGAAGCCCTGAAAGCAAATCAGAAAGAAGAACTTTATTATTTTTTTGAACATTTCTCTTAATAAACGCAGTCGCCGTACCCACTTGACAATTCGCACCAAGACGAGCAGAAACAAAATAAGCCCCAAAATTCTCTATTGGATTAACCCAACACTCATCGAGTTCATCTGGCGCCCCCTGTGCAAAGAGCTCAAGAGTATCTTCGGCCTTCAATCCATCGAGAATAAAGATATCAGCAAACTGCCGATCTAAACTCTCCGCGCCGATCCGACTAAGGCCTGGAAGGCGTTGCAAAACAATCGCGGACTCATCAGTGGGAGGCCTCCCCGTCGTCTGTTCAAACGCCTCATTAATCTGCTTAATAGAAATTGGTCCGAGCGCTGACTTCGTTGCTCTAGTGAGGCGCCCAATCTTCGTCAAAAGTGATCGAATAATAGCCGGATCAAGGATTGGATTGATTCTAGCTTCTCTTTCGCAGAAGGCATCAACAAGAAGATTCCAGAAATCTATTTCACCTGAGCTCGTTTTGAAAAAACTATCCAATACCGCAGGCTCGATATCACGAGCTATATTTGCGATCAACGGCTTTTTCGGCATCCAGGCTGGCAGCACGGAGGGTGAGCGTCCTAACAACTCGGAGAACTGCTCGTCCGTCAGCTGCTGATTACAACGGAGGAAAAGTGGATTTTTTTGGCCGAGCCCGAGGCAAGTAATTAGCTCAGCATCGTTGTTAAAATAGTGCTCTCGCCCCGTTATTAATATTCCACCCTTTGCCTGTGTAACTAAGTCTTTTACGCCGACCAAAGACTGCTTTCGAATATCCACGAGTTTAGTTGGATCGTCACTCCAAGTCTGCGCACCAATTTCGTCAAAACCATCCAAAAGGTATATGGTCGCGGGCGCGTATGCCACTTTCAAAGCTTGATCCAAAACATCTGTCAAACCAAGGTCTGTAAAGTGCCGGGTAAGCATTTCTTGAGCACGTTTCAACCCCCAATTTTCTCGAAGATTTATAGCAATTGGATTTCGATAATGTTGTCGCTGAGTCTCAATAAGAGCTTCAAAAACCTCTTGAGTGCACCTACTTTTACCTGAACCGTAGTCTCCAATAAGGACAATTGTCCGTCCTGCAACAAGCTCTGACGCCATACGAGCAACAGTGTAGCTTTCGCCACTTTCGCTAACATACGTTACAGGGACATAGCGATTTCGATCTGGCTCTCCGGAATAGAGATCCACTGCGGAGCCAAATGGCAGTTTAGACCGCGCATACGCATATCGATGAAGACCTAGCAGTGCATCAAAAAACTGACCAACTGAATAAACTTGTACAAAACTGCTTTGTCCGGACTGGATAAGAGACGGAGTAGGCTCGTCAAGCGTAATAAAAAAACACTTTGGAAAAATATTTTTTTGAAAGAAATAAGGTCGCAAGACTCCAAACTTTGCCAAGTCAGTACGAAGCTTATCGAGACTGGTCTCTTTGCTGATCTCTACTAAAACCACGCTTCCATCATTGAGGCGAATGACACAGTCACACTTAACCCCTGCAATATCTTCTGCTCTAGCTGTAGCCCCAAACTTTGCTTCAGCAACTGTTCGAACAAGTCTTTCTAGATCTTGCCACTTTATTTTTTCATGAGCTTTCATTAAAAACCTTTTAACTAATATTTTTTATTAGCGGCCTCCCGGCCGCTGTCCTCTCACCTGCCCTGCCTCACCTCCAACCAAGACAGGGCCCCCTCCTCACTCCGTCTTCTTCACTTTCGCCTTCTTCGACTTCTTCGCCTTCTCCGACTTCTTCTTCAGCCCCAGCGCGGCGACCTGGTCGGAGCTGGGGCCGTAGAGGGCCTTGGCTTCGAGTTTGACGCCGAGGATGACGTCCTGGAGGCCGCGGCGGGCGGAGACGACGGCGTCGTCGCTGGCGGCGGAGGTGGCCTTGTCGATGACGGCCTTGCGTTCGGCGGCGATGAGCGTCTGGTAGGCGGCCTCGGCGGCTTCGCGGCTGTGGGCGGGGTTGTTGGCCTTGTAGTCAGGCATGTTGGTAAGGGCTTGATAGGCCGCGATGTTCTTGCGGGTCTGGGCGGCGGTGACTTTGGTCTTCGGGTCGACGTTGCTCATGATTTCTCCTTGGCATTATTGAAGATGGCTAACGTGCTGCGTTTTGGATGCTACTCCCGCGAAATGGGCTACGCAACATCTTGTCATGGATTTATTCGGATCGGGCAAGGCGGAGGCTTTGGAAGGATGCGGGGTGGCGGGAAACCGCAAAACCCCTCCCCGGCCCTCCCCTTGTCAGGGGAGGGTGTGATGATGGGCCGCGGGATGCGTGTTGCGGGCTGCGGGTGAGGCGTCTGGTGCTGCGGGATGACCGTGCTGGCGGGGGGAATCGCGGTGTTCGGGGGCGTGGAGGGCGTGACGCGGGGTGGTGATTCGGGGTGCCGGGGTCGGGTGATGGGTTACGGTGGGCGGATGACTGTGTTCGGGGGTCGGATCAGTGATTCCGGGAGCTGGATCAGTGATTCCTGGGATCGGATTACTGTTTCCTGGTCGTGGATTACTGATTCCCGGGGTTGGATCACTGATTCCCGGGGTTGGATCACTGATTCCGGGTGCTGGATTACTGACTCCCGGGGGCGAATCATTGATTCCTGGGGGCGGATTACTGATTCCGGGCGTGAGATTGATGATGCTTGGTGGAGGATTAGTGTTTCCGGGGGGCGGATTGGTGTTTTCGGGGGTGGGATCAGCGTTTGCTGGGGTGTGGGGGGTGTCGGGTTACGCTGCGCTAACCCGACCTACCTTTGGTTGTTGGGCTGCGGGGTGGTGTGTGGTGGGCGGCCCTGGGCGCTCAAAACAAAGGGCGGCTCCTTTGGGGAGCCGCCCGGGTGGTGCTTGCCGCGTTGGGCGGCGGGGTCAGCAGCCGGCCGTCTTCTTGAACGACTTGCTGAGGTTCTTGTTGGCGTCGTCGAACTTGGCGCGGATCTCGTCGCCTTCAACGATCCGCTTGTCCTTGAACTTGTCGAGGGTCAGGTCGTCGGTGATGCTGATGGTGACGCTATTGCCGCTCTTGTTGTCCTTGAGGGTGGCGGTGGCGGATTTGCCGTCGGCGGCCATCTGGATCTTGGTGATCACGCCGACCATCTTGACGTCGTCGGCGGAGGCGATGGGGGACATCGCCAGGGCCGAGCCGGCCAGGGCAAGCGAGAGCAGGACGCGGGTGAGCTTGGTACGCATGGGGGCTTCCTTTCGTTTTACGCGTGGGGTCAGAACTTGACTTCGAAGGTGGCGTAGGCGTTGTAGGCGTGGTCGAGGGGCGTGGTGGCCATCATGTTGCCGTTCACGCTGGACATCTTGACCGGGGCGCCAACCCAGTTGTTGCTGCCGGTGTATTGGAAATCGTAGTACTGGAGGCCAAGGCGCACAAAGGCTTTGGCGAGGTGCGACGACACGGGCTTGCTGGCGAGCTCCTGGATCAGGTAGAGCTCGTACACATTGCCGCGGGTGCCGACCTTGGAGGTCCACATGTCGGTGGCGGCGGGGGCAAAGGTGATCCAGTTCTTGGAGCCGTGGTTGTATTCGGCGCCGAGCTTGGTCTTGCTGGGCAGGTCGTAGCGCAGGCCGAGGGCGATGGCGGTGCCGGTTTTATCCTTGGGCGCTTCGGGGTTGAAGAAGGCGCCAGTCAGCAGGCCCTGGAAGCCGAACTGTGACGAGACGTTGTCGTTGGGGTGGGTGACGCTCATGCCGAGGTCGGCAAAGTAGTTGAGGTCGCCCACGCCGACGCGCTTGAGGGTGCCCATGGCGCCCACGCCGTACCAGTCGATGTCGCCCAGGTTGGCCTTGGGCATGGTGTTGCCGAAGTAGGTGTCACGCATCTTGGGGGCGTCGAAGATGTTCATGCCCCGGTTCCACTGCAGCCACACGCGCAGGGGGTCGGTGTCGATGGGGATGACGGCGACGCCGAGCATGTCGGTATCCTGCAGCGAGTTGCCGGGCGTTGAGCGGAAGCCGCTCTCGAAGCCGCGGCCGTAGCAGAGCTTGGCGTAGGCGCCGGGCAGGCCGTCGATGTCGGGCGCCCAGCCTACGGTCATGCCGTCGAAGGCGTAGTCGACCAGCAGCGAGGGCGTGCCGCCGTTGCCGGGGCGCGGGGTGTTGAGGCGCAGGTTGCTGGGGGCGCCGTGGGTGGATGGGCGGCGGCCCACCGAGAACCAGATGTCCTGGTCGGCGATGTTGCTCCAGGTGGCAAAGGCGCGGTCGACGTTGAGGTAGCTGCTGGAGGGGACATGCCCGAGGGTGCCGTCGAAGACGCCCACCCGGTCGGCAAAATACGGGGCGCTGCCGGCGTTGGTAACGGCGTCGTCGTCGCCGGCGCCAAAGGTTTTGTACATCACCAGGCGGGCCGAGACGCTGACGTCCTGCGTGGCCTTGGCGTGGAGGTCGAGGCCGAAGCGGTTGGTGTAGAGGGCCTGGTTTTCGGGTTTGTAGGCGGGCACCTGGGCGGCGTAGCTCTGCAGCCCGCCGAGCATGGCGGCGTTGGCGCCAAGGAAGCTGCGGGCCTCGTTGTAGGTGCGCACGCCGGCCATGCCCTGGGCGAAGCCCATCAGGCCGGTGAGCATTTGCCCGTTGGCGGGCGTGGGGTTGGCAAAGAAGTTGGCCTGCAGCTGCTGCTGGGCGTTGGCAAAGGTGGCGGTGACGTCGGTGAAGGGCTTGGTCTGGCCGGCCATGCGGTCGACGCGGAACTGGTAGTCGCCACCGATGGTGAGCCAGCGTTCCGTCGATTTCTCCTCGGCCTTGGCGACGCGCTCTTCGCTGGTGGCGATGCGCTCCTCGCTCTTCACCACCCGCGCCTCGCTCTGCACGACGCGCTGCTGGAGCGCTTCGGTGGCCTTCTGGCTGGCGGCGGCGTTGGCGCTGCTGGCTTCCACCTGGGTCTTGAGGCGGGCGAGTTCGGCCGACAGGGCCTCGATCTTCTTGAGGAGCGCGGCGTTGCTCTCGGCGGCGGCCACCGGCGCAAACAGCCCCGCCACCAGGGCGGCGATGAGGGTTCTGGCAAGTCTGGTGTTCATGACGACTCCCTGAGATTTTTTTTATGGGTGCTTCAGTGCGCTTCGTCCCAGCCGCTGACCATCGCCTTGAAGTGCGCGGTGGGCGTATGGCCGGTGGTGCCGAGGTAGATGTGGCCGATGAGGAAGGCCAGCATCAAGAAGGCGCCGATGGTGTGCACGAGGGCGATGGCGCCAAGCTGGATGCCCCAGCCAGCGGCGCTGAGCTCGTTGTAAAACAGGTAGGCGAGGCCGGAGATCCACAGCAGCGGGGTGACCACCACCGTGACGCCGAGGTAGGTCTGGGCCTGCATGGGGTTGTGCTTGCGCGCGCGGGTGGGCTGAAAGGGGTGGGGGTCGCCCCGGAAGATGCCCACCGCGTAGAAGCGCACGACCTTGTCGATGTTCTTCATGGTGGGGATGTACTGCCGCCACTCGCCGGTGGTGAGGTGCCAGAAGATCGCAAACACCCACAGGGCGATGAAGGCCCACACGATGGTGGTGTGCACCTTGTGGGCCTGGGCAAAGCCGAGCCACTTGTAGGTGCCGTGGATCTCGAAGCCGGTGACCAGCATGCCGATGATGAGCACGGCCTGGGCCCAGTGCCACAGGCGTTCGAAGCGCGTGAAGAGATAAACCCGTTCCATGATGCGTGTGCCTCCGTGTCAGTGCTTGCGGCGCAGGGCGCGGATGGCGCCGTGGATGAGCACGCCGGCCAGGATGCCGCCCGCGGCGAGCCAGCCGATGGTGTCCACCAGCTTGTTGGCGTCGCGCCCGGGGATGTAGATGCCCTCGATCTTGTCGAGGCGCCCGCCCTTGGCGTGGCATTCGTTGCAGCCGAGGGCCTTGTCCTTGGGCGCGACCATGTGGGTGATCGGCCATATGGCGGTGGTCTCGATGAAATCCACCTTGCCCGAGAAGGGCTTGTGCAGCGTCTTCATGCCTTCGGCGACGGCCTTGTCCCACACCATGTTCTTCCAGTAGGCGGTGTCATCCTCGCCGGCCAGGTGGGTGACCACCAGGGTCTTGTTGATGGGGTCGAAGGGCTGCTTGCCGCGGAACAGCTTGACCGGCCAGATCAGCGACTTGCCGTCGCCGGCGCTGCCTTCGAAGCGGTTGATGGCGATGGGCTGCTGGCTCTTCTCGATCGGGTCGCCCAGCAGGGTGTAGTTGACGGTGCCGTTGAACCACACGTATTCGGGCTTGACGTTCTCTTCGAGCACGAAGTCGCCCTTGATGCCGTTGTAGGTGATGTGGCCGTCGTCGTTGGTGACGACCAGCGGCTTGCCCTTCTCGTCGCGCTTGCCGGCGGTGGACCAGTCCCACGACATCTTGGTGGGCATGTCGCCGCGGGCGAAGGCGGGGATGTGGCAGGTCTGGCAGGCGACCTTGTCGGTGTGGTCGTTGAGCTTGGCCTTGCCCGTGTGGGGCGCCTGGCCGTGGCAGGCCTGGCAGGTGGCGGGGTTGCTGCTGTCGGCCTTGCCGCGCAGGTGGGCGCCTTCGCGGTCGGCGGCGGTGGGGGCGTAACGGCTGCCCGGCACCTGGTGGCCTTCGGTCTTGTGGCAGGTGGCGCAGCTGAAGTTGAGGCCTTCGGCGTCCATGTGCACGTCGAGCGCCTTGTCGGGCTGGTCGAGGGAGCTGTCGAGGTCACCGTGCTTCACGGCGTCGCCACCGCCACCATAAAAGTGGCAGGTGCCGCAGGTTTCGCGGCGGGTCTTGCCGACCTTCTGGGCGATCGCCGAGAGGTCGATGCCGCGGATGATCTTGCCTGAGCCCGGCGGAAACTCGGTGTCCTTGGTCACCGGATGGCCGGCGAAGCCGGAGGGCTTTTTGTATTTGCCGGTGGAGTCGTGGCAGACGAGGCAGTCGACGTTTTCTTCGGAGGCAAAGTCGAAGCCTTCGTCCTTCAGCCCGTAGCCGATGTGGCAGCTGGCGCAGGCTTTGTAGTTCGACGACACCGAGGTGCAGAAATTATTGATGACGTGCTTCTTGCCGAGCTTTTGCTGGGTGGTGGGGTTGGTGTATTCCCACTTCCAGTGCTGGGTCTGGTGCAGCTGTTTGGAGGCTTCGGTGTGGCAGCTGAGGCAGGCCTTGGTGACCTCGGGGCCCGAGGCAAACACCCGCTGCAGCTCCTTGAACTTGCCGTGGTCGGCCGTGGATTTGGGCAGCTTGGGCGGCGGCGCATCGTCCGCCGCAACGCCAGCCCCTGCGAAGAAGCCCATGGCCACGATGGCCAGGAGCACGCGTCTGAGAACCTGCATGACAGCCCTCCTTTCAGCTCACCCGGCCGGGAAAGGCGCGCGGTGAAACGAAACATTGAGGGCTAGTTTAGATTTCTCTTATTTTCGAATATTGATGATCATCAATACACCAACGGGGTGTTGAATCACGTTTTTTTATGGCCGCGGGCCGCAGCGGAGGGGGATTTCGCTACAAGCGCTCGCCCCGCATCGCAGGATGCTTGCGGTGCCCCATCACCGCCAAACCCACCAGGCGGCGGGCATCTTTTGTAGTCTGCCAAGAGCGGCAGGTAGTCCCGCGTGTAGCGGTGCACGGCCTCGCTCGCCGCCGCTTCGGCCAGCGGCCACCAGCGCAGCTGACGATGCTGGGCGTCGAAGCCAGGCACCTCGAAGCCGGCCGGGACGTCGATGCGATGGGCGATCACCACGTAGTGGGTGCCGACGCCGATGTCGCCGGCGAAGCAGTCCGGGTAGAAATGCTCGAACACGCCAAGGAGCTGCGGGCGCAGGGCGAGCACGTCGGCGATTTGCAGTTCGCGCGCGGCCACCCGCTGCAGCGCGGCGGCGCGGGGCTCGTTCTTGCGGATCGCGCCGCCGGGCACGAACCAGCAGCCCTGGGCCGGGCGGTTGTTGCGCAGGCCGAGCAGGATCTCGGCGCCGCCGCGCACCAGCACGAGGTCGACCGACACCAGCGGGGTGTCGCGGACGATCTCGATGAAGCGCTCCCGCTCGATCACGGCGCAGCACCTTCGATGCCGGCGAAGGCGGCGTGATATTCGACGGTGCCGGCAAGGCCCGCCAGGTGGCCGGGCATCAGCTCGACGATCATGAAGGCCTCGTCGGGGGCGTCGTAGGGGCAGGCGATGGCGTGGCGCGAGGCGGGCACGAAGCCGAAACGCGGGTAATACGCGGGGTGGCCGAGCACCACCACTGCCCCGGCGCCGGCCTGGCGGGCGGCGTCGAGGCCGGCCTCGACGAGCGCGCTGCCGACGCCGCTGCGCTGGTAGTCGGGCAACACCGCCATCGGCGCGAGGCCCATCAGGCGGGCCCGCGGGTGGCCGGGGAGCAGCACCGGTGTAAGCAAAATGTGGCCGACGATGCGCCCCTTGTCGACGGCCACCAGCGAGACATACGGGAAGGTGTGGCCGCGCAGGCGGTTGACCAGGTCGGCCTCGTCGGGGCCTTCGAAGGCGGCAAGATGTACGGCGCGCACGCCGGGCTGGTCGGCGGGGGTTTCGGGGCGGAGCTGCATCGAGAGTGTTTCCAGGGCAAGGCGGCTAACGCAGCCGCCGGTGGCGAAAGCTGGCCGGCGCGTGGGCGAAGATCACCGAGAACACCAGGATCAGCCAGAACAGCAGCGGCCGGCGGGCGGGGTCGGCGGCAAACCAGCCGAGCAGCGCAAACTTGACGAGCATCGACAGCCCCGCCAGCTCGCGCAGCCAGCGCCGCCGCGACCAGGCGTCGAGCATCGCCATCGCCACGCCCGACAAGACCATCAGGTAAACGAAGCCTGCCGCGGCGCCCGCCCCCGTCAGCAGCCCGGCCCCGACGCCCACCACGCCCGCCAAGTGGGCGGCGCGCAGCAGCACGCCCAGCCAGCGACGGCCGGGGAAGTCACGGTAGGCGGAAGGGGCGGCGGGGAGGTTCACAGCCGAGTCTCAAAGGGCCGCGCGGGGCTCCCATTCGTAGCCGCGGCGGGTGAGCTCGGCGGTGATGCGGGCCATCGCCTCGGCCACCCGGCCGGTGGGGCCCTTCATGCCGAGCTCCACATGGCGGCGCTGGGTGTCGGTGCCAAAGCTGGGCAGGCTGAACAGGGTGGATTCGGGGAAGTCGGCGGTGATCGCTTCCATCAGGTCGATGAGCTTGCCCTCGAACGCCTCCCACACGATCACCGACTGCTCGGTGTAATCGGCGGTGTGGTGGAGGTGGGCGAAGCGCTGGTCGAGCACCCATTCGACCATCGGCCAGGCCATCACCGGAAAGCCGGGCACGAAGAAGTGGTTGTGGATCGAGAAGCCCGGGATGCGGTTGAAGGGGTTGGGGATGATCTCGGCGCCCACCGGGTAGACGCCCATCTGCAGGCGCTGGGGCGTGATCTCGTCGCCGAAGCGGGCGCGGATCTCGGCCTCGGCCTCGGGGTGCAGCGCCAGCGGCAGGCCCAGCGCCTCGGCGGCGGCCTGGCGGGTGTGGTCGTCGGGCGTGGCGCCGATGCCGCCGAAGCTGAACACGATGTCGCCGCTGGCGAAGCTCTCGCGGAGGGTCTGCACCAGGCGCGGGCGCTCGTCGCCCACGTAGCGCACCGAGGCCAGTCGCAGGCCGCGGGCCTTGAGGAGCTCGAGCACCTTGCCCAGGTGTTTGTCTTCGCGGCGGCCCGACAGCAACTCGTCGCCGATGATGATTGCGCCGAAGGACGGCGCCGGGTTTGCACTCATTCAATTCACCTCGATGATGTTTTCGGTGCGCCGGGCGAGCCGCAGCGCAGACAGCAGGTAATGCACGAAGGCCAGCCCGGCGAGGGCCGGCGCGAACAGGTTGATGAAGGGCAGGTGCGCCAGCACCGCGCCGAACAGCCCGACCCCGAACAGGCCGCCGGACTGGCTGGCGGGCAGGGCTTTAAGCTCGAACTTGTCGGCGTGGGCCATCAGCGCGTCGTAGCGGAAGGCCTGCTGGTTGAGCCGGGCGGTGAGCAGCAGGGAGATCAGCAGCCCGGCGCCGGGAATCAGCCACAGGGGCAGGCTGAGCACCAGCAGCGCGACAAACTGCAGCACCGCGCCGAGGGCGTTGATGACGCTGCCCAGCTGGCTGCCGCCGCCGCGGCGCTGGAGGTCGGCGTAGTCGGTGGCGGCAACCTTTTCGAGCATCAGCGGCAGCGCCACCGCCGCCACCAGGAAGGCCGCGGTGACGTAGATGATGGGCAGGGCCAGCACCACCAGCCCGATCTTGAACATCACCAGCGCCACCATCATGGCCACCTCGGAGCCGCTGATCCAGCCGCCGACCAGCGGCAGCGCGGTGATGAAGGCCGCCCCCTGGGCGATCATCACGCCCCAGTTGATGACCAGCAGGGACGTCCACAGCACGCTGGCCGCGAGGGTCGGCCACATCAGGTGCCACAGGATGCCCGGCCGGCCAAGGCTACGGAGGGCCGAGAAGTAGGAGAGCAGGACAGGTTTCATGGTGGATTACGGTGATCCCGACATTGAAGATTGAAGGCCTTGCCGACCCGGCTCGCCAGGCTTCGCACAAGCCATGAGGCCCGCGCGGGAAACGAAGAGACGCACCCCGGCCACCAAGGTTCCCCCTGCCAAGGGGGACGGGGGTCTGGCGGGCTG
>NZ_BJNV01000034.1 GCF_006539865.1 Zoogloea ramigera
GGCTCTCCCTTTGTCGGAGGAGGGGGCACCTCCATTCAATTGCTCCGCATTTTCGCCGATCCGCCGCCGGAGGTCACGCCGCAGGCGGCGAGGCCCGCCGCGACCGCGTCGGCGGTGAGGGCGCGGCGGGCGGGGCTGGCCAGCTCGCGCTCTTCGTCGCGATTGACTATCACGCCGGCCTCCAGCAGCACCGCGGGCAGGCGGGTGTATTTGAGCACCACCAGGTTGTCGTAGTAGTACACGCCATTCTGCTCGTCGGCCCAAGGCCGCCCGACGCCGTCGGCGCCCACGCTGTGGTGGGGCGTGGGGTGCAGGCCGGCCGCGCGCAGGGCCGCACCGATGGCGCTGGCGCAGGCGAGGCTGTGCGCCAGCTGCGGGTTGCGCCGCGACACGAAGAGCGAGAAGCCCGACGCGGATTCGGAGTGGGCCAGCTCGCGGCCGCGCCACACCCAGGGCTCGAGCATGTGGGCCTTCACCGAATCGTGATGCACCGACAGCAGGAAGCCGGCGCCGCCCTCCTCCGCCTCCCGCGGGCGGGCGTGCAGGTCGGCGAGCTCGCCCCGATGGCCGATCAGGCGCACCGCCGCGCCACCGGCAGCCAGCCGCGCGGCGATCACCGCGGCAAGCGAATGGTTGTACTCGAACTCCGGCACCCCGTAGGCGCTGGTGGCGCCGGGTTTGGCCAGAAAGTGGCCGACATCCACGGCCACCGTCGCCGCCCGGGCGCCCGTGGCCGCGACGGTGCAAAGCGCTGACGCCAGCGCAAGCTGCCGCAGCTTCATTCATCCACCTCCACCACCTGCACCGGCCGCCAGCCCCGCTGCGCGAGCAGATCGAGCAGGCCCGCCGGGCCGCCCAGGTGGCCGGCGCCCACCGCGATGAAAGGGCGCTGGCCGGGCTGCAGGCGAGCCGTGATCGCCTCGAGCATCTCGGCGTTGCGCTGGTCGAGCAGGTCGGTCAGCAGCGGGGCCATGCCGGGGCTGGCCATCTCGTCGCGCAGCAGGTGGTCGAGGGCGGCCGGGTCGCCCCGGCGCCAGGCGGCCAGCATCGCGGCAAAATATGGGCGGCCGGACTGCTGTTCGATGAGCTCGATCACCTCGATGAGGCTCGCCAGCTGCGCCGCGTCGCCCCCCGCCGACAGGGCGGCGATCTGCCGCTCGACGGTTTCGAGGGCCACCAGGGGCAGGCCCCGCGCCCGCGCCTCGGTGGCCAGCCACAGGTCGACGCCCTGCTCGGTGTGGAAACCCGCCAGCCGGGCGGCCTGCAGCGTCATCAGGGTGCCGAGCAGCCAGGGCTGCAGGCGCTGCGCCGAGGCGTCCGCCACCCCGACCGCCGCCAGCGCCGCGGCAAGGCGCGGGCGCAGCGCGGGCGGCAGGAGCTCATCCACCCGGCGCTCCGGCGGCAACATGCCGGCCCGGGCCAGCGCCGGCCCGAGGGACGGGTCGGCGGGGTCGAGCTCGAGGGCCAGCCCGTCGGCGGCGGCCAGGGCCTCGCGCACCGGCGCCGGCAGCGGGAAACAGCTTGCATCGCAGACATGGATGGTGCCGTAGAGCCAGCCGCGCAACGCGCCCCCGGCGTCCTTCAGCTCCCACAGGAACAACGGCCCGGCCGCCGCAGCCAGCCCGGCCCAGAGCGCCAGCGCCCATGCCACCAGCGCCGCCCGCAGCCCGGGCCCGAAACGCAACACCACCCCGATCCTCAACTTGCCCTCACCCGCTACAATGCGCCACCGTTAGAGACCCGCATCATGCCCCAAACCACCGCCCTCCCGCCCGCCATCCTGCTGATGGGGCCCACCGCCAGCGGCAAGACCGCCTGCGCGCTGGCCCTCGCCCGGGTGCTGCCGGTCGAGATCGTCAGCGTGGATTCCGCGCTGGTCTATCGCGACATGGACATCGGCACCGCCAAGCCGAGCCGCGACGAGCTGGCCGCCTGCCCCCACCACCTGATCGACATCGTGACGCCCGAAGAGGCGTATTCCGCCGCCCTCTTCTGCGCCGACGCGCGCCGGCTGATGGGCGAGATCACCGCCCGCGGCCGCATCCCGCTGCTGGTGGGCGGCACTATGCTGTATTACAAGGCGCTGCGCGAAGGGCTGTCGGAACTCCCCGAGGCCGACGCCATCCTGCGCCGCGAGATCGAGGACGCCGCGGCCCGCGACGGCTGGCCGGCACTCCACGCCGAGCTGGCCCGCCTCGACCCCGCCGCCGCCGCCCGCCTGCAGCCCCGCGACGCCCAGCGCATCCAGCGCGCCCTCGAGATCGTGCGCCTCACCGGCCAGCCGCTGGCCGCCAGCTACGCCCGCCGCGAGGCCGCCGCCGACACCCACCGCTACCTGCCGATCGCGCTCATGCCGGCCGATCGGAGCGTGCTCCATGCACGCATCGCCCGGCGCTTCGACGCGATGCTGCTGGCGGGTTTTGTGGATGAAGTGGCCGCGCTGCGCGACAAGTACCACCTGACGCCCGAGCTGCCGTCGATGCGCTGCGTGGGCTACCGCCAGGCGCTGGAATACCTGGACGGCGAGGTCAGCCTCGCCACCTTCCGCGACAAGGGCATCTTCGCCACCCGCCAGCTGGCCAAACGCCAGCTCACCTGGCAGCGCAACTTTCGCGACAACTGGACGGATCTGGCCGAGGTGGACAGCCTGGCCGCGGACGCCGAGGCGCAGGTGCGCGCCCTGGTGGAGGCCGCGCTCGGCTGAGTGCGGAGCGGGCAAGAGAATGCTGCGGCCCGCCGCACCAGGCATTCATCGATCTGCACAGGCGCCTCGTCGAGCGGCCGCCTGGAGATTGCTCGACAGACGCCGTCGCGGCCACCGCCAGCCCCCCGCGAGGGCCGCAGCCGGCGGCGCCCCGGTGGTAGAATTCCGGCCCGGTACTTCTGAGGTGACTCCCGATGGAATTTACAGAACAGCTTCGCGTTGAAGTCCAACGCTCCGTGGCAGCCTCCCTGGCCGAGGACATCGGCACCGGCGACCTCACCGCCCGCCTCGTGCAGGCCAACCGCATGGCCCGCGGCCGCGTGATCACCCGCGAGGACGCGATCCTGTGCGGCACCGCCTGGTTCGACGCCGCCTTCATGGCCCTCGAGCCCGACGCCTCGGTGATCTGGCACGCCCGCGACGGCGAGCGCATCAAGCCCGGCCAGCTGCTCTGTGAAATCGACGCCTCGGCCCGCGCCCTGCTCACCGCCGAGCGCACCGGCCTCAACTTCGTGCAGCTGCTGTCCGGCACCGCCACCATGACCGCCACCTACGTGCAGGCCGTGGCCGGCACCGGCGCCAAGATCGTCGACACCCGCAAGACCCTGCCCGGCCTGCGCCTGGCGCAGAAATACGCGGTGCGCGTCGGCGGTGGCACCAACCACCGCATCGGCCTCTACGACGGCATCCTGATCAAGGAAAACCACATCATCGCCGCCGGCAGCATCAAGGCGGTGATCGAAAACGCCCGCGCGATCGCCCCGTCGAACGTGTTCATCGAAGTCGAGGTCGAGAACCTCGGCCAGCTCGAAGAAGCCCTCGCCGCCGGCGCCAAAATGATCCTGCTCGACAACATGAGCCTCGACCAGATGCGCGAAGCCGTCGCCATCAACAAGGGCCGCGCCGAGCTCGAAGCCTCCGGCGGCGTCAACCTCGAGCGCGTGCGCGCCATCGCCGAAACCGGCGTCGACCGCATCTCGATCGGCAGCCTCACCAAGGACGTGCACGCCGTCGATCTCTCCCTGCGCCACGTGGAAGAGTAAGCCGGCCCACCGTACGGCCCCATCAGGCCCGGCCCGCGACCGGGCCTTTTCCTTTTTTCAGCAGCGTATTTACGGCTTACCGCCCATGAAGATCGAATTCGACGGCCCCGTCTCCAACGCCAACGCCGCCACCCTGACCCAGGTCATCGAGGCCCTGCTGGCGCGCATCCAGGCCCGCGACAGCGGGCTCGACCTGTCGCTGCTCAGCCGCATCATCGTCACCGACCAGCTCGCCGCCACCGAACAGCAGCTCGGCGCCACGCCGGTGGCCGGCGAACACCTGTCGCGCATCGTCGCCGACGGCGATGGCCTCGCCCTGCTCTTCGACGGCGCCCGCCTGTGGCAGACCCTCGAAGGCGACGGCGCCGAGATCGCCCGCCTGATCCACCACCTGCACAAAGAGTGCTGGCGCCTCCACGACGCCCGGCAGCCCCAGGCCGCCGCAGCCGACACGCCGCTGGCCCGCGCGCTGGCCCCGATCGTCGCCGCGATGTGGCAGGAATACCGCATCAACCGCCGCAGCGCCTGGTCGCTGCCGCCCGATTCCGACCTGCTCCTCAACCACCTGGCCGCCCTGCTGCAGGCCCTGCCCGGCGGCATGCAGGAGGAGATCACCCTGTACTTCGCCGACCAGGACCTCGACGGCCTGTTCGCCAAGAGCCTCGGCCGCATCGCCCACCTCATGCAGGCCGTCGCCCATGTGCAAGGCTACCTCGACGGCATGGGCCAGCCGCTGCAGGCGGTGAGCGGCGAGATGCACGAACTCGTCGCCGGCTCCTTTTTGTCGCCGATCTGGCTCACCACCGCCCAGCACCTCGCCGCCGGCCACGACATCGAGCCGGGCGAACTCGCCGACGTGCCCCTGCGCCGCGACATCCACAACGCCTTCGCCACCTTCGGCCTGCAACTGCGCGAGGAAGACGGCGACGTGTGGGTGGACGTGCAGCCCATCGCCCGGCCGGAGACGCTGCACTGAAGGGGTGATTGGCAGGAGCAGCCTGTAGGGGCCACTTGGGGCGACTTCAGTCGCCTTCCGCGCGTTGATCACAGGCACGCCGTTGGTTGGAGTCCTCGTGCGACTGAATTCGCCCCTTCATCGGCCCTACATCGCCCCTGTAAAGGCCGTCAGTAATGCGGCGGGATCTCGTCCCGCAGGTCGCGCGCCTCGGCGGACGGGGAGGCGGACTGCATCTGCTGGTAGAGCAGGCGGATCTGGCGCTGGAGGGCGTCGATCTGCTCCTGCTGGCGGTGCACCGTCATGTTGAGGGTGTCCACCAGGTCTTCGGTGAGGGCGAGCTTGATCTCGATTTCGGTGAGTCGGGATTCCATGGCGTGCGCCGTTGAAGTTTGAGAAGCGCGGATTGTTCCAGCCCGCGGCCCGGGCGCCAAGCGCGGCGTGCTCAGCGGATCACCAGGTGCTCGCCCTCGCGGGCCACCTGCATCGCAAAATCGAAGCGGTCCACGTGGGCGGCAAGCTCAAGGTCGGCCAGCGGCAGGTTGGGCCAGGTGCCGGCCACGAAGCGCCGGCCGAAGTCGGAATCGCGCACCCGGCGGGCGAAATCCTCCGCCGGCGCCGGCTCGCCGCGCAGCAGCGCCTCGATGTAGTCGGCGCAGGCCACGTCCTCGTCGCCGTCCCGGTCGACCCACTCGCCGGTGATCACGAAGCACACCTCGTCGGCCCCCGCCGCGCGGATCGCCGCGGCGGTGGCCCGGCCGCACACCAGGCTGGCGGCGTAGAGCTGGCGGGCGTCGCGGAAGCGCTGCAGCCCGCGCACGCCGGCCGCGGTGCTCATCACCACCCGGCGCCCGGCCAGCTCGGCCTCCAGCAGCGCGGCGGGCGAGTTGCCGTACTCGAAGCCTGGCGCCGGGTCGCCACCGGCGATCGCCCCCACCGACACCGTGTTGTCCAGCAAGCCAGCCAGCACGATGCCCGCCGAGACCCCCTCCACCGGGTAGATCGCCGCCGCACCCCGGTCCAGCGCCACCGCGGCGGTGGTGAAGGAACGCAGCACATCGATGACGACCACCGTGTCGTGGGCGGGGGGCTGGTTCTGCAGGCGATTGAGGAACAAGCGGGAGAATTTCATTATGGCCGGATTCGGAAAAATGAAGGGGTCAGCAGACGCGAAAATCGCCGGAGAGGCCCGCCGCTGCTTGGTTTGACGCCAGGGTGCGAGCCAGGTTCCAGCCGAACTTAGCCCGCTGCAGAGATCCGGGCAAGACGCAGCGCACCATAGCGGCCCGCCAATCGCCGGGCGAAAAATTGTCTTGACCGGGCGCTGGCGGGCGTCTAGCCTAGAAGCGTCCCAAGGGGGAGTAGCTCTTCGCCGCGGTGTCGTCAGTTCGGAAAAGTTGGCCCGTCCAGCCTTTCCCGGCACCCCGGGTAGTCGCCACAAGGCGGCTGCGAGCAAGACCTTTGCCGCGATGGCAGAGGTTTCCCCGTTCGGAAAAGCGGCCCTCTGTCCTCGCTGGACAAGGGCCGTTTCGTTTGCTGCTGCGGCCGCGCGAAACGGAAAGCTGATCCGACAAGGAGGACTCTTCAATGGAAACAATCGGTACGTGGTGGATGTGGGCGGGCTTCTTCGTCATCGTCCTGGCCATGCTGGCGGTGGACCTGTTCGCCACCGGCGGCGGCAAATCGCACAAGGTAGGCTTTCGCGAGGCGGCCGGCTGGTCGGCCGTGTGGGTGGGCGTGTCGCTGGGCTTTGCGGCGGCGCTGTGGTTCTACCTCGACGGCGCGATGGGGCGTGAAGTTGCCAACACCAAGGCGCTGGAGTTCCTAACCGGCTACCTGATCGAAAAATCCCTGGCGGTGGATAACGTTTTTGTGTGGCTGATGCTGTTCAGCTTCTTCGCGATCCCCCTCGAATTGCAGAAGCGCGTGCTGATCTACGGCGTGCTCGGCGCCATCGTGCTGCGCACGGTGATGATCTTTGCCGGCGTGTGGCTGATCACCCAGTTCCACTGGCTGCTCTACGTGTTCGGCGCCTTCCTGCTGATCACCGGCATCAAGATGTGGTGGTTTGCCGACGCCCAGCCCGACCTCGCCAGCAACCCGGTGATCCGCTGGATCCGCAAGCACATGAACGTGAGCGACGAGCTCCACGGCGAGCGCTTCTTCATCACCCGCGAGGTGGCCGGCAAGGCGGTGCGCTACGTGACGCCGCTGTTCCTGGTGCTGGTGCTGGTGGAGCTCTCCGACGTGATCTTCGCGGTCGATTCGATCCCGGCCATCTTCGCGATCACCACCGACCCGTTCATCGTGTTGACCTCCAACATCTTCGCGATCCTTGGCCTGCGGGCGATGTATTTCATGCTGGCCGGCATGGCCGACCGCTTCTCGCTGCTCAAGTACGGCCTGGCGCTGGTGCTGGTCTTCATTGGCACCAAGATGCTGCTGATCGACATCTACCCGATCCCGGTGCCGTTCTCGCTGGGCGTGGTGGCGGTGATCATCACCACCTCCATCGTGCTGTCCCTGCGCCGCGACGCCCGCCAGCGCGCCACCGAGCCCGTCAGGCAGAACTGAACTCGGCGGCCCGTCCCTCGACGCCCCCGGGGCGTCGGGGGATAATGGCGGGTTGTACAAGCTGCCGTCCGAGCAGCCCGCCCGCCATCGGGCACCCCCTGGAGAGTACCGGCATGATCCACACCCGCAAGCAGCTCGAACTCCTGGCCCCGGCCAAGAACGCCGACATCGGCATCGAGGCCATCAACCACGGCGCCGACGCCATCTACATCGGCGGGCCAGCCTTCGGCGCCCGGGCCAATGCCGAGAACACCGTCGCCGACATCGAGCGCCTGGCCCGCCACGCGCACCGCTTCGGCGCGCGGGTCTTCGTGACCTGCAACACCATTCTGTTCGACGAGGAGGTGGCCGCGGCCGAGCGCCTGATCCGCCAGCTCCACGAGGCCGGCGCCGACGCACTGATCGTCCAGGACATGGGCATCCTCGAGCTCGACCTGCCGCCGATCCAGCTCCACGCCAGCACCCAGACCGACATCCGCCACCCCGAAAAAGCCCGCTTCCTTCAAGACGTCGGCTTCTCGCAGATCGTGCTGGCGCGCGAGATGACCCTCACCGAAATCCGCAAGGTCGCCGCGGCCACCGACTGCACGCTGGAGTTTTTCATCCACGGCGCGCTATGCGTGGCCTTTTCCGGCCAGTGCTACATCAGCCACGCCCACACCGGCCGCAGCGCCAACCGGGGCGAATGCTCCCAGGCCTGCCGCCTGCCCTACGACCTCACCGATAAAGACGGCAACCTGGTGGCCAGCAACCAGCACCTGCTGTCGATGAAGGACAACAACCAGAGCGCCAACCTGCGCGCCCTGGCCGACGCTGGCATCAGCAGCTTCAAGATCGAAGGCCGCTATAAAGACATGGCCTACGTCAAGAACATCACCGCCCACTACCGCCTGCTCCTCGACGAGATCATGGCGGACACGCCCGAATACTCGCGCACCTCCGCCGGGCGCAGCACCTTCCTGTTCCAGCCGCTGGCCGACAAGACCTTCAACCGCGGCGCCACCGACTACTTTGTCAACGGCCGCACCGCCGACATCGGCGCCTTCGACTCACCCAAGTTCGTCGGCGAACCGGTGGGCAGCGTGATCCGCGTCGACGGCAAGCAGCGCCGCCACTTCGACCTCACCAGCGCCGTCGAGCTGCACAACGGCGACGGCCTCAGCTTCTACGACCGCAAGGGCGAGCTGGTCGGCCTGCGGGTCAACCGCGCCGAGAAGATCGGCGAAGATTTCCGCGTGCACACCGCCGATGCCGTCCCCGCCGAGCTCTTCCCCGGCAGCGGCGTCTTCCGCAACCACGACCACGAGTTCGAGCGCATGCTCGAAAAGAAATCCGCCGAGCGCCGCATCGCCGTGGATGTGCTGCTCACCGAGACCCCCGACGGCTTCGCCCTCACCCTCACCGACGAGACCGGCAGCTCGGCCCGCGCCGAGCTGCCCCACGGCAAGGAGCCCGCCAAGGACGCCGAGCGCGCCCTCGCCGGCCTGCGTGACAGCGTCGCCAAGCTGGGCGCCACCATTTTCAGCGCCCGCGACGTGCAAGTGCAGCTCACCCAGGCCTGGTTCCTGCCGGCCGGCGTGGTCAACGCGCTGCGCCGCGACGCCGCCGACAAGCTCGAAGCCGCCCGCATCGACGCGCTCCCGCCGCTGCCTCGCCGCGCCGCCGTCGAGCCGCCGGTGCCCTACCCCGAAACCGAGCTCAGCTACCTCGCCAACGTGCTCAACCAGAAGGCGCGCGATTTTTACCACCGCCACGGCGTGCAGCTCATCGAGGCCGCCTACGAGGCCAACGAGCACACCGACGACGCCTCGCTGATGATCACCAAGCACTGCCTGCGCTACAGCTTCAACCTGTGCCCGAAAGAGGTGAAAGGCATCAAGCCCGACCCGATGACGCTGATCAACGGCAAGGAACAGCTCACCCTCAAGTTCGACTGCAAGCGCTGCGAGATGCACGTCATCGGCCGCATCCGCAAGTCGGTGCTCGACATGCCGGCGGTGCCGATCCAGTTCCACGCCAGCCGGCCGGCCACCTTCCAGGCACCGCACTAAGCCCATCCTCCCCATGAAGATCGCCCTCGCCATCATCGTCGCCGCCCTCGCCATCCTGCTCGGGCCGGTGGTCTGGCAGTTCGCCCACTACCAGCCCCAGGACGTGCCCACCAGCGGCCTGCCCTGGCAGATCGAGACCCTGCCCGGTGGCGAGGCGCAGGTCTTCGGCCTCACCCTCGGCAAGAGCACCCTCGCCGACGCCCGCGCCCGCTTCGGCCCCGAGATGCAGCTGGCCGTCATCGCCGAACCCGACGAGCGCGGCAACGTGGAAGGCTATTACGAAGGCGTCACCGCCGGCTTCGTGGCCGGCAAGCTGATCGTCACCGCCGACCTCCCGCCCGAGGCCATCGACGGCATGCGTGAGCGCGCCCCAAAAACCCAGTACATGCAGAGCACCACCCGCCGGGCCACCCTCGCCCCGGCCGACGAGGCCGCCGCCCTCGCCGCCCCGATCCGTGGCCTGGCCTTCATCCCCAGCGCCCAGCTCGACGAGGCGGTGATCCTCGAACGCTTCGGCCAGCCCGCCGAACGCATCCGCGTGAACGATCACCAGGAGCACCTGCTCTACCCCGCCAAGGGCCTCGACCTCGTCTTCGACAGCAAGGGCCGCGAGCTGCTGCAATACGTGGCCCCGGCCCGCTTCGACGCCCTGCGCGCGCCGCTCCAGGCCCAGGCGGCCGCCAGCAAGCCCGGCACGCCCTGATGCCCTCCGGGGCCTGAAGCATGGCCAGCCAGCCCGTCGAACGCCGCCGCTGCCTCAGCTGCAACCGCTGGGCCGGCGCCCGCACGCTGGGCCCCGAACCCGAAACCGTGGCCTACGACGAAGACAACGACCGCGGCGACTGCCAGGACGGCCCCTGGCACGGCACCAGCCGCCGCGGCCCGCGCAACGCCTGCGGCCAGTGGATACGCTGGATCGCCCTCGGCCCCGCCCCCGACGACGCAAAATGACCGACACCCCGCCCGAGTTCCTCATCGCCTGCCTGTGCGCCGCCTGGTGCGGCACCTGCCGCGACTACCGCGCCGGCTTCGACGCCCTCGCCGCCCGCTTCCCCGAGGCCCGCTTCCTGTGGCTGGACGTGGAGGACGACGCCGAGCTGCTCGACGACTACGAGGTCGAAACCTTCCCGACCCTGCTCATCCAGCGCCACGAAACCGTGCTCTTCTTCGGCACGATGCTGCCCCACCACGACCTGCTCCAGCGCACCCTCGAGAGCTTCCACGCCCAGACCCCCGACGAGAGCCGGCACTACGCCCACGCCGACAGCCTGCGCCGCAGCTGGCAAAATGAGCGCAACCTGCGCCGGGCGCTGGCCGAACGCAGCGAGCCGGGCGCCCACTAACCCGCCGCCCCCCAGAAAACCACACCACCGGAGACACCCATGGACGACTGCATCTTCTGCCGCCTCGTGCGCGGCGAGCTGCCCATCTCGAAGATCGCCGAAGACGAGCACACCCTCTCCTTCCTCAACATCGTGGCGGCCCACCCGGGCCACGGCCTGGTCATCGTCAAGCCCCACGTCGAGAACATCTACAGCCTCGACGACACCCTCGCCGCGGCCGTCTTCCAGGCCACCGCCCGGCTGGCGCGGGCCGTCAAGGCAGCCACCGGCTGCGACGGCGTGACGCTCTTCCAGGCCAACGAAGTGGCCGGCGGGCAGACCGTCTTCCACTTCCACATCCACGTCCTGCCCCGCTACAAGGGCGACGAGCTGCTGCCCTTCTGGCCTGCCACCGCCCCCAATCGCGAGGCCCTCGACGCGATGGCCGCCCGCCTGCGCGACGTCCTCTGACCCCGCCCTGCATGCTCCCCTACCTCAGCCCGGAAGCCCCCTTCGCGATCCTGCTGATGCTGGCCGCGGCGGCGATGATCTTCAAGCCGCTACGCGCCTGGCGCCGCTCGCTGGTGAACACCGGCGTGTTCTTTGCCGCCTGCCTCGTCGGCGACCTGCTGGCCGGGCTGCTCGACGGCCTGCTGGCGCCCACCGCGCTGCGCTGGCTGCGCGAGCTCGCCGTGTTCGGCGAAGGCCTGGCGGTCATCCGCTACGCCGGGCTGGCCCTCTTCGAGGTCGTGCTGCCGCGCCTGCGCATGCACATCTCGGGCATCCTCGCCGACATCCTGGTGATCGTCGGCTACATCGCGTGGGGCTTTTTGCGGCTCAACCTGGCCGGCGTCGAATTCACCCACCTGTTCGCCACCTCGGCGGTGCTCACCGCGGTGCTCGCCATCTCGATGCAGGACACCCTCGGCAACCTGCTGGGCGGCCTCGCGCTACAGATGGACAACTCCCTCGAGATCGGCGACTGGATCGAGATCGGCGACGTGTCGGGCAAGGTCAGCGACATCCAGTGGCGCTACACCGCCATCGTCACCCGCAACGGCGAGCGCGTGGTGATCCCCAACAGCCAGCTCATGAAGAACCGCTACGTGGTGGTGTGCAACCCGCGCCAAGCGGTGCCGCAACAGCGCCGGCTGATCGACTTCAATGTGGATCTCTCGGTGCCGCCGGCCCGCGTCACCCGCGCCGTGCTCGACGACATCCAGACCGCCCGCATCGCCAACGTCAGCCTCAGCCCGGCGCCCATCTGCCTGCTCCACGCCTTCGGCGACGGCTACGCCCAGTACCAGCTGCGCTACTGGCTGATCGACCCAGGCCCCGACGACATCACCGATTCCGACGTCCGCCACCATGTCCTCGCCTCCCTGCAGCGCGAAGGCATCCGCCTCGCGGTGGGCGACCAGACCATCCACCTGGTGCAGGAGAACAAGGCCCACCGCGAGGAGGTACGCAACCGCGAGCTCAAGCGCCGGGTCGGCGCCATCAGCCGCATCGACCTCTTCGCCCGGCTCTCCGAAGCCGAGCAGGAAGACCTCGCCCGCCGCCTCATCAACGCCCCGTTCGCCAGGGGTGACGTGCTGTTCCGCCAGGGCGACGTGGCCCACTGGCTCTATATCATCGCCAGCGGCGAGGCCGAGGCCTGGTGGACGCCCCCCGACGGCGGGCCTCAGCGCCTCATCGACACCCGCGGCCCCGGCAACGTGTTCGGCGAGCTCGGCCTGATGACCGGCGCCCCGCGCCGCTCCACCGTCGTCGCGATCACCGACGTCGAAGCCTACCGCCTCGACAAGGCCAGCCTCGAACACATTCTGCGCGCCCGCCCCGAACTCGCCGAGGGCATATCGGTGATCCTCGAAAAACGCCGCCTGCGCTTTGCCGCCCTCGAACAGGGCCACGCCGACGGCAGCCTCGACCAACGCAGCTCAGTGCGCGCCGACGCCAGCGCCCTCGGCAAAAAGATCCGAGAATTCTTCGGCCTGTAGTCGCCTTACCGCCCGCCTCCGGAACCCCCAATGCCCGACACCACAGCCCTGCTCCCCGCCCTCGACGCCGCCCTCCAGGCCCGCCGTGACCTCATCACCCGCCTCGCCGCCGAACAGACCGACGCCTACCGCCTCTTCCACGGCACCGTCGAAGGCAAGCCCGGCCTAACCGTCGACCGCTACGGCAGCCTGATTCTGGTGCAGAGCTTCCACGGCGCCCTCGCCCCGGCCCAGCTCGACGCGCTGCAAGCCTTCTACGCCAGCGCCTTCCCGGGGCTCGACCTGGTTTACAACGACCGCAGCCCCAGCAACTCCCGCATCGCCAACCCACTCCCGGCCGACCAGCTGCCCGCGGCCGAGAGCCGCCGGGAATTCACCGAGATGGGCGTCAGATATTGGGTCCAGGCCCGCCACGGGGGGCAGGACCCGTGGCTCTTCCTCGACCTGCGCGCCGCCCGCCGCCGCGTCATGGCCGAAGCGCCGGGCAAGTCGCTGCTCAACGTGTTCGCCTACACCTGCGGTGTGGGCATCGCCGCCGCCAAGGCCGGCGCGCGGCATGTGGTCAACGTGGATTTTGCCGAATCCAGCCTGGCCGTCGGCAAGGACAACGCCAAGCTCAACGAGCTCCCGATCCGCGTGCGCTTCATCAAGAGCGACGCCTTCGCCGCGCTGCGCCAGCTCTCCGGCATCGGCCAGCCCAAGCTCGTGCGCGGCAAGCGCATGCCCCCGTTTCCCGAACTCGAAAAGCACAGCTTCGACCTGGTCTTCCTCGACCCGCCGCGCTACGCCAAGAGCGCCTTCGGCGTCGTCGACCTGGTCCACGACTACCCGGCGCTGTTCAAGCCCGCCCTGCTCTCCACCGCCGAGGGCGGCACCCTGGTGTGCTGCAACAACGTCGCCCAGGTCGACCGCCAGGCCTGGGCCGACGCCCTCGAACGCAGCGCGAAAAAAGCCGGCCGGACGATCCGCGAGATGGAATGGATCACCCCCGAGGAAGACTTCCCCAGCCCCGACGGCAACCCGCCCCTCAAGACCCTGCTGCTGAGGGTGTGAGCCCCACCAACGCCACCGCCCGGTGGCGTTTTGCTTTGGATTGCAGCCTCAAACCGGGCCACAAAAAGAAAAACGGTGAAGCCCGAAAGCCTCGCCGCTTTGACACCCCCGCCCCTGACAAGGGGATGGCTGGGGAGGGACATGCGACCGGCGTGCCCCTCGCCCGCCTCACTCCGCCGGCGGCACCTCATCCGGGGCCGCGTTGTCCACCTCACCGGCCGCCTTCGCAGCAGCCTTGGCCGCCACCTCGGCCGCGTGGGCTTCCATCATCGCCTGGCGGGTCGTCGGGGTTTCGAGGCTGACCCGGCCGAGGGCGCCGTCACGGTAATCCTGCAGCAGCACCAGCGAGGCCTTCTCGATGTCGAGCCCGCCGCCCTTGACAAGGCAGCCACGCCGGCGGGCAACCGCCTCGACGAGCGCCGGGCCATCGAGGCCGGCAACGTCAATCTTGTAGCGCGCCGCCACCAGCGCCGGGTAGCGCGCGAGGAGCAGCCCGCCCAGAAAGTTGGCCACCGCCTCGTCGATCACCGCATTGCGGCCGATGGCGTGGCTGGCCGCCAGCATGTAGCCGTCGGAGTCGTGTTCGATCTTCGGCCACATCATGCCCGGCGTGTCGATCAGCGACGCGGTGGGCGACAGGTCGATGGCCTGCTGGCTCTTGGTGACGGCCGGCTCATCACCCACCTTGGCGACGCGCTTCTTGAGCAGCGCGTTCATCAGCGTGGATTTGCCCACGTTGGGGATGCCCATGATCATCATCCGCAGCGGCTTCAGGCGGTCGTTGCGGTGGGGCGCCAGCGGGCGGCACAGGCCGACCACCTTGGCCACGTCACCGGGCTTCTTGCACGACAGGGCCACCGCAGTGACGCCCTTCTGGGCGTTGTAATAGGCCAGCCACTGGGCGGTGACGGCCGGGTCAGCCAGGTCGGCCTTGTTGAGGATCTTCAGGCAGGGCCGCTGGCGATGCAGGCGCAGCTCGCGGATCATCGGGTTGCTGCTCGCCTCGGGCAGGCGCGCGTCGAGCACCTCGATGACGACGTCGATCCTTTCCATGCTCTCCGCCGCCTTCTTGCGGGCGGAAGTCATGTGACCGGGAAACCACTGGATGGACATGGGCGTGCGTTGAATCAATGAAAGCGCGACATTATCAGGGCAAAATGGCAGCCCTCGAAGGAATCCGCCGAAAAGGCCCGCAACATGAACCACGAAGAAGTCATCGCCGCCACCCGCGAGTGGATCGAAAAGGCCGTCATCGGCCTCAACCTGTGCCCCTTCGCCAAGTCGGTGTATGTAAAGAACCAGGTCCGCATCGTGGTGAGCAGCGCCCGCCACATCGACGGCTTCCTCGAAGACCTCGACCGCGAGCTCGACCACCTGGCCGAGGTCGATCCCGAAGTCACCGACACCACGCTGCTGATCCACCCCACGCTGTTCCCCGACTTCCTCGACTTCAACGACGTGCACCAGATCGCCGACGAAGCCGTGGCCGAGCACGAGCTGGAGGGCGTGATCCAGATCGCCAGCTTCCACCCCGACTACCAGTTCGAGGGCACCGAGCCGGACGACATCACCAACTACACCAACCGCGCGCCCTTCCCCACCCTGCACCTGATCCGCGAAGAGAGCCTCGACCGGGCCGTCGAAGCCTTCCCCGAGGCCGAGATGATCTACGAGCGCAACATGGAAACCCTGAAGAAGCTCGGCCTCGCCGGCTGGCTGGCCCTCGGCCTCCACACCCCCAAGCGCGGCACGAGCGACGATGGCCAAGCGTAAGCCCGCCGCGGCCGCACCGGCCGGCACGCCGGCCGCGCACCCCGAGCTCCGGCCCGGCCAATCCGTCGAGCTGCTCAAAGCGCTACACATCCTCACCCGCGACGGCCAGCTCAACCAGGACAGCCGGCGCAAGCTCAAGCAGGTCTATCACCTGTATCAGTTCATCGAGCCGCTGCTTGCCGAGGTGCTCGCTGGCCGCGGCGACGTCAGCCTGGCCGACCACGGCGCCGGCAAGTCCTACCTCGGCTTCATCCTCTACGACCTGTTCCTGAAGGCGCGGGAGGTGGGCACCGTGTACGGCATCGAGACCCGCCGCGAGCTGGTCGAGCACTCCCGCGAGCTCGCCGGCCGGCTGGGTTTCGGGCGCATGAACTTCCTCGATGTGTCGGTCGAGGAATCCACCCGCTCCGACGCGCTGCCCGAGCGCATCGACGTGGTCACCGCGCTGCACGCCTGCAACACCGCCACCGACGACGCGATCCAGTTTGCGCTCGCCAAACAGGCGCAGTTCGTGGTGCTGGTGCCTTGCTGCCAGGCCGAGGTCGCCAGCGTGCTGCGCAAGAACAAGAATGCCAGCTTCGGCCTCACGCCGCTGTCCGAGATCTGGCGCCACCCCATCCACACCCGCGAATTCGGCAGCCAGCTCACCAACGCGCTGCGCTGCCTGCAGCTCGAAGCCCACGGCTACCAGCTTACGGTGACCGAGCTGGTGGGCTGGGAACACTCGATGAAAAACGAGCTGATCATCGCCCGCCGCACCGGAACGCCGCGCAAGAACGCCATGGAGCGCATCGAGGCGATCCTCACCGAGCTCAACCTGTCTGAATTGCGGAGCCGCTTCGCGTGCTGACCACCGGCCTCGCCACCGTCGCCCTCGGCGTGCTCGCCCTCGCCCCGCGCCTGCCGCGCCTGGCCCGGCGCTACGACGCCGCGGCGCTGGCGCCGATCGACGGCACGCCCGCCGAGGCCGCCGACTCACCCCTGCGCCACCGGCTCGACGCCTGGGTGGCCAAGGGCGCCGGCCACGGCGCGACGCTGCTGCCCTGGTCGCGGCCGGCGGTGCCGACACCGCTCGCCATCGCCTTCACGCCGGCCAGCCACGCCCGCGCCGTGCACCACTTCGGCTACCGCCTGGCCGGCTACCACCAGCTCACCCGGCGCAGCCGCGTCGGCGGCATCATCTACCGGCTTGGCGTGCAGCTGCGGCCACTGGCGTGGTTTCTGCCCCGCCGCGCCGACGAACCCTGGGACGACGCCTGGCTCGCCCGCGCCGACGAGGCCCGGCTGGATGCCCTGAGCCGCTGGCTGCCACGCCGCCCGACCCTGATCGTCCTCGAAGGCGAAGCCGCCGACAGCGCCGGCCGCGTGGCCCAGGCGCTCGCCCACGCCGCGCAGCACGGAGATCAGCCGGTGCGCCTGCTGGTCCTCGGCAAGAGGCCGGCCGATACCCCCTCCGGCGTCCCGCTCACGCCGCTCTAAGCTTGCGCTGCGCTGGCCCTGCCCGCTCCGCTCAGCGGATGGGCGGATAGCCGCGCATCTGCGCCGAGCGGGTTTCGTCGACCGGCTTGGCGGGCCGCGGCGGCGGCGGAGCGGGATGCGGATGATGCGGCACCAACGGGCCTGGGCGGATCACCAGCAAACGCTGGGATTCCTCCTGGGCCGCCTGCCGCTGGGCTTCCCGCTGGGCCCGGCGCTGCTGCTCGGCCTCGGCGGCCTGCTCCATCTCGACCCGCCGACGCCGCTCGGCCGCCTCGCTGGCCTGACGCGTTTCGATGCGGTTCACGTCCTGCACCATCTGCTCGGCCCGTCGGCGCGCCTCGGCCTGATCCCGCACACTCGGCGGCGGCAGCGTATTCACCCGCGATCCCTCACTGCCAGCCCCGCAGGGCCCGTCGGTGTAAGTCACCCGACCGTCGGCCCCCACGCACTTATTGACCGCCCAGGCCTGCCCGCCAGACGCCATGAGGCACCAGACCGCAAACACGAAACCCACCCCACGACTCCCGCGCATCCAAGCTCTCCCACCCAGCCACCCGAAAACCCCATTCAACCTTAGGCCGACGACGCACAAAATGCGAGACGCCCCTTGAAACACGAAGACGCGGCAGCTGACCAACCCGCCCTCGCACCGTTAGACCGCCCTGAAAAGCCGTCCCGACACCACCGGCCCTGCAAGGTGTTGTATTCCCGCCGCGCCCCGTCGTGAAATTTTGCGTTTTCCACAACTAAGACACATGCAACACCAGAACGGCGCGCTAATCTAGATCAAACGATCCGACACAGCTGAGCTCAGCCCTCGAAGACGTCCGAACGAAGCCCATCTGCCCGCCCCCGGGCACCGGCTTCGCGCATCATAAAACTCCACCCCGGATACCAATCATGTTGACGAACAAACCGATTCTCGACACCACCGATTACCTTCTCAAGGCCCAGACCCTCCCCCTCGAAATGGCGAGCTATGCGGCGACCATCTGGTTTTCCTGGATGTTCAAACCGTGGTCGGGGTTCGATTCGAATCGTAGCAAGTAAGACGCACCCGCCGGGCCCTGGCTTCGGGCCTCGGCGGAAAAGCAAAAAGCCCTGACGAATCAGGGCTTTTTGCTTGAAGCTTGGGGCGACATACCGGGATCGAACCGGTGACACCTGGAATCACAATCCAGTGCTCTACCAACTGAGCTAATGCCGCCATTGAGGGCTGCCGACTCGCGTCGCCAACCCGATAAACCTGTATCAAGAGCCTGCCCGACAGGAATCGAACCTGTAACCCCCGGCTTAGAAGGCCGGTGCTCTATCCAGTTGAGCTACGGGCAGATATCGATTGCCGCGGGCACCGGAGCGAAGCTTTGGTCGGGGTGGAGAGATTCGAACTCCCGACATCTTGCTCCCAAAGCAAGCGCGCTACCGGACTGCGCTACACCCCGAGAGGCGCGAATAATACAGACCCTCCCCGCGCCCGTCAAACATCTTGGAAATTTTTTCGAAAGGCTGCAGGAAGCCGCTCCGGCGCAAGATAATCTGCCTGCATCCGTGTAAAGCCGCATGAATGCGGCCCATTCATAACGTCATAAACTCCGTTCATCGCAGATAATATCGCGCGATGCTTCCTGCCCGACCAACCACGCCCCGCCTCCCCATGCGCGCCCTGCCCCTGCTGCTGGCAGGCAGCGGCATCTTCGCGCCTGCCGCGATGGCCGCCGAAATCGTCGGTAGCGGCGGCGCCTTCACGGTGCCTGGCCTGCTGCTGGCGGGCGGCGGGCTCCTGGCCGGGCTGCTGGTCGGCCGCCTGGCCGCCCGCAAGCCGCCCCCCGCCCCGGCTCCGCCCCCGCCGCCCGAGCAAGCTGCCCCTCCGTGGCTGGACTTCGTCGAGATCTCCGGCGACTGGCTGTGGGAGCTCGATGCCGACCACCGCTTCATCGCCATCCCCGGCGCACCGGCGGCCCCGAGCATCGCCCCCGCCGACGCCCTCGGCCGCGCCTGGGAAGAAGTCATCCTGCCCGAGGTGCCGGCCGATTTCGCCCAGGCCCACCGGGACACCCTCGCCCGCCACGGCCCCATCACGGTCACCCTCACCCGCCGCAGCCAGAGCGGCGAGCTGCGCTACCTCGAAATGCGCGGCCGCCCCGTGTTTGATGCCGGCGGGCATTTCCAGGGCTACCGGGGCATCGGCCGCGAGGTCACCGACCAGGCGCGCCTCGGCGCCGAACTCGAACGCAACGAGGAGCGCATCCACGCGCTCATCGCCTATAGCAACGACGGCTACTGGGAACAGGACGCCGACCTCCGCTACACCGCCATCTCGGCCAGCTCCGGCCACCTCTCCGACCTGGGCGCCGAAGACAGCATCGGCACACGGCGCTGGGAGCTGCCGGGCGAATCCCCCGACGAGGCGCCGTGGGCCGAACACATCGCCCACCTCAAGCAGATCGAGCCCTTCTCCAACCTCGTCTTCTGCCGCCACGACCGCGCCGGCCGGGTCGTCTGGCTGTCCGAAAGCGGGATCCCGGTGTTCGACCGCAACGGCGTCTTTGCCGGCTATTGCGGCACGACCCGCAATATCACCGCCGACGTCGAGGCCCGCGACCAGCTGCAGGAGAACGAAGCCCTCTTCCGCGCCCTGTTCGACGGCGCACCGGCCTGCGTCGGGCGCATCTCCGCCGACGACCGCTGGCTCGAGGTAAACGACGCGCTGGCCCACCTGCTCGGCCGCCCCGCCGAGCAGATCGCCGGGCAGCCGGTCGACACTTTCCTCGACACCGACGCGGCCGAAGCCGGCAAGGCCCTGCGCGCGCGCTGCCTGGCCGGCGAAACCCGGCATTTCACCCGGGAAGCGAGCTATCACGGCGCCGACGGCCAGACCCTGTGGTGCCGCGAATCGGCCCGGCTGATCCCGGGTGACGACGACACACCGCCCTTCTTCGCCGTCGCCATCGAGGACATCTCCGCCCTGCGCAACACCCTCGACACCCGGCGCGCGGGCGAAGAGCGCTACCGGCTGCTGTTCGAACTCTCGCCCGAGGCGACCCTCGTGTGCATCAACGGGCGCGTCCATCTCACCAACGAGGCGAGCCGCCGCCTTTTCGGCGCAAACGACGGCCGCGCCCTCGACGGCGTCGAGATACTCTCGCTGGTGCATCCCGACGACCGGGCCCTGGAGGCTGCGCGGCTCGAGGAGTTCGCCGCCAGCCCGCAGGCCATCCTCGCGCCGCTGCCGCTGCGCTACCAGCGCCTCGACGGCGAGCCGATCAACGCCGAAGCCACCGGCGTGCGCATCCACTTCGACGGCCAGCCGGCCATGCTTTATGTAATGCGCGACGTGGCCCGCTGGCTGTCGGCCGAGCAGGTGCTGCGGGAGAGCCGCGCGATGTACCGCGACGTGGTCGAGTCGGTCAATGAGATCCTGTTCCAGACCGACACCGGCGGGCACGTCACCTTCCTCAACCGCGCCTGGGGGCACACCACCGGCTTCGACGCCCGTCTGACCATCGGCCAGAGCCTCCTCGACTTCGTCTCCGAAGAAGACCGCATCCGCGTCGACCAGCGGCTGCGCGGCATCCGCGAGGGCTACGAGGACATCGCCCAGTTCGAGTTCCGGCTGCGCACCCACTCCAACGGCCCGCGCTGGGTCGAGGCCACCATCCGCCCGCTGCGCGACACCTACGACCACGTGGTCGGCAGCTCCGGCACCCTCGACGACATCACCGCCCGCAAGGAGGCCGAGCAATCCCAGCGCGACCTCAACCGCGAGCTCGAAGCCCGCGTGCGGGTGCGCACCGCCGAGCTCGAGGCCTCCAACCGCGAGCTCGAAGCCTTCTCGTATTCCGTCTCCCACGACCTGCGCGCGCCGCTCCGGGCCATCGACGGCTTCGCCCAGATCGTCTCCGAAGACTACGCCCCGCGCCTCGACGAGACCGGCCGCGAATACCTCCAGCGCATCCGCATCGCCACCCAGCGCATGGCCCGCCTCATCGACGACCTCATCGACCTGGCCCGCCTGACCCGCCAGACCATGAAGCGCGAGGAGGTCAACCTCAGCCAGATCGTCGACCAGATCCTCACCGAGCTGCGCCAGGAAGACCCGGCCCGGCACATCGAAGCCCACGTCGAGCCCAACCTGATCGCCGCCGCCGACCGGGCGCTGATCCGCGTGGCCCTCGAGAACCTGCTCCGTAACGCCTGGAAGTTCACCAGCCGCCGCGACGTGGCGCAGATCCAGTTCCACGCCGAGATGCGCGAGCGGCAGATCGTTTATTGCGTCACCGACAACGGTGCCGGCTTCGACATGAGCTTCGCCTCCAAGCTCTTCCTGCCCTTCCACCGGCTGCACGGCATCAGCGAATTCGCCGGCACCGGCATTGGCCTGGCCACCGTGCAGCGCGTCATCCAGCGCCACGAGGGCCGGGTGTGGGCCGAATCGGCCCCCGAGAAGGGCGCCAGCTTCTACTTCACCCTCAGCCACTAAGAGCCCCCAGGGCCGGGCTTCGCCCAGCCCGCCCCCCGAGGGGGACACGGAAACTTGGGGCGGCCCTGCGTTTCCTTGCGAACCCCCAGGGCCGGGCCTCGCCCAGCCCGCCCCGGAGGGTGTCGTACACCAGCACAGCACGCCGGCAACACGGGGTCGGGAATTCGCGGGCTTTGATCTATGTCACAACTTATGTTGTGCATCGCAATAAATGCGCATTTCTACCAATGCTAATGTCTGGCCATGCGGGGTAAAATTTCACCCCGGACTGCACGCTTGCTTAAGGGCGGCGGGCGCAGGCCGATAGGCATGAGAATCGCATTCACCGGGCATCCATCATGAACGAACAGCACTACCTCACCCCCCTCTTCGAGCCACGCTCCGTCGCCATCATTGGCGCCACCGAACGGGAGGGGTCCCTCGGCTCCGTCGTCGTCCGCAACATGCTGGAGGCCGGCTTCAAGGGCAAGCTGTTCGCCGTCAATCCCAAATACGAGCAAGTGCTCGGCGTCCCCTGCTACCGCAGCGTCGAGGACATCCCGCACCGCCTCGACCTCGCCATCATCACCACCAAGGCCGACCGCGTACCGGCCATCGTCGACGCCTGCGGCCGGGCCGGCACCAAGGCTGTCGTCATCATCCCCGCCGGCTTCTCGGATGCCGGCCCGCGCGGCCGCATGCTCGAGAAGAACACCTACGAAAACGCCCGCCGCCACCGCATCCGCCTGCTCGGCCCCAGCTGCCTAGGCGTGCTGCGCCCCGAGCTCGGCCTCAACGCCAGCTTCGCCCACGGCGGCGCGAGCAAGGGTTCCATCGGCCTCATCTCCCAGTCCGGCGCCCTCTGCTCGGCGATCCTCGACTGGGCCAAGCCCAACAACGTCGGCTTCTCGTCGGTGGTCTCGCTGGGCACCTCGGTGGACATCGACTTCGGTGAAGTCCTCGAGTACATGGTGTCCGACTCCCGCACCGAGAGCATCTTCCTGTACGTCGAGGGCATCAAGGACGCGCGCCGCTTCGTCAGCGCGCTGCGCGCTGCCGCCCGGGTCAAGCCGGTGCTGCTGATCAAGGTCGGCCGCCACCCGGTCGGCTCCCACGCCGCCCACATGCACTCCGGGGCGATGGTCGGCGAAGACGCGGTCTTCGATGCCGCCCTGCGCCGCGCCGGCGTGATCCGCCTCTACAACCTGGGCCAGCTGTTCGCCGCGGCCAACGCGCTGTTCTCCCATTTCCGCCCCCGCGGCAACCATCTGGCGATCATCACCAACGGTGGCGGGCCAGGCGTGATGGCAGCCGACCGCGCCGCCGACCTGCGCATCCCGTTGGCCAAACTCTCCGACGCGACCGTCACCAAGCTCAACGAATTCCTCCCGGTCAACTGGTCCCACGGCAACCCCATCGACATCATCGGCGACGCCGACCCTGAGCGTTACCGCAAGACCCTCGAAGTGGTGCTCGCCGACGAGAACGTCGAAGGCGTGCTCACGATGCTCTGCCCGCAGGCCATGAGCTCATCCACCGAGGTCGCCCAGCAGATCATCGAGATCGAGCGCGGCGCCGACAAGCCGCTGTTCACCTGCTGGATGGGTGAAGAGCAGGTCCGCGAAGGCCGCCAGCTCTTCGAAAAGGCCGGCATCCCCACCTTCCGCACCCCCGAGCCCGCCGTCGAACTCTTCGGCCACATCTCGGCCTACTACCGCAACCAGAAGCTGCTGGTGCAGACACCCTCGTCGCTGTCGTCCGACCTCAACCCGCCATCGGTCGAGAGCGCCCGGCTGGTCATCGAAACCGCCCTCTCCGAGCGGCGCAAGAACCTCAACGAGATGGAATCCAAAGCCCTGCTGGCGGCCTTCCGGATCCCCATCGCCCAGACCGTCGTGGCCCGCTCGGCCACCGAGGCCATGGTGCTCGCCGAAGAGCTCGGCCTGCCGGTGGCCATGAAGATCGACTCCCCCTCGATCACCCACAAGGCCGACACCGGCGGCGTGCGCCTCAACCTCAACGGCCTCGCCGCGGTGCGCAGCGCCTACCAGGAGATCCTCGAGGACGTCAAACGCAAGCGCCCCGACGCCGTCATCAACGGCGTCGCCATCGAGCCGATGATCGTCAAGCCCTACGGCCGCGAACTCATGGTCGGCGCCTTCCGCGACCCCATCTTCGGGCCGGTGATCACCTTCGGTGAAGGCGGCGCCCACGTCGAGATCCAGGCCGACCGCGCCGTCGCCCTGCCGCCCCTCAACAACTACCTGGTGCAGGACCTCATCAAGTCCACCCGCATCGCGACCCTGCTCGGCGAATACCGCAACATGCCGCCGATCAACATGGAATCCCTCGAGTTCGTGCTGCTGCGCATCTCCGAGATGGTCTGCGAGCTGCCCTGGATCCGCGAGATCGACATCAACCCGCTGATCGTCGACGAGAAAGGCGCGGTGGCGGTCGACGCCCGCATCATCGTCGACAACATCGCCCCGACGGCCGACCGCTATGACCACATGGCGATCCACCCCTACCCGTCGCACCTCATCACCAAGCTGTCGATGCCCGAGGGCGAGATCACCGTGCGGCCGATCAAACCCGAGGACGCCGAGCTCGAGATCGAGTTCGTGCGCAAGCTCTCGCCCGAGACCAAGTACCTGCGCTTCATGAACACCATGCGCGAGCTGCCCCCCGCGATGGTCGCCCGCCTCACCCAGATCGACTACGACCGCGAGATGGCCTTCGTCGCCACCATGCCCGACGAAAAGGGCGACGAGGTCGAGATCGGCGTGTGCCGCTACGCGGTCAACCCCGACGGCGAGACCTGCGAGTTCGCCATCGTGGTGGCCGAAGACTGGCAGCACCGCGGCCTCGCCCGCCGGCTGATGGGCGTGCTCATCGAAACCGCCCGCAACCGCGGCCTCAACGCCATGACCGGCATCTTCCTGTCGAACAACGACCGCATGCTCAAGTTCGTCAGCAGCCTCGGCTTCGTGCTCACCAGCGACCCGGAAGACAACACCATCAAGCACGGCGTGCTGCCGCTGCAGGGCTGAGGCAGGGAGGCCCTCAGGGGCCTCGCCGCAACCAGCAGTACCATCGACCAAGGCGCGCCGGGGATTCCCCGGGGCGCCTTGGCGCATCATCGGGTTAAATACACGCATGACGACGGCTCCCGACAGCATCTCCCGTTGCGCCTGGTGCGGGCAGGACGCCCTCTACCAGGCCTACCACGACCGCGAATGGGGCGTGCCGCTCCACGACGACCGCTCACTCTTTGAACTGCTCACCCTCGAAGGCGCCCAGGCCGGCCTGTCGTGGATCACCGTGCTTCGAAAGCGCGACAACTACCGCGCCGCCTTCGCCGGCTTCGACCCCGCGCAGGTGGCCCGCTTCGGCCCCACCGACGAGGCCGCCCTCCTCACCAACCCGGGCATCGTCCGCAACCGCCTGAAAGTCGCCTCGACGATCACCAACGCCCGCGCCTTCCTCGCCATCCAGGCCGAGTTCGGCAGCTTCGATGCCTGGCTGTGGCGCTTCGTCGATGGCCGGCCGATCCACAACACCTGGGCCGATCTCAGCCAGGTGCCCGCCAGCACCCCGCTCTCCGACGCGCTCAGCAAGGCGCTCCGGAAGCGCGGCTTCCGCTTTGTCGGCAGCACCATCTGCTACGCCTTCATGCAGTCGGCGGGGCTGGTCAATGACCACCTCACCGGCTGCTTTCGCCACCTCGAGGTCGCTGGGCTATCATCGCCCGCCTGACAAACCCGCCTAGCCAAGCCCATGACCGCCCACATCGAAACCGCCGAACTCCACGGCCAGCCCGTCCTCAAGCTGCAGACGCCCGATGGCGCCGTCGCCCTCATCAGCCTGTTCGGGGCCCAGGTGCTGTCCTGGGTGCCCGCCGGCGGCGAAGATCGCCTCTACCTCAGCCCCGACGCAGTCTTCGACGGCGCCACGCCCATCCGCGGCGGCGTGCCGCTGTGCTTCCCCCAGTTCGCCGGCCGTGGCCCGCTGCCCAAGCACGGCTTCGCCCGCACCCGCCTGTGGGAAGTGAGCAACACCCGCGCCGGCAAGGACTTCGCCCTCGCCACCCTGCGCCTCGCCGACGACGAGGCCAGCCGCGCCCTGTGGCCCCACGCCTTCAGCGCCGAGATGAGCGTGTCGATCAGCGGCGACCGCCTCGACCTCGAGCTCGAAGTCGACAACACCGGCACCACGCCCTTCAGCTTCACGGCCGCGCTGCACACCTACCTCAAGGTCCGCGAGGTCGAGCACCTGCGCATCGAGGGCCTGCGCGGCCTCGACTACTGCGACAGCGCCGACGGCGACGCCATCAAGAAGGAAACCGGCGTCGGCGTGAGCATCGACGCCGAGGTGGATCGCATCTACCACAACGCCCCGCCGACCCTGCTGGTCCGCGAGGACAGCCGCGCGATGGGCATCCACAGCCAGAACTTCCCCGACGTGGTGGTGTGGAACCCCTGGGAAGACAAATGCGCCGCCCTGGCCGACATGCCGGCCGACGGCTTCCGCCGGATGCTGTGCGTCGAAGCCGCCGCCGTGCGCGAACCCGTCGAGCTCGCCCCCGGCGCCAGCTGGTGGGGCCGGCAATCGCTGGTGGCGATGTAAGCAGTCCCCCGCCCGGAGCGACGCGCCCCCGCTCGACGCGCACAACTCGTCAAAACCGTCCGGCAGCCACGTGGCGGCCACATAAAAACGGCGGAGCCCCCAACCCGGAAGCTCCGCCGCATCATGGCCCTGGGGGTAATCAGCCCCCGGAAATCCGCCCTAGTTGGTCACCGCGCGCACCGTGTCGGCCACGTTGCGGCCATTGACCCGCACCACTGCGATCAGGTGCCCCGAGGCATCCGTCTCGACCGGCTCGACGCTCAGGCTGCCGCCATCCAGGGCCCGCTGCAGGCGCTGGGTGGCGTGCTCGGAGGTCATGCCCGGCTCGCGCACGTCGAGGCCCTGCACCCGGATCTTGCGCCCCCCTTGATAAAAGGTTGCACCATCCATGGCATAGGCCCGCGCCGCGCCTCGGGCCGGGCGCTGGATCACCGCAGCAGGTGCCGCCAGCGGCGGCTGTGCCGGCGCGCTGACTGCCGGCGCAGGCGCAGGCGCCGGCGCCTGGGGTGCCGGAGCGGGTGCCGG
>NZ_BJNV01000035.1 GCF_006539865.1 Zoogloea ramigera
CAGCCTGCCGCCGGCCGATGCCGTGCCTGCGCCGCCGCGGGCGGAGGCCGCCCCGCGCCGGGTCGCCGACGTGCCGCCCGCCGCCTGCCGTGACTGCGGGGTGGTCGAAAGCGTCGAGGCGGTCCAGCAGAAGGGTGAAGGCTCGGGCCTCGGTGCGGTGGGTGGGGCGATCCTCGGCGGCGTGCTCGGCCACCAGGTGGGCGAGGGCTCCGGCAAGCAGATCGCACGCATCGGCGGGGCCGTGCTCGGCGGCCTGGCCGGTAACGAGGCCGAAAAGCGCTACCGGGCGATCAGCCACTACCGCATCGGCGTGCGGATGGACGACGGCAGCTACCGGGTCGTCGAGCAGCAGAATGCGCCGGCCTGGCAGCGGGGTGACACGGTGCGCGTGGAAAACGGCGGGGTCGTGGCCGGCGGCAGGGCGCCGACGGCGGGAAGCTCGGCTTTCTGAGCACCCCCAGGGCCGGGCTCCGCCCCCGTGGGGGCAAGGAAACTTTGGGGCAGCCCGGCGTTTTCTTTGAGAGCGTGCGTGAAAGCCATGGCCACAAAGCAAAAACCCGCCGGGGAGGCGGGCTTGGCGCTGCGTGGGCCTTGAGGGCCAGGCAGTAAAACTGTTGGTGCGTCCTGACGGAATCGAACCGCCGACCTCCACGATGTCAACGTGGCGCTCTAACCAGCTGAGCTAAGGACGCATCCGGAGGGTTGGTTGCGGGGGCAGGATTTGAACCTGCGACCTTCGGGTTATGAGCCCGACGAGCTGCCAGACTGCTCCACCCCGCGTCCGTGTGTGCTGCGACTTACACTTTCCGGAAACTCACCCCGAGGGGCGTTGGAGCGGCAGAAGAGTCTCGAACTCTCGACCTCAACCTTGGCAAGGTTGCGCTCTACCAACTGAGCTACTGCCGCTTTGTTCCGGAACTTCCGCGTGGTGTCTGGAACACCTCGGGAAGGGCGCGAATTATACGTCGGGCGGCAGTGTTTGCAATAGCCTTTTGCGTTTTTTTGTGTGGCCCGGCGGGAGGGCGGCCCTACCGAGGGGGAAGGGGGCTGTCGCGCCCTGGCTTGGCAAGCACGTAAAGGGCCGCGGTGGGCACGAACAGTGTGATCGGGCGCAGGGGCGGGATCAGCCCGTGCCGCCGAGGATCCGCCCGTTCGAGATCACGCAGCAACGGTCCCGTCCGCTGCGTTTGGCGGCGTAGAGGGCCTGGTCGGCGGTGGCGATGAGGTTGTCCTCGTTGGGTGTCGAGGGCTCCCGGCTGGAGATGCCGACGCTGATGCTGGTGTTGATCACCCGCTCGCCGACCCGGATCGGCGCGTCCCGCACGCTCAGGCGCAGCCGTTCGGCGGCCTGGAGGGCGGCGCGGAGGTCGCCGTTCTGGCAGATCACCAGGAATTCCTCGCCGCCCATCCGGATGACGTGGTCGTCCTTGCGGGCGGTGCCGCGCAGCCGCTGGCCGACCTCGACCAGCACCCGGTCGCCCACGGCGTGGCCGTGGGTGTCGTTGATGGCCTTGAAGCGGTCGATGTCGATCATCATCACCGCCAGCCCCTGCCGCGAGCGGGAGGTGGCGCTCCAGGCCTGCCCGAGGATCTCCATGCCGGCGCGGCGGTTGGGCAGGCCGGTGAGCAGGTCGGTGAGGGCGTAGTGTTCGAGCTTGCGGTTGCTGATGGCCAGCTCGGAGGCGAACTGCTTGAGCTGGGCCCGGTCGCGTTCCCAGCTCTCGAGGAGCTGCACGTAGTGCAGGGCCGCCCGCATACGCGCCGACAGGGCGCGCATCTTGACGGGCTTGGTCACATAGTCGTCGACGCCGGCCTCGAAGGCTTCGACGATCTCGTCCTCGGCGTCCATGCCGGTGAGCATGATCACGTACATCGACTGGCCCCATTCGGTGGCGCGCAGGGCCCGGCAGAACTCCAGGCCGTTCATCACCGGCATCATCCAGTCGGTGACGACGATGTGGGGCATCACCTTGAGCGCCAACGCCAGGGCCTCCTCGCCGTTGGCGGCGCAATACACGTCGGGCCCGGCGAGGCTGCGCAGCTGGGCTTCGATGATGACCCGGGAGGTGGGCTCGTCCTCCACCAGCAGCACCCGCATCGCCATGGTCTTGAGCTCGGCGGCCTTGGGGGCCGGGGCTTCCGCCATGGTGGTGAAGGGGGGCAGGCGGCGGGCGGGTACCTTGAGGAGCTCGCTCCACTCGCGCCAGCGGGCCAGGATGCGGTCGACGAGCTCGCCGACTTCGGTGCCGTCCAGGCCTAGCCGGCCGCCCAGCAGGAAGAGTTCGGCGATGAGCCCGCCGCGTTTGTCCTCGGGGGCCAGCCCCATGTCGGCAATGCGCCGGGCGTGGTGGAACAGGCGGACCAGCTGGTAGGGCCGCGAGCCTTCGGCGAAGCCGGCCTGGTCGGGGGCCTCGTGGTGGCAGACGGGCTCGGCGAGGGCTTTCGGGATGCCGCTGTCGGCGAGAATGGCGGCGGTGAAGGCGTTGTGGTCGGTCTGCAGGCGGGCCTGCTCGAGTGCTGCGAGCTGGCTGTCGTCCTCGCACTCCTCGAGCAGGCAGCCGTAGTCGACGGGGTGCACCGTCGCCAGCGCGAGGCAGCCGATGCGCGCCATCAGGCCGCAGGCAAAAAGCTCGTCCGGGGAGCCGATGCGGCTCTGGCTCGCCAGGGCCTGGCAGGCCACCGCCATCAGCAGGGCGTGGGACCAGAAGTGGGCGTAGTCGAAGGCTTCGCAGGGGCCGCTCTGGTATTGGTCCACCAGCGAAAACCCCACCGCGAGCTGACGCACGGTGCTCATTCCGAGGCGCATCACTGCCTCGGAGACGGCCACGAAGGGGCGCCCGGTGGTGTTGGCCGCTGCGGTGTTGGCGAGCTGCAGGAGGCGGCTGCTGAGGGCCGGATCGGTCTGTACGACGCGGGCGATCTCGTCGATGCGGGCATCGTCCCGGCGGCAGATTTCCATGATCGCCAGTGCCACGCCCTTGGGGCTCGGCAACTGGCCGCTGAAGCGCAGTTGTTCTATCGGCATGCGGTGGGGCTGGTCAGGTTCGGGGGAGGAGGTTGTCATGGGTTTACCTCAGGAGCGGTCGGCCCTGCGGTGATGGGGTGGGCCGCGACGCCTGGCGGCTCTCTTTTTATTTATATCGGTTTTATTTCTTAAAAATTCAGTCGGCCGGCCGGATTTTTTTGACCTGGCCCGAGGGGGCGTGGGTCAGGCGAAGTCGGCGAGCAGCGTCTCGATTTCGGCCAGGACCCGCTGGTGCTCGCCCTGGGCCTCGCCGAAGAGGCGGTGGGCGGCCTCGTGGCGGCCGGCCTTGCCCAGGCTGGCGAGGGTTTCGACCTGCTCGGCCAGCCGGTTGGCGCCGATGTTGGCGCTGCTCGAGCCGAGGGTGTGGGCGGCGGCGGCGAGGCTGTCGGCATCGCCGGTGGCCACCGCCTGCCCGAGGCTGTCGATGAGCGGGCCGGAGGCCTGCAGGTAGCTGCGCAGCAGGCGCTGGACGAAGCCCCTCTCGCCGGTCGGGTCGAGCTCCCGGTAGGCAGCGAGCACCTGGGGGTCGATGGCCTCCGGCAGGGCTGCGGCGGCATTTGCGGGGAGCCAGCGGCGCAGGGCCTCCGCGAGCCGGGCCTTGGTGTAGGGCTTGGCGAGGTAGTCGTCCATGCCCGCGGCTAGGCACTGGTCACGGTCGCCTTCCAGCGCGTTGGCGGTCAGGGCGATCACCGGCAGCCGAGGTCCGCCGGCGGGCTCGCGGGCGCGCAGTGCGGCGGTGGCTTCGTAGCCGTTCATCACCGGCATCTGGCAGTCCATCAGCACGAGGTCGAAGGCCCGGGCGTCGAGCCGGGCCAGCGCCTCGACGCCGTTGCAGGCGATCGTGACCTGGAGGCCGAGTTTTTTGAGCATGGCGGCGGCCAGCTCCTGGTTGACCAGATTGTCTTCGGCCAGCAGCACGTGGCCCTGTAGCCGGGGGCGGGGCGGAGTGCCGGTGCCGCCCGGCGCAGGGGCGCTGGCCGGTGCCGCGCCGCCGAGTGCCCGGCCCACGGCCGCCTGGAGCTCGGCCCGACGTACTGGTTTGTTGACCCGCTGGACGATGCCGGCCCGGGCGTGTTGGTCGGTGTCGTCGGTGTCGAGGGTGGAGCTCAGCAGCACGCTCCGGGTCTGGGCGAGGGCTGGGTCGGCGTGGATGGCGGCGGCGAGCTGCATGCCGTCCATCCCGGGCAGGTGCCGGTCGACGAGGGCCAGCGCGACCGGGCTCCCACCCGCCGCGGCGGTGCGCAGCGTGGCCAGGGCTTCCGCGGCGCTGGCGGCGCAGTGCACCTGTGCGCCCCAGGCGGCCAGCTGAGCGTGCAGGATGCCCCGGGTGCTCGGGTTGTCGTCCACCACCAGCACCCACCGCCCCACGAGCTGCGCCGGTGCGGCGGGCGGCGGAGTGGCAACCTGCGGGCGGGCGAGGGGGAGCGTGATGCGGAAGCAGGCGCCCTGGCCCGCTTCGCTGTCGACGCTGAGGCGGCCACTCATCAGCTCGACCAGGCGTTTGCTGATCGCCAGCCCGAGGCCGGTGCCGCCGAACTCGCGGGTGGTGGAGCCGTCGGCCTGGGAGAAGTGCTCGAAGATCTTATGCTGCGCCTCGGGGCTGATGCCGACGCCGGTGTCTTTCACGCTCAGTTCGAGGGTGCCGTCGGCGCCGACTTCGGCGTGCACCACCACCTCGCCCTGATGGGTGAACTTGATGGCGTTGCTGAGCAGGTTGGCCAGCACCTGGCGCAGCCGGAAGGGGTCGCCGTGGGCCTGCAGGGCCTGGTCTGGCGGGCTCAGCTGGCTTGCCAGTTCGAGGCCCTTCCGGGCGGCGGGCTCGGCGAACATGGCCACGCTGTCCTCGACGAGCTCGCCCAGGTCGAAGTCGATGGCTTCGAGGTGCATGTGGCCGGACTCGATCTTCGAGAAATCGAGGATGTCGTTGATGATGCCCAGCAGGTGGTGGCCCGACTGCTGGACCACGCGGGCATAGCGCTCCTGGGTGGGGTCGAGGCGGGTCGCGAGGAGCAGCTCGGTCATGCCCAGCACACCGTTCATCGGGGTGCGGATCTCGTGGCTCATGGTGGCGAGGAATTCGCTCTTGGCCTGGTTGGCGGCCTCGGCTTGGTCCTTGGCGGCGTGCAGCTCGGCGGTGCGGGTGCGGACGGTTTCTTCAAGGTGGCGCTGGTGCTCGCGCAGGCGGGCCTCGGCGTTGCGCAGGGCGTCCAGCGGGATGCGCCGCCCCGGCCCCCAGATCGCCCAGGCGATGGCGCTGCTGGTGAGCAGGATCAGCAAGCCGGGGGCCAGCTCCTGGCGGTGATCGATGCCGATGGTGATCTCGCCCACCGGCTGGCCGAAGGCGTGCACCGGCGTGCTGTGCAGCTGCACATACCAGGCGGGTGGCGGGCCGCCCTCGAGGAGGGGCTGCCCGCCCGTGCCGGTGAGCCGGAAATATTCATTCGACAATATCATCGGCTCCAGCTGCACGTTGAGGCGGCTGGAGTTGTCTTCCCAGAAGTCGGGTTGAATCTGGATGAATTGTTCGATGAGGCGGGCCCGGTCGCGCAGGTCTGCGTCGATCTGGCGGGCCGATTCGGAATGCACATACCAGCCGTAGAAGGACAGCGGCCCGGCCAGCAGGAGCAGGGCCAGCACGCCGGCCAGGCGCGTGACCAAGCGCGAGACGCGGCGGTGGACGAACTCGTTCATCGCCCGGCCGGGAGATATGCGCTGCGCTGCAGCACCGCGTGGGCCTTGTCGCTCTGCAGGAAGGCGGCGAACTTGTCGGCGAGTGGGCTCGGCTGGCGCGGCAGGGCGACGCTGATCTCCTTGCGCCAGGGGTAGCGGCCCTCCTTGAGCGTGGCCAGGCTCGGTGCTACGCCGTTGATCTCGAACACGGTGAGCCTGGCGCCGCTGGCGCGCAGCAGCCCCAGGGTGGTGGGTCCGAGGGAGCCGGGGCTGTGGGTGAGCAGGGTGAGGGTTTCCAGGTCGTCCTGGCCCAGGGCCATGCCGGGGCGCCGGGCGGCGGTGTCGACGGCCTTCGCCATCATCGGCGACATGGATTTCAGGGTTTGGGTGTCGCTCTCGAAGCTGGCGCGCAGCACGAGCCGGATCGGCTGGTCGTTGTCCCAGCGGGTCTGCCGCCCTTCATACACGGCGGCCAGCTCATCCAGCGTGAAGCCGTTCTTCTTCTGGCCGCCCGCCGAGGCGAGGACCAGCGGCGTCGTTGCCAGCACGAAATGTCGCCCGATCCGGGCGGCCTCGTCGGGCTTGAGGGCCCGGCCCGGCAGCGCCAGGTCGATGCGCCCGCCGGCCAGGGCCTTGAGGGCACCGCTGGAGCCCAGCGGCGGGGTGGGCTGCAGCAGCTCGGCGTCGGGGTGTTGTTTGCGGAATTCTTCGAACAGCGCCGTCACGAGGGGCGCAGACGAGCCGGTGCCGCTGATCCGGAGCGGCTCGGCCAGGGCGGGCTGCGCGATGAGCGCGGTGAGGGCCAGGAGGGCAGCGGCTTTGCCCATCGACGGGCGCGGGGTGGCGTGGTGGGGCATGGCGGGGCGGGGTTCAGGCGGTTTCGTCGAGCAGGGCGTGGACGTCGGCGACGAGCGCGGCGTAGGCGGCCCGGGCCTCGCCGATGGAGAGGGCGGCTTGATCCAGCTGGCCGGCCTTGGCGAGGGCTTCGAGCCCGCGGAAATGTTCGGCTGCCGCCAGGCCGCCGATGTTGGCACTGCTGGACTTGAGGGCGTGGGCCGCTTCGCGGGCGGCGCTGGCATCCCCGGCGGGGATGGCGGTTTCGAGCTTGTGGATGAGCGCGGTCGAGCTCTCGAGATACACCGCCAGCAGCCTCCGGGCGAGGCTCCAGCCGCCGTCGGGGTCGAGTTCGCGGTAGGGTTCGAGCACCTTGCGGTCGATGGCCGTGGCGCCCTTAGGGGCGTTGGTGCTGGTGGGCGGCGGGGCGGCGGCATCTGCCGCGGGGGCCGGCCGGGTTGGCAGCCAGCGCTGCAGGGTGGCCTCGAGCTGGGCGGTGGTGTAGGGCTTGGCGAGGTAGTCGTCCATGCCGGCGGCGAGGCACTGGTTGCGGTCGCCCTCCATGGCGTTGGCGGTGAGGGCGATCACCGGCAGGTGGTGGCCGCCCTGACCCTCCCGGGCGCGCAGCAGCGCGGTGGCCTGGTAGCCGTCCATCACCGGCATCTGGCAGTCCATCAGGATGGCGTCGAAGGCTTGCGTGGCCGCCAGCGCGAGGGCTTCCTCGCCGTGCTGGGCGATGGCCACCGTGAGGCCCAGCTTCTGCAGCATCGCGCGGGCGAGCTCCTGGTTGACCGGGTTGTCCTCGGCCAGCAGCACATGGCCGTGGAGCAGGCCGCCGGGGGCGGGTCTGGCAGTGGGCGCCGCCGGGGGCGCGACCGCCGCGCTGCCGGCGCCCAGGGCCCAGCCGACGACGTGGCGGAGTTCGGCCTGGCGTACGGGCTTGCTCACGCAGCGCAGGATGCCGGCCTCCTCGCGCTCGCGGGCGTTGCCGGCGATGAAGGTCGAGGTGAGCATGATCAGCCGGGTCGGGGCGAGGGCCGGCTCGGCGTGGATGGCCTGGGCGAGCTGCAGGCCGTCCATCCCGGGCATGTGCATGTCGAGGATGGCGAGATCGAAGGGCTGGCCGAGCCCGGCCGCTTCGTGGAGGGCTTCGAGGGCCTGGGCGCCGCTCTCGGCGCAGTGCACCTGCATGCCCCAGCCGCCCAGCTGCAGGCGCAGGATGTCGAGGTTGGTGAGGTTGTCGTCCACCACCAGCACCCGCGCGCCTTCGAGCCGGGTGGTGGCGGATTCGGGCGCATCCGCTGGGCTGGCCGCCCGGGGCAGGCGCAGGTCGATGTGGAAGCGGGAGCCCTTGCCCACCTCGCTGTCGACGCCGATGCGGCCACCCATCAGCTCGATCAGCCGCCGGCTGATCGCCAGCCCCAGCCCGGTGCCGCCGAACTCGCGGGTGGTGGTGCCGTCGGCCTGGGAGAAGTGCTCGAAGATCTTCTCGCGGGCGGCGGCGGAGATGCCGACGCCGGTGTCCTCGACGCTCAGGCTCACCTGCATGTGCTCGCCCTCCGGCACGACCTGGGCGCGCACCACGACCTCGCCCTGGCGGGTGAACTTGATGGCGTTGTTGAGCAGGTTGGCCAGCACCTGGCGCAGCCGGAAGGCGTCGCCGCGCATGCGCAGGGCGACGTTGGGCGGGCTGAGCTGGCTGGCCAGCTCGAGGCCTTTCCCGGCGGCCGGCTGGGCGAACATCTCCACGCTGTCCTCGACGAGCTCGACCAGGTCGAAGTCGGTGGCTTCGAGCTCGATGTAGCCCGACTCGATCTTCGAGAAATCGAGGATGTCGTTGATGATGCCCAGCAGGTGGCGCCCCGACTGCTGGACCAGCTCGGCGTAGCGCTGCTGGGTGGGGTCGAGCCGGGAGCTCAGCAGCAGCTCGGTCATGCCGAGCACGCCGTTCATCGGGGTGCGGATCTCGTGGCTCATGGTGGCGAGGAACTCGCTCTTGGCCTGGCTGGCGGCTTCGGCCTGCTCCTTGGCGGCGCGCAGCTCGGCGGTGCGCCCTTCGACGAGCTCCTCGAGGTGTTCCTGGTGCTCGCGCAGGCTCGCGTCGCGGGCCCGCAGTTCGCCCAGCATGTCGTTGAAGCTGTCCACCAGCCTGCCGATCTCGTCCTCGCCGCTGCGGGGGATGTGCTGGTCGTAACGCTGGCTTTCGGCCACCTCGCGGGCGGCCGCGGCGAGGCGCAGCACCGGCTCGCTGATGCGGTGCTGCAGGCGCTGGGCGGCCAGCACCGCCAGCAGCAGCACCAGAACGCCCAGCCCGGCCGTGGTGAGGCTGTCCCGGCGGATCTGGCGCCACATCTCGGACGGGTCGACCACCATCGACAGGGTCCCCAGGGTCTCGGCACCGTCGATGCCGGCGGCGGTGGGCCGCAGCACGTAGTCGAAGCGCAGCGGGCGGGTCGACAAGGGCAGGCCGCGTTCGAAGCCGTTTGGCGTGAGCTGCGCGAAGACGTCGGGGGCGACGCCGGCGGGGTAGGCGGCCAGCAGGCGCCCGTCGGGCAGGACGATGCGGGCCGCCACCACCTCGGGTTGCTCGCGCAGGCTGGCCAGGTTGACCGCCGCGGCCTGCTCGTCGCCGAACACCACCGCCGCCTCGGCGTTGGCGGCCACCACGTGGGCCAGGCTGCGCAGCTGGGACATCATCGAGCCCTGCTGGCGCAGGGTGCCGGCGACGGTGAAGATGATCAGGGCCAGCGCGAGCACCGCGAAGGCCATGCCGGCCAGCATCAGCAGCAGGCGTCGGCGCAGGGAGGAGGCTTTCCAGTTCATGGCGTCACCCGCCTGGCCGCGGCGGCCTTGAAACATATCCTGCGGCCCTCGGCGGCCGGGCTGGGCTGGGCGACGACGGGCGTTCCGCAGGGAGTGGGGGGCAGATGGCTGCGAGGCATGGCAGGGGCTGGTTGGGCTGGGAGGTGTCTGGCGGTGGTTTGCCATTCGCACCCGCCGGGTAGGCGTGTGTACGGATGCGAGGCATAGCGGCAGCGGGCCGCGCAGACTTTAGTGCCGGCGTGGCGCCCGCCGTGAATCGGGGGGTGGGGCGGCTGCCGCGGGGCGGCGCCTGCGTGAAGCCGGCGGGGCCACCGGGGTGTGAGCGGCGCCGTCGCCAGGTGGCCCGGCGGCGCGCTTTCTGGGATTATTCTGGCCACGACACCCACGTCCTTGCCCGTAACCAGGAGTTCTTCCATGTCGGCCTTGTTCACGCCCTTCGCCCTCGACGGCCTCAGCCTCCCCAACCGCATCGTCATCGCGCCCATGTGCCAGTACTCGGCGGTGGACGGCAACGCCCAGGACTGGCACCTGATCCACCTGGGCAACCTGGCGCTCTCCGGCGCCGGGCTCCTGGTCATCGAGGCCACCGGCGTCGAGCCGGAGGGGCGCATCACGCCGGCCTGCCTCGGCCTGTGGTCGGATGCCAACGAGGCGGCCCTCGGCCGGGTGGTCGAGGGCGTCCGCAAGTATTCGGACATGCCGCTGGCGATCCAGCTCGGCCACGCCGGCCGCAAGGCCTCCAGCGCGCTGCCCTGGCAGGGCGGGCAGCTGTTGGCGCCGGAGGCGGGCGGCTGGCCGACGCAGGGGCCGTCGGCGCTGCCCCATCTGCCCCACGAACCGGCTCCGCGGGCCATCGATGCTGATAGTCTGGTGCGCATCCGCGAGGCTTTTGCGGCGGCGGCGCGGCGGGCGGCGCGGATCGGGATCGACTGCATCGAGCTGCACGGGGCCCACGGCTATCTGCTGCACCAGTTCCTGTCGCCGCTCTCCAACCAGCGCGACGATGCCTACGGCGGCAGCCTCGAGAACCGCATGCGCTTTCCGCTGGAGGTGTTCGACGCGGTGCGGGCGGCCTTTCCGGCGGGCAAGCCGGTGGGGATGCGCATCTCGGCCACCGACTGGGTTGAGGGCGGCTGGGACCTGGAGCAGAGCGTGGTGCTGGCCCAGGCGCTGAAGGCCCGCGGCTGCGCGTTCATGCATGTCTCCACCGGCGGCCTGTCGCCCCAGCAGAAGCTGGTGCCGGGGCCGGGCTACCAGCTGCCGTTTGCGGTGCGCATCCGTCAGGAGACCGGTATGCCGACCATCGCGGTGGGCCTGATCACCGAGCCGGAGCAGGCCGAGGAGATCGTCGCCAGGGGCCAGGCCGATCTGGTGGGCGTCGCCCGCTGCATGCTCTACGACCCGCGCTGGCCGTGGCATGCCGCGGCCCGGCTGGGCGCCCGCTTGACGGCGGCGCCCCAGTACTGGCGCTGCCTGCCCCGCGAGCACGCCCAGCTGTTCTCGGGTGCGCAGGTGGGCGGGCGCTGAGATGAGCCACTGAGGCGCGCCGCGCGCCCCTGCCGCATCATGCGGTGGGGCGGGGGCGGGCGTGGCGGAGGATGCTGGCGATGAGCTGGTCGGGGTCGAGGGGCTTGGCCAGGTGGTCGACCATGCCGGCGGCCAGGCAGGTGGCGCGTTCTTCATTGAGGGCGTGGGCGGTCTGGCCGATGACGGGGAGGCCGGGGGCCAGGGCGCGGATCTGCCGGGTGGCTTCGTAGCCGTCCATGACCGGCATCTGCACGTCCATCAGCACCACGTCGAAGCCGTCGGCGCCGCGCTGCCTGACGTGGTCGACGGCCTCCTGGCCATTGATGGCGAGGGTGACCTCGGCGCCTTCGCTCACCAGGTTGTCTTCGAGCACGAGCTGATTCACCTCGTTGTCCTCGGCGGCCAGGATGCGCAGCCCGGCCAGCCGGGGCCCCGGCCCGGGCGCTGCCAGGGCGGGGGCGGCGGGCTGGGCGGCCGCCACTTCGATGCAGGGCAGCCGGACCTCGAAACGGCTGCCTGCGCCGGCCTGGCTCTCGGCGCTGAGGGTGCCGCCCATCAGCTCGACGATGCGGCGGGTGATCGCGAGGCCCAGTCCGGTGCCGCCGAAGCGCCGGGTGGTGGAGTTGTCGGCCTGCTCGAAGGGGGCAAAGACGGTGGCGAGCTGCTCGGTCGTCATGCCGATGCCGGTGTCGATGACGCTGAACACCAGGCTCTCGCCCTCCCGGCCGACCTCCAGCGTGATGCCGCCCCGTTCGGTGAACTTGACCGCGTTCGAAAGCAGGTTGACCAGGATCTGGGCGATCCGCAGCGGGTCGGACAGGCACACCGCGGGCAGCGGCGAGCGCTGGCGGAGCTGCAGGCACAGGCCCTTGCTGGAGGCGGCTTCTTCCATCAGCAGCAGGGCGTCGCCGGTGACCCGGGCCGGCTCGATCGGGATGGCCTCGATGCGCAGCTTGCCGGCTTCGATCTTCGAGTAGTCGAGGATGTCGTTGATGATGCCCAGCAGGAGCCGCCCCGAGGCCAGGATGCGGGCGAAGACGGCCTGCGTGGCGTCGCGCCCGGCGTTGTCGCGAAAGCCCATCCGCGCGAGCCCGAGCACGCCGTTTAGGGGGGTGCGGATTTCATGGCTCATGTTGGCGAGGAATTCACTTTTCACGCGGGCCAGCCGCACGGCCTCGGCGCGGGCGGTTTCGAGGTCGGCGGTGCGGGCGGAGACGAGCGCCTCGAGGCTGTCCTGGTAGCGCGCCAGCTCTTCGTCCTTGCGCACCCGTTCGGTGATGTCCTGCAGGATGGCGATGCCGCCGACGATCTCGCCGGCGGTGTCGCGCAGCGGGGCGCAGGTCATGGCGATCGCCAGCTCCCGGCCCGAGTAAGTGGTGCGATATGGCCCCTCGTACTGGGCGAGCTCGCCGGCGAGGGCCGCGCGCATGCCCGGGATGACCCGCTGGTCCTTCAGCTTCCGGCAATCGAGGGCGTTCATGTAGCTCAACGGCGCCCCCATGATGCGGGCGAACTGCTGGTTGCAGTAGCTCACCTGCAGCGTGAGGGTGTAGTGCAGGATGCCCACCGGCGAGTATTCGAGCAGCAGGCGGTTGCGTTCCTCGATCTCGCGCAGGGCCAGCTCGGCCAGCTTGCGGTCGGTGATCTCGGTGCTCACGCCGTCCCACAGCACCGAGCCGTCGCCCTGGAGGGTCGCGCTGGCCAGCACCGCGATCCAGCGCAGCTCGGTACCGACCCGGACCCGCCCCTCCCAGCCAAAGGCCTGCCCCTGCCCCATGTGGGTATCGATCGTGTCGCGCAGCGCGCGGCGGTCGGCCTCGACGAGGGTGTCGAGCAGGACTTCGGCCGAGTTCAGCAGGGCCTCGGCGGTCTGCCCCACCTGCGCGCAGAAGCGCGGGCTGACGTAGGTGAAGCCGGGCTGTCCGGCCGCGTCGAGGCGGAACTTGATGATCCCCACCGGGATGCGGCCCACCAAGCCCTGGTAGTCATCCACGGCCTGCTGCAAGGATTGCTCGACCTGCTTGCGGGTGCTGATGTCCTGCACTGCGCCATACACCGCGACCAGCCTGCCGTCGGCGTCCCGCTCGGCCCGGCCAAGGCCGTGTATCCAGCGCAGCGTGCCGTCGGGCATGTGGAGGCGATAGACCATGTCGTAGGGCTGGCCATCCTTGAGCAGGCCTTGCTCGAAGCGCTCGCGGGCGGCGGGCTGGTCATCCGGGTGGATCCGGCCCAGCCAGTCGTCGTGGGAGAACGGCCGCTCGGGGGCGACACCCAGGACCCTGTCGAAGGCCTGGGAGTGGGTCACCTGGCCGCTGGCGAGGTCGATGGAGTAGGCGCCGAGCCGGCCGATCTGCTCGGCGGCGTCGAGGGCGAGGTCGCGCTTGCGCAGCTCGTGGAGGGTGGTTTCGAGGTGGGCCTTGCTCTCGAGGGCCCGGGCCGCTGCGTCGCGCTGGCGCCGGTAGAGCCGCCCGATGGCCAGCGCCGAGCCTGACGAGACGAGCAGGAAGACCCCCAGTATGATGGCGGTGCGGGTTGCGTCGTGCCGCCACTGGGCGAGGTAGGCGTCCCGCGCGAGGCCCACCACGAGGAGGAAGGGCAGGCCTTCGACCCGCCGCACGGCATTGATCCGCTCGACGCCGTCGGAGGTGTCTGCGCTGCGGTAGGTGAAGCTCGTCTGGCCGGCTTCGAGATGGCGGCGCAGGTCGCTTGACGCCCATACGTTGCCGGTCGTCCCGGCCGGGCCGGCGACGGGCGGGCTGCGGGTGATCAGGCTGTAGTCATCGAAGCGCAGGATCGCGGTGCCGCCCTCACCCAGTTGCGGGCGGGACAGCAGCTCGGTGAAGTGCTCCAGCGGCACGATCACCGAGACGATGCCGCCGAAGCTGCCGTCCGGCCGGTTGAAGCGTCGCGAGAAGGGGATCAGCCAGCCCGAGCTGCCCTGCCGGTTGACCGGGCGGCCGATGACCAGACCCCGGGCCGGATCGTCGCGCAGCAGCTTGAAGCACTGGCAGACGTCCTGAACCAGCCCCGGGCTGCCGCGGTTGGCCCACCTGGGCTGCCCCTTGGCGTCGAACACGCGGATGCTCTCGGTTTCGGGCAGCCAGCCCTTGAAGCGGGCCAGCATGGTGAGGACTTCGTTTTCGTCCAGATACTTGCTGCCGCCCTGGGCTTCGCGGCTGAACTCGTCGGCGAGGGCCTGCAGCGCCACGTCGATGCTGCGGGCGCTGCTGGAGAGGCTCTGGTCGAGCACATGGGCCAGGTTGAGGGTTGCGGTCTGGGCCTGCGACTCGACGTTGTGAAGGCTTTGCTGGAGATTCAGCACACCGAGGGCGATGGCCGCCAGGTTGCACAGCACGACGACGGCGCCGAGCAGCAAGGTGATGCGCTCTCGTGGGGCAGGGGTGGCGCGGGCGGCGGCAGGGGAGGGCTCGTTCATCGTCCGGCTCGGGCCAGGCTTGGCAGGTGGTCAGTCTATTTCATAACTCCCTGGTGTACGGCAGACGAGCCGGAATCTGAAGCGCCTGCAGCCCGGGCGGTGCGGCGCAGGGTCAGCGTTTGTTGCCGGTCGGCAGCGCTGCGGGGGATGACAGGATGATCTGCCGCTGCAGCGCCACCAGGCGCTCGACGACGGCCGGCCAGCCGAGCGCCGCGACCCGCGCCCGCGCGGCCAGGGCCTGGCGGGCGCGCTGCGCCGGGGCGTCGGCGAGGCTCACCGCGCCGGCCACGAAGGCGGCCTCGTCGCCGGGTTCGGCCAGCCAGCCGTGGGTGTCGTGGCGGATCAGCTCGAGCGCCGCGGCGTCCCGGTAGGCCACCACCGGCAGGCCGCTGGCGAGGGCTTCGGCCACCACGTTGCCGTAGGTTTCGGTGAGGCTGGGAAACAGGAACAGGTCGCCGCTGGCGTAGTGTTCGGCCAGCGCGGTGCCGGTCTGCATCCCGGCGAACACCGCCCGGGGCTGGCGGCTGCGCAGGGCGGCCAGGGCCGGCCCGCCGCCGACCATCACGAGGCGGGCGCGGGGGTGGCGGGCGTGGATCGCCGCGAAGGCCTTCTCGAGCAGGGCGAGGTTCTTCTCGGGGGCGATCCGCCCCACGTAGAGCACGGCCAGGTCGTCGGGGCCCAGCCCCCACTGGCGGCGCAGCCCGGCGTTGCGCCGGTAGGGGGCGAACAGCTCGGTGTCCACACCGCGGGACACCACGTCGATCCGCGGGATGCCCAGCGCCAGCAGCTCGTTGCCGAGGGCCCGGGTGGGCACCAGGGTCAGGTCGGCCCGCTTGTGGAAGCTGCGCAGGTAGGCAGCGATCGGCGCTTTCAGCCAGCCCACCCCGTAATGGCCGGTGTAGCGGTGGAAGTTGGTGTGGAATTCGCTGATCACCGGCAGCTGCAGCTTGCGCGCCGCGGCCAGCGCCGACCAGCCGAGCGGGCCTTCGGTGACCAGCTGGACGATGTCCGGCCGCTGGCGCGACCAGCGCCGCAGCAGGAGCTGGCGGGCCGGCAGGCCGAGCTGCAGCTGGGCGTACTTGGGGAGCGGGATGCCGCGGGACAGCATCTCTTCGAGGCCGTCAGTGGCCCGGGCACCGGGTTCGCCGCCCTCGTGGGGCTGGCGTGGGCGGATCAGGTCAACCCGGTGGCCGGCAGCGACCAGCCCCTCCACCAGCCGGCCGGTGCTCATGGCGACGCCGTTGATTTCGGGCGGATAGGTTTCGGTCACCAGCGCTACCCGGAGGGAAGCGGGTTGCTTGACGAGTTCGTGGCAGACGAGTCCGGCGCGGTCCATGCGGGCAGTGTCGGGGCGCGATGCTGCACGGATGTGACGGGCAGGTGATGCCCGGGTGACGCCGCCGGGGTGCGGTTCAGCCGGATCTTTCCTGGGCGGCGAGGGCGTGCAGCTGGTCGGCCAGGGCGTCGAGGCATTCGGACCAGCCGGCCTGGTGGCCGTCGCGCTCGGCCTCGTCGGCGAACAGGCCCTGGTGCAGGCTGAGGCGGGTGCGTTCGCCCAGGGCGTCCAGGCTCACGCTGAGGCAGGTCTCCGGGCTGCGCTGCCCGTTCGCGTCTTCCCAGCTGTGGCTCATCACGATGGATTCCGGCGCGAGGATGTCCAGGTAGAGGCCGCCGGCCCGGTGGGCGGTGCCGTCGGGCGCCACCATGTGGCAGTGCCAGGCGCCGCCGGGCCGGAAGTCGGAGGTCCCGACGGAGACGCGGAAGCCCGTCGGCGCGCTCCAGGCGCGAAACAGCTGGGGTTCGCTCCACATCCGGAAGACCTTTTCCCGGGGGGCGTCGAGGTAGCGGACGAGGGTGAATTGCAGGCCGGCGGCGGTCTCGCCGTCGGGGGATGGCGGCATCATCGTGACTCTCCTTGGCGGGCAGGTGGGTACTGCCCGAAACGGGCACCTCCATAAATTAGGGTGAGCCGGGCTGCACGGCAAGGAAGATTTTGTGACCTCGCGTGCCTTGCGCCGCCGCGGGCCACGTCGGCTATCCCGGGCGCCCGCGCGAATGCTAGGATTCGCCCCCTCATGCGCATCGAAACCCTCCGCCAGCGCCTCGCCGATCTGGGCGCCAAACCCGTGCATGTGCAGCGCATGCTGCGCGCCTGGCTGCACGCCCTGCCCCTCGACGCCGGCCCCACGCGGCGCGGCCCGGCGCTGCCCAGGGCGGTCGTCGACGCCCTGCCGGCGCTCACCGCCGAGCTGGCCGGGCTGGCCCGGGTGCGTTCCGAGCACCCCGGCGAAGACGGCTCGGCCCGCCTGCTGGTCGAGCTCGCCGACGGCCAGACCGTCGAGAGCGTGTTGCTGCCCCGCGACGGCCTGTGCGTGTCGAGCCAGGTGGGCTGCGCGGTGGGCTGCACCTTCTGCATGACCGGCCGCGACGGCCTGCTGCGCCAGCTGACGAGCGCCGAGATCCTGGCCCAGGTGGTGCTGGCGCGGGCCCGGCGGCCGGTGAAGAAGGTGGTGTTCATGGGCATGGGCGAGCCGGCCCACAACATGGACGCAGTGCTCGAGACGATCCAGCTGCTCGGCGAAGAGGGCGGCATCGGGCACAAGAACCTGGTGTTCTCGACGGTGGGCGATCACCGCGTCTTCGAGCGCCTGCCCGGCCTGCGCGTCAAGCCGGCGCTGGCCCTGTCGCTGCACACCAGCCGCGCCGGGCTGCGCGCCGAGCTGCTGCCCAAGGCGCCACGCATCACGCCGGACGAGCTCGTCGAGCTGGGCGAGGCCTACGCCCGCGCGACCGGCTATCCGATCCAGTACCAATGGACACTGATCGAGGGCATCAACGACACGCCGGAGGAGCTCGACGGCATCGTCAGGCTGCTCGCCGGCAAGTACGCGATCATGAACATGATCCCCTACAACTCGGTGCCCGACCTTCCCTACCGCCGCCCGGACTGGGCGAAGGCCGCCGAGATCGCCCGCAGCCTGCACCGCCGCGGCGTCCTCACCAAGCTGCGCAACTCTGCCGGGCAGGATGTGGACGGCGGTTGCGGCCAGCTGCGCGCCCGCAGCCTGCAGGGCGACGCCACCACCGAGGCGCCGCTGCGCTTCGCGCGCCGGCCGCCGACAGGCGCTCAGTAAAGCTTGGGCTCGCCGGCCGGGCGGGTCTTGAAGCGGCGATGCACCCAGTAGTACTGGGCCGGCATCGTGCCGATGGCCTCCTCGATGCAGGCGTTCATCCGGCGGGTGTCGGCCTCGACGCTGCTGCCCGGGAAATCGCCCCACGGCTCGCCCAGCTCCACCACGTAGCCCTGGCCGCCCGGCAGCATGCGGGTGAAGCAGGGCACCACCACCGCGCCGCCCAGCCTGGCGAGCCGCGGCAGCGCCGACAGGGTGGCCGCCTGCACCCCGAAAAACGGCACGAAGATCGAATCCTCGGGGCCGTTGTCCATGTCGGGCAGGTAATAAAAGGGGCGAATCTCTTTCATCGCCTTGATCGAGGCGCGCACGCTCTCGTCCCGCCGCAGCAGCACCTGGCTGCCGAAGCGGCTGCGCCCGTGGAACAGCCAGCGGTCGATGACCTTGTCCTTCTGGCGGGCGTAGATGCTGACGCAGTCGAAGGAGATCGCCATCCGGGTGCCGCCCAGGTCGAGGCCGAGGAAGTGGGGGGTGAGCAGGATCACCGGCTGGCGCGCGTCCACCAGCTGTCGAAGCCGCTCTTCCCCCTCGATGCGGACCAGGCGCCGGATGCGCTCGGCCGGGGCGAACCAGGCAAGGCCGCGCTCGACGAGGCTACGCCCGGCCAGCGCGAAGTGCTCCCGGGCGAGGGCCCGCCGCTCGGCCTCGGGGAGCTCCGGGAAGCACAGGCGCAGATTGGTATGCACCACCCGCCGGCGCGGCGCGATGATCACGTAAAGCAGCAGGCCGATGGCGCGGCCGATGGGCGCCTGCAGCGACAGGGGCAGCCAGTGGAGCAGCCACAGCAGGGCGACGACGATTCGACTCATGGGATGTCCGGACGGGTTGGGTCTTGGTGGGCCTGGCGCGCAGGCGCGGCGGGCGCCCCCGACGGGCGCTTGTAGCGGTTGTAGCCCCACAGGTACTGGGCCGGGTTTTCGCGGATCTGAGCTTCCATCTCGCGGTTGATCGCGGCGGCACGGGCTTCGGTGTCGCCTGCCAGGGGCGTCAGCGCCGGGCGCAGGTGCAGGTGGAAGCCGGCCCCGCCGGGCAGGCGCTCGGCCCAGGCAAACAGGGTCGTCACGCCGGCCACCTCGGAGAGCCGGGCGGCGAGGGTCATGGTGTAGGCCGGCCGGCCGAAGAAGGGCAGCCAGGCGCCCTCGCCGCTGCCGGGCACCTGGTCGGGCAGCATTCCGACGGCCTCGCGGGCACGCAGCGCCTTGATCAGCCGGCGCACGCCGCCCACGTCGGCGGGGGCGATGTGCATGTTGCCGCGGCTGCGCCCGGCGTTGATGAGCGGCTGCAGCACGGCCTTCTTGGGCGCCCGGTAGAGCACCGTGATGGGCTTGTGGGTGGAGAAATACTGGGCGGTGATCTCGAAGCAGCCCAGGTGCGGCGTGATGAACAGGATGCCGCCGCCCGCGGCTTCGGCCGCCTCGACGTGCTCCCAGCCGCTCACCCGGACGACCCGGGCGACCAGGTCGGGCTGGGGGCGCAGCAGCATCCAGGGCAGCTCGAGCGCCTGCTTGCCGATTTCGCCGACCGCCTGTTTCCACAGCCGCGCGGCCTCATCGGGCCCCAGGGCGTGTTCGAGATTGCTGCGCAGGCGCCGCCGGTAGGTGGGCGAAAAGGCGTAGGTGAGCCAGCCGGCCAGCACGCCAAAAGCCTGCAGCAGCCCGAGGGGCAGGCGGGCGAGGAGGGAGAAGATCAGGGACGCCATCAGCGGGAGTGGTCGACGAGGTGGGGAAATCGGTGGGGCGGCCGCATTGACGGCCTGGAAAGCAAAGTTATAATTGTGATTCCGCCGAGTTAATCCGACAACTTGCAGGGCGGAGCGGGCTACGGTTTACCGGGTTCGAGGCCGATATCGGGTCAGCACGATATCTCGCCGTCCAAATACTGCTAAAGCGTCGCCGCTCCGAAACCCCCGAGACGGCAACGCCGTAACCCGGGGGTTTTTGTGTTTCAGGAGCATGCAATGGCCAAAGAATACCTGTTTACCTCCGAATCCGTTTCTGAAGGCCACCCCGACAAGGTTGCCGACCAGATCTCCGATGCGGTTCTCGACGCCATCCTCGCCAAGGACCCGCGGGGCCGGGTGGCTTGCGAGACGCTGGTGTCCACCGGCCTCGTGGTGATCTCCGGCGAGATCACCACCAAGGCCGACATCAACTACATGGACATCGCCCGCGAAACCGTGCGGCGCATCGGCTACGACGATTCCGACATCGGCTTCGACTATAAGAGCTGCGCGGTGCTCACCGCGATCAACCGCCAGTCCGCCGACATCGCCCAGGGCGTCAATGAGGGCGAAGGCCTCGACCTCGACCAGGGCGCCGGCGACCAGGGCCTGATGTTCGGCTACGCCTGCAACGAGACGCCGAGCCTGATGCCCTTCCCGATCTACTACGCCCACCGCATCATGCAGCGCCAGGCGGAGGTGCGTAAGGACGGCCGTCTGCCCTTCCTGCGCCCGGATGCCAAGAGCCAGCTCACGGTGCGCTATGTTGACGGCAAGCCGGTGGCCATCGACACCGTGGTGGTGTCCACCCAGCACAACCCGGACATCTCCTACGACGACCTCAAGGAGGCGGTCATCGAAGAGGTGATCAAGCCGGTGCTGCCCAAGGAGATGCTCTCCGCCAACACCCGCTACCTGATCAACCCCACCGGGCGCTTCGTGATCGGCGGCCCGGCCGGTGACTGCGGCCTCACCGGGCGCAAGATCATCGTCGACACCTACGGCGGCGCGGCCCACCACGGCGGTGGCGCATTCTCGGGCAAGGACCCGTCGAAGGTCGACCGCTCGGCGGCCTACGCGGGTCGTTACGTGGCGAAGAACATCGTCGCCGCGGGCCTCGCCGACCGCTGCGAGGTGCAGGTGGCCTACGCCATCGGCGTCGCCAAGCCGGTGAGCCTGATGGTCGAAACCTTCGGCACCGGCAAGGTGTCCGACGAGAAGATCGTCGAACTCGTGCAGCGGCACTTCGACCTGCGCCCGAAGGGCATCATCGCCGCCCTCGACCTGCTGCGCCCGATCTACTCGCGTACCGCCGCCTACGGCCACTTCGGCCGCGAGGAGGTGGATTTCACCTGGGAAACCACCGACAAGGCCGCGGCGCTGCGGGCCGACGCGGGTCTTTAATCCGCCGCCGCTGACTCACAGCCCGCCCGCGCAGCGGGCGTGGGTCAGCATCTGCGCATTCAGCCCGGCGGGGCCGGCGGAGATGCGGACGTAATTGAGTGAGTAGGGAAAAGCCGCTTCGTTCTTCAGGTCGGCCAGGCGCAGCTTGGTCTGCTTGCCGATTTCGGCGTAGCGCGTCCACGAGCCCGGGTTGAAGTAGCGCTTGCCGGGCGCCTCGCTCACGCTCCAGTCGTCCGGGCAATGGGTGTGGCCGAGGACGACCACCTCGGCGATGCTGCCGGCCCGTGTGAGTTCGGCCTTCGCGACCTCCCGGAAGAGCAGCTTGTCGTCCATCTTCTGGGATTCGGCCAGTTGCAGCGTGCCCTGGCCTGCGCCAAGGGTGCCACCCACCGGCGCCTTGGCCAGCGCGGCTTCCCAGGCGCCCGGGGGCTCACCGGCCATCACCGCAATCATCAGGGCTTCCAGCCGCTCCGGGTCGCCGGCGAGCGTGGCGTGGATCTTCTCGTCGTCGGCACTGCCGTCCAGGTAGCTGCGGTACCAGCCGCGGAGCGTGGCGCCGATGGCGTCGTCAGCCTGCATGATCTCCACCAGTTTTCGGGGCAGGGCGCGGGCGTCGGCCTTCTCGCCCAGCGTCACGCCCGGGTGGCGGGCGGCGAAGCGGGCGAACATCCAGCCGATGCTGGCCAGGCCGAGGGTGTTCTCCCGGGCCAGGATGCGCCACAGGGCGCTGACCGGTTTGATGTTGTCGGCGAAGGGGTAGTTGCCCTCCAGCCAGTTCACGAACTTCACCATGAACAGGGTGCCCGGGCACATCTCGAGCCGCTGCTCGCCACCGGGGCCGCTGACGAAGGGGTGGGCCCAGTGCCTGAACTGGTTGGCCAGGTCGTGCTGATGGCCGTGGGCGATGCGCAGGCGGCCGTCGAAGCGGCTGGTCCAGTCGGCGCCGAGGACGAAGTCGATGGGCCCGGCGGCGGCGCGCAGGTCGGCCTGGACGCCTTCCCAGAACAAATCCACGTCGTGGTTGCCGGCGGCGAGGGTGACCCGGTTGCCGGCGGCGCTGAAGGCCTTCAGCGCGGCAAAGACTTCCGGGTGGCCGTCGAGGATCAGCTTGAGCTTGGCGCGGGATTCGCCCTCCGAGCACCACGCGTCGGCCGAGCGCAGGGTGTAGAGGTGCTGGCCAACCTGGGCGAACTCGAGGAAATCCCCGTTGATGTAGAGCTCGATGCGGCCGGCCTGGCCGTCGTCGGAGGCCCGCAGGGTGTCGATGAAGCCGGCCAGCTGCTGCTGGTCGAACACGTGGTCGTCGCCCTTGTCGGCGCCGCCGCCGCCCAAGTGCAGGTCGCTGATGACGATCACGACGGGTTTCGCGCTCATGGAAGGCTCCTTCGTCAGGCCCGGGCCCGGACGTCGCCCGGGGCGTGCAGGGTGTAGAAAAGCCCGATCGGGATGTTTCGGGCGATGAGTTCGAGGCGTACCGCCTGGAGGGCCGCGGCGAGGTCGTGGCTGCCGTCCAGGTACAGGCTGCTGATCCGCTGGCCGATGGCGGCGGCGGTGGTCGCCGGCACCGGGCAGCTGGTGGTCACCAGGCCCAGGGCCTGCTTGTCGCGCCGGAAGGCGGTGTAGAAGTTGGTGAGGGCCAGGGCGCTGTGGGCGCCGGAGCCGCAGGAGTTGAGGAACACGATGGGCCGGCCGTCGAAGGGCGGCGTGCCGGCAAGGCTGGCCGGCTGGATGAGGTTGGGCGGGGTTCCGCCCAGGTCGATGGCGTTGCCGGCGCCGCCCAGGCCGTGGCAGAACAGGTAGATCCACTTGCGGGATGGCGCTGCGCCGTTGCCCAGCAGCAGGGCCCGGGCCGCCGCGGGGTCGGCCTCGTCGCAGGGGATGTTCTGCAGCCGGGCCTGCGCGGCCCAGGCGTGGTGGGACGCGGCCGGCAGGGGCGAGACGCCGGCGAAATCATCGTCGATGGCCGGATTGACGCACAGGCTGGCGCCGGGCGTCGAATTGCGGTGCGCCTTCTTGTCCTGCGCGATGTTCGAGTCCTGGGGGAGCGTGGTGTGGAAGAGGTAGCGGGCGCCCCACAGGAGGGCCGGTTTGACTGCCAGGGCGTCGGGGTTTTCGGGGTAGATCATCTCCCAGGGGATGAAGATCGAGTTGGTGATCACCGACACCCGCGAGTTGGCTGGCAGGGCATTGATGTCGTGCAGGAATTTGGCCAGATCCGGGTCGGCGGTGAGGGTCGCCCATAGCGCCCAGCCGGCCCGGGCGATGGTCAGGAACATGCCGTCGAGGCTTTTCTGCTGGTTCGAGGTGGGCGGCTGCTGGAAGGGGTCGGTGAGGTAGGACCACAGGGCGTCGCTCGGGACGCTGTCGACGCTGCTCTTGAACACCGCCACCGCCTGCTCGACGCTCGCCGGGCTCAGCGTGGGGAGGGCGCAGGTGTCGCCGTAGCCGCTCGCGTTGTTGGCGTAGCTGACATTCAGCGCGCCGCCCTGGCTGCGGAACACGAGCTGGGCGCCGACCGGCTGGCCGTCGCTGTCGAGGTCGATGTGGCGCACCTCGGCCGCCATGACGACCGGGGCGTTGGCCGCGACGATGGGGAGTTCGAGGAAGAAGCTGCCGAGCTGCACGCCGTCGAGGTCGAGGTAGGCCCAGGCGCCGGCGGCGGGGTTGATGAGCCGGCCCGCCTTCAGCGGAAAGCGGATCTCAGGCTCCAGGCGGCGTTCGACGACCTGCGCGGTCTGGCGGCAGGGCGTGCCGTCGCGGAGGTCGTAGCCGACCGGCACCAGCATCACGCCGAGGCTGCCGCCGCTTTCGATGGCCTGTTCGAGCTGCGCGCCGGAGGCCACCGCGAGGCTGTCGGCCCGCAGGGCGCCCAGGAAGAAGACGAGGTCGGCCTCGCCGCCGAGGGCGACGGCGCTGCCGCGGGCGCCCGTGCCTTCGAGGCGAAACTGGAAGTCAACGGTGGGCGGCGGGCCGGCGGAGGTGTCGGCCGCCGGCAGCTCGGGGGCGGTGTGCTCGAGGTCGGCGAGATCGAGCTGGAAAGCCAGTCCGCGGTGGCCGGGTAGTGCGGTCTGCGCCAGGATCTCGTCGAAGGCCTTGCTGTCGGCCTGCTGGATATAGGCGAAGCCGCGGTGGTCGCCACCGAGGCTCTTGCTGAAACGTGGCTGCGTTTCGGCGTGAGGAGCGTTGTGGGTGAGTATTGGTAACCGCGGAGTGGCCAACGTGACGGCGGTGGATTGGAATCGTGCCTTCCCGGCGTCTCCACCGATCGATGGCATGTGGATGACCAGCGGCGGCACCGGCCTGGCGGGCGTGCGGAACCTGGCGTTCTGTTGCGCCAGTGTCGGCTTGGTCCGGCCGGGGGCGGCGAGGATCACGAACCCTGCCCCGGGTTTTGCGGCCAGGGCCCGTTTGAGGACGAGGCTGGGGCGGGTGAGCGTGAGCTTGCTCCGGGAGGGCTGCGGACGGCTGGCGATCAGGGCGCGGATCTGTGCGACGAGCGCCCTTGCCTGGGCGGTATCGCCATGGTCGAGGGCCTGGCGGAGCGCCTGCTTCAGGGCGGTGAATTCGGCCCAGGCCTCCTTGAGCTGGATCCGCAGGCGGAGGTCATCCCGTTCGAGCCGGCGCAGGAACTGCGTTTCGCGGGTGCCCATGCTTGATCCTCCCCGGTTTGCCTGCTCGCGGTGGGTGCTGATGTACTCAGTGTGGATCATCCGCCGGCAACTTTAAAGTAGCCGGCGGAGGCGTTGGCTTACTTGCTGCCGGGCAGCGGGCTGTATTCCACCGGAACCCAGGCGAAGCCCTTGCCTTCGGCGCGCACGTGGCCGACGCCGGGGAAGGGCAGGTGCATGCCGGAGATCAGCTGTTTGTCCTTGGCGGCCCAGGCAAAGAGCTTCTTGCGGGCGGCGATTGCGGCCTTCTTGTCGCTGTCGAACTCGATGGCCACCTAGGGGCGGGCGAACTGCACCGCGTGGCTGTGCACCGCGTCGCCGAGGATCAGCAGGCGCTGGCCGGCGGATTCGACGAGGTAGCTGGTGTGGCCCGGGGTGTGGCCGTTGGAGGCCACGGCCTTGATGCCGCCGAGGTCCACCTCGCCCGTGAAGGGCTTGAATTTGCCGGCGGCCTGGTAAGGCGCAACCGACTTGCGGGCGATCTCGAAGAAGGGCTTGAAGCCGTCCGGCGCCTTGGCGGCGTTGGCCTCGGACAGCCAGAAGTCGGCCTCGGTCTGGGCCACACGGATCTCGGCGTTGGGGAACAGCGGCTGGCCGGCGGCGTCGAGGACGCCGGCCACGTGGTCGGCGTGGAGGTGGTTGAGCAGCACCACGTCGACCTTGTCGGGGCTGTAGCCGGCGGCGCGGAGCTGCTCGCCGATGAAGCCGAGGGTCGGGCCGAAGGCCTTGGCGGCACCGGCGTCCACCAGGATCAGCTTGCCGCCGGCGTTGATGAGGTAGGCGTTGACGGCGGTCTGGACCTTGTCGCCGGCCAGGAACTTGCTCGCCAGCAGGCGCTGCACCTCGGCCTTGCTGGCGCCCAGCAGCAGCTTGGCGTCGAGGTCGACGTAGCCGTCGTAGAGGGCGGTGATCTCGAGATTGCCCAGCGCCATGCGGTAGTAGCCGGGCACCTGGGTGTGCTGCGGGGCGGCTTCGGCGTTGGCTGTGCCGATGGCGGGCGAGAACGGGACGAGACTGGCGGCGATGGCCAGGGCGCTCAGGGTGCGACGGATCATGGATTGGGCTCCGGTTGAGGGGAGCCGCAAGGATACGCCAGGCAGGTGTCGTTGGGCTTCAGGGCCCGGCATGCACCGCCAGCCAGACGGTGTCGGGGCCGGTGGCGGCGACCCGGTGGCGGCAGCCGGCGGGGATCAGCAGCCAGTCGCCGGGCGCCAGGGCCTGGCGGCGGCCGTCACCAAACTCGAGCTCGGCGCTGCCCTGGGCGAGCAGCACCCATTCGTCGTCGGGCTGCGCGTACCAGAAGCCGGGCGGGCTGGCGTGAAAATGGGAGAGGATGCGCTCGATGCGCAGGCCGGGCCTGGTGAAGAGTGTCTCGAAGTGCTCTTCTGCGGCCGGCGGGGGAATCTGGGCGAACAGGTTGGCAGCGCGCATCGGGCGGCTCCGGGGGCGAGGACGAGCAGGATACGGGGGAGAAAGGCTGAAGAAAAAGGCTGCGCCGGGATGAAATCTCTGTTGGGTATTGGGGGCTTTTTTGTGCCCCGGCGCGCCGCGGAAGGACGATGACTCGACTTGGCGGACGCCTTGCCTTCCGGCAGCCGAACCAAATCAAACCAGAATGTTAAGGGAGCTCGAGCCCGCAAGCCAATTGAAGATGGCCATTGGTGGCATAGCCGCAGCCTATGGCTGTACTGGCACAGCCTTGCTGGCCGCTTATTCGACGACCTTGTCGATCACGATGCTGAGCTTGCGGGCGCCGGGCTGCACCGGGCCGCTCTCGCCGCGCAGGTCGCCGGGCTTGGCGGTGGCGTCGCCCGACCTGGAAACCCGCGCCTCGATGCGCAGGCTGCCGGCCGACGAGAGCTTGAACTCGGGGCTGAGCGCCATGCTGTCGTCGAGGGTGAACTCCCGTGGCAGGTCGGCGACGCGGGTACGCACCACGGCCAGCGGCATGCGCGGGCCTTCGGCGGCGCGGGCGAAGATGAATACCACGTCGTCGGGCGCGGCCTTGGCCTTGAGGGCCGGGGCCAGCTCGACCCGGCCGCTCACGGTTTTACCCGCTGCGGCCTCAGTGCCGGCCTTGGGGCTGGTATTGGGGCTTGCTGAGGCCTTGCCCGCGCCGAGCTGGCTCTTCGCCTTCTCGATGCCGGCGGCGAGGTTCTGGGCGTCGGGGCTGCCGGGCGGGAGCATCGCCAGCACGGCCTCCCAGTGGCGCACCGCATCGGCGAAGTTGCTGCGGAAGAAGGCGTCGGTGCCGGCCAGCACCAGGGCCTGGGGGTTTTGCGGTTCGTCCTTCAGCACGCGCTGGAGGAGGTCGCGCCCGCGGCCTTCGACGCGCCCCTGGTTGAGCTCGGCGGACAGTTCGGCCACCTGGAGCATCATTTCGGAGCTGGCCTCCATCGCCGCGCCGGCCTTGTCGAAGGCCTTGGCGGCGTCGGCGAAGCGGCCGGTCACCATGTAGCTGCGGCCGAGCATGGCCCAGCCTTCGAGATTGCCCGGGTCTTTTTCGAGCTTGGCGGCGAGGGCGTCGACCATTTTTTCGATCTCGGCGGCGGAGGCCTGCTGGCCTTCGCGGGCCGCCGGGTCGAGGGCGGCCGGCGTGCCGAGCACGACGTACAGCACGGCGGCGGCCAGCGGCAGCGTGACGGCCAGCGCCAGCGCGGTGCGCGGCAGCCGGCGCGGGGTCAGCGGCGCGGCGTCGGCCACCTCGGCGGCGGCGACGTCTTCGAGCACCCGGCGTTCGAGCTCGTCGCGGGCGCTGCCATAGTCGGCCTGGGACAGCACGCCGCTGGCCAGGTCACGCTCGAGCTCGGCGAGCTGGTCGCGGTAGATGGCGGTGTTGATGGCCTTGCGCGAGGCGCCCGCGCCACCGTGCCGGCGCAGCAGCGGCCAGCACAGCACGGCGAGGACGAGGAGGGTAAGCAGGCCGGTGCTGATCCAGAAGGCGGTCATGCGTTGTGTTTGGGCGGGTTGTCGGTGCCGGGGTCGGCGAGGAGGGCTTTGGCGGCGGCCTTGTCGGCGGCCGTCAGCGCGGTGGGGGCGAGGCCGGCGCTGCGCCGGCGCAGGTAGGCGATGAGGCCGACGAGGGCGCCGACGAGCAGCACGAAGGGGCCGAACCACAGGAGCCAGGTGGTCGGCTTGACCGGCGGGCGGTAGAGCACGAAGTCACCGTAGCGGGCGACCAGGTAGTCCTTGATCTCCGGGTCTGACTTGCCGTCGCGAATCAGTTTGCGCACTTCACGGCGCAGGTCTTCGGCCAGCTCGGCGCGGGAGGCGGCGAGGCTCTCGTTCTGGCACACCAGGCAGCGCAGCTCTTCGGATATGACGACGAGGCGGGCTTCGACGGCCGGGTCTTCGGCCATCGGGGTGGCGTCGGCGGCGAGGCTGGCACCGGCGGTACCGAGCACGGCGGCCGTCAGCAGGCAGGCGAGGGCGCGCTTCATGAGGCTTCCCCGGCGAGCTGCCTGGCGAGCGGGAGGATCTTCTGTTCGAGCGCCTCGGGGGTGATCGGGCCGATCTGCTTGAAGCGGATGATGCCTTTCTTGTCGATCAGGTAGGTCTCAGGCACGCCGTACACGCCGTAGTCGATGCCGACCCGGCCGTCCATGTCGAGCACCGACAGCGCGTAGGGGTCGCCGTGGCGGGCCAGCCAGGCGCCGGCGCGTTGGCGCACCAGGGCGGGCTCTTCGCCGGCAGGGACTTTCTTCATGTCGATCTCGCCGTCGCCGCGCAGCTCTTTGTAGTTGAGGCCGACGATGGGCAGGCCGCCCTGCTTGGCGAAGGCCACCAGCAGCGGGTGCTCGGCCCGGCACGACACGCACCACGAGGCCCACACGTTGAGCAGCCACACCTGGCCGCGCATGTCGGCGGGCGAGAACTGCTTGCCCGGGGCGAGGGTGTCGAGGCGGAACTCGGGGGCCGGCTTGCCGACCAGCGGCGAGGGCACCTCGCGCGGGTCGCGCTTGAGGCCGACGGCCAGGAACACCACCAGGACGAGGAAAACAGCGAGGGGAATCAGGAAACGTTTCAAGAGGCGGCTCCCTGGCCGGCCAGGCGGGCAGCCCGGGCGGCCTTGGCGGTGAGGCGGTAGCGGCGGTCGGCGGCGGCGAGGAGGCCGCCCAGGGCCATCATCACCACGCCGCCCCAGATCCAGCTGACGAAGGGTTTGTAATACACGCGCACGCTCCAGGCGCCGTCGCCGCCTTCCAGCGGGTCGCCCAGCGAGACGTAGATGTCGCGGGTCAGGCCGGGGTCGATGAAGGCTTCGGTCATCGGCATCGCGGAAGAGAGGTACTTGCGTTTCTCGGGGTGCAGCGGCATCACCAGCTTGCCGTCCTCGAGGAGCTCGAGGTTGCCACGGGCGGCGCTGTAGTTGGGGCCTTCGATGCCCTCGACGCCCAGGAAGCGGATCGTGTAGTGGCCGGCCGCCACGGTGTCGCCGGGGGCCATGCGCACGTCGCGCTCGGTTTCGTAGTGCTTGACCATCACGATGCCGACCACGCACACCGCGATGCCCATGTGGGCCACGTGCATCCCCCAGAAGGCCAGCGGCGGCAGGCCCGACTTGAGGCGCGCAGCGATCTGCAGCAGCGAGGCGCCGATGATCCACACCGCCAGCGCAAGGCCCAGCGCCACCCCGGCCGACCACTCGCCGGCGGCGAAGGGCAGCGCCACGCCGGCCAGCGCCGCGATGGCCAGCGCCACGCGCAGTGGGCGGATGATGTCGGCGAGGCTGGCCTGTTTCCAGCGCGCCACCGGCCCGGCGGCCATCAGGAACAGCAGCGGCACCATCAGCGGCGCGAACACCGCGTTGAAATACGGTGGGCCCACCGACAGCTTGCCCAGGTTGAGGGCGTCGAGCACCAGCGGATACAGCGTGCCGAGCATCACCGCGCCGGCCGCGCACAGCAGCAGCACGTTGTTGATGAGCAGCAGGGTCTCCCGCGACACCAGCGCGAAGGCGCCGCCGATGCTCACCTTGGGCGCGCGCCAGGCGAACAGGGTGAGGGACGCGCCCACCACCACCGCCAGGAAGATCAGGATGAACACGCCACGCTTGGGGTCGGAGGCAAACGCATGCACCGAGCTCAGCACCCCCGAGCGGACCAGGAAGGTGCCCAGCAGCGACAGCGAGAACGCGCCGATGGCCAGCAGCACCGTCCAGTTCTTGAAGCTGCCGCGCTTCTCGGTGACGGCCAGCGAGTGGATGAGCGCGGTGCCGACCAGCCAGGGCATGAAGGAGGCGTTCTCGACCGGGTCCCAGAACCACCAGCCGCCCCAGCCCAGCTCGTAGTAGGCCCAGATCGAGCCGAGGCCGATGCCCAGCGTGAGGAAGATCCACGCGGCGGTCGTCCACGGCCGCGACCAGCGCGCCCAGGCGGCATCGAGCCGGCCCGACAGCAGCGCGGCGATGGCGAAGGCGAACGCCACCGAGAAGCCCACGTAGCCCATGTAGAGCATCGGCGGGTGGAAGATCAGGCCCGGGTCTTGAAGCAGCGGGTTGAGGTCGCGGCCGTCGTCGGCGCCGGGCAGGAGGCGCTCGAAGGGGCTGGAGGTGAGCAGGATGAACAGCAGGAAGCCCGCCGCCACCAGGCCCATCACGCCCTCAACCCGCGCCACCATGTCGTCGGGCAGGCTGCGCGAGAAGGCCGCGACCGCCATCCCCCACAGGGACAGCATCAGCACCCACAAGAGCAGCGAGCCCTCGTGGCCACCCCACACGCCGGCGATGCGGTATTCGAGCGGCAGCCGCGAGTTGGAGTGCTGGGCCACGTAGAGCACCGAGAAGTCATTGCCGATGAAGGCCGCGGTGAGGCAGCCGAAGGCGATCGCGATGAGCAGGAACAGCGTGGCCGAGGCCGGCCGCGCGAGCGCCACCCAGGCCGCCACCCCACGCTGGGCGCCGATCAGCGGAAGCGTGCCCTGCACCAGGGCGACCAGCAGGGCGAGGACGAGGGCGAAGGTGCCGATTTCCGGGATCATGGGCGGTGGGGAGTGGGAGGTAGGGAGTGGGAAATCAGGGGGCTTATTGTTTCAGGGTGCGGGAGGCCTCGTGGGCCTTGTCGACAGCGGCCTGGGCCTCGGGCGGCATGTAGTTTTCGTCGTGCTTGGCGAGCACCTCGGAGGCGGTGAACAGGCCGTCGGGCCCGATGCTGCCCTGGGCGACCACGCCTTTGCCCTCGCTGAAGAGGTCCGGCAGGATGCCCTTGTAGCTCACCGGGATCTCCTTGGCCGTGTCGGTGACGACGAAGCGCGCGGTGATGTCGGTGCGTTGCAGGCTGCCCTCCTTCACCAGCCCGCCGATGCGGAAGGGGCGCCCCTGGGGCGCCTCGCCGCTGGCCACCTGGGTCGGCGTGAAGAAGAACACCAGGTTGCTCTGGAAGGCGTTGAGGATCAGCGCGGCGGCAATACCGATGGCGGCGAGGCCGCCTACGACGATGGCGAGGCGTTTCTGGCGGGGTTTCATGTAATGGCCCTGGGTGATCTGGAGGCGCGGCCCGGCTCAGGGGCGGCGGCTGGCGTGCTCATTGAGAGCCTCCCGGTCGGCGGCGAGTTCCCGGCGCAGCAGGCGGCGGGTGTCGGCAAAGCGCTTCCTGGCGAGCTGGGTTTCGATCAGCAGGGCGGCAAAGGTCACGCCGAAGCTGCCCCACACATAGAGGCCGTAGCCCCCCATCGCAAAGAATTCGGCGGCGCTGCCCCAGTTCATCGCTGCATCTCCGGAAGCTCGGCCACCCAGCCGGCGTGGTGTTCGCGTTCGAGGATGATCGCCCGCACCCGGTACAGGCTCATCGCGATGCTGTACATCCAGAAGGCCAGCGCCATCAGCAGCATGCCCCACAGCATGGTGGTGGCCATGGAGGGCGCCTTGGTGAGGGACACCGAGGCGCCCTGGTGCAGGGTGTTCCACCACTTCACCGAGAAATAGATGATCGGCACGTTCACCACGCCCACCAGCGCCACGATGGCGCCGGCTTTGTCTGCGCGGCGCGGGTCGTCGATGGCCGAGGTGAGGGCGATGTAGCCGAGGTAGAGGAAGAACAGGATCAGCTCGGAGGTGAGGCGCGCGTCCCACACCCACCAGGCGCCCCACATCGGCTTGCCCCACAGGGCGCCAGTCCATAGCGACAGGAAGGCGAACAGTGCGCCGGTGGGCGCCAGGGCGGCGCTCATCATGCCTGACAGCCGGGTGTTGAAGGTGATGCCGATGGCGGCCCAGAAGGCCATCACGCAGTAGATGAACATCGACATCCACGAGGCCGGCACGTGGATGAAGATGATCCGGTAGCCCTCGCCCTGCTGGAAATCGGTGGGTGCGACGAAGAAGCTGATCCACAGCCCGGCGGCGCAGAAGGCCGTGGCCAGCGCGGCAAACCACGGCCACAGCTTCCCGGCGAGGGGGTAGAAGCTGGCCGGCGAGGCGAACTTGAACCAGTTGATCATGGGGTGATGGGGAGTGGTAGTGGGGAGTGGGAAATGGGAAGTCAGGGGGCTAGTCGAGGGCGATGCGTAGCGCGGCGGTGGCGGCCCACGGGGCAAAGAACACACCCAGCGCCAGCAGCGCGCCGAGCAGCGACAAATGCCCGCCAGCGCCCAGGCCGGCCACGTCGGCCTCGACCGCGCCGGCGCCAAAAATCAGCGCCGGAATATACAGGGGCAGCACCAGCAGCGACAGCAGCACACCGCCGCCGCGCACACCCAGGGTGAGCGCCGCGCCGATCGCGCCGATCAGCGACAGGATGGGCGTGCCCAGCAAGAGCGAGAGCATCAGCACCCCCAGCGCCCGCGCCGACAGGTCGAACTGCAGCCCCAGCACCGGTGCCAGCAGCACCAGCGGCAGGCCCGAGGTGAGCCAGTGGGCGAGCACCTTGCCGCTCACCAGCACGGCCAGCGGAGTAGGAGACAGGGCCATCTGCTCGAGAGTTCCGTCCTGGTGGTCGGTGGCGAACAGGCGACCGAGGGACAGCATGGCCGCCAGCAGCGCGGCGACCCACAGCACGCCCGGGGCGATGCGCCGCAGCATCGCGGTTTCGGGCCCGATCCCGAGGGGGAACAGGCTGACCACGATCATGAAGAAGAACAGCGCGGTGAGCACCTCGCTCTTGCGCCGGGCGGCGAGCAGCAGGTCGCGGCGGACGATGGCGATGAAGGCGTTCATCGGCCCAGCCTCAGGTTGCCGCCGCTGCCGGCCAAATGCACCGCCTGGTGGCTGGTGAACAGCAGCAGGCCGCCGCGGGCGAGGTGTTCGTCGAGGATGTTGCACAGTTGGTCCACCGCTGCCACGTCGAGGGCAACGAAGGGTTCGTCGAGGACCCACAGCCGGGCCTGGCTGCACAGCAGGCGGGCCAGCGCCACGCGGCGCTTCTGGCCCTGGGAGAGCACCCGGCTGGGCAGGTCCTCACGCCCGGCGAGGCCGATGCGGCGCAGGGCAGCGAGGGCGGTGGCCTCGTCCAGCGGCCGCCCGGCCACCGCGGCGGCGATCTGCAGGTTCTCGAGGGCCGACAGGTCGTCCTTGATCGCCGGAGCGTGGCCCAGGTAGAGCAGGCGCGCGTGGAACTCGTCGCGGGCCTCGGCCACCGGCCGGCCCTCCCATTCGAGGTGCCCCTCGGCGGCGCCGGCCAGCCCGGCCACGATGCGCAGCAGGCTCGTCTTGCCCGCCCCGTTGGGGCCTTCGACCTGCAGCCATTCGCCGGCCGGGACGACAAAGTCCACGCCGGAAAACAGGCGGCGATCACCGCGATCGCAGGCAAGGCCGTGGGCTTGGAGCATTGGGGCGCGAAACCGGAGAGTCGAAGTCCGGCGCATTCTGCCCGAGGGGGCGGGGTGGGTAAATGGGGATGGATCAAGGAAAACCGCCCCGCGATGCGGGGCGGCGTGCCTGGGTGTGACGGCGGGGGCGTCAGTGATGGGGGCTGCCGGCGTAGGTATCGGGCGTCTGGATGGCGGGGCGCACGGCGGGGGCTTCTGCTTCGACGGCCGGGCTGGCCACCTCCATGATCTCCATCACCTGCCGCGCCAGGCTCCGGCAGGCGTTGCCGAGGTTGGAGGGCAGACCGTCGGGGATGTGCTTTTGCAGCAGGAGCTTGGAGGCCGACAGGCTGGCCACCGGATGCAGCAGGCGGTGGCGGTGTTCGCCGAGGATCTGGGCCACGTTGCGGTCGGCGGCGTCGCGTTGCCAGGCGTTGGTGGGCCACTGGGAGGGCAGGGCGTAGGCGTGGGGGAAGGTTTCGAGGTCGCGCAGCACGGTGCGCAGGTCTTCGTGGGAGTCGCGGAAGGGCAGCAGCACGAGATCACAGAGGCCGTCGAGCTGGCGGTCGACCTCGGAGCGGTTGCCGCCGCCGTCGATCACGCCGATCCAGCCCTGCATGCTGCGCAGCTTGCCGGCGACCTTGTGGAGGGCTTCCGGCGTGCGGGCGTCGGCGGTGACGTAACGGCGGCCGTCGGGCGAGAGCGGCTCGCGGGAGGTGTCGGTGAGCACGCAGGCGGAGCGCTGGCCGAGCAGCCCGAAGCCCTGGCAAAGCATGTGGGACAGGGTCGTCTTGCCGGTGCCGCCCTTGTTGCCGATGATGCAGATGATCTGGGACATGCGGGTTACCTCTCGCTGGATGCCGGGCACGATGACATGATTATCTGCCTTGTTACGGCAGGCAGAGGGGCTGAATTGAGGGCGGATTGCGGCTCAATTTCTTTTTCCTGGCAAGCACTTGCTTCAAGCCGCGGGGCGCGGGGCCCAGGCCGTGGTGCGTAGCTTGGGCGCCGGGCCGGCGGGGCGGTAGAGGTAGAGCCGGGTGCGGCGGCGGTCGGGCACCTCGATCACCGCGTCGGGGGTGACGCCCTCGATCGGGAAGCTGTTGCTGACCAGCAGGCTGCCGGGGCGGAGCTCTTCGGTGGCCTTGCGCCACACCTCCGCCATCGGTACTGGCGACAGGAAGGCATACACCAGGTCGTAGTCGGCCCAGGGCAGCTTCCAGAAGTCGCCCCGGGCCAGCGCGATGTTGGGTTGCCGGCGGGACAGCAGGCAGGACAGCAGGTAGGGCGCGGGGGCCGCTTCGATGCCCTCGCAGCGGCAGTCGGGGCGCAGGCGGGCGAGGGGGCGCAGCAGTGCGCCGGTGCCGCTGCCCAGGTCGAGCAGGCGGGTCGGGTAGTCACGCGGGAGCAGCTCGGCCACCGCCGCGGCGGTCTGGGGGTTGGACAGGAACAGCGGTACCTGGGTGCGGAAGCTGCTCCAATACACCAGCGCAAAAGCCACGAAGGCGGCGAGATACCAGCCCGGTGCGATGCCCAGTTGCAGCGCACCGACCACTAGCGGGATGAAACCCAGGTGGATCCAACGCCACCACGGGGCGCTCCGGAGGGCGATGGCCGCACCCGCGGCGCCCACGGCCTGCACCGCGACCAGCGGCCACAGCCCTGCCGGCAGCAGGCCGCTGCGGGCGGCACCTAAAGCCAGCAGGCAGCCGGCCAGCTGGGCGAGGAGGGCTTTGAGGGCGGGGGGCATGGCGCGAGTTTAACCCGTGGCCATGCCCCTGAGGATGCGCTCGCGTGCTTTCGGGCGAGCCCCTTGCTGGTGTCCGCCCGGTGCGGTGTCAGCGCGGTTTGCGGCGCTGGCGAAGCGCGGCCAGACCGGCGAGGCCGGTGGCGAGCAGCATGCCGGTGGCAGGCTCGGAGACGACTTCGACGCGAAGGGCTCCGGCATGGCTGGAGGCGGGGCCGTAGGCGAGGTCACCGCCCAGGTAGTCGTAGGACGTGCAGGGTTGGCTGACCCACTCGAAGCATTCGTTGCCCGTCGGGGTGGCGGCGTAGCGCATGTTGAAGCCCAGCAGCAGGCGCTCGACCATCGACAGGTCGGCGAGGTTGATGCCGACGAGGTCCATCACCGTGTTAACGCTGTTGTTCGTCGCGTCGACCGTGGCGGTGCCGGTGCCGCTGACGGTCCACAGGGCGTAGCTGGCGGGTGCATTGAGGAGGCCGGCGAAGCCGCCGTCGTAAACGGTGGAGAACACCGAGACGCCATTGCTGGACGAGACCTGCTGCGCCTCGCTCAAGGTGAGATCCCAGATGTCGAGTCCGCAGGTGTTCTCCTGGGGGAACATCCGGAACTCGTTGAGCGCTGTTGCGGCCGTTCCGGCGACGAGGTATTCCTTGAACAGGATGTGTCCGCTTCCGATGCAGTCCTTGAACTTGAGGCCAACCGATGCGGCCATGGGCCGCAGCCTGGCTTTGTCGCCGTGCGCAAGACTCCGTTTCGGGCGCATCCGGGGACGTGCCCGGTGTACGTTTTCAGGGCTAGTGACCAAGGTTGGCGAGGAGTATCCAGAGCAGCATGACACCGAGAAATCCTTTTACACCATAGACCCGTGGTGCCCACGTGATCGTCATGATGATGAAGTTCAGGATGGTGACGGCCAGCAGGATGAGCCCGGCTGCTACCCACTCGTTGAAGATGATGATCCCGCCAAAGCCACCGCTGATTCCGGTGGCCTTGGCGAGCAAGAGGGTCAGGCCGGCGGTGAGCAGCGGCGCGAGAGTGCTCCAGGCCTCGTAGCGGGTGGGCCGCCAATCCTTGTCGGATCGCCGTGCCCTGGAAAGAACGGGATCTGCGTCGTGGGGGCTGGTAGGGGTTCGTCTGTCCTCCGGGGGCATCATCATGTCCCGCAGGTTTTTTTCGCTCATGGGCATGGGGTGGCCTTTGTGCTTGTTTCCGGGCTGGGGTTTGCGGCGGCCTTCAGTCCTTCTGCGGCCCGGCGGCCTGTTCTGCCAGATAGGCGTCCAGGCAACGGGGTTTGGGCTCGCCGGGCTTGGCGTAGTCGCCGCGGCGGTAGCCCTGGCTCGTCTCTTGCGCCTCAAGGATTGCCGCGTCGACGGGTTTCTTCAGCGTGGCACGGATCATCCTTTCCCGCCGCCGGTCCTGGGTGATGGGGACGCCCCGGTCGAGCAGGGCCTTGACGCTGCCCACCGCGCCGGTGCCCCAGGCGATCTCGACGGGGCCGCATTGCTTGCAGCTCTCGAGGGGTGAAACGATGGATGGACGGAAAACTCGCATTACTGGTGGCTCGCATTCGGTGCGGCACGCTTCTGCGTCGATCGGGGTAGCGGTGCGAAGGGACGGGTCTGAGAGCAAGAGGTCGAGCATCGGCAGGTAGCCGTCCAGCGTCCCGAGCGCTGCTTCATTCCGGCCGGCGGACTGGGCCCACAGGTGCAGGGCGTTTCCCTTGCCCTGGTCACGGGTGGTCGGCAGGGCGTCGAAGTGGGTGCGGCCGTCGGTGAGGAGCCATTTCAGGACCTTGACGGCCTTAGCATCGATCAGGAGGTCGAGCAGGGCCATGTCGGAGCGCTCCTGGAAGCGCCGGTGGCTGCCTCTGTAGTGGATGAGCATCGCTTGCTCAAGGGACGCGCCCCGTTTCAGCAGCTCGCTCACCCGCTCCGGGGCATCGGCGCGGATGGCGTAGTGGAGCCCATGATTGAGCTCATCTGGCTTGGCGTAGTCGAGCATGACCTGCCGAAGGGCAGGGTCCAGGCCGAACAGGGCTGCGGTCAGGCCATTGACGTCGTGCTGTACCCGGGTGCCGGTCGCGCAGTAGTAGAGGGACTTTTGCTTCGGATCGTCCCGGCTTGCCGGGTACGGGGCTATGGCGCCAAGGTGGCCCGGTGCGCCGGACTGCAGCGCCTCGACGAAACTCGTCTTGCCGCGAATGGCAAGCTGGTTGTAGAGCACTTCGAGCGTGTAGTAGCGGTCACAATGCAGCCGGCAATTTTTGACGGCAGTTTGGAAGGCTTGCAGGTCGTCGCCGTCGGCGGCGAGCTTTATTGCTTCGGTACGCTGTGCTGCGGCGGCAGCGCGCCGCTCGTCGGCGGTGCTGATGTAGCGGGCGACGGAGAAAATGAGTATCCAGATCAGGAGCGCAGCCCAAAACCCCCTCGACGGATATGAGCTATCGGCCCGGCGGATGGTCATCACGATGAAGTTCAGGATCGCTGCGACTACCAGCAACGTCGGGATGGCCAGCCACCAGACGGAGAAGATCCCTGCGAGGCTGAGGCCCCCGGCAAGGCTGCCGACAACCCGGTAAAGGGGGATGGCAATCAGCAGGGCAATCGGTACGGCGAGGATGCTTCGGCCCTCATAGGGCGTCAGCAACGTGTCTTGCGGGTCTGTGTCGTTCATGGGCATGCCTGATCTTTCCTGTGGTTTATCGGGTGTGCTTTGTGCAGGTGCGTCTGGCCATGCCTGGGAGGCTCAGCGCTGTTGCGGCCCGGCGGCCTGTTCGGCCAGGAAGGCATCCAGGCAGTTGGCGTCAGGCGTGGCGGCTTCGCCTTGATAGGAGCGCAGCCGCATCTGCTGGGCTTTGCCCACTTCCGGATCGGTGGGGGCCTGCAGGGCGGCAAGGATGAGCTTGCGTCGTTTGTGGTCGGACGAGATGGGCAGACCGCGGTCGATCAGGGCCTTGACGCTGCCCACGCCCCCTGCGCCCCAGGCGAGCTCGACCGGCCCGCATTGCAGGCAGCGCTCTTCGACCTGCATGTAGATCGACTTGGGTGTCTTGAAACCGGCCGGCTGGCAGTTGTCGCGGCAGGCCTGGGGATCGAGGGGGGCTGTATCCCGGAAGGCGGGTTCGGCGAGCAGCCCGTCGAGTACCGGCAGGTGGCTGTCGAGTGTGCCGAAGCGCGCCTCGTGCTGGCTGGCGGCGCGGGCCCACAGGTGCAGGGCGTCGGCTTCGCCCTTGTTGCGGGTGGCATCCAGCGCGTCGAGATGGGCGCGGCCGTCGGTGAGGAACCACTTGAGCACGTGGGCGGCCCGGGCTTCGATGAGGAGCTCGACCAGGGCCAGCCGGGAGGCGCGCGGGGCTTGCAGGCGGTGGTTGTCGTAGGACATGAGCACGGCCCGTTCGAGGGAGGCGCCCCGCTGCAACAGCTCGGCCACGCGCTCGGGCGCGTCGGCGCGGATGGCGTAATGCAGGCCGTTGTAGAGCTCATGGGGGGCGGCGTAGTCGAGCATGAGCTGCCGGAGCGCCGGCAGTGGGCCGAACAGTGCGGCGGTCATCCCGTCGAGGTGGTGGCCGACCCGGGCGCCGGTGGCGCAGTAGAGCAGGCGGCCGGCCTCCAGGCGGGCGCGGTGGTGGGAGGCTTCGGCGAGGGACGATAGGTGAGTTGGCGAGCGGGCCTGCAGGTCGCGGACGAAGGCGATGTTGCCGCGCATGGCGAGGACGTTGTAGAGCGTCTGGATCATGGCCGGGCTGCAGTCGAGCCCGCAGCCGTCTACGGCCCGCTGGAAGGCCGGCAGGTCGGTGCCCCGGGCGGCGGCCCAGACAGCGTCTTCGCCGACAGGAGCATGCAGCTTGCGAGGCATGGAGAACCTGTAGGGCCCCCAGATCGCGCCGGCGACCAGCAGCCAGGCGGCGAGGCCCGCCACGAAGCCCTTGCCACCGAAAAGGTTCCAGCTCACCGCCACGCTCATCAGCGCGAAGTTGATGCAGGCTGCGATCCAGGGGTAGCCCACGACCGGCTTCAGGAGAAAGACCAAAAGCCGGAAGACAAAAAAGTCGCTGTTCGAGCCCTCGACCAGGATCTTGAACGCCCCGGCCAGCACAAGGGCCCATAGGCTCAGCCGGATGTAGGTGGGCGAGATGTGACCGTGGGGCTTGCGGCCGAAGATGCGAGGGCCGGCCTTGTCCGCGGTGGGCGGCGGCGTGTCGCCGGGGGAGGAGGACGGATTGGATTCGGGGGGCGCTGCGGCGTGGCTGTCGGGCATCTCTCGGGCTCCGGGGTTCGTCGATTCATCGGCCGCGCCAGCCTTTGTGGCTGCACGGCTCGTGCAATCGGCGTGCCAGCAGCCCGGGTGGCGGGGCTGGCAGAGCATGTGGCCGATAGCTGTATAAAATTATATATAAAAATTCATAGCGTATGCCTTTCAATTTTCCCTTTTGTCATCGTCTGCGGGGCTGAAACGCGTCGATGTGCCTGGGCGACCCAAGGCAGCCTCTCCTGGAAACGCAGGGCAGCCCGAAGTTTCCTTGTCCCCACGGGGGCTGGGCTGGGTGGAGCCCGGCCCTGGGGGCGCTCAGCGGCGGCCTCCGTCGCCCGCAACGGCGTGACGACGCACGTGCAGCCGGAGCCGGGGCTCCACGGGCATTGAACTGGCGCTGCCGCTTCAAGCCACCTGCGCCCCGCCCTGGTGGCCCGGTCTGGCGGGGGCCACCAGGGCGGCCCGCTTCTCGGCGGCCTTCTTCATCGACCAGGCCTTCACGTGCCCGAAGCCGCGGATGTCTTCCGGCAGCCGGGCGAGGGCGATGGCGCGGGGCAGGCGCGCCGCGTCGAGGCCGTCGAGGAGCGCGCCGATGTCGGCCTCGTACTGGGCGATGAGGGCCCGCTCGGCCTTGCGTTCCGGGTGGTAGCCGAAGGGGTCGAAGGGCGTGCCGCGGAGGCGGCGCAGGCGGGCCAGCCAGCTAAAGGCCTTTTCCATCCAGGGGCCGAAGACGATCTTCTTGATGCGCCCGCTGTCCGGGTCGGGGCGGGCCAGGAAGGTGGGGGCGAGGTGGAAGCGCAGCGTGTAACCGCCCTCGAAGCGGGCGTCGAGGCCGGCACGGAAGGCCGGGTCGGCGAATAGGCGGGCGACTTCGTATTCGTCCTTGTAGGCCAGCAGCTTGAAGTAATTGCGGGCCACCGCGTCGGTGAGGGCCTCGCTGCCCAGCGGGGCCTCGGCGGCGCGCACGCGGGCGACGAAGTCGGTGTAGCGGCGGGCGTAGGCGGCGTCCTGGTAGGCGGTGAGTTCAAAGGTGCGGCGAGCGATGCGCTCGTCGAGGCTTTCGGGGCGCAGGCGGATCACCGGCGCCGGGCTCACCGCGCGTTGCACGGCGGCCAGGTCGACGGCGGCGCGGCGGCCCCACAGCAGGGCCTGGCGGTTCATCTCGACGGCGGCGCCGTTGAGCTCGATGGCCTTGTCGAGGCTGGCCTCGCTCACCGGCACCCAGCCCCGCTGCCAGGCGTAGCCGAGCAGGAACAGGTTGGTGGCGATGGCGTCGCCGAGCAGCTTGGTGGCCAGGCTACCGGCGTCGAGGAAATCAAAGTTCTTCTTGCCGACGGCCTCCACGATGGCGGCCTGCATTTTGTCCTGGGGGAAGGCCCAGTCGGGGTTGCGGGTGAACTCCGAGGTGGGGGTTTCGAAGCAGTTAACGACGCCGTGGGTGGTGCCCACCGCCATCTTGGCGAGGGCGTCGACGCTTGCGGTGACGACCAGGTCGCCACCGATCACCGCGTTGGCCTCGCCGGTGGCGATGCGTACCGCGTGGAGATCCTCGGGCCGGTCGGCGATGCGGATGTGGCTGAACACCGAGCCGCCCTTCTGGGCCAGGCCGGTCATGTCGAGCACCGTGACGCCCTTGCCGTCGAGGTGGGCGGCCATACCGATCAGCGCGCCGATGGTGACGACGCCGGTGCCACCGACGCCGGTGACGAGGATGCCCCACGGCTTGCCGGTGGCGGGCAGCCGCGGCGCCGGCAGCGGGCCGAAGCGCTCGCCCTTGCCGGCCTGGGCGCGGCCGTGGCGCAGGCGGCCGCCCTCGACGGTGACGAAGCTCGGGCAGAAGCCGTTCATGCACGAATAATCCTTGTTGCAGGCCGACTGGTCGATCTGGCGCTTGCGGCCGAACTCGGTCTCGACGGGCAGGATGGCCATGCAGTTGGACTCGCGGCCGCAGTCGCCGCAGCCTTCGCACACCGCCTCGTTGATGTACACGCGGGTCTGCGGGTCGGGGTAGGTGCCGCGTTTGCGGCGGCGGCGCTTCTCGGCGGCGCAGGTCTGGTGATAGACGATCATCGACACGCCGGGCAGGGTGCGCAGTTCGCGCTGGATCACGTCCATCTCGTCCCGGTGGCGCACGCTGACCCCGTGGGGGATGTCGGCCACCCGCCAGGGCGTGTCGCTGCCGTCGGTGACGAGCACGATGTTGCCCACGCCTTCGGCCTGCAGCTGGTGCAGCAGCCGCGGCACCGTCAGCTCGCCATCCACCGGCTGGCCGCCGGTCATCGCCACCGCGTCGTTGAAGAGGATCTTGTAGGTGATGCCGCTGGTCGGCTGGCGGTGGTGGCGGGGTCGGTTGAAGGCCGCCACCGCCTGGCGGATGGCCAGGATGCCGGAATGAAAATAGGTGCCGTCGCCCAGGTTGGCGAAGATGTGGCGCTCGTCGGTGAAGGGCGCCTGGCCCACCCACGGCACGCCCTCGCCGCCCATGTGGCTGAAGGTGGCGGTGCGCCGGTCGGGCATGAAGCTGGCCATGTAGTGGCAGCCGATGCCGGCCAGCGCGCGGCTGCCGTCGGGCACGTGGGTCGAGGTGTTGTGGGGGCAGCCGGGGCAGAAGGTGGGCACCCGGTCGATGGCGAACACCCGGTGGCCGAGCAGGGCCTCCTTGGCCTGCAGGAAGGCCAGCCGCTGCTCGATGTGCTCCGACGTGAAGAAGCGCCCGATGCGCCCGGCGATCACCCGGGCGATCATCGCCGGGGTGAGCTCGCCGGCCGCCGGCAGCAGCCAGTCGCCGTGGTCCACGCAGCTGCGGCCATCGGCGCCGGTGCTGCGGAGCATCGCCCACTCGCCCTTCTCGTCGAACTTGCCCACCACCCGCGGGCGCACGTCCTCGCGCCAGTTGTAGAGCTCTTCCTTGAGCTGGTATTCGATGAGCTGGCGTTTTTCCTCCACCACCAGGATCTCGTCGAGGCCCTCGGCGAAGCGCCGCACGCCGTCGGCCTCAAGTGGCCACACCATGCCCACCTTGTAGAGCCGGATGCCGATCTCGGCGGCGAGGGCCTCGTCGATGCCCAGGTCGTCGAGGGCCTGGCGCACATCCAGGTAGCTCTTGCCGGCGGTGATGATGCCCAGCCGCGGCTGGGGCGAGTCGATGACCACCCGGTTGAGCCCGTTGGCGCGGCAGTAGGCCAGCGCGGCGTAGAGCTTTTGGTGGAGCAGGCGTTTCTCCTGCACCAGCGGCGGGTCGGGCCAGCGCAGGTTGAGGCCGCCGTCGGGCAGCACGAAGTCGGTGGGCTCGCGGGTGACCACGCGCATCGGGTCCACATCCACCGACGCCGACGTCTCGACGGTGTCGGCCAGCGCCTTGAAGGCCACCCAGCAGCCCGACCAGCGCGACAGGGCCCAGCCATGCACGCCGAAGTCGAGGTATTCCTGCACCCCGGCCGGGGCCAGCACCGGCATCATCATCGACTTGAAGAAGTGGTCGGTCTGGTGGGGCAGGGTGGATGACTTGGCCGCGTGGTCGTCGCCGGCGATCGCCAGCACACCGCCAAACCTGCTGCTGCCGGCGGCGTTGGCGTGGCGGAACACGTCGCCGCAGCGGTCGACCCCCGGCCCCTTGCCGTACCACATCGCAAACACGCCCTGCACCCGCGCCTTGGGCGACAGGGCCAGCTGCTGGGTGCCCCACACCGCGGTGGCGGCCAGGTCTTCGTTGATGCCCGGCTGGAACACGATGTCGTGCTCGGCCAGGTGCTCGGCGGCCTTCCACAGGCTGAGGTCCAGCCCGCCCAGCGGCGAGCCCCGGTAGCCCGACACGAAGCCGGCGGTGTTGAGCCCGGCGGCCCGGTCGCGCTCGCGCTGGATCATCAAGAGGCGCACCAGCGCCTGGTAGCCGGTGAGATAAACCCGGCCGGATTCGGTGGTGTATTTGTCGTCCAGGCTTGCGCTGCGGACGGGGCGGGGATCCTGCTCGGCCATGGTGTTGCCCTCGCAAAAATCGGTGGATCGATCTGCGCGACAAGCCTGCCGCCGCGCGCCGCTGCCTGCCCTGTTTGAGGCGGCAGCGGCGCGCGGGTTCCTCAAAAATACAGTTGCCAGCCCAGCTGGATGCTGCGTTCGGTGCTCCGTGTGTCGGGCAGTTCAAGCTGCGTCCACTCGTAGCCGGCCACCAGGTTGCTGTGCGGGCCCACGCGGCTGCGCAGGCGGGCGCGGAAGCTGCTGCGCTCGAGGCGCCGGTCGATGTACCACTGGCGGCCGGCCTCGATCTGCACCCGGCTGTGCTCGCCCAGGTCGCGCAGCACGCCGACCAGCGGGCCGGTGCCGATGGCCCAGTTCTTCTGCAGGCCGGCGTGGCTGAGGAGCTGGTTTTCTAGGAACACGTAGCCCAGCAGCGGCCTCTGGCCAAGCTTCCATTCCCACGCTGCGCCGGGGCCGCCGGCGAGCATCGGGGCGATGGGGCGGGTGGCGCCCAGGCTGCGCTCCCAGCCGAAGCGCACCTTCCACGACAGCGGCTGGGACCACGCTCGGCGCGGCGCCACCGAGACGATGTCGACCGGCAGGAGGCGGTCGAGCTGCCAGCCCCGGCCTTCGCGCTGGCTGGCGGCCAGGTCGCCGAAGCGGATCTGGGCGCCGCGGGCGTAGCCGCGTTCGGGGTCGAGGAGATCGTGGTAGGCCGGGCGGAGCTCGAGGAACAGCGCCGCGTCGCCCGCCAGGCTGCCGGCGGCGAGGCCGGCGCGTGCCGAGGCGTGGCCGCTCTCGGGGCGCTCGGGCACGGGGACGGTGCCAGTGTCGATGGCCGGAAGCGTGCTGCGGCGGGTCTGGATGGCCTTCAGACGGGCGAGGGCCTCGTCCTGCCCGAGCTTGCCACCGTGGCCGCGGAAGGACACCAGGCGGTCGGCGAACTCGAGCTGCTCGATGGCCAGCGGGCTGTCGCCCAGGCTCTCCGGCGTGGTGCCGCCGTCGGCCACGGCGATGGCGGCTTCCAGCTGGGCCGGCGCGAGGCGGCCGGCGCGGTGGGCGAGTTCGGTGCCCGCCGAGGCGCGGAAGTGGATGTCGGTGACCAGCCCCGGCGTGGCGGCCACCACGCCCTTGACGGTGTCCACCGGGATCGCCGTCCAGAAAAACTGCTGCGAGAGGCGCAGGCCCGGCCGCGCCACGTCGAGCAGGCGCAGCATCATGTACGAGCAGTTCTCGTCGAAGAACCAGTAGTCGAAGCGCGTGGCGCCGATCTCCCAGGCGTGGCGCAGCAGCTGGCGGGTTTCGGCGGTGCTCAGGTTGAGCTGGTATTCCCACACGTCGCGGCTTTCCATGTCGCTGTATTCGCGCACCTTCACGTAGTAGGGCGAGCTGGAAAGCATGCCGGGGTAGAGCCCGGTGAGGCCCTTGAGGGCGAAGCTGAAGCCGTCGCTGGCGTCGGCCTTGGCGGCGTAGTTGATGGTGTAGGCGAGCAGCCGGGTGGCCTCGGTCTGGCCGACGGCGTCGATGCGCAGCAGGGTGTGGCCGAACATCGAGGCCGGGCTGTTCACGTAGGCCGACGGGAAGACCAGGGTGGCGCCGGCCGGGTTGATCGCCGCCATCCAGGCCTCGAGCCGCGGGCAGGGCTGGGCCGGCAGGGTGGCGGTGCTCATGCCGAGGCGCGTGCGCAGCCAGTGCACGCGGGCCGGAAAGCGGCACTGGGGGTGGCTGTCGGGGTCGTCGGGGCGGGCCGGGTCGAACAGGCGGGCGAGGGTCGCGTCGAGTTCGGCGGCCGGGTTGCTGGCGCCGTCCGGGGCGTTGAAGAAGCCCGGGTCGTCGGCCAGGCTGCGCAGCCGGCGGGTGAGCGGGTGGGCTTCGTACTGGAGCAGGTCAGCCCAGGCCGGGTCGTCGGCGAGGTGCAGGCTGCGGGCCTGGGCCTGGAGGTCGCCGGGGCCGTCGGCCCGGGCCGGGAGGGCGGCCGTGGACAGGCACAGGGTGGCGCCGAGGGCGAGCAGTGTTCGCATGGGATGAAGGCGGGAGCGGCCGGCGGGCGTTAAAAAGCCCTGTGCGGGCACAGGGCTATGGCTTGCTGCGGGCCGTGGGCTGGCCAGGGCCCGCAATGCTGCGGCAATCAGACGGCTTCGGCGTACTTGGCGAGGCGGGCGTCGGACTGCAGGGCGGCCTTCAGGCGGGCGGCGATGCTGTCGGCGGACTCGACCGAGGCGAAGATCTCGGCGTGGCGGGCCTTGGTGAGGCTGACGAAGGCGGCCTTGTCGGCGGCGTCGACCTTCAGCAGCGCAGCCAGCGCATCCAGGGTTTCGCCTTGGCCGGAGGCGGCGTCGCGGGCCAGCTGGGCCTTGTTGCCGTCGATGAACAGGGCGGTCTTCCAGTTGGAGCTGACCACGCCGTCCTGGGTACAGCCCAGGGTGCCGGAGGTGATGCCGAAGGTCTGGTTGCCGAAGGTGCCGTTGGTGGTGACGGCGAGCACCTGCGGCGCGATGCCGTTCTGGCCTTCGAAAACCTTGGAGCCGAGGCCGCAGGAGCCGACGTTGTTGGCCGCGGCGAAGGCGGTGACAGGGAGAGACACGAGCGCTGCGAGAAGAATTTTTTTCATTATCCGATCCTCAAGGTTGTGTTCCTGTTCGGGCACTGCCGGTGCAATGCCAATGCGATCTTAACCCAATTCGTGCGGCTTGCCAGCGCGGTGCGCGGGCGTGTTGCTTTCGCGCACGCCCGGCTTCCGGGGGCATCACGCCCGGTAGGCCGCCTGCACCACGCCCGGCGGCAGCACCTTGCCGGGGTTTAGGAGGTTGAGCGGGTCGAGGGTGGCCTTGAGGCTGGCCATCACCGCCACCGCGTCGCCGTGCTCGGCGAGCAGGAAGTCCTGCTTGCCGATGCCGATGCCGTGCTCGCCGGTGCAGGTGCCGTCGAGGGCCAGCGCCCGCTCGACGATGCGCCGGCCGAGCGCCTCGGCGGCCTCCACCTGCTCGGGCTGGTCGGGGTGGGTGAGGATCACCACGTGGAAGTTGCCGTCGCCCACGTGGCCGACGATGGGGGCGATCAGGCCGCTGGCGGCGATGTCGTCTTGCGTGCCGGTGATCGCCTCGGCGAGGCGCGAGATGGGCACGCAGACGTCGGTGGAGATGGCCTTGCAGTCGGGCACCAGGTTGATGCTGGCGTGCAGCACCTGGTGGCGGGCCTGCCACAGGCGGTTGCGGTCTTCCTGGCGGGTGGCCCACTCGAAGCCCTCGCCGCCGTTGTCGCGGGCGATCTCCTGCACGGTTTGCGCCTGCTCCTCGACGCCGGTGGGCGAGCCGTGGAACTCGAAGAACAGCATCGGCGCCTCGCGCAGGGTGGTCTTGCTGTAGCGGTTGACGGCGTGCACGGTGAGGGCGTCGAGCAGCTCGATGCGCGCCACCGGCACGCCGAGCTGGATGGTCTGGATCACCGTCTGCACCGCGCTCGCCACGTCGGGGAAGGCGCAGGTGGCGCTCGACATGGCCTCGGGCAGCGGGTGCAGGCGCACGGTGACCTCGGTGATGACGCCCAGCGTGCCCTCCGAGCCGACGAACAGGCGGGTCAGGTCGTAGCCGGCGGACGACTTGCGGGCCCGCCCGCCGGTGCGGATCACCCGCCCGTCGGCCATCACCACTTCGAGGCCCAGGGTGTTCTCGCGCATCGTGCCGTAGCGCACGGCGTTGGTGCCCGAGGCGCGGGTCGACACCATGCCGCCCAGCGACGCGTCAGCGCCCGGGTCGATCGGGAAGAACAGGCCCGTGCCATGCAGCGCCGCGTTGAGCGTCTTGCGCGACACGCCGGGCTGCACCACGGCGTCCATGTCCTCGCCGTGGATGGCGACGATCTGGTTCATCTCGGAGAGATCGAGGCACAGCCCGCCATTGACCGCCAGGATGTGGCCCTCCAGCGAGCTGCCGGCGCCGTAGGGGATCAGCGGCACCCGGTGCTCGCGGCACAGGTTCACGATCTCGACCACCTCGGCGGTGGAGTGGGCCCACACCACGCCGTCGGGCAGCGCATCCGAGAAGTGGGATTCGTCGTGGCCGTGGTGGGTGCGCACCGCCTCGGCGGTGGAGAAACGCTTGCCGAAACGCTCGGCGAGGGCGGCGGTGAAGGGCGTGGGCAGGGGCATGGCGGAGTGGGGAGTGGGGAGTGGGGAGTGGGGAGTGGGCGTCAGGTTAGCGCGCTTCGCCGCTGATCTCCATCCGGGGTGCCCCGCAGGTCGGGGTCATCGGAGCGCGGGCGCCTGCCGTTGCAGCGTTTCCTCGGCCACCGGGCCAAAGAACTGTCGGGTCAGGGAAAAGAAGCGGCTGAGCCGGCCTGAGGATGGCACAAGGTCAACCGCGACCAGATCGGGAAGACTCCAGCCTCTCTCGGTGTGCTCAATAAACAATTCGTCGAGTTCGTCCCACCACTGGCGCCGCCGGGTGACGAGGAAAGGGCTGTTGAGGTTGAGTGTGTCGATGGTGTACTGAGCACGATCCCGTGCCGGGGCATCGAGATCATCGGTCGGTGTCACGCGCCCATCGGACAGGTAGGCGAAGAAGCGACCGCTGTCGGGTTGATGCGGTGAAATGAAGCGATGCATGTCCACCGGGCGCTGCTCGTCTTGTTTGCCGGGGGCATGGCCGCCAAAGAGTTCGTCGCCCTTAGCCTTGAATGTGCCCAGGTCATTGGTGCTGTGCAGGGCACTTGCAGCAAGGTTCGCGTAGTCGAGGGTGCGAAGCGGATTCTGCGCTTTGTTCTCGACGTGCTCGATGTGATAGCCCAGCCCTTCCTCGTCAGCGCGCAGTTCGCTGTAGCAGCACAGATGAAACTGCTCGGCGAGCAGGTGCTGCAGCACTTCGTCCTTGTGGTGAAAGTTCTTCCAGCGACTTTTTGCTTGATCGGGTGTTTGGGGCGGATTGGTGTTCGACTGCTTGAGGTGAAAACCACCCGAGCCTTGTTTTTGAATCGCCCTCATCGCCTCAAAGCCTCCTGCCGCTGGATGCTGCGGCGGAGGCGCTGAAGCTGAGGGTGCTGTTCGCCCAGCGCCTGGGTGAGCTGGCTCAGGAGACTGACGGCGGCGTCATCCTGATAACGGCCCTGATCCACCCATTCGGTCAGGCGCTGCAAATCTGCCTTCTCGGCGACCGGCGGCTGGGGGTCGACGAGCATCACACTCTGCATCACATCGCCGCTGGGCTCGCCGTAGGTGTGAGCCAAGGGTTCCGTGGCGATGATGTTGCCGCTCGGATCGGGCCCTAGAACCCGGATGTTCTCGCGGCGGACCGTGCTGAGCACCTGCGGGCTGTGGGTGGTGACGATGAACTGCAGTCGTGGAAAAGCCCTACGCAAGGCACCGGCGATGGTCTGCTGCCAGGATGGATGCAGAAACATGTCGACCTCGTCGATCAGCGCGACCCCGGGTGTCTCGAGGGCCGCATCGGCCCCCAGATGTGGATTGAGCTTGTAGGCACGATAAGCCAGGTCGGCCACCATCGCGATGGCGTTGCGCACACCGTCGCTCAGCATGTCCACCGGCATGCTGCCGAACTGTGCGTGGTGCATGACCAGCTGCTGATGCTGGCTGGCCTTGTATTCCAGCCCATGCCAGCCGGTAGTTTCGCTGACGAGCGTATCGACGGCGCGCGTGATGACGTCGATGATCGTCGCGAAACGCTGCCCGGTCTCGTCCAGCGGGCGGCCTTGTTCAAGCGCCCGGATCTGCTCTTCACGATAACTGCGAAAGATCCAGCCATACCATGCGGTGAAGGCCTTGAAGCTCGACGAGTAAGCGAGGCAATTCAGATAGCCCGAACTGCGGGAGTAATCGCTAGTGTTGAGCACGACATCCTCGGCGGTCGAGGTGAAGCGCCCTTCAAACCACAGGCGTGATGTGCCGAGGTAGCTGACGAGGGGCAGCGTGACAGTGTTATTGGCGCCGCGCAGCTGCTGCTCAAGCTGGTTGGCGAAGGCGGTCAGTTGCTTGGCGCCGGCGTCAGCCAGAGTGTTGGTGCCGGGTTTTACGCGTTCCCGGCTTTGCACCCATGTGCGTTCGGTGGAGTCTGTCTCCCAGGTGCCGATGGCTTCGATCCTGCTCGGGAGTTGCGGCTCCATGTTGCCATCGGCTTGCGGCGCCAGGCGAACGTCTGCGATCTGAATCGTGGCACTCTTGCCTGCTTGGCTTCCCAGGTCGAAGCCCTTCACATAGGGCCACAGAGCAACCCGCGCCGCATCCAGCACCGTGGTCTTGCCACTGCCGTTGGGGGCGATCAGGACGGTCAGTTCGGGGTGAAAGTCGATCTGCAAGGATTCGAAACAGCGGTAATTGCCAAGGGTCAGTTGCTTCAGGTGCATGGCGCATGGCTCCCTGCGGAGTAAGTCGTTCAAATTTCTTGAACCAAGGCTGCGGAGTATGAAGGACGTAGACGGAAATCTCGACCAGGCCCGCCGGCTCCAGGCGTTGACTATCAGCCGTTGGAGGAGACAGGGTGGGCGTGGCACTGGCGGCTTGGGGGAACCCTCGGTCGCCTCATTTTGAGGCGATGTTGCCTGGAAATGAGGCAGCCGAGGGTCCCGCTGACCCTCTGCCGCCTAAAAATGAGGCGACCGACCCTCCCGCGGACCCTCGGGCGCCTAAAAATGAGGCGACATCGCCTAAAAATGAGGCGGCCGAGGGTGGCGGGGACCCTCGCTTGCCTAAAGTTTAGGCGACGCTGCCTAAAGTTTAGGCGGCGTCGCCTAATAATGAGGCAGCACCGCCTCAAAATGAGGCGATGGAGGGTCGGCCGGACCCTCCGTCGATCAACAATCACCCCCCCGCCGGGGAGACGCCCGGGCCGGGTTCAGGCCGCGTCGTCGACCTTGGCCGGGCTGCTGCGGCGCACGTTGGAGCGCATGCTCTCCTGTAGCGGCGCCACGTTGTCGGCCTTGCCGTACTTCTTGAGCAGGTCATAGCCGTCGTAGCACGCGGTCTGGATGTCGCTGCCGAGGGCCACCCGGGTGTCGGCGCACTTGGCCGTCAGGGCCTGCAGGCGCAGCAGCCGCGGGCGCAGCGCGTCGTAGGCGGCCAGATCGCGCTTCAGCTCTTTCAGGTCGAAGCCCGGCGGCAGCGCCTGCTGGTTCTGCTCGAGGATCGCCGTGGTCTGCCGGCAGAAAGTCTCGCTCCGCTCTCCGATCTTGGTGAGCCGCCGCATTTGCTCCGGGGTGAGGGAGACGAAGATGTCCATCAGCTGCTCGATGGCGTCGAGCGCGGCATCGAACTTGGGCAATTCATCGGTGAGGTCGAGGGAGATGAGGTTCTGGGCCATGGCGGTGCTCCTGAATTTGGAATGGAAGGGCTTGGAATGCGGCGGTTCTGGCGCGCAGGAGAATATTACTTAATGCTAAGCTTTTTGGGTAATCTGCGGGTCGGGTCGGGTCGGGTCGGGTCGGGTCGGGTC
>NZ_BJNV01000036.1 GCF_006539865.1 Zoogloea ramigera
CCCGCGCGCGCCTCACCGCCGCCATCGCCGCCCGCGCCGAGGCCAAGGGCGAGGTCGAGGCCATCGACCAGCGCCTGCGCGGCATCGACATCGAAGTCGACCGCCGCAAGCGCGACATCGCCGGCGTCGCCCGCCGCATCAACGAGCTGACCCAGGACGCCGCCCCCCGCCGCCGCGAGCAGGCCCGCCGCATCCAGCGCCTGCGCGCGCTGCGCCGCGGCATGCCGGCCGACTGGCGCGACCCGCAGGACAACCAGCGCCTGGCCGACAAATACGGCGACGCCCGCGGCGCCCGCACCGAACTCGAGCGCCTGCGCCAGCGCCTCAGCGGCGGCGAGTGGATCACCGACGACACCGTGCTCACCCTCGCCGCCCGCCTGCGCGCCGATGTGGGCGAGCGCGAAGCCCAGTTCCACGAGCGCGAGCGCCACGCCAGCGCCACCCGCCAGATCACCACCGAGGCCCGCGCCGCCTACATCGCCAAGCTGCGTGCCACCGTGCGCCAGTACGGCAAGAACCTGCGCGCCCTGGGCGATCTCGCCAACGTGGACGTGGACTGCCCGGTGCCCCATCTCGAGAACGACGACACCGGCCTGTCGTCAGCCGGCCTCGAGGTGCGCTTCGACTTCGACCGCAAGGGCGCCGTCGGCCTCAACGACGGCGAAGCCTCGGGCGGCCAGCAGGTGATGAAGTCGCTGATCCTGCTCATCGCGCTGCTGATGGACGACGCCCGCCCCGGCGGCTTCGTGTTCATCGACGAGCCCTTCGCCCACCTCGACATCGCCAACATCGACCGGGTCGGCAGCTTCCTGCGCGCCACCCGCGCCCAGTACCTGATCACCTCGCCGGTCACCCACAACGCCAACGTCTTCGCCCCGGCCCAGCTCACCCTGGTCACCCGCAAGAAGAAACCCGGCGACGACTGGGCCCCGCCCATCGGGCTGATCCAGCGCCATGTCTGACGAGGGCCGGGCTGACGACGGCTGGAGCCCGCCCGACGGCGACGGCATCCGCAGCCTGCGCCTGTCCGACCCGAAGCGCTCCAGCCTGAAGGGCAAGCGCCTGCGCCGGGCCGATCCGCCCCCCGCGGGCCTCGGCCTCGATGCCTGGCCCGCCGACGAACGCCAACTCCTCGCCGAATGGGTGCGCCGCGCCGGCGACAAGTCCACCCGCCACAGCACCCTCCTGGCCAGCGCCGGCGCCGCCCGCACGATGCTCGCCGACCGGCTGCTCCAGCGCCTGCTGCAGGGCGGCGCGGTGGAGATCGAGGAGAGCCACGAGCGCGGCCACTGGTGGCCCAGGCTGGTCCGCTTCCTCGCCCCGGCGGCCCTCCGCGCCGCCCTCGGCCTGGCCGAGCCGGATGCGGCAAGGCGGGCCTACCTCGAAGCCCGCAGCCAGCCGCTCGGCCACCCGGCGCTGGCCCGCGCCGCCGAGGCCCTCGACGCCCTGCCCCCGTCCCGCGGCCTGCCCCGGCTGGAGCTCCTCCTGGCCCTCGACGCCTGGAGCGCCGAACAACGCAGCGGCACCTGGCGCGACTTCGCACTGTTCGCCCGCGGCCACACCAAGCAGATCACCGAGGCCGAAAAAACCTGGCTCGCCGACGAGGTCGGCCTGGCGGATTTCCGCATCAGCACCCACACGCCCCTGCTGCGCCTCAAGGCCCCGTCGGTCCTCAGCCTCCCCGGCGGCGAGATCGCCCTGGGCGCGATGCCCGACTTCGCGGCCCTCACGCCGGCCAGCGTGGCCGCCATCATCGCCGCCCGCCAGCCGCCGCGGGTGTGGCATGTGGTCGAAAACCTCAGCAGCTTCGAGCGGGTCGCGCGCAGCTGCGCGGCCGACGAGGGGGCGCTGTGGCTGCCGGGCTACCCGCCGTCCTGGTGGCAGCAGGCGGTGGCCACGCTACTCCAGCACCTGCCCGCCCCGGCCCGCATCGCCTGCGACCCGGACCCGGACGGCATCGCCATCGCGCTCCAGGCCGGCGGCCTGTGGTCGGCCGCCGGCCTGCCCTGGCAACCCTGGCGGATGGGGCCGGCCGAGCTCCTCGGGCTGCCCATCCACCGCCCGCTCGACGAGCGCGACCGCCAGCTGCTGGCCAGCCTCGGCGCCGGCGCGCCGCTGCCGCCCGAGCTGGCGGCGCTGGCCGAAACCCTGCTGCAGCTGTCCGGCAAAGGCGAGCAGGAAGGCTACCTGTAGCCGCGGGCCGGGCTGCGGGCAGCACTTCAGATTCCCGCTGGCCAGACGTTAAAAGCTCACGACACTTCACACGTCCTTCGCCCGTGCGCGCCAGCCAGCCCTCCTCGCCTCCGCTGCCCAACCTCATCGAGCTTCTCGAGGGGGCCGAGGCGCTGTCGCGCACCAAGGACCTGCGCAGCATCTTCCGCACCGCTGCCGAATATGCAATTCGATTCATGGAGGGCAGCTACGGGCTGCTCTTCGCGGTGCGCTTCACGCCCCCCGACCTCACCGTCAGCCTGCTCGGCTGCTGCGTCTCGGATGGCACCGACACTTACTGGGACGACGTCTGCGACGGGCAATCGTGGCTGCCCGTCGACCCGCTGCTAGCCAACTGCCTGCACACCGATTTCGGCCACGCCATCGTCCAGGAGGGCGACATGTGGCGGCTGGCCTTTGCCGTCGGTGCGCTGGGGCAGGCCCGCTGGGTGCTCGAGATCCACAGCCCGACCAAGCCCCGCGACGCCGCCTGCAACGCCCTCAGCCTCTTCCTGCGCTGCTTCGAGAACCAGCACCAGCAGTGGGATTACGCCAACCTCGACACGCTCACCCGGCTGCTCAACCGCAAGACCTTCGACGACGACTTCGAGCGCCTGATCGCCGCCGCCGAGCTCGCCGAGCAGGCCCGCAAGATCCCCCTCGAACGCCGCGAGGCCGGCCAGACGGTGGCCCAGCCGTGCTGGCTCGGGGTGGTGGATATCGACCACTTCAAGAAGATCAACGACAACTTCGGCCACCTCTTCGGCGACGAGGTGCTGCTGCGCATCGCCGACCTCATGCGCCAGACCTTCCGCAGCAACGACAAGCTGTTCCGCTTCGGCGGCGAGGAGTTCGTGGTGATGCTCCGCAACGTGGCCGAGGACCACGTGCACAACATCTTCACCCGCTTCCGGCTGGCGGTTGAGCGGCATGATTTTCCGCAGGTCGGCCGGGTGGCCTGCTCGGTGGGCTTTGCCCGCATCGACCCGCGCCTCTCCCCCGCCGACCTCCTCGGCCGCGCCGACGAGGCGCTGTATTACTCCAAGCGCAACGGGCGCAATCAGGTCAATGGCTTCGACGAGCTCATCATGAGCGGCAAGCTGCGCATCACCACGCCGGCCTCCCAGGCGCTGATCCAGTCCGACGTGGACGAGATCTTCCTGTAGCCCGCCCGCCGCACCGCCCGCGACGGGCGCCCCGGTTTGTGTCAAAATTCAGGGCTTTGCAGCGTTTTGTCGATGCTGCCGCGGCCGTGCCGCGCCCCGATTCCGTTGATTGAAGAGCCCAAAATGTCCGACCAGACCAACACGCCCGCCCAGGACGAAAACCACCTGATCGCCGAACGCCGCCAGAAGCTCGCCGAATGGCGCGCCACCGGCAAGGCGTATCCGAACGATTTCTCCCGGGAAAACACCGCCGGCAAACTCGACGAAGTCTATGGCGAGAAAACCGCCGAAGAGCTCGAAGCGATGCCGGTGGACGTGAAGGTCGCCGGCCGCATCATGCTCAAGCGCGTGATGGGCAAGGCCAGCTTCATCACCATCCAGGACCTCTCCGGCCGCATCCAGCTCTACGTCACCCGCGACGCGCTGGGCGAAGAAGGCTATGCCGACTTCAAGCGCTGGGACATCGGCGACATTGTCGGCACCCAGGGCACCCTGTTCCGCACCAAGACCGGCGAGCTGTCGGTCAAGAGCAGCGAGATCCGCCTCCTCACCAAGAGCCTGCGCCCGCTGCCCGACAAGTTCCACGGCCTCACCGACACCGAGACCAAGTACCGCCAGCGCTATGTGGACCTCATCATGAGCGAGGAGTCCCGCCACACCTTCGTGGCCCGCAGCCGCCTGGTGCAGTCGATCCGCAACTACATGACCGGCCACGGCTTCCTCGAGGTCGAGACGCCGATGATGCATCCGATCCCCGGCGGCGCGGCGGCCAAGCCCTTCGTCACCCACCACAACGCCCTCGACATGCAGCAGTTCCTGCGCATCGCGCCGGAGCTCTACCTCAAGCGCCTGGTGGTGGGCGGCTTCGAGAAGGTCTTCGAAGTCAACCGCAACTTCCGCAACGAAGGCCTGTCGCCCCGCCACAACCCCGAATTCACGATGATGGAGTTCTACGAGGCCTACGCAGATTACCGCAGCCTCATGGACTTCACCGAAGGCCTGCTCCGCCACGCCGCCCGCGAGGCCCTGGGCACCGAAGTGTTCCAGTACCAGGGCCGCGAGCTCGACCTCTCCAGGCCCTTCCACCGCCTGACCATCGTCGAAGCCATCCGCAAGCACCACCCCGGCTTCACCGACGCCCAGCTGGCCGACGCCGCCTGGCTCAAGCAGAAGATCAACGATTTCGGCGAGAAGGTGAAGCCGGGCGGCCTCGGCAGCCTGCAGCTGCAGCTCTTCGAAGCCTGCGCCGAAGCCGAAACCTGGGAGCCGACCTTCATCATCGACTACCCGGTCGAAGTGAGCCCGCTGGCCCGTGCCTCCGACACCAACCCGGAGATCACCGAGCGCTTCGAGCTCTTCATCGTCGGCCGCGAGATCGCCAACGGCTTCTCCGAGCTCAACGACCCCGAAGACCAGGCCGCCCGCTTCCAGGCCCAGGCCCAGGCCAAGGAGGCCGGCGACGAGGAGGCCATGTACTACGACGCCGACTACATCCGCGCGCTGGAGTACGGCCTGCCCCCCACCGGCGGCTGCGGCATCGGCATCGACCGCCTGGTGATGCTGCTCACCGACAGCCCGGCGATCCGCGACGTCATCCTGTTCCCGCAGATGCGCCCGGAATCAGAATAAGCGCGGCCGCAAAGCCTTCGCAGCAGCCCCGCCCGGCAGATGCCTGGCGGGGCTTTTTCATGGCCGGCCGGGGTGAGGCCGACGAAGACACGCCTCCCCCTGCGCCGCCCTTGCTACAAGCTGTGACGGCAAGCGCCGGAAGGCCGCTGGCGACGTGACTTTCCTGCTTCTCCATATGGCGCAGGAGAAGCTATGGTGCTAACTTCACGACCTCGCGGAAAACCTCTGCCGGCAACGCTCCTGGCGTCCGGGCGCAGGTGCTGCCGCGCCGCCCGGGCAAAGATAGCCAGAAAAGGGCGGGACATCTGCCGGCGCTGCCCCGGACGCCACTCCGGGCAGGTTCCCGCCAGCCCCTCGCATCGCCGCTGTAACGCCACGCCATCCATGACCGAACTGAAGTCTTACGACCTCCCCGAACTCGAAGCACTCGCCGAGCAGATCAAGGCCGAGATCGTCAAACGCGAGCAGGAAGAGCAGGAACGGGCCCGCCAGGCCGCCGAAGCCGAGGCCGAGGCCGAAGCCGCACGTCAGGCCCAGGCCGCCGCCGAGGCTGCAGAACGAGCCGCAGCAGAAAAGGCCGCCGAAGCCTCACGCGAGATCGCCGAGAAGAAGGAAGCCGCCAAAAAGGAAACGGCAAGGAAAGCTGCCGAGAAGAAGGCCGCGGCAGAAGCCGCCAAGGAAGCCGCCCGGGAAGCGGCGCAGGCGGCCAAGCCAGACGCCGCCGCGCCGCCGCCAGCACCCGCGGTGCAGCCGGAGGCGCCGCACATTCGCTACATGCACCCCTCCAACCGAGCGCTGACGTGGTCTGGAGAAGGCACGATGCCCGACTGGATCAACGCCTGGCTGGTGACGGGCGGGACGCTGTATGCCCTCGAGATCGCCGCCGAAAAACTGGCACCGAAGCCCATCCCCGAGAGCTTCAAGCTGCGCTGAGCCCTAGCGGCGGCCCGACTCGATGAGCGCCATCAGGTCGGCCACCGTCACCGTCGTGTTGAGCATGCCATAGCCGATCAGCACCCCGAAGCGCTCCTCGATTCCGTAGATCAGCGCCAGCGCCGCGAACGAATCCCAGGTACCCAGCTTGCGGAATTCGGTCTCCGCCCCGATGAGCTCGGGGGTGACCTCCATGGCCCTGGCCAGCACGGCACACAGCGCCTCCATCAGGGCTTGGCCCCAGCACCGCTACGGCCGCCCGCGATCGCCCGGAGCTTGTCGCGCAAGCCACTCGACGGATAACCCAACTCGGAGGCGCGCTCCGCGTGCGTGAGCGCCTCGGCATAACGCTTGTTCTCGTAGAGGGCGCGGGCGATGAAATGCTCCGCATCCGGATACTCGCCGTCCTTCATCTCGTCATACTTGAGGAGCAGCTCGAGGGCTTCCTTGAAGCGTTTTTCGGAAAACAGGGCATCGGCCATCGACAGATAACAGAGGCGGTTCTGCGGCTGCGCCTGGATGCAGCCCTGCCACAGCGAGCTCGCCCTGGCCCGGTCGCCGGACCGGTAGTACGCGGTCGCCACGTAGCTGGTCGCATAGGGGTAACCGGGTTCGCCCGGCTCCATCTCGCTCTGGCTGTAGGTCAGTTCGCCAATGGCCTGCTGATAGCGGGCCTTGCCGATCTTCGCCCGCTCCAGGTAAACCAGGCCCATGCAGAAGTGATGCGGACCGGCCAGGCCGTAAATGTTCGGCATCGAATTCGCCCAGCTCAGGGGCAGCGTGTTGCTGGGCGGAACGATCTGCTTGTAACCGGAGCGCAGGATCCAGGCCTTGCAGTAGTCGGGAAGGGTGCTCCACTCGACCGGCGTCAAGGGAGACATCGCCGCCGCCGGGCCGGACATTGCCGCCAAGGCCGCCGCCGTGACGGCAAAACAGGCCGCCCGCATCTTGTTAGCTGAAATCATCGAAATTCCCATCAAACCGGGTGAAGCCCCTGGCCCGCCCGGCGGTCGTACGGTTTTTGCGCGGACGCCTTGCCGGCAGCCCCGGATTCTGCGGCGCCGGCAGGCGCGCGCGCCATTATCCTACGAATCGCCGTCTGATTCCCGAGCCCCTCGTTACGAGGCGGCGCCCCGCCCGCCGCAACCGGGGCTGGCGGGCCCGGAGTTCAGGGTTTGCGGGCCACGAGGCCGATGAGTGCCGAACGGCCCCGGTGGCCGGCCCCCTCGTTCACGTCTTCCTCGTACTCGACCAGCTCTTCCATCGTCCAGTCGGCGAAGGCTTCGCGCAGGATCTCCGGCGTGTAGAGGTTCTCGACCGCCGAGGGGCCGCCGGTGCGGTATTCAAGCTGCTTCGGCGTGTAGCCCTGCAGCAGGATGCGCCCGCCCGGACGGGTGAGCTGCTTCATGACCTCGAACTGGCGCTCCCGCCATTCCGGGCCGACGAACTGGATGAAGATCCCGACCACCCAGTCGAAGGCCCCCTGCAGCGCGGCAGGCGGCCAGCCCGGCGCCAGCATGTCGGCCTGCATGAAATCCACCTGCACCTTGCGCCCGGCGGCGAGGCGGCGGGCCTTGTGCACCGCCACCGACGAGATCTCGACGGCCGTCACCTCCAGCCCCTGCTCCGCCAGCCACACCGAATTACGGCCTTCGCCGTCGGCCACCGACAAGGCCGTGCGGCCCTCCTGGAGCAGGTCGGCCCGATGGGCCAGGAAGCGGTTCGGCTCGGTGCCGAAAAGATAATCTTCGCCGGCATCCTGGTAACGCTTGGTCCACACGCTTTCCTGATTGATGGGCATGGCAGTCTCTCCCTTTGGATTTGATGTTGTCGCGATTAGACGTCTGCAGCATATCGATGGACCGCGGGCGCAGCAGAAAAGTTGCCTGGCCTCAGCGCGGCCCCATGGCTCCATCGAGAAAGCCGGTCAGCGTGTCCAGGTGACGCTCCAGATCGGCGTACTCGTCGTGGCTGCCGGGCATCAGCAGCAACTGGGCGCGGGCGGCACCACGGCTGGCGTGGATCTGCTCGGCCTCGGCGACCGGCACCACCGCGTCGTCGCACCCGTGGGCGATGAGCACCGGGCAGCTCACCCGGGCGATCGTGTGGCAGGGCGCGATGTCGTCGAAGCGGTGGCCGATCACCCGCTGGACGTACCACAGGATATAGGCGCCCACCGGCCAATACGGAACCCCCTTGGCCGCCAGCCAGCGCCGCATCATCGCGGCCGGGTGGGCAAACGCGGCCAGGCTGATCACCGCGGCCAGGTCGTGGCGTCGCGACGCCAGCAGCAGCGCCGCACCGGCCCCCACCGAGTGGCCGATCACGCCGACCCGCTCCGGCGCCACCTCCGGCCGGCCGCGCAGCCAGTCGACGGCGGCGCCGAGATCTTCGGCAAAGCGCGGCAGCGACGCGAAGCTGTCGTCGTCGCTGCGGCCATGGCAGCGGGCGTCAAAAAACAGGAGCGCATAGCCGGCCCGGTGCAGCGGCGCGGCCAGGGGCAACATCAGCTCGGCGTTGCCGCCCCAGCCATGGATGATGGCCAGCGCAGGGGCACCCTCGCCGGCCGGGATGAACCACCCGAAAAGCCTGCGCCCACGCAGCGTGGCGATGTGCACCGCCTGCCACCGCAGCCCCACGGGCTCGCCCGCCTCAGGCAACCGCGGCGCCGCGAGGCTGCGGCGGATCAGCCAGTTCAGGCCAAGCACGGCCAGCGCAAGCAGCGCCCCGGCAAAGGCCAGCCCGCTCACCGGCCTGGCCTCCTGCGGCAACCCCCGCCGCCGAGGGCAAGGCCAGAGCCCCGCGAACGCCCTCCGGGCCAAGCCGACGAGGCGCCCCGCGCTCGCCCGGGGGCGGGGCAAACACAGGCGCGACAGGCCGGGGGCGGCATGGCAGAAGGCGTCATGGGTTTCAGTCTAACCGTAAATTAGATTTTTCTAATAAACAGGTGCATCACGAAGCTCAAGCCACCAGACGCATCCACACCCGCCCCGGCTCCCGCTCCACCACCACACCGGTGTCGGTGGTGGAGTAAGTGAGAAAGCACACCTGGCGCGGATCGGACAACACGCAGGGGTTGAGCACCCCGTGGATGTCGCCATCGCAACGGGCCGAGCGCGACACCAGGCCCGGGTGGCCCTCCCGGTTCAGGCGTGCACCGATCTGTTGGGTCAGGCTGTAATCGGCCGGGTCGACCAGCGCCGGCGCATGGGCGAGCGCGGGCCGCAGATCGAGCAGCGCCGCATCGCAGCGCACCCGGTACAACTTGCGCTCGACCCGGATGCCCGGCCGGGTGAAGCCGGCGTCCTGCAAAAAGCCGCTGCGCCAGTGGTGGACGGTCTCGTGGACGGTGGTCTCGATGCTGTCGGCGCCGTACCACACGCCGAAACTGCCGTCCGAATAGCGGCTGCGCATCCAGTGCCGGAAGGGGTAATGGATCGCGTCGTTCCAGCGGGCTTCCTCGAAGGGGCGGTGGAGCACCGGCTGGGCCGAGGTGAACGCGGGCGGCTTGGTGGCCACCTCCAGGGCGATCGCCGCATCCCAGTCGGCGGGGCGGTCGGAGAGATCGTCGAAGAGGTCCTGGGAGACGCGCAGCGAGACGATGTTGCGCATCAGGTCGGCGTGGGTCTCGGCCAAGCCAGCGTGGGCAAAGACGTCCTCGCTCATTGGCCGCGGGCCCGGTCGAGGTAGGCCAGCACCATCAGCAGGCCGGCAAAGCCGAACTCGCGGATCACCTCGATGGGGGAGCGATTGTCGAAGGCCCGGTTGCGGGTCTTGATCCACGCGTAGGCCAGATCGCGGTCGAGGGGAAACAGCAGGCGCAGGTTCTTGTGGATGGCCAGCAGATGGCCGGCCCGCTCGAGGGTGTCGCGGCTGCCCGAAATCGGCTCGCCGCGGCGGTAGCGGGCCAGCGCAGCCCGGTTGGTGACCGAGAAGCCCAGGGCGTCGAGCTGCTCCTCGGTGCTGAGCTTCCAGTGGTCGAACAGCTTCATCAACATGCCGGCAATGGCCTTGCGGTCGATGCTGTCGGTGGCACTGGCGGTTACGGCAAGCATGGCCTTCTCCAGGGACGTCTTGTTTTTATTGTAACTCCTTGAGTTTTACTTACAACAAAATTTGATTCAACGCCCGGCCAGCGTGGCGACACGCCGGGGCGCCCGTTGCGAGCGCGGTCACGGGCGGGCGGCCCGCCGCCCGATGCTCGCGGCGCTCCAGCCGGGGGAGTTGCCTTGAGTCGGCCCGGAGCGCACATGGACAAAAGGCCCCGCAGGGCCTTTTGTCCTTTTGCCTGGAAGCGGGTCAGCGCTCAACCGCCGGTCACCGGCGGAAAGAAAGCCACCTCGTCGCCGCTCTTCACGGCCACGCCGAAACCCGCCATCTGCTGATTGACCGCGCAGCGCAGGTTCTTCGCGGTGGCCAGGGCGTCGCGCCCCTGCCCTGCCAGCCAGTCCCGCAGGGCGCCGACCGTGGCAACGCCGGCTGGCAGCTCGACCTCCTCGCCGCCCATGCCGAGGGCCTCCCGGAGGCCGGCGAAGTACTGGATACGCACACTCATGGAAAAACTCCCTGACAAGTCCGTCTGATCCACCCCGCCGGGCGAGCGGGCCGGGAGATTGTTCTTTACATCACCCAGCCCGCGCATGCCTCAGAGGGACAGCACCCAGCTGGCGAGCTTCTTCGCCTCGTCGTCGGTCACGTTGTTGGGCGGCATCGGCACCGGGCCCCACTTGCCGGAGCCGCCGGCCTTGATCGTCGCGGCGAGGGCCTCGGCGGCCTTCTTGTCGCCCTTGTACTTCGCGGCGACGTCCTTGTAGGCGGGGCCGACCATCTTGCGCTCGACGGCATGGCAGCCCATGCAGTTCTTCGATTTGGCGAGCTCCGGGCTGGCAGCAGCCTGGCCGGCGAGGCCCGCGGCGACAAGGACGAAAAGGGCCATGGAGAGGGATTTCATTGTTGCTTTCCTTCAGATCTTCACATGAAAGAAGCAGGCCACCGCGGCCTGCTTCGACTGGGTAACTACAGGTTTACATCGGGCCGGCGTCCTTGGCGTTGGCCTCCAGGAACTTCAGGACGATGTCTTTCTCCTGGTCGTTCAGGCCGGCCCGCGGGAACATGCTCTGTGTGATGCCGTGCCACTGCTTCTTGGTGTAGTCGCCCGGCTCGCGGGGCACGTGGCACAGGGTGCAACGCTCGTAGAACAGCTTTTCACCCGGCGTCATGTTGGCCATCGTGACGCCCTTCAGCTTGGCGGCGCGCTCGACCAGCTTCATCCCGGCCACGTTGAGGGCCAGCTTGCCGCTGCGCTCGACGGGCGGCGGGTCGTAGGCCTTGTTCTCGCCCTCGGCATCGGTGCACTTCTTGAGGCTGGCGATGCAGGTGTTGGCGCTGGTAGCCTGGCTGAGGCCGCTGGAGGCGACGCTGGTGGTGATCATGTTGATCGCCCCGCTGTTGCAGCGGCCGCGGGAGTCGAGCTGGATCCAGTTGCCCTCCTCGAGGCTGACCACGCCCTTCATGATCTGGTCGGTAACCACCGCGCCAGCGATCAGCGCGCCGCGCTCGTTGTAGAGCTCCACCAAATCGCCGCTCTTGATTCCGTTGGCAGCGGCGTCTTCGACGCTGATGCGCACATGCTGGCGGCCCTTCACGTTCTCGTACTTGCGCACGTCGGCCTGGGCCATCTGGCTATGCACCCGGTTGAAGGGGTGCGGGCTGACCACGTGCACCTGGCCCGCCTTGGCGTTGCCGAGGTATTCGGCCGGCTCGAGGAATTTCGGGATCGGCGGGCAGTCGGGCACCTTGAAGCTGGCAATCTCGTCGCAGTACAGCTCGATCTTGCCCGACTTGGTGTGCAGCGGGCTCTTGACCGGGTCGGTGTAGAAATCACCGTGGCGCACCCACTGGCGCATCTTCTCGGGCACCTCGAGATGCACGATGCCCTTCTCCCAGAACTCGGCAAACGGCACCTTGGTCTCGGCGTTCTTGTAGGCGTTCTCGAGGATCTGCATCACCGTCTGGCCTTCGGTGAACTGGTAGCCGACACCCATCAGCTCGCCGAGGCGGCTGAAGATCTCGAAGTCGTCGAGGCTCTCGCCGAAGGGCTGGATCACCTGGCGCATCGCGTAGATCTTGTCGTTGCTGTAGGTGCCGCCGCTGCTGATGTCGGGGCGCTCCAGCGCCGAGGTGGCCGGCAGCACGATGTCGGCAAAGCGCGACGAGGCGCACCACCACGGGTCCTGGTTGATCACCGTGTGCACCTGCTTGTTCATGGCCCGGATCAGCTCGTTGGTGTTCTGCTGGTGGGACATGAAGTTGTTGCCGGCGTTGTAGATCAGGCGCGCGTCCGGGTAAGTGTGCACCGCGCCGTCGCGGGTGTATTTCTTGCCGGGGTTCATCAGCATCTCGCTGATCCGCGAGGCCGGGCAGCGCGCCTTCACCGGGTTGCGGCCCTGGGACAGGCCGACCGGCATGGCCTTGGTGGACTGGGGCATGCCGCCGCCGCCGTAATGCCAGCTGAAGCCGACGCCTTCGCCCGGCTTGCCGATCTTGCCCAGCATCGCCGCGAAGTTGATGATCGCCCAGTGGGTCATCTCGCCGTGGTGGGCGCGCTGCAGCGACCAGGCACCGGCAAACTGGGTGCGCTTGCTGGCAAAGAGCTCGGCCAGCTCGACGATCCTCTGCGCCGGGATGCCGGTGATCTTGGCGGCCCATTCGGGGGTCTTAGGCGGCGTGCCGTCGGCGTCCTTGCCCAGCAGGTAGGGCAGGAACTTGTCGAAGCCCACGGTGTACTTGCCCAGGTAGGCCTTGTCGTACTTGCCCGTCGTATAGACGTGGTAGGCCATCGCCAGGAACAGCGCGGTGTCGGTGTTGGGGATGATCTTCACCCATTCCGAGCCCAGCGCGTTGTCGGTGGGCGTGTATTGCGGGTTGATCGAGATGAACTTGACGCCGCGCTCCTTGATCTGCTTCCAGCGCGGGAACATCTGGTGGTCAGCCACCGTGTATTCGATTCGGTTGTTCTTCCACGGGTCGCAGCCGATCCACACCACCACCTCGGTATGCTCGGCGATCACCTCCCAGGCGGTCTGGGGCGAATACACCTCCATGTCGCCGATGATGTGGGGCAGGCTGATCTGCGAGGCGCCGCCCGAATAGTCGCCGGTGGTCACCGAATGGCCGCCGATCAGGCCGAACAGGCGCCCCTGCAGCACCTGCGGGCGCAGCAGGCCGGCGTGGGACCAGCCGCCGTAGCTCGAGCTGAAAAGGGCCTCGTTGCCGTTCTTCTCGGCGGTGGTGAGGATGGCGTTGGCGGTGAGGGCCAGGATCTCCTCCCAGGTCACCCGCACAAACGGCTCCTTGCCGCGCAGATGGGGCTTGGTGTCGCCCATCGGGTTGGCCAGGTAGGACTTGCGGACCATCGGGTACTTCACGCGGCTCTTGTGATAGACGCGGCTGATCAGGCCCTCGGTGAGCATCTTGGTGGGCATCGCATCGATGCCGGGCAGCGGCTGCATGCCCACCAGCACGCCCTTCTTGACCACCGCCTTGAACGGCCCCCAGTGGCTCGCGCTGGGGATCACCACCGTGTCGGCACCGAACACCTCGCTCGCGCCGAACCAGCTGAGGCTGCCCGCAGCAACGCTGGTGGCAACGGACGCCTTCAGAAACTCTCTTCTCGAAACAGCCATGACCGCATCTCCCGTAAAGATCGGCTTCGCCATGAAGCCTTCCACGGAGACAAGCTTAGCCACCGGCGATGAACAGTTCGGCACGGTTTCGTAAGCCTGGGCCGCCTTTGTGTTAACCGACGTTAACAGGCCCGCCAACAACCACCGCCGCCCACCCCCGCACGGCCCTGAATCCCGGCGCCGGCGCGGGGTACACCCACCCCTGGCGCGCCCTCGCCCCATTAACACGATGCGCCCTTGCATTCACGTTTCCGGGGACTGCCGTTCATACCGGATCGCCATCATCCGCCCTGAAGCGATTTGCACTGACAGTTCGAATCACCGTCCATCTGACGACCAGGGAGCATCAAATGAAACAGCTTTCCAGACTTGCCATCGCCGGCATGGCCGTGGCCCTGACCCACTCCGCCATGGCCGCCGACGACGCCGAGACGCTCTTCGGCGGCACCTTCGGCGCCAACATGAAGTTCGCCACCGACTACGTCTTCCGCGGCGAATCCGAGACCAACGACGGCCAGATCCCCGCCATCCAGGGCTCGATCACCTGGAGCCACCCGAGCGGCTACTATGCCGGCTTCTTCGGCTCCACCAACAAGTTCGCCAGCGCCCCCGACATCAGCGCCGTGGTCGGCCCCTACATCGGCAAGACCGGCACCATCAGCGCCGCCGACATCGGCTACAACGTGATGGTCTTCGACTACCAGTATCCGGGCGCCAACAAGTACAACTACACCGAGCTGTACATGTACGCCTGGAAGCAGTTCGGCGACTTCAACCTGAAGTTCGAGGTCACCCCCACCCTCAACGACTGGTTCGGCGTGGACGGCTGGAAGGGCATCAACTACGCCGTCCATCCCAAGATGGCCCTGCCCTACGGCGTCACCCTCGACGGCAGCTACGGCTACCAGCAGCTCGACGGCACCGGCGCCCAGGGCTGGCACCACTGGAACCTCGGCGTGAGCAAGAAGTTCGTCGGCCTCACCTTCGATCTGCGCTACCACGACACCGACATCACCTCCGGCCACAAGGTGTATGGCTCGCCGGCTGGCCTGAAGATCTTCGACCAACGCGTCGTGTTCGCGGTCTCGAAGAGCTTCTGAGCGCCCGCCGACTTTCCACCCCGGCCCGAGGCGCAGCGCCCCGGGCCCTTTGACCAGACGAGGACGCGATGCTCATCGACGGTTCAGGCAGACACATCAGCTATCTCCGGCTGTCCGTCACCGACCGCTGCGACCTGCGCTGCACCTACTGCATGCCCGAAGGTTTCCAGAGCGACGACGAACCCCGCGAGTGGCTGAGCTTCGACGAGCTCGAGCGGCTCGCCGGCGTCTTTGCCCGCCAGGGCGTCGAGCACATCCGGCTGACCGGCGGCGAGCCCCTGCTGCGCCGCAACCTGCCCGAGCTCGCCGCGCGCCTGGCCGCGGTGCCGGGCATCCGCGACCTGTCCCTGTCCACCAACGGCACCCGGCTCGCCGAGTTCGCCGGCGAGCTGCGGCGCGCCGGCGTGGCGCGGCTCAACGTGAGCCTGGATTCCCTAGACCGCAACCGCGTGGCGCAGATCGCCCGACGCGACGTGCTGCCGCAGATCCTCGACGGGCTGGAAGCAGCCCGCGGGCTGGGCTTCAGGCAGATCAAGATCAACATGGTCGCGCTGCCCGACACCTCCCACGACGAGATCGAGGCAATGACCGAATACTGCATCGCGCGGGGCTTCATCCTGCGCCTGATCGAGACCATGCCGGTCGGCCAGTCCGGCCAGAACGCCGGCTTCATCGACCTGCGGCCGGTGATGCAGCGCATGCGCGAACAGTTCGGCCTCATCGACGGCGTGGTGCCCGGCGGCGGGCCGGCGCGCTACCTGGTGTCGCCGGACCGCAAGTTCAAGATCGGCTTCATCACCGCGATCTCGCAGCACTTCTGCGACACCTGCAACCGCATCCGGCTGGCCGCCAACGGCACCCTGCACCTGTGCCTCGGCCGCGACGAGGCGGTGGATTTCCGCCAGCTGATGCGCAGCGGCCACAGCGACACCGAGATCCTCGCCGCGCTGCAGGCCGGCCTCGCCCACAAGCCCGCCCGCCACGACTTCGGCAACACGCAGCACCGCCTCATCCGCATGATGTCCGCCACCGGGGGCTGAACGCCCCGCCACCGCAACCAACCCTCTCAGGCAAGGAATCAAAAAATGGGCAGTTTTTCAGTTTGGCACTGGCTGATCGTGCTGGTGATCGTGATGCTGGTCTTCGGCACCAAGAAGCTGCGCAACATGGGCGAAGACCTGGGCGGCGCCGTCAAGGGCTTCCGGGACGGCATGAAGGAGGCCGAGGCCACCGCCCAGCTCGACAAACCGGGCAGCTGAGCGCCGGCCCCGCGCAGCTCAGCGCGGCGGGTAGCGGAACTGGGGCGTGAAGGTGGGCGGCGGCATCGACTCATCGAGGTCGAGGTGGGGCAGGCTGCGGCGGTCCACCAGCCGGATCACCGGCCCCATGTGCCGCGCGTAGCGCCGCCCTTCCAGCAGCTCCACCGCCTGATCCACCGACAGCCGCCCCTGCAGCACCGGCGAATCGGTGGGCGCAGCCATGATCTTGCCGCGCACGATGCCCCGATAGACACCCGGCGTGAAGTAGGTGGACAGCACCCCGATGTCGCCCGCCCGACCGCCCGGCCCGCCCTCTGGCTGGCGCCCCCGCAGCACCCCTACCGCCGCCTCGGCCATCATCGCGTTACCCACCAGGTAGCGCACCTCGGGGTGGGCATCGAGGGCCTCCTGGACGAGGTCGCGCTGCACCGTCTTGTCCGTGTCGCCCCAGCCGGTGCTGACGATGGCGATCGGGCTGTCGCGGATCGCGTCGCGGAAGCCCTTGTCCACAAACGGCACCCAGCCGGCGTCCCGCGGCCCGGGGAACCAGGCGATCGGCACCCTGGCCTGGCCCGGGTGGGGCAGCCCGGCCAGATACTCGCCGACCTGCCGCCCCATGTCGTACCACGACACTCCCACCTTGGCGGCGAGGCCCGCGTCAGCGATGTCGTTGACGGTGGCCAGCACCGGCTTCTTGCGGCTCACGTCGCGCAGCAGATCCGACAGCCCGTCGAAGGACACCGTGCCCAGGATCATCGCATCCATGTCGGCCGCCTCGGCGCAGGCCTGGAGCAGGCTGCGCTGGCGCTCCAGGTTGGGGTAGCCACCGGCCTCGAGCACCTGCATGTGCACGCCGAGCCGCCGGGCCTCGTCGATCATCCCGTAGTTGACCGCCAGCCAGTAGGCGTCCTTCAGGTGGGGCACCACCACACACAGCTTCCAGGCCCGGCGGGCCTTGGCCGGCGGAGCGTAGGGCTGCCGCGTGGCGGGGCTGGCATAGGAGAACGGCGGCTCCCAGCGCAGGACTTCCGCCGCCCGGGCGAGCGGCGCCAGGGTTGAAAGCATCAGCGCGCTGGTGGACCAGCTGCCGCGGGTCGACAGCCACCAGGAGGCCAGGCAGATCGGCAGCCTGCTCGAGGAACAGCTCGGCAACATGGCCGAGGCCCTGGCGCAGCTCGACGCCCAGGGCTTCGACCCGCAACTCGGCGCCGCGATGCGCGCGACCGTGGTGGCGATCACCGGCAACCTCCGCCAGCAGACCGCCCAAACGCTGCACCGCCTCGACACCGAGGAGGCCGAGCGCACCGCGATCATGCGCCGCCGCGAGAGCCTGATGGCCCTGGTCAGCCTGTCGGAATCCCTGGTGGCGAACGCCTCGACCACCACCACCGCCAACATCGCCAACCTCTACCGGCTGATCGACGGCGGCAGCAAGCCACCGCGGCTCTTCGACGCCCTCGACCGCCTGATCGAGGTCGACATCGACGGCATGGAGCGGATGTCCCAGTTCCAGCTCTTGTGCTTCAAGCTGCAGACCCTGCTGGCGCAGGTCGAAGCCCAGACCAGCCCCGAAGGCGTGGCCCAGCTCAACCAGGCCTTCGCCGCCAGCCTCACGCCCCTCAAGCGGCGCATCGACGACCTGCGCGACCCCAGCCAGCGCGAGCGCAGCCTCGAACACTACCGCCACCTGGCGGGCGACGACGTCGACAACCCCTTCCGCATCCACCGCCAGCGCCTGGAGGAACAGCAGGCCCTGGGCCAGCTGCGCGCCCGGGGGCGCCAGCTGGGGGGCGAACTCAACCGGCAGGCCAGCGAGCTGGTCGGCGTCGGCAGCAAGGCCATGGGCACCGCCGGCGCCCAGGCCCGGCAGGCCGTCGACCGGGGGCTGATCATCTTCGTGGTGGTCGCCGGGCTGATGTTCTTCACGCTGATCGTCACCGTCTGGGCGGTCTTCCGCTACCACCTGCTGGGCCGCCTGAACGGCATGGAAACCGCCGTCCGCGCCCTCAGCACCGGCGACTACGACGTCACCATCGCCACCGGCGACCAGGACCCGCTGGCCCCCCTCGGGCGGGCCCTCGAGCAGTTCCGCGAGAACGCCCGCGAGCGGCTGCGCCTCGAAGACGAGCTGCGGCGCCACCAGCAGGTGCTCGAGAGCCAGGTCGCCGAGCGCACCGCCGAACTTAAACATAGCAACGCCCTGCTCGCCCGCGAGGTGGCCGAACACGCCGTGGCCCGCCAGGTCGCCGAAGAAGCCAACAAGGCCAAGGGCGTCTTCCTCGGCACCCTCAGCCACGAGCTGCGCACCCCGCTCAGCGGCGTGCTCGGCATCGTGCGCCTGCTCCGCGAGAGCCCCCTCGACAGCCGCCAGCGCCAGTATCTCGACACGATCGGCTACGCCAACCTCACGCTGCTCGAGATCCTCGAGGACATGCTCAGCTTCTCGCGGATCGAGGCCGGCAAGCTCGACCTGCAACGCGAGCCCTTCGACCTGCGCGAAACCATCGACGACATGCTGTCGCTGCAATCGGTGCAGGCCACCGGCAAGGGCATCGCGCTCATCCGCGACGTGGCGGCCGAGGTGCCGCGGCTGGTGGTTGGCGACCGGCGCAAGCTCAACCAGCTCCTCCTCAACATCATCGGCAACGCCATCAAGTTCACCGACGAAGGCTCGGTCACCGTAAGCGTGGCGGCAGCGCCCGCCGAGGCCGGGGGCCCGGCCCGGCTCGCCTTCACGGTCTGCGACACCGGCATCGGCATCCCGGCCGACAAGGCCGCCGAGGTGTTCAAACCGTTCTTTCAGGTCGAGGACACCGCCCGCCGCCAGCACGGCGGCGCCGGCCTGGGCCTGGCGATCTGCCAGCGCCTGGTGGAGGCGATGGGCGGCGAGATCTCGCTGGAAAGCCAGCTCGGCCAGGGCACCTGCGTGCGCTTCAGCCTCGACTTCGAGATCGCCGACAGCCTGCCAGCCCCCGCCGACGACGCTGCCGCCCCATGCGCCGCGCTGCGGCCGCTGACGGTGCTGGTCGTCGAGGACGACGAGATCAACCGCCTGGTGTGCACCCGCTATCTCGAGCTGCTGGGCCACCAGCCGCTCACCGCCGGCGACGGCACCGCAGCCCTTGAACTGCTGCAGGCCCCGGGCGCGCAGGTGGACGCGATCCTGATGGACATCAGCCTGCCGGGCCGCTCCGGCCTCGAGGTGGCCGAAGACATCCGCCAGCTCGACGGTGGCCGCTGGGCCGGCGTGCCGCTCATCGTGATGTCGGCGCATGTTTCGCCCCAGATGGCGGCCGCCGGTGCGGCAGCGGCCTCGTCGCTCTTCATGGGCAAGCCGTTCTCGCTCGACACCCTCGCCCGCAGCCTCAAGGCTGCCACCAGCCCGCTGGAAGACAGCCCCGCCGGCAACGAGCCCACCGCCGACGCCCCCGGCCTGCTCGACCCGGTGTTTCTCGCCGCCGAAATCGACACCCTAGGCGCCGGCACCATGGCCGAGCTGCTCAAGCTGTTCTCCGACGATCTCCCTGCGGCCTTCGACGAACTGGAAAGCGCCCGCCGCGCCCACGACTGGGCCGCCCTGGGCAAGCGCGCCCACCGCCTGCGCAGCGCCGCCTCGAACCTGGGCATGAGCAAGGTGATGGCCACCAGCCGGGAGATCGAAACCGCCGCCAACGGTGAAACCGTGGCCAGCGAGCCCATGGCTGCCGCCCTGGAGCAGCTCATGGAGGACTGCCTCGCCAGCTGCGACGCCCTCCAGGCCCAACTCGCCGACGACGACGCTGGCGCGGGCGGCTAGCGGCCGCCGTCTCCGGCGATCAGCACGTAGCCTTCGCCGCGCACCGTGGTGATGATCTCGGGGTGCTTGGGGTCGTCCTCGAGCTTGTCGCGCAGGCGCGAGATCAACACGTCTATTGTCCGGTCGTTGGGGTCCCAGCTGCGGTGGCTCACGGTCTGCATCAGGCGTTCGCGGCTCAGCACGACGCCCGGGTGGCCGGCCAGCGCCGCCAGCAGGTCGAACTCACCGCGGGTCAGGATCTCGCGCTTCCCGTCGCTGCCCTGCAGGCGGCGGTGGGCGATGTCGAAGGTCCAACGGCCAAAGCTGATCGTTTCGCCGCCGCCCCCCTTCGGCCCGCGCCCGCGCAGGCCACGCAGCACGATCTTCACCCGCGCCAGCAGCTCCCGCGAATTGAAGGGCTTGGTCACGTAGTCGTCGGCGCCCGACTCGAGGCCGACGATCTTGTCCACGTCGTCGCCGCGGCCACTCACCAAAATGATGCCGAGCCCCTCGTCGTGGGCGCGGAGCTCCCGCGCCAGCTCCAGCCCGTCCTTGCCGGGCAGGCCCACGTCGAGCAGCACCACCGAGATCGCCTCGCTGTCGAGAACCCGCCACATTCCACCGCCGTCATTGGCGACGAACACCGCGTAGCCCTCGGCCGTGAAATAAGCCTTGAGCCGCGCACAGGCCACCGGGTCGTCATCGACGACGAGAATTTCGACGGGTGTATTTTCCACAGGCTGGATCTCGAACTTCCGGCAAGGGCCGGGATATTTGAACAGGACGATGAAACGAGGCACGGCAGCACCGCCGCCCCATGAGCCTGGAAGCCTTGCCCCACGGCTCACCCGGCGCATCAACGCACGGCGCATGTGCCGGCGCACAGGTTTCGGGCTCCGGATTATACGTCGCCGGCGCTACCGCGCAGCCGGTGCCCGCAGGCGTCGCCGCCCGCCGCGGATGTGGCCTTCATCCCGGCCACCGGGGGCCGCAGTCGTGTAGATTGGCGGGTGAATCTCACGTCATGCAGGCCGGCGCCCGGTGGCGCCCGCCCGAAAGGAAGCCGCCCGTGATCGCCTCCACCCGCCGGGGCTTTGCCCTGATTCCCGTCCTGGTCGCGCTGGCCGTTGCCGTGGCCGCCGGGTTCTACCTTTTCACGCGCTCCGGCGCCGGCGATGAGGCCGACGGCGGCGGCCCCTTCCGCCTCGTCGAGCTGGCGAGCCGTGATTTCGACGGCTCCCCGGCCCTCGCCCTCACCTTCAGCCTGCCCCTCGACCCCCGCCACGCCTACGACGGCGAGATCGAAGTCTTCGAGATGCCGCCGCGGGACGGCGAGGTGCTCGGCAGCGGCACCGATGACGCCGGCGAGGATGGCGACGATCAGGGCGCCGACGCCGCAGCCGCCGCCCCGGCCAGCGCCGACCCCAAGGACGTGGCCACCGACGGCGGCAAGCGGGTCAAGGGCGCCTGGACGGTGGGCGACAACCCGCGCCTGCTGTTCTTCCCCCACATCAAGCCCCAGACCCGCTACGTGGTGAAGGTGGCCGCCGGCCTGCCGGCCCGCAGCGATGCCCGGCTCGACGCCGAAGCGCGCCTGTCGCTGCGCACCGCGGCCGTCTCGCCGGCCTATTACTTCGCCAGCCGCGGCATGGTGCTGCCAGCCAAACAAAATGGCGGCCTGCCGGTCGTCACCGTCAACGTGCCCGAGGTGGACATCCAGTTCCTGCGGGTGCGGCCCGACCAGCTGCCGCGCTTCCTCGACCGGGTCATCAGCCAGGCCCGGGCGCCCAAACCCGCGCCGGGCGACGACACCGATGAGGAAGGCGAAGAAGAAGACTACGAGAACCGCCGCCTCAGCCTGCGCGGCGCCGTCGGCAACTGGGACCTCGACAGCCTCCACGGCCTCACCGACAGCGTGTACGCCGGCCGCTTCGTCACCGAGCAGCAGCCCAACCGGCGCAGCGTCACCTTCATCCCGGTCGAAGACATCAAGCCGCTCCAGGAGCCCGGCGTTTACATCGCGGTGATGAGCCAGCCCAACCGCTTCCGCCACGACTACCAGGTGAGCTACTTCTACGTCAGCGACCTGGGCCTGCACCTGCGCCTGTTCGACAAGGGCGCCGACGCGGTGGTCAGCGCCCTCACCGATGGCAAGGGCCGCCGCAACGTCGAGATCCAGTGGCTCGACGCGGCCGGCAAGGTGCTGGCCCGCGGCGAGACCGACGGCGACGGCCGCGCCAGCTTCGCCGAGCGCCCAAAAGACGCCCGCGTGATCGTCGCGCGCCACGGCCAGCAGCTGTCGCTGATTGCCACCCGCGAGCCGGCCCTCGACCTCTCCGAATTCGACATCGCCGGCCTGCCCGGGCGCCCGGTGCGCCTGTTCCCGTGGTCTGGCCGCAACCTGTATCGGCCTGGCGAGCGCTTCGAGCTGTCGGTGCTCGCCCGCGACGCCGACGGCCGCCCGGTGCCGCCCCAGCCGGTGCAGGCCATCCTCAAGCGGCCCGACGGCAAGAGCCAGTTCACCGCCAGCTGGCAGCCGGACGCCGGCTCAGGTGGTGTCAGCGGCTACTACCGGCGCGCCATCGAACTCCCCACCGACGCCCCCACCGGCGCCTGGGTGCTCGAACTGCGCGCCGACCCGGCCGACAAGCTGCCCACCAACAGCTACCGCTTCAACGTCGAGGAGTTCCTGCCCGAACGCATGAAGCTCGAGCTCACCCCCAGCCACCCCAACCTCGACGCGAAGCAACCCTTCGCGCTGGCCGTGCAGGGCAGCTACCTCTACGGCGCCCCCGCCGCCGGCAACCGCCTGCTCGGCGTGGTGCAGTACGAACGGCACAAGAACCCGCTGGCCCAGCAGCTCCCCGGCTTCGAGTTCGGCGACGCCAACGAAGACAGCGCCAGGAGCCGCGCCGAGCTGGACGAAAGCGCCCTCGACGAAGCCGGCAAGGGCCACCTCGACATCGACCTCGCCCCGGTGGCCGAGCGCCAGTCGCCCTTCACCGTGCGTGCCACCCTCAGCCTGCTGGAGAGCGGCGGCCGCCCGGTGATCCGCTCGGTCGAGCGCACCTACTGGCCGGCGCCGGTGCTGGTGGGCGTGCGCCCGCTGTTCCAGGGCGACTACGCCCGCGAGGGCAGCCAGGCGCCCTTCGAGGTGATCCGCGCCGACCGCAGCGCCAAGCTCCTCGGCGCCAGCCTGCCGGCCCGCCTGTTCCGCGAGAACCGCGACTACTACTGGCGCTTCGACGACCAGCGCGGCTGGCATTCCGGCTTCACCGAAACCGACGAACTCGTCGCCACCCGCAGCGTCAGCGTGCCCGCCGGCGGCCGCGGCAAGCTGGAGGTGCCGGTCAAGTACGGCCGCTACCGCCTCGAGATCGCCGACCCCGAAACCGGCAAGACGCTCAAGTACCGCTTCTACGCCGGCTGGAGCGCCCGCAACGACGAAGACCAGGGCATCCGCCCCGACCGGGTCGCCCTCAAGCTCGACAAGCCCGCCTACCGGGACGGCGACACCGCCAAACTCACCATCACCCCGCCCCACGGTGGCCAGGCCCTGATCAGCGTCGAGGCCGACCAAACCCTGTGGACCCAGCGCATCGCGATGCCCGACGGCGGCAGCACCATCGACATCCCCCTCGACAAGGCCTGGCGCCGCCACGACCTCTACGTGTCGGTAATGGTGCTGCGCCCCGGCAGCGCCGGCGAGAAGGTCACCCCGGCGCGCGCCCTCGGCCTCGTCCACCTGCCCCTCGAGCGGGGCGAGCGCAAGCTGGCGGTGAGCCTCGATGCGCCCAAAAAGATGCTCCCCGAGACGCCCCTCAAGGTGAAGGTCAAGGTGCCCGCCGCCAAGGGGCAGCAGGCCCTGCTCACCCTGTCGGCGGTGGATGTGGGCATCCTCAACATCACCCGCTTCGCCACGCCCGACCCCCACGGCCACTTCTTCGGCAAGCAGCGCTACGGCGCCGACCAGTACGACGTGTATGGCCGCCTCATCGAGAAGATGGCCGGCCGCAAGGGCAAGCTCAAGTTCGGCGGCGACGCGGCGCCCAAGCCCACCACCAGCCTGCCTAAAAAGGTGAAGCTGATCGACCTGTTCTCCGGCCCGGTCAGCCTCGACGCCCAGGGCGAGGCCGAGGTCACGCTGCCGGTGCCCGACTTCAACGGTAGCCTGCGCCTGATGGCGGTGGTCGCCACGCCGGAGCAGTTCGGCAGCGCCGAGGCCGAGGTGCAGGTGGCTGCGCCGCTGGTGGCCGAGCTCGCCACGCCGCGCTTCCTCACGGTGGGCGACAGCGCAGTGATCGCCCTGGATCTGCACAATCTCTCGGGTGCTGCGCAGACCTTCAAAGTTGAGGTCAGCTCCCCCGACGGCCTGCGCATCCAGAACGCCAGCAGCACCGTCACGCTCCCCGACCAGCGCCGGCAGACCCTGCGCTTCCCGGTCGAGGCCGGCAGCGCCTTCGGCCTGGCGGGTGTGCAGGTGAATGTGAGCGGCGGGCCGATCAAGCTCAGCCGCCAGTTCGCGCTGCAGGTCCAGGCCCCCACGCCGCGCCAGCAGATCAGCCGCCGCTTCACCGTCGCCCCCGGCGAGACCCTCAACATCAAGGACGCCGACACCGGCGGCTTCCTGCGCGCCTCCGTCGAGGCCCACCTCACCCTGTCGGACCAGCCGCCCATCGACGTGCGCAGCGCCATCCGCGGCCTGCTGGTGTACCCCTACGGCTGCACCGAGCAGACCACCAGCACCGCCTACCCCCACGTGTTCGTCGACGAAGACAGCGCCCGCCGCTTCGGCCTCAAGCCCTTCAGCCGCGAGCAGCGCGCCGCCATGCTCGAAAAGGCCATCGCCCGCCTCGGCGCCATGCAGGCGCCGAGCGGCGGTTTCAGCCTGTGGGGCAATGTCTCCGAGTACGAATACTGGCTGTCGGCCTACGTCACCCACTTCCTGCTCGACGCCCGCGAGCAGGGCTTCAACGTGCCGGCGCAGATGCAGCAAAAGGCCACCGACTTCCTGCTGCGCGCGCTGCAGGAGGGCGTCGCCGGCCTGCCCACCGGCAAGCCCAGCTACAACGCCGACGCCATCTGGCAGGACCGCCGCTACGCCGGCAGCGGCCGCTTCGGCGTGCTCGCCTACGGCGCCTACGTGCTGGCGCGGGAATCGAAGGCGCCGCTGGCCACCCTGCGCCAGCTTTATGAGCTGCGCGCCCAGGCCCACTCCGGCCTGGCGCTGGTCCAGCTCGGCATCGCCCTCAAGCTGATGGGCGACGACGCCCGCGGCAACACCGCCATCGCCGAAGGCATCGCCAAGCCCCGCGACACCGGCCCCTGGTGGGGCGACTACGGCAGCCCGCTGCGCGACGCGGCGCTGTCGTACACGCTGCTGCAGCGCCACAAGATCAACGCTGCCGGCAGCGCCAGCCTGGTCGCCCTCACCGCCGCCGAGCTCGAGAAGAACACCTGGACCAGCACCCAGGAGAAGCTCGCCCTCTTCCTCATCGGTCGCGAGCTCGGCAGCCGTGGCCAGGGCGTCGCCTGGACGGCCGAAGTCGGCAACGGCAAGCCCGCCAGCGTGAGCGGCCCCGGCAGCCAGATCCGCCCCCTCGATGCCGCCGCCCTCGCCGGCGGGCTGGCGATCCGCAACACCCACCGCGACAAGCTCTTCGTCGAGTTGGCGATCGGCGGCCACCCGGCGAAGATGCCCGCTGCCCGCAGCGACGCCATCGCCCTGGTCCGCACGCTCCACGCCGGCGACGGCACGCCCATCGGGGCACGGCCGCTGAAGGTGGGCGAGAGCGTGCTGGTGCGCGTTCAGGTCAGGCCGAAGGTGCACATCGGCAACGGCCTGGTGGTGGACCACATCCCGGCCGGGCTGGAGATCGAGAACCTCAACATCGCGCAGGGCGAGGCGATGGGCGCGGTCAGCATCGCCGGCATCGACCCCGCCGCCGCGATGGCCGACCGGCGCATCCAGCACGTCGAGTTCCGCGACGACCGCTTCGTGGCCGCCGTGCGCCTGCAGGGCGAGATCAACCTGTTCTACCGGGCCCGGGTGGTCACCCCCGGCAAGTTCATTGTTCCGCCGGTGTACGCCGAAGACATGTACCGGCCCGACACCTACGGGCTGGCCGAAGGCGACGGCAGCCTGACGGTGATCGACGGCAAGTAGCCCCGTGGCCGCGGGCCTCCCACTCCGCTTCCGCCCCCTGCGCCACGGCCTGGCTGTGCTGCTGGGGGCGATGCTGATCGCCGACCAGCTCTTGCCGCCACCCCTGCCCGGCCACGACACGGGCCAGGCCCTGCTCATCGTGGCCCGCGACGGCACGCCACTGCGCGCCTTCCCCGACCGCAACCACGTGTGGCGCCACCCGGTGGCGCTGGGCGACGTGGCGCCCGCCTACCACGAAGCCCTGCTGCGCTACGAAGACCGCTATTTTCGCTGGCACCCGGGGGTCAATCCCTTCGCGCTCGCGCGCGCCGCCGGCCAGTGGGCCATCAACGGTCGCATCGTCTCGGGCGGCTCGACGATCACCATGCAGGTCGCCCGCATCCTCGAGCCCACACCGCGCAGCCTGACCGGCAAGGGCCGCCAGATCCTGCGCGCGCTGCAGCTCGAAGCCCGGCTGTCGAAGGACGAGATCCTCACCCTATACCTCAACCACGCCCCGATGGGCGGCGTGCTCGAAGGCGTCGAGGCCGCCAGCCGCGCCTACCTCGGCAAGCCCGCCCGCCGCCTCACCCACGCCGAGGCCGCGCTGCTGGTGGTGCTGCCCCAGGCCCCGTCGCTGCTGCGCCCCGACCGCCACCCCGCCGCCGCCCGCGCCGCCCGCGACAAGGTGCTCCAGCGCATGCGCGGCACGTGGCGCGAGGCCGACATCGCCGACGCCCTGCAGGAGCCCGCCTACGCCCAGGCCCTGCGCGAGCCGCTGCTCGCCCCGCTGCTCGCCGAACGCCTCAAGAGAACCGCCGCCGGCCGCCCGCGCCTCGACACCACCCTCGACGCCCAGGCCCAGCAGACCGTCGAGCTGCTGCTGGCCGACCGGCTCGGCGGGCTGCCGGCGCGGGTGTCGATGGCGGCGCTGGTGGTCGACAACGCCAGCCTGGAGGTGCGCGCCTACGCCGGCTCGGCCGACTTCAGCGACGCCGAGCGCTTCAGCCACGTGGACATGGTGCAGGCCGCCCGCTCGCCCGGCTCGACGCTCAAGCCCTTTCTGTACGGTCTGGCCCTCGACGAGGGCCTGATCCACTCCGAATCCCTGCTGGCCGACGTGCCCCAGTCCTTCGGCGGCTACCAGCCGGGCAACTTCCAGCAATCCTTCCACGGCCCGGTGAGCGTCTCCGAGGCCCTCACCAAATCCCTCAACGTGCCGGCCGTCGAGGTGCTGGAGCGCCTCGACCCGGTGCGCTTCGTGGCGCTCTTGCGGCGGGGCGGGCTGAAGCTGGAATTTGCCAAGGGCGGCGAGCCCAACCTGGCGGTGATCCTCGGCGGCGCCAGCACCCGCCTTGAGCAGCTGGTCGGCGCCTACACCGCCTTCGCCCGCCAGGGCCTCGCCGGCAAGCCGCGCTACACGCCGGACGCCCCCGTCGAAGAGCAGCGCATGCTGTCGGCCGGCGCCGCCTTCATCATCCGCGACCTGCTCGAATCGGGCGGCCCGCTGGGCCGGGCGGTGGAAAGCGGCGCCGGCATCCGCCGCGGCATCGCCTGGAAGACCGGCACCAGCTTCGGCTTCCGGGACGCGTGGTCGGTGGGCGTCTCCGACCGCTACACCATCGGCGTGTGGGTCGGCCGGCCCGACGGCACCCCCAACCCGGGCTTCTTCGGCGCCAACATCGCGGCCCCGCTGCTGGTGGACCTCTTCAACGCCCTCGACGCCGGCCCGCCAGCACCGCGCACACCGCCGCACGGCGTGAAGCAGGAACGCATCTGCTGGCCCCTCGGCACCCGCGCCGCCGGCGTGGACGACCGCCTGTGCCACCAGAGCCGCCTCGCCTGGACCCTCAACGACGCCGCCCCGCCCACCTTCCCCGACCGCCTGCGCGGCGGCGAGGCCCGCTACGACATCCAGCTCACCCCCGACGGCCAGCTGCGCGCCCGCCCCGACTGCCACGCCGGCCCGCTCGAAACCCGGCCGATGGCCCGCTGGCCGGCGGTGCTGGAACCCTGGCTGGACGACAACCTGCGCCGCCGCGCGCTGCCGCCCCAGTGGGCCGCGTCCTGCGCCGGCCAGGCAAGGCCGGAGAGCGGCCTCAAGATCGTCGGCGCGAGCAACGGCGAGATCCTGCGCCGCTCCGCCGGCGGCGACGCGCCGCTCCTCCACCTCGAAGTGCGCGGCCACGCGGTGCGCAGCCAGACGGCCGGCACCGGCCCGGGGAGCGAGGTGGTATGGCTGGTCAACGGCCGCCCCAGCGCCCGCCAGCCCGCCGGCAAAGGCTTCGAACAACGCCTCACCGAACCCGGCCGCTACGACATCACCGTGCTGGACGACAGCGGCGCCTACGACCGCATCAGCCTGAGCGTGCGCTGAAGCGGACAAGCGCTGCGGCGCCATGTAGGGGCGACTTGTAGGGGCGACTTGTAGGGGCGACTTCAGTCGCCCGCAGCTGGTCAAATGACGCCTGATCCTTCATTCAAGCTCCGCGGGCGACTGAAGTCGCCCCCACAGCACAAAAACAAAAAGGCCCGGGCTTTCGCGCGGACCTTTTGGCTTGTGCTGGATGGTGGAGGGAGAAGGATTCGAACCTTCGAAGGCAGTGCCGTCAGATTTACAGTCTGATCCCTTTGACCGCTCGGGAATCCCTCCACGGGACACAGGGCGCGGATTATATACGGGCCGGCGAGTTAGTCAAGCACCTGCGGCATCCCGCACAAACACCCCGACGCGTGGCGCAATCGCCGAGGAAACCCGCGCAAGCGTCGCGACGGGTGGCGCAATCATCGAGGAGTCCCGCGCAATCGCTGCGGAGACCCGCGCGATTTTCCAGCCAACCCGAGCAATTTTCCAGCCAACCCGCGCAAACGCCGAGGGGCATGGCGCAATCACCGGGGAGAACGTCGCATGGGTTGGAAGACCTGGCGCAGGGGTCAGGAGAGATCTCCCGAACTTCAAGGCGTGTCGCCGGAAATGTGCGGAGAGTCTCCTATGGCCTGCGCCAGGTGGATGAAGAATTGCGTGGGTTGACTGGAAAATCGCGCGGGTGCACGGAATCGTCGGGGGAGTCGGAGAGAGAAAATAAAATAATACAAAACAGCCACTTACAAGAACGAGCAGCCTAACACCCGCCGGCAACCCAGCTTTCAAGCGCGTCACACGCCCGGAGACGCAAAACCATCCACCACGGCGGGGGGCTGGCGCCAGCGTGCGGCCATCCAGACGACGTCCCACAGCGGGCCGGACTCGTCCCGGTGGGTTTGGCGCTGACAGCCTGACAGGCGGCGGCCCCCCGCGAAGGGATGTGTCAGTGCTCGATGTGGCGGCTTGTCGGCCTTTGCGGACGCTCATGGTTCGTACTGAATCAGTCAGCAGTGCATCAGTTACCTGACGCTCAGATGTCCGAATCACCCAGCTCCGACCACCAGTACCCGACCCTTGCTGACTTATAACAAATGGCAGTCTGATCGCGAAACTTCGGTGAAATCAGTCGGCGCGCCGCCTTGGCGCTACTAGCGCTACCAACCCACCAAGTGCAATGCCGTGACCTTGGCGTTGCCGCATGGCGGCACTCCCTATCTGCGCCAGAGCACACAAGGCGCAGACACAACCGTCCATCCTGATAGTATGTACACCTATTGGGCCTAATGGCCCCGTCAATGCGTTAAGCATGATCAGCTTGCAGCGTGGTGTTCCTTCATGAAGGAGAGATGGTCTTGGAAATAGTCATTGTTAGCTTGGCGTGCTTAGCGCTCGGGATCGGTCTGACTGTCGTATGGATGAAGATCCGTGCGAGAAGCGCTGGTACAACGCCCCATGATGAGCATCCGGAAGCTCCCTCGGCCGACGGCGTGGCGCCAGTAAAAGTAGTTGTTGCCAATGGTGATCAGGAAGTGATGTCGATGACCAAACTGGACGACTCGGATCCAAACATGGAACTGCTGCGTAATGCGACCAGATTGCCTCAGCATGTAGTATCTGGAGTACTCAAGTCCCTCGTAGAGCCGCTCATGCAGGTAGCGCCCTCAGTAGTCACTGCTGTAGCGACCCACAGCAAGCAACTGATGGAAGTAGTGATCAACGGCCAGATGCTTGCAGCAACTGACGGTAACGGCCTTCGCGCAATTGCCAAGGCAGGCAAGGGATTTGAGCACGCGCGCCTTTACGAACCAAGCAACTTACAGAATATTGCCAATGCCGCTGCCATCTGGCAACTCGCTTCCGTTGTTGTTGCTCAGAAGCACTTGGCCGACATTAGCGCAACGCTGAAACGCGTTGAATCCAAAGTGGACAGCATTCAGAGCTTCCTAGAAGAAGAGCGTCTCGCAGTGATCAAAAGCGCAATCAATTATCTCGAAGTGGCGAGAAAAGCCGTCGAAAATGGCGAGTTTCTTGAGCGTACAAGGGCTGAATTGGAGCGCTTCGACATCGAGCTTGATCGCGCAAGCATGTCACTCGTCGAACAGGCAAAACGCGAGTCAAGAATTGAACTTGAACGTGACTCTGTCGGTTGTGAAGGCGAATACACAAGTGCGCTTGCCAAGCACAAACGCCTTAGCCGTTTAGGCGAGGAGTTGATACTTTGCAATGAGGCACGACTGGCAAACTGGTATCTTTGCTCAATTTACCATGATAGCAGCAAGACACTTGAGCCTCGCCTCGAGCAGATCAAGAAGAGCATCAAGGAGATAAGTTCGTTACAAGATAGATTGTCGAAGTCGGTAAAGGACGATTGCGAGTTGATCAGCGCAACATTCACCCTCGGTAGCACCATCAATGAAAGGCGCTCTGATGTGAAGTCGGCTGCCAAGGTTGGAAAACATGCGCTCCAAGATGGCCTTCGCCGTAGCGAAGAGATCGTAGTAAAACTTGAGACAGTCAGCGCCGACCGCCAAGCGATCAACCGTCTCGTTATCGAGACGACGAACGGGGTTCCGTCCGCGGCGTACCTGTGTCAAAAGTAGCGTGCCTCGGCATTGATCGCCGAATGTTATTCGCAGCTTTTCTTTTGATAAAACCTGACAGTCTTACCGATGCTTATGTTGAGAACAATATCTAAGATGGCGTTCAACCTCGCTCTCATTGGTCGCTCGATGCTGAAATATAAAGCCGCGCAACGCCGGCCATCTTGAAATAGGCGAAATTTCTATGACACCCACCGATCGCAAGAAGGTCGCTGTGATTGCCAAGTACGCTGTAGAGTCATTTTCGGAAAGCGACTGGTATAGCCTGGGACAAATCACAGGTAACTTAAAAGCTGTAACTGATCACCCCCGTCTTCTACGTGCATTGAGTTTTGGTGACGATGACTACGAGAGTTGCGCAATACAAGTAATTGATGAAGTATTCAATTCGGACAGTTCAAGTATCGCCGAGATAATTGAATACTTTGATATAGATCTTTGGTATTCAAATAAGGCTCCAGAAAAGCACAAAAGAATATTTTTGTCACCCCCAACAACAGTCGCAGATTTCTGGGGAGATGGTTTTGTCAAAGCATTCATAAGCCACCTCTCTTCAAATCGCGCACGCATGTCTGCGTTAAAGTCTAATCTTTCTAACTGGGGGATATCAGCATTTGTTGCCCATGAGGATATTGAAGCATCTAGAGAGTGGCGCGAGGAAGTTGAGGCGGGCCTTGAAACAATGGAAGTTCTAATTGCCGTTGTAGAGCCAGGATTCAAAGAGTCTGATTGGTGCGCCCAAGAAGTTGGCTATGCGTTAGGAAGAAGAGTAGACATTATTCCGTTGCGTGCGGGCATGGATCCCTTTGGATTTTTTGGAAAGTACCAGGGCCTTCAAATCAAAGGCAAGCAGCCAAAGGCTGTTGCGGATGAAATTGTTCAAACCCTGCTGAAGAAGCCAGCACATAGAGAAAAATTACTACAGAGCATGTCGAAAGCTCTAGCCGGCCTCTCGTCTGATAAAAAAATTGACCAAATTCGGCTTTTTGAATCGTGGTCAATAGCAACAGACGCGCAAATTAAAGAAATACTTGAGCGCTCATCTTTGTCTGAGTTCGAGAAGAAAAACCTTAGAAGCACAATCGATAAAGTTGGCGCATTCACGTCATCAAGCCAGCGGGCAATAGCAGACGATCTCGACAGCATTCCATTTTGAGCCACATTCGGCTAACAATTCCATCGAAAGGAACCCACAATTTGGGTTCCCTTCTCGACTTCACTGCTATGGTGCGACCATATTAAATTTTTTACGTCATGACCAAGCTCACTCCGCCCACACCGGACTACGATGATCCAAAGGAGATTTATGCCTTCTTTGGGTTGGCTTTCTACAAAGCCAATGTACTTGAGCATGGCGTACTGAATCTTGCAGTTGCCTTGTTGATTCAGGGAAATCTTGGGATTAGCGCTGCCGATGTAATCCAACTATATGAGTCATTCGACGAGAAGACCTTTGGACAGGTCGTCAAGGTTACTAAGCGGTGGCATTCATTTCCAGACGCTTTTGTTGCAGATCTTAATCTTGCTCTGAAATACAGAAATCACCTCGCTCATCACTTCTTCAGGGAGCACGACATCAATCACATGTCTCCCGCGGGCCGAAAGAAAATGATCGACGAGCTGATCGACATATGGATCCACCTTGCCAAGGTAGATCAAGTGATGGATGAATACTGGTTGTCCGCTTGGGAGTCTCATGGCGTCACGAAGGAATGGATTGACAAGCAAATTGAAGCGGATGTCCAAGCGATGCCCCGTAGCGTATAAGACTTCAGTTGGGACGACCTCAACGAAAAGTCACGCACAGCGCTCACTTCGACGCTGAGCACTGACTTTTCTCAGTCGAGGCAGACCGCTATGGATCGGTAGTACGTACTCGCCGGAATGGGACGCTGTCGCTCATGGCAGTTTGCGATTAAGAGGCAGGTAACCGGCGCATTGCCGACCTACACAGGCTTCCGCTCGAACGACCGCTCCGGCCGAGCTGCCGTCATTGGTTCCACGGGCCGCGAGTCGGCCGCAGCCAATCGCTTCATCCTGGACAAACCACACCCGCCCAACGGAGCGCACAAAGCAAAACAGCCTGTCACGCTCAAAGCGCAACAGGCTGTTTTGTACTGAATGAGTGGTGGACCGAATGAGGATCGAACTCACGACCTCCGCATTGCGAACGCGGCGCTCTCCCAGCTGAGCTATCGGCCCACGTAAGCCGCGCATTATAACGATGCTTCCTGCCGCTGAAAAGCCCCCCTTGCAGCTTGAAGCTCAGGTTTCGTCGTCTTCGCCGGAGCCCACGGCGGCGCGGCCGAGGCGGTCGGCGACGGCAGCCCAGTCGGGGCTGGCGGGTGGGGCTTCGACGAGGATGCGGGCGGCGCCGGATTCGTCGAGGCGGCGCAGCTGGGCATAGAGATCGTGGCCGTAGCCGGCGGGGTCGGCGGGGGCCTGGGCCCACGCAACACCTTCGGCGAGGCTTGCGGGCGCGGCGCAGCGGGCCAGCACCGCGTCGCCGGGGCGGGCCTGGGCGGCCAGGGCATCGGTGGCGACGAGTTCGAGCGGGGTGCGCGGCGCGTAGTGGGCGGCGAGCGCGCCGGACACGCGGGGCGTGGCGCCCTCCTCCGCTGCGTTCCCAGCCTCGACTTCGCCACGCAGGCGCGGGCGGCGGCCGAGAACGCGGGCGATGTCGTCGGCGCCGATGGCGCCGGGCCGCAGGATGAAGGGCACGCCGCGGGAGAGGTCGACGATGGTGGATTCGAGCCCCACCGCGCAGGCGCCGCCGTCGAGGATCAGCGCGACCCGCTCGCCGAGCTCCTGGCGCACGTGAGCGGCGGTGGTCGGGCTGATGCGGCCGAAGCGGTTGGCCGACGGCGCGGCGACACCGGAGCCGAAGGCGCGCAGCAGCTCGAGCGCCACCGGGTGGTTGGGCACCCGCAGGCCGACGGTGTCCTGCCCGCCGGTGACGAGGTCGGGCACGCTCTCGTCTCTCTTGAGGATCAGGGTGAGCGGGCCGGGCCAGAAGGCCCGCGCGAGGGCGATGGCGTCTTTCGGGACTTCCCGCGCCCAGGTCATGATCTGGCTGGCGTCGGCCAGATGAACAATAAGCGGGTGGTCGGACGGGCGGCCCTTGGCGGCGAAGATCTTGGCAACGGCGTCCGGATTGAGGGCGTCGGCACCAAGGCCATACACCGTTTCGGTGGGCAGCGCGACGAGTTCGCCCTGGCGCAGGAGCTGGACCGCACGCTGGATGTCGTTCATGGCCGCGCTCAATCGCCCCGGATGCCGATGGCCTGGCGGGCGGCCAGGGCCTTGGCGAGCACGTCGTCGGCGTCGCTGCCGATCACCGTGAAGTGGCCCATCTTGCGGCCATGGCGGGCGTGGTGCTTGGCGTAGAGATGCAGGCGCAGGCCGGGCACGGCGTGGAGCAGCGACCAGTCGGGCTCGCGGTAGCGGCCGTGGGGCTCGCCGCCGTCATACCACAGCTCGCCGAGGAGATTGACCATGACCGAGGCGCTGTGCTGGCGCGCTTCGCCCAGCGGCAGGCCGCACAGGGCGCGCACCTGCTGCTCGTACTGGCTGGTGACGCAGGCGTCGATGGTGTGGTGACCGCTGTTGTGGGGGCGCGGGGCCATCTCGTTGACCACCAGCTCGCCGCGGCTGACGAAGAATTCAACCGCCAGCGTGCCGATGAAGCCCAGCCGTTCGGCGATGCGCTCGGCGTATTCCTGGGCGGCGTCGCGCTGGCAGGCGGAGGCCCGCGCCGGCGCGATGGAGACGTCGAGGATGCCGTTGGTGTGGCGGTTCTCGACGGTGGGGAAGCACTTGACGCGGCCATTCTCGTCGCGGGCCAGCACCACCGACACCTCGTAGTCGAGGCTCAGCATCTGTTCGAGCACGCAGGGCTCGCCCTTGAAGGCGTGGAAGGCGTGCAGCGCCTCGGCGGCGTTGGCGACGCGGGCCTGGCCCTTGCCGTCGTAGCCGAAGCGGGCCACCTTGAGGATGGCCGGGTAGAGGCTGGCCGGCGCCGCGGCGATGTCGGCGTCCACGTTAATGACCGCGAAGGGGCCGTGGGGCAGGCCGTTGTCGCGCAGGAAGCTCTTTTCGGCGATGCGGTTCTGGCACACCGCCACCGCCGAGGCGCCAGGTCGCACCGGCACGAACTTGGCGAGGTAATCCAGGGTGTCCGCCGGGACGTTCTCGAACTCGGTGGTCACCGCGGCGCAGCCTTCGGCCAGCACGTCGAGCGCGGCGTAGTCGTCGTAGGCGGCCTGCAGGTGACGGTCGGCGATGAGGCCGGCCGGGCTGTTGGGGTCGGGGTCGAGCACCCAGATCTTGTAGCCCATCTCGTGGGCGGCGGCGACGAAGAAGCGGCCGAGCTGGCCGCCGCCGAGCATGCCGAGGGTGGCGGGCGGGAGGATCATCGCGTCACGTCCTGCTTCAGATCGGGTCGAGGTTCATGGCCAGCACGCTGGCGGTCTGCTCGGCGCGGAAGGCGTCGAGCTTGTCGGCCAGGGCGGCGTCAGTGGCAGCCAGCAGGGCCACCGCAAACAGGCCTGCGTTGGCGGCGCCGGCCTCGCCGATGGCGAAGGTGGCCACCGGGATGCCCTTGGGCATCTGCACGATGGAGAGCAGGGAATCCTTGCCCGACAGGGCCTTGGACTGCACCGGCACGCCGAGCACCGGCAGCGTGGTCTTGGCGGCGATCATGCCCGGCAGGTGGGCGGCGCCGCCGGCCCCGGCGATGATCGCCTTCAGGCCGCGCGCGCGGGCCTGTTCGGCGTACTCGAACATCAGATCGGGCGTGCGATGAGCCGAGACGACGCGGGCTTCGAAGGGCACGCCGAAGTCTTTCAAAACCTTGGCCGCGGCCTGCATCGTCGGCCAGTCGGAGTTGGAGCCCATGACGATGCCGATGACGGGGGAGGAGCTATTCATTGGTGTGTTGTGTGTTCGGATGTTGATGAACGCAAGGCGGGGAGCGCCGGGCCGCCAGGCGGCCCTGGGCGGCGCTCAGCCCCGGCTCTTGGCCAGCGCCCGCTCGGCGGAGACCACGGTGTTGACGAGCAGCATGGTGATGGTCATCGGGCCGACACCGCCGGGCACCGGGGTGATGGCGCCGGCGACTTCCTTGGCGGAGTCGAAATCCACGTCGCCGCACAGCTTGCCGGCATCCGGGCCGTCCTGCAGGCGGTTGATGCCCACGTCGATGACGATGGCGCCGGGCTTGACCATGTCGCCGGTGACGAACCTGGGCTTGCCGATGGCGGCCACCAGGATGTCGGCGCGGCGGGTGTGGAAGTTGAGGTCGCGGGTGCCCGAGTGGCACACGGTGACGGTGGCGCCGGCGGCGGTGAGGAGCATCGCCATCGGCTTGCCGACGATGTTGGAGCGGCCGATCACGACGGCTTCGGCGCCGCGCAGGGGCGCTTCGATGCTCTTCAGCATCTCCATCACGCCGTTGGGCGTGCACGGCACGAAGGCTTCCTGGCCCTGAGAGAGGCGGCCGACGTTCTCGGCGTGGAAGCCGTCCACGTCCTTTTCAACCTTGATCGCCTCGAGCACGGCTTTTTCGTCGAAGTGCTTGGGCAGCGGCAGCTGCACCAGGATGCCGTGCACCGACGGGTCAGCGTTGAGCTCGGCGATCTTGCCCAGCACGTCGGCGGGGGCCGCATCCTGGGGGTATTCGAACTTGAGGGACTTGATGCCGGCCTTCTCGCAGCCGGCCACCTTGTTGCGCACGTAAACCGCCGAGGCGGGGTCGCCGCCCACCAGGATCACCGCGAGGCAGGGCTGGGTGCCCTGGGCCGTCAGCGCTGCCGCCTTCGCGGCGAGTTCGCCGCGAAGCTTCGCGGAAAGCGCGTTACCGTCAATAATGCGAGCCGTCATGCCACACCGCCCTCAGAAAAACCCGAGAGTCTACCACGACTTAGCTGCGCCCACCGCAGTCGCGCGGCAGGCGCCGGGTGGGGCTCAGGCGGCCACGCAGCCCTGGCCGGTGAGCGCCGCGGCCCGCTCGCGGCCTGCGTCGAAAGCCCGCATGTTCATGTCGAGCAGGCCCGGCTTCTTGTGGGCGAAGCGCGCCGCCACGGCCTCCCGCAGCACTGCCGCGGGAAACGGCAGGTGGTCGGACATGGCGCCCAGCATCACGGTGTTGCCGAGCCGGATGTCACCGAACTCCTGGGCGATCTCGGCGGCATCGAAGGCCTGCAGCGGCACGCCGAGGGTACGCAGCTGGCCGACCGGGTCGTCCGGATAGTCGAACACGCCACACTCAACCACCGGCGGCGTCAGCCGCGAGGTGTTGGTGAGCACCGGCGCGCCGGGGCGCAGCATGTGCACCCAGCGCAAAGTTTCGGCGGCCTCGAAGCCGACCAGCAGGTCGGCCTCGCCCGGGGCGATCTGCGGCGACAGCACCTTGGCGCCAAAGCGCAGGTGGGAGACGACCACCCCGCCCCGCTGGCTCATGCCCGCCACTTCGGTCTTCTTGGCGTCGAAGCCGAGGGCCAGCGCGGCTTCGGCGAGGATCTCGGTGGCGGTCATCACGCCCTGCCCGCCGATCCCGCAGACGAGGATGTTGGTGTTGCGGCTCATCAGGCGGCTCCTCCGCTGCGTTGCATGAAGCGCACCGGCATCACCGGCACCGAATGGGCGATGGCCTCGGGCGCGCAGGGCTGCACGCACAGGCCGCAGCCGGTGCAGGCGCTGGTTTCGATGCGCACGAAGGCCAGGTCGACCTCCTTGCCCGAGGCCTTGACCTCCTTGCCGCGGCGGGTCACGTGGATGGCCGGGCAGCCCACGTCGAGGCAGTTGCCGCAGCCGGTGCATTTGTCTTCGGTCACCGCGTAGGGCGGCGTCTTTTTGTAGTCGTCGATCAGCACGCAGGGGCGGTCGGTGATGATGACCGACGGCTCCTCGATCTTGGTCTCCTCGCGCAGGGCCTTGAAGAGCACCGGCAGCTGATAGGGGTCGACAACGCGGATGCGTTCCTTCTTGACGCCGAGGGCCTCGCAGATGCGGGGGAAGTCGACCCGCGGCGCCTCGATGCCGTGGATGTCGCGGCCGGTGGCCGGGTTGTCCTGGCCGCCGGTCATGCCCACCGCGCGGTTGTCGAGGAGCAGGATGGTGACGTTGCCCCGGTTGTAGGTGATGTCGAGCAGGCCCTGCATACCCATGTGCATGAAGGTCGAGTCGCCGATGACGGCGACGATCTTCTTGTTCTGGTCGGCCGCGCCGCGGCCCTTGTCCATGCCCAGCGCCATGCCCATCGAGGCGCCCATCGAGATGCAGGTGTCGAGGGCGTTCCAGGGGTGGCCGGCGCCCAGGGTGTAGCAGCCGATGTCGCCCGAGATGATGATGTTGCGCAGCTGCGACAGGGTGTAATAGATGCCCAGATGCGGGCAGGCCACGCACATGGTGGGCGGCCGCGGGAAGACCTGCTGGGCCGGCAGCGCCGGCGCGTCGGCCACCACGTCGCCGCGTAATGTGGCGATGCCGCGGCGCAGCACCTCGGGGGCGAGCTCGCCCAGGCGCGGCAGCAGGTTCTTGCCTTCGCAGCGGATGCCGGCGGCGCGGAGTTCGTTCTCGAGCAGCGGCTCGGTCTCTTCGACCACGACCAGGGTTTCGACCAGGGCGGCGAGCTCGCGCACCTTGGTCAGCGGCGGCGGGTAGCTGAGGCCGAGCTTCAGCACCGGCGCGTCGGGGAAGGCCTCGCGCACGTGCATGTAGGCCGGGCCGGAGGTGACGAAGCCGATGCGCCGGTCGCTGCCCGCCTCGAGGCGGTTGAGGGGCGAGGCTTCGGCTTCGGCGGCCAGGGCGGCCTCGCGCTCGAACATCAGCGGCAGGCGCGGCTTGGCGTTGCCGGGCACCATCACCCAGCGCCGCGGGTCCTTGGTGAAGCCGCCGGGCTCATGGGTTTCGGCGGCCGACAGCTCGACCCGCCCCTTGACGTGGCAGATGCGGGTGGTGAGGCGCAGCAGCACCGGCACCTTGAAGGCTTCCGACAGGCGGTAGGCGGCCCGGGTCATGTCGTAGGCCTCCTGGGAGTCGGCGGGCTCGAACACCGGGATGTGCGCAAAGCGCCCCCAGAAGCGCGAATCCTGCTCGTTCTGGGACGAGGACATGCCCACGTCGTCGGCCACGGCGATCACGAGGCCACCTTCGACGCCGGTGACGGTGAGGGTCATCAGCGCGTCGGAGGCCACGTTGAGGCCCACGTGCTTCATTGCGCTGAAGGCCCGGGCGCCCATCATCGAGGCACCGAGGGCGACCTCGAGGGCGACCTTCTCGTTGGGCGACCATTCGGCGTAGAGGCCGGGGAAGCGCGCCACGACCTCGAGGATCTCGGTGCTGGGCGTGCCCGGGTAGGCGGCGGCGACGCGGACGCCGGCGTCGCGCACGGCGTGGGCGACGGCGTCGTTACCCGACAGGAACAGGCGGCTCGCCACCTCGGCAGACAGGGCGTTTCCCATGAAGCTGGACTCCGGCAGATAAAGCCTGGAAGTCTAGGAGCATGGACGCGGGGCCGGCTTGAGGCAGGTCAACAAGACGATACAGCCAAAACCTTAAAAGCAATATTTTTGTATCACTACGCCTGCCGGCTGCCCTCGATCGCCATCACGTTCTGGACGAGCTCGGCCAGCGACTGGGCGGCCATCTTCTCCATCACCCGGGCGCGGTGCACCTCGACGGTCTTGATGCTGATGCCCAGCACGTCGGCGATCTGCTTGTTGAGCTTGCCGACGATGATCAGGTCGAGCACCTCGCGCTCGCGCTGGGTGAGCTGGTCGAGGCGGCGCGAGACCTCGGCGTCCTGGCGGCGACGGGCGCGGCTCTCCTGTTCGTTGGCCAGGCACTGGTTGACGATGCGCAGCAGCTCGGCGTCGTTGAAGGGCTTCTCGATGAAATCGACGGCGCCCTTCTTGAGCGCTGCCACCGCCATCGGCACGTCGCCGTGGCCGGTGATGAAGATCACCGGCAGCGTGCAATAGTGGGCGCGCAGGCGCTCGTGGAGCTCAAGGCCGCTCATCCCGGGCATCCGCACGTCGAGCAGCAGGCAGCCGTTGAACTCGGGCCGCCAGACTCTCAGAAAAGCCTCCGCCGAGGCGAAGGCCTCGACCTTGAAGCCCTGGGATTCGAGCAGCCAGACGAGGGAGTCGCGCAGGGCTTCGTCGTCATCGACGAGGTAGATGATCTGTTCAGACAACGGGGATTGCGGTTTCACGGTGAGTCTCCAGGGGCAGCGTGAAGCGGAAGATACAGCCTCCGGCGGGGTTCGCGTCCACCCACAGGTGCCCTTCGTGAAACTCGACGATGGAGCGGCAGATGTTGAGCCCCATGCCCATGCCCTCGGCCTTGGTGGTGTAGAAGGGGGTGAACAGGCGCTCACGCGCCTCGTCCGAGAGGCCCGGGCCGCGGTCAGCCACCTCGACCTCCACCTGATTGTCATCCACAGGGCGGGCCGAGACGGTGACGATGCGCTCGTCGGCCGGCATGTCGCGCATGGCCTCGATGCCGTTCTTGACGAGGTTGAGCACCACCTGCTCGATCATCACCGCGTCGGCAAACACCGGCGGCAGGTCGGCCGGCACCTGGCTGATCACCTGGGCGCCGTGGCGCCGGGCGTCGATCTCGACAAAACCGATGGCGTCCTCCACCACCCCGCCCAGCGCCACCGGATGGCGGCGAGGCTCGCTCTTTTTGACGAACTCGCGCACCCGCCGGATGATCTTGCCGGCCCGCTCGGCCTGGGCGCTGGCCTTCTGCATTGCGGTCAGGATGTCCTCGCGGCGGTAGTCGCCCGACTGCAGGCGATTGACGCAGCCGGCCGAATAGTTGGCGATGGCGGCTAGCGGCTGGTTGAGCTCGTGGGCCAGCGTGGAGGCCATCTCGCCCATCGTGATGAGGCGCGAGGTGCGCTGCAGGCGCTCCTGCTGGGCGCGGTTTTCCTCGTCGACGCGCTTGCGGTCGGTGATGTCGGTGGCGATCGCCATGCGCACCACGCGGCCGTCCACCCAGCGGATGGCCCGCTCGCGGATGTGGTACCAGCGACCCGACAGGGCGTTGCGCAGCTCGCCGTCGTAGAGCTCGCGGGGCACGTGGTCGGGGGTGAGGCGGCGCGGGTCGACGTCGTACCACAGGGTGTCGGGCGGGCTGGGCAGGCCGAAGGTGGCGACGATGCGCCCCACCGCGTCGAAGCCGTAGATGCTCTTGAAGGCCCGGTTGGCGAACAGGATCTCGTCGTTGGCCGCGTCGGCCACATAGACGGCAGCATCCAGGCCATCGAGCACCGCCACGAAACGCTCGTGGGACGCCTCGAGCTCGGCGCGCACCCGCTTGGGTTCGGTGATGTCGGTGATCGAGGCCATCCAGCCCGACTGGTGCCCGTCGCCGTCGATCAGCGGCGAGATATAGAAGCGGGCGTCCATCTCCTCGCCGTTCTTGCGGCGCATGCGCATCTCGAAACCGGTGGCCGGCGCGTCGCCGCTGAGAGTGAGCGCCAGGTTGTGCTGCAGGGTCTCGATGCTGTCCCGCGGCCAGTAGGGGAAAGGCGCTACCGCGCCGACGAGTTCCTCCCGCGACCAGCCGGTCATGCGGCAGAAGGCCGGGTTCACATAAATGATCTTGCCGCTCATGTCGATGGCCCGCAGGCCGGTGACGAGGGATTCCTCCATCGCCTGGCGAAAGGCCGACTGGGCCCGCAGTGCATCCTCGGCCGCCTTGCGCCCGGTGATGTCGTGGGCCACGGCGTACATCAGCTTCTCCTCGGGCACCGAGTTCACGCTCCAGGCCAGCCACTTGTAACCGCCGTCGGCACAACGGCAGCGGTTCTCGAAGGCACCGGGAGTGCCCGACGCAAGGCTGCGCAGGTGGGCGACGGTGTCGGCCACATCCTCGGCGTGGATGAAGTCGAGCAGCGAGTGGCCCAGCACCTCGGGCTGCGCGTAGCCCAGCACCCGCTCGAAGGCCGGGTTGCAGCGCCGGAACACACCGTCGTGGCCGAGCACCGCGAGCATGTCGAGGGACAGGTTGAACAGCCGGTCGCGCTCCTTCTCGACCCGCACCCGGCTCAGCATGTGCATGCGCAAGAGCCACAGGCTCCACAGCACGAAGAACGACAGCGCGACGATCACCGCAATCGGGAAGCCCCGCGGCAGCTCGCCCTCGGTGCGGTAGGCGATGGCCTGCAGCGACAGCCCGTTGCCGGGCGGGTCGAGGGACACGCCGAAGGCGAAGCTCTCGTCGAGGGAGCGCACCGCCGAGTTGGTAGCCAGTGTCTCGCCCTGCGGGCCGCTGAAGGTGAGGCGGTATTTCTCGCCGAACCAGCTCGGCACCAGGTGCGCCACCATGCGCTCGATGGAATACACCGCGACCACCACCCCGAGGCGCTTGCGGCCATCCTGCACCGGCAGGTACACCTCGAGCACCGCCATGTTGCGGGCATTCACGTAGGCCTCGCCATATACCGCCCGGCCGAGCTCCCGGGCCCGCGCCAGCACCACCACCTGCTCCGGCGAGAGGGCATCGCCCACCAGCCAGTCGGTGGTGTCGAAGGGGGCGGCCCACTTCACCCGCAGGTCGGCGGCCACCCACACCACATTCACCAGCTCGGGGTTGTTGGCGATGTGCTGGTTGGCGCGCACCTGGAAACCGTCGGCATCCAGCGTGCCGGCGGCCAGCTCCCGGGCCAGCTGGCCCAGGAAGTCTTCGGTGCCCTGCATGTGGAGGCGCATCGTCTGCTCGGCCCACTGCACGTCGCGGGCCAGCGCGTTGCGCTGGGTCTCACCCTCCTGGCGCTGCAGCACCCAGACGAGCACCAGCATCGCCAACGCAAAGATCAGCACGGCGATATAGGGCGCCGACCAGTACCAGTCGGGGCGGGCGGCGCGGGACGCGGCAGGCGGCGCGGAAGGGGGGAGTTCGTCGTTTGGCATGTCCCCGCATCGTGCTGGCGGAAGCGCCCGCGGGGCATCGGGAGTTTCCCTAACCGGAGCGGGCACCGGCAAGCCCGCCCGGGCCTCGGAGCGGCTTCGGGCCCAGGGGCCCTCGAACCTGTTTACTTTTACAGCTAAATGCCATTACGATTACTTCAAAGTCATCTCGCGGCACGCCAAGGGCAGGGCCCAGGCACCCACACCCTCAAACCAGCAAAGGAAGGCCAGATGTCGTCCTCCTCGACCTCGACCCCGAGCCCTGGCGGGCTGCTTCATGCCTGGCTCCAGAACCTCGGCCTCGCCCAGGCCAACCGCCCGTTGCGGCTGCGCATCGGCGGCGCCGACGCCCCCCTCGCCCACACGCTGATGGTCCACCGCTTCCACGCCAGCGAGGCCACCTGTGCGGCCACCAGCCTCAGCCTGCGCCTCTTGTGCGTCACCACCCGGGCCGACATCCCACCCTGGCAGTTCCTGGGCCAGCCCCTTCAGCTCCAGGTGGTCACCGACAGCGGCCGCCTGCGTGCCTTCAACGCCCTCATCGTGCGCGCCCAGCCGGGGCAGTTCGACGGCAGCCTGCAAACCTGGCTCATCGAAGCCGTCGATGCCTGCACCTTCATGGGCGCCGGCCGCAACAGCCGCATCTACCTCCGCAAGAACGTCATCGAGATCACCGAGCAGCTCCTCGGCGAATGGCGCGCGCACAGCCCGGTGCTGGCCGGCTGCTTCGACTTCGACACCCGCCAGCTCACCCCCGACCGCTACCCCCAGCGGGAGATGAGCATCCAGTGGAACGAATCCGACCCGGCCTTCCTGATGCGCCTGTGGCGCAAGCACGGCATCGCCTGGGGCGTTCGGGCCGAGGCCGAAACCAGCCCCACCGACCCGCCGCGCCACACCCTGGTGCTGGTCGACGACAGCGCCCAGCTCCCCGCCAACCCGGCCGGCCGCCTACGCTGCCACACCGGCACCGCGGTTCGCGAGCACGACGACATCACCCTGTGGAGCCCCGTCGGCCGGGTCGTCCCCAGCCTCGTCGAGCGTGCCGCCTGGAGCTACACGCAGCAGCAGCCACTGCGGGCCGACACCCGCTCGATGGCCCACCTGGATGAGCAGGGCGACGCCCTCGCCCGCGCCCTCACCGACGTCCGCATCGAGCCGCCCCACTGGGCCGACGGCACCACCCACCACCAGCAGCTCACCTTGCTGCGCATGCAGCACCACGAAATGAACGCCACCGCCGTGTCGGGCGCCAGCACCGCCCGCGACCTGGCCTGCCTCACCTGGGCCGCCATCGACGAGATCCCGGGCGAGCTGCCACTCGCCGGCCCGTCCGAGGCCGCCGGCAATGAATTCCTGTTCACCCAGGTTAGCCACTGGGGCAGCAACAACCTTCCCAAAGACATCGCCGACGCCCTCGACAGCCTCATCGCCGCCAGCGGCTGGGAGCTGACCCGCCCCAACATCGGCCAGCACGACGAAGCCCGCCGCTACGCCAACACCTTCTGCGCCATCCCCCGCCACACCCCGCTCAGCCCGGCGTTCGACCCCGCCCTGCATTGGCCCAGCCTGCCCCCCATGAGCGCCGTCGTCGTGTGCCCGGAGGGCGAGGAGGTGTATTGCGACGAACACGGCCGGGTACACGTGCAGTTTCAGGGCTTGCGGGCCACCGACCACAGCCACGCCGCCGGCGCCGGCACCAGCGGCACGCCCGGCGATAGCGCCCCCGTGCGGGTGGCCACCCCCGCCGCCAGCGCCCGCCAGGGCTTCATCCAGCTCCCCCGCCGGGGGGACGAGGTGATCGTCTCGTTCATGGGTGGCGACCCGGACAAGCCCATCATCACCCACGCGGTGCACAGCCCCGCCAACCCGCCGCCCCGCTTTCACGACAGCGGCAACCTGCCCGGCAACCGCCACCTCTCCGGCAACCGCAGCATCGAGATCAAGGGCAGCCGCGCCACCCATGTGCTTCACGACAGCACGCCGGGGCAGCCCCGCTTCCAGGCCCACTGCGACTTCACCCACAGCCAGCTCAACCTCGGCTACATCGTCCACCCCCGCCAGGACGGCAAGGCCGAGCCCCGCGGCGAAGGCCTCGAGCTGCGCACCGACGGCGCCGCCGCCACCCGCGCCGCCCGCGGCATCCTGCTCAGCGCCTGGAAGCGCCTTGGCAGCAGCGGCGGGCAGCTCGACTACGCCGAAGCCCTGGCCCTCATGGAATCCGGCCTCGAGCTCTTCAAGAGCATGGGCGACTACGCCGCGCGGCACCAGGGCCGCCCGCCCGAGGCCGACGGCCAGGCAGCGCTGCACACCCTCGCCAAGCAGTGGGAGAACGGCACCAACACCGCCCCCAAGGCCGAGCCCGCCGACACCGCCTTCATCGCCCTCACGGCGCCCCAGGGCATCGTCCACACCACGCCCGAAACCATCGCCCAGTACGCCGGGCACAACGCCGACACCGTCGCCCAGCATCATGTGCAGATCGCCGCCGGCCAGCACTACGCCGTCAATGCCGGCCAGGGCATCCGCCAGTTCGCCCACGGCGGCGGCATCCACCACATCGCCCACCAGGGCGAGTTCGTCATGCAGAGCCAGCACGACAACACCCGCCTAGAGTCCGCCCTCAACATCAACCTCAACGCCGGCCAGGAAACCCGCATCACCGCCCGCAGCATCACCCTGGTGGCCGAGGACGGCAGCTTCATCAAGATCGGCGACGGCATCACCCTCGGCACCAATGGCGCCATCAAGCAGCACGCTGCCAGTTTTCCCCACGCCGGCCCGCAGACCGTCGCCGCGCAAAAACCCGAGTTCACCCAGGAGGCCGTCCAGGCCAGCTTCGTCCTGCGCCGCAACGCCAGCAACCCCCACAGCCCACCCCTCGCCGAGCAGCCCTACAAGATAGAGCTGTCCGACGGCAGCGTCGTCGAAGGCATCACCGACGCCGAAGGCCGCACCAGCCTCGCCGAGCGGGACGCCATGCACATCGCCACCATCAGCGCCGGGAGCAAGGCATGAGCAGGCCCAAGGCACGCTACCCGAAAGCCGATTTCCCGATCTTTCGGCAGACCGCGGTGCTCAGCTCCAGCACTCTCCCCAAGTGCGTCGATGTTCCCGCCGAGCACGTAGGCGCCTGCATCGTGGTGCACGGCGTCAACGACGTGGGCAACAGCTACCAGGCCGTCGAGGAAGGCCTCCTTGAAGGCCTCGCCCGGCGCCTGGGCTGGCAACCAGATGCATCCAAGAACTGCCAGCCGCCCTACACCGCCGCCGAATACCGCATGCCTGGCCTTGAGGACAGCAAGAAGCTCGAAGCCGACCCGGACGCGGTGTTCTTCAAGCGCAGCATCAAGCCCAAGACGTATAGCCCGGTGATTCCGTTTTATTGGGGGTATCGGGACGCAAAATCAGACCGGAACAGAACCATCAACGGCCAGTTGGTGGATGACTACGGCAACCGCCTCGACCTCGACCGCAGCAAGGGCGGCGGCCCCTTCGCAAACGCCACAACCAACCTCGCCGACATGTGGAACAGGGGTACCCCTGCCAAATTCAACGAATACGCCGAAATGGGATCCCGCGACCCCTATCGCCCGCTGCGCGGTGGCCCAGGGCGGATGTATCTCGTGCTCGCCGCCCAGCGCCTGGCGGCCCTGGTGGCAATGATCCGCGACTACGGCGACGACGTGCCCGAGACCGTCACCATCATCGCCCACAGCCAGGGCTGCCTCATCTCGCTGCTGGCCCAGGCCTTCCTGATGGAAGAAGGTGAGCAGCCCGCCGACACCCTCATCCTGACCCATCCGCCCTACAGTCTGGAGCCCCATTCCTCTGAAGAGTACAACCGGGAAACCCACACCAAAAAGGCGGGCAAGAAGCCCGCCGAGGACAGCGGCAAGCTGGACAACAAGGCCCCAAAAGAAGACGCCGAACCCGTCATACCCGGTGGCGAAGACACAGCCATGCAGGGCCTCTACGAAGCCCTCAAAGGACTGCAAAGCGTCCGAGCCCGGCTCAAAACCCTGGTCAACATCGTCCATGGCGTGGCAGCCGGGCGCAAGGAAACATGGAGCGCCGACGAACTCGAACGCATGGAACGCGGCGGCCTCCACACCAAGGCGTGGAAAGTGACCGAGGACCGGGACAACCGGGGCAAGGTTTACCTCTACTTCTGCCCCGAGGACATGACCGTTGCGCTGCCAAACGTACAGGGCATCGGCTGGCAGGGTGTGCCCCATCAATTACTCGATGAACGCTCGATCGGGGTGGGCAAGACTATCGGACAGCGCCGGCAAGCACTTGAACCCAATGAGACGCTGCAACCTGGCCCAGGGGCACGTGTCGAGCGATCGCCACTAAAAGAACTGGGCCCAAGCTTCCTGCAGCGTGTCTTCACCCAAAAACTGCGCGATATAGGCGGGACGAAGCAAGTCTTCCAGGTGGGCCTGCCACCCCAGGACTTCATCCTTTCGCTGAGAGAAGAAGATGATCACGCCCACGCCGACCGCAGTGTCACCACACTACGTGCTCGCTTCGACAAAAACCTGGAGAACCGGGAGCGCATCCCTTCCGACGCAATCGCTCCAAATCTTCAGGCCGCCAGACGCCAGCAACTGGCCTCACGCCGACTGATCAATGGCGAACAATTGAAAGAGCCGCATACCGCCGAACTCCACGGCGGCAGCAACCCTGCCGTCGCCGGGAGTCTTCGTGAAAACGTCGACCCTATCGACGCAGCCATCGCGGTGACCAGCGACTATGGGATCGAAAGTGCACCACGGCAGCTCATCGACGACCCCCGCCCCCCTAAACCCGGCGAAGCCGACAGTAACGGCGCTCCCGGTTTGAAGCTCGGTCCAGACCAATTGGCCGACGTGGAAGCCCGCTGGAACGAGCACAAGGCCCAAGGCGACAAGATAAAACTCATCACGGCCGTCGTGACACGGGAGCGGCGCCTGTCCATCACCCGGCTGGAAACCCCCAACGAAGCCCGCCTGCGCCACCAGCAAGCCACCAGCCCACGCTCCTTCCACGGCGCAATCTGGGGCAGCAAGGCCAACCACGCCAAGGTCACCGCCTACGACATTGCCATCGGCCGAGGCCGTGCTGTCACTGACCCAGGGTTTTATCGGTATCTGTGCGCGGTGGCGGACTGGAGGCTGAAGAAGCCCAGAAAAGGAGACCCCATCCGTCCCGGCATTCTCACTTGGAACGAATTTAGTCTGACCCACAAGCGTTATCTGGACGTTGAAGACGAGTCGCGCAAAGCGATCATCGAGGGCAGCTCAGACTACTATTCCAAAGGGATTTTTCCTGACTTTGTCAAATCCATCGCCGAACGCCCCCAGGTCGTCATCGCTGAAACCACCGACGGCCGGAGTCCTCCGTCGAAAAAGATCGAAAAGCCGAAATGACGACCGCAAACGATAGAATGGATGCCAAATGCAAACGAAGCTGGAAACTTCCGGCGGTGTGGGGCTCACTGATGTTCGTCCTCGCCCTGGCAGCCTGGACGCTCTACCTGATACAGACCGATCTACCCGTCTTTAGCAATCCGAAGGTGAGTTCGATGGAAAAATGGAAAATCTGGCTCGGCCTGCCCCTGCTGGCTACATGCCTGGCCCTCCTCGCCCAGTGGGGCTGGAGCGCCAGCCGCGACGCCCGTGCCGAAGCCCAGGCCCGCCAGCAAGAAGCAACCAGGCAAACCAACGCCGCCACCCTCGCCAAGGAAGCCCCCCGCGAGTACGTCCTC
>NZ_BJNV01000037.1 GCF_006539865.1 Zoogloea ramigera
GGCGCTGCGCACCAGCACCGCCCCCCGAGGGGGCAGGCCGGAAAGCTTGGGGCGGCCCGGCGCTTTCCGGCTGGCGGCTGGCCGCCGGCCCGCCGGCGTGGCAGACTGCCCGGCGCTCCGGGCCAGCCCGGCCCCGGGGCGGTCATTCCGGAGGCCCCGATGGAAAAACACCCCTGGTGGCGGGGGCGACGTGGCGAATGGTACGTCGCGCTGCAGCTGTGCCTGTTTGCGCTGGTGGTCTTCGGGCCAACTGGCGGTTCGGCGTGGCCGGCGCCCCTGGCGGCGCTTGCCGGGCCGGCGGGTATGGCGTTGATCGTCGTCGGCGGGCTGATCTCGGCCGCCGCGGCGCTGCATCTGGGGCCCCACCTCACACCCCTGCCCCACCCCAAGGACAGCTGCGAACTGATCGACAGCGGCCTCTATGCCTGGGTGCGCCACCCGATCTACTGCGGCATCATCCTCGCCGCCTTCGGCTGGGCGCTATACGTGCAGGGGGTGCTCAGCCTGCTGTGGGCCGCGCTGCTGGTGGTCTTCTTCGACATCAAGTCACGCCGCGAGGAGGCCTGGCTGGCCGCCCGCTTCCCGGCCTACGCCGATTACCGGCGGCGGGTGCGCAAGCTGATTCCGTTCATCTACTGAGCGCCCGGGCCGGGCGTCGCCCAGCCCGCCCGCCGCGGGGGTGGATGAAACCTGAGGCGGCCCTGTGGTTCCTTGAGGCACCACGGCGGCTTTGTCAGGCAGCGCGGCCCACGACCGCAACTCATGCCATCGCCAGCTCGACCCTGTTGCGGCCGTCCCGCTTGGCCTCGTAGAGCTTGGCGTCGGCCTTGCGGAACAGCTGTGCCAGCGCGCCCTCGGCCCGCGGCTGATACGCGCCCCCCACCGAGAGGGTGATGCGCCCCCAGGGCTCATTGGACTCGTGGGGGATCGCCAGCCCCACCACTCCGGCCCTGAGCGCCTCGGCGATGCGGGGAAAGGCCTTGACCGGGCAGCGCGGCAGGATCACCGAAAACTCCTCGCCCCCGTAGCGTGCCACGAAGGCCTCCCGCAGCCCTTCGGCGTTGGCCCCCTCGACGACCCGGCTGAGGGCGCCCGCCACCTGGCGCAGGGCATCGTCGCCGAGCAGGTGGCCGTAACGGTCGTTGTAGCGCTTGAAGTGGTCCACATCCACCATCAGCAGACCACAGGGGGCCGCCTCGCGGGACAGCACCGCCCACAGCTCGTCGAGGCGCTGGTCCATGTAACGCCGGTTGAAGAGGCCGGTGAGCCCGTCCAGATTGGCCTGCGCCGCCAGCTTGCGGTTGGCCCGCGACAGCTCGGCCCGCAGCGCGGCGATCCGCGCCATGGCCTTCATCTTGGCCTCGAACACCGCCGCCGGCACCGACTTGGCGATGAAGGCGTCTCCCCCCGCATCGATGGCGGCCACCAGGTTCTCGGGCGTGTTGGTGGCGGTAAGGAAGATGATGGGCGTCCACGCCCACTGCCGCGTGGCTTCGAAGGCGCGGATGTGCCGCACCGCCTCGAAACCGTTCATCCCCGGCATCTCGATGTCCATGAACACCAGGTCGGGGGGGATCTCACGGAAGCGGGCCAGCGCCTCGGCGCCATCGGCGGCGGGAACGACTTCGTGCCCCATCGCCTTCAGCCTGGCACTGAAGGCGACCCGCACAGAACACGAATCGTCCACGAACAACACACGCATCCCGACCTCTCCACCCGTGACCAAGCCCAGCTCTTTCTAACGCTGCGCCGCGCAAAAACTTGAGGGTTATACCCCCGATCGAGCCTGCCGGCGAACTTGTGACAAATCAAGGCCCATGCGGCGCCCTTCTGCGATCCTGCCGAACATGGAAAACCACCCCGACACCGTCCATCCCGGCCCCGCGGCGGCTCCGCCCGGCGACCTGGCGATCTGGTTCTTCATCCTGGCCGAGCTGCTGGCCTTCGGCGTGTTCTTTGCCGCCTACGCCTTCGGTCGGGCCCACAACGTGGCGCTCTTCAACGAGATGCAGCAGACCCTCGACCGCCAGGCCGGGGCCTTCAACACCGTGCTGCTGATCACCGGCAGCTGGTGCGTGGCGCGGGCCGTCGAGGCCGTCGAGCGCAGCCGCTCGGCCACCGGCGCGCGCTGGCTGGCGGCGGGCATCGCCTGCGGCGGCGGCTTTCTGGTGGTGAAGGGCTTCGAGTACGCGGCCAAGTTCGGGGCGGGCATCAACCTGTCCACCAACACCTTCTATATGTTCTACCTGTCGCTCACCTTCTTCCACTTCATGCACGTCATCCTGGGCATGGTGATCCTGGTCGCGCTGTGGTGGAAGACCCGCCAGGGCGCCTACGGGCCGGGCAACATGAACGGCATCGAGAGCGGCGCCGCCTACTGGCACATGGTTGACCTGGTGTGGATCGTGCTGTTCCCCCTCGTGTATGTGATGCACTGATGAAAACCCACGCCACCCGGCTTCCACCCGCCCTGCAGGGAGCACGATGATGAACACTCGCCAGCTCAACTTCGTGTGGGTCGTGCTGATGCTCGCGACCCTCGCCACCTACGCCATCGGCGAGGTCGGCGCGCAGCTCGGCATCGTCGGCCCGCTGGCGATGACCGCACTGCTGGTCATCAGCTTCATCAAGGGCCGGCTGGTGGCGCTGGACTTCATGGGCCTGCGCGGGGTCAAATTCTTCTGGCGCGGCCTGCTGATCGGCTGGCTGCTGCTCGTCTCGGCGCTGATCGCGCTGGCCTACTGGATCGCACTGAAATGACAACCCCCACGCTCAGTCCCTTCGCTGCCCCCCGAGGGGGCGCCCAGTCCCTTCGGGCGGCCGGGCGGGACTGGGATGAACGCCCCGATGACCACAATGACCATTGACACCCCCTTCTACGAAGCCGCCGGCAACGAGATCGAAGTCTTCGAACAGGCCTGGAAGAACCGCCTGCCGCTCCTCATCAAGGGCCCCACCGGCGTCGGAAAGACGCGCTTCGTGGCCCACATGGCGGCCCGGCTGGGGCTGCCGCTGTACACCGTGGCCTGCCACGACGATCTCACCGCCGCCGACCTGGTGGGCCGCCACCTGCTCGGCGACGGCCAGACGGTGTGGTGCGACGGCCCCCTCACCCGCGCCGTGCGCGAGGGCGGCATCTGCTACCTCGACGAGGTGGTCGAAGCCCGCCGCGACACCACCGTGGTCATCCACCCCCTCGCCGACGACCGCCGCGTGCTACCCATCGACCGCACCGGCGAGCTGCTCCACGCCCCCGACCGCTTCATGCTGGTGATGTCCTACAACCCGGGCTACCAGAACTTCCTCAAGGGCCTCAAGCCCTCCACCCGCCAGCGCTTCGTGAGCCTGCGCTTCGACTTCCCGAGCGCCGCCCGCGAAGAGTCCATCCTCCTGGGCGAGGCCGCCTGCGACCCGCTGCTCGCCAGGCAGCTCGTCTCCATCGCCCAGCGCCTGCGCAGCCTGAAGGACGTGGACCTCGAGGAGGTCGTGTCCACCCGCCTGCTGGTGTATGCGGCCAAGCTCGTCAAGGTCGGCCTCGACCCGGTCGAAGCGTGCCGCTCGGCGCTGGTCGAGAGCCTCACCGACGACGTGGAAGTTGCCGAGGCGCTCCTCGAGGTGGTCAAGGCTACATTCGGCCGCTAGGCACGGCTGCGCCAAAAGCCCTTTTCTGGCGGGCTTCCGGCGGGTATGTTGCGGGTCGGCCACCCCGAGCGGGGGCCGTTACCCCTCAACGTTGCATGCCGAAGCCAAGCCCAAGAATGAACCGACTCCTCCTCGCCGGCCTGCTGCTGTCCGCCTCCGCGGTGGCAGCGGCGGTGGACGCCCCGCCGTCCCTGACCTACTCCCGCTCCATCTCCAGCCCCATCACCATCACCCCCGCTGCCGCGCCCGGCGCCAGCCCCCTCAACCTCAAGCAGCTCCGCGCCCTTTACGCCGACATCGTGAAGCCCATCGAGCCGACCCGGCTGTGGTTCAAGAAGCCGCTCGCCGCCCGGCTCGGCGCCGAGCGGGACGCCGAGGCGCTGGTGCAGCGCATCGACAAGACCTTCGGCGAGGCGCCCGACGGCCCCGCCGCCGCCTGCCGCAGCGCGGCGATCCAGCAGCGCATGTACGTGGGCGCCATGAACAACATGGTGGCGCTGGCCGAAGGCCACGGCCAACCCGCCGCCCTCGACCTGCTGAGCGCCCTTGGCACCGCCGTGGCCTACGGCCAGGCCGCCGCCGATTGCCGCCGCTACCTGGAGAGCCAGCTCCCGGACGGCAAGACGCTGGACACGCCCACGAAAAAATGAGGCCCCACCCGGCCGGCCTCGCTTAACGCCGTGTTACAGCGCGCCGCTTGAAGCCGGCCGCCGGTGATGGGACGATCCAGCCCCGTCCCTTTTTGCCGAGAACAACAACCATGCGCCTCAAGCAGACACTCGCCGCCCTGCTCATCGTCAGCACCACCCACGTGGGTTTCGTCCAGACCGCCCAGGCCGCGATGGTCGGCACCGAAGCGGTCGCCCAGGCCAGCCAGGGCGCCGCCGCCCGCTCCGCCGACGAGGCCCGCAGCCAGCTCAACGACGCCTTCGCCCGCGCCGACGTGCAGGCCCGCCTGCAGGCCCTCGGCGTAGATAGCCGCGACGCCAGCGAGCGCGTCGCCGCCCTCACCGACGACGAAGCCACGCGCCTCGCCGGCGAGATCGACAAGGCCCCGGCCGGCGGCATCATCGAGGTGATCCTGTTCGTCTTCTTCGTGCTGCTCGTCACCGACATCCTCGGCTTCACCAAGGTCTTCCCCTTCACCCGCTCCATCCGCTAGGCCATGACGGCCCACCCCGGGCGGCGCCGGCTGCTTGCCGCGGCCGGCGCGCTGGCACTCGGCGGGCTGGCCGGCTGTGCCAGCCTCGGCGCCGCCGGCACCGCCGCCCTGCGCAGCGCACCGCCCGCCGGCCTGCCGCGGCGGGTCGAGCTGGCGGCGACACCCTTTTACCCCCAGGAAGACTTCCAGTGCGGCCCCGCCGCGCTGGCCATGGCACTCGGCGCCGCCGGGCTGGCAACGCCGCCCGAACAGCTCGCCCGCCAGATCTTCCTGCCCGGCCGGCAGGGCACGCTGCAGGTCGAGATGGTCACCGGCGCCCGCCGCAACGGCGCGCTGGCCGTCGAGATCCCCGGCAGCCTCGACGCACTGCTGCGCGAGACCGCTGCCGGCCACCCGGTGGTCGTGCTGCTCAACCTGGGGCTGTCGTGGGCGCCGTCGTGGCATTACGCGGTAGTGATCGGCTACGACCTCGACGCAGCCGCCTTCCTGCTCCGCTCCGGCCCCATCGAACGCCAGGTGCTGCCCTTCGAGACCCTCGAGCGCACCTGGGCCCGCGGCGGCAACTGGGCCTTTGTGGTGCTGCCGCCCGGCAAGCTCGCCGCCAGCGCTGGCGAGACGCAGACCACCACCGCCCTCGTCGCCTTCGAAAAGACCGCCCCGCCGCTCCGCGCCGCCACGGCCTACCGCAGCGCCCTCGAACGCTGGCCCGGCAGCCTCACCCTGGCGATGGGCCTCGGCAACAGCCTCTACAAAGCCGGCGCACTGCCCGAAGCCGAAACCGTGTTCAAGAACGCCGCCCGCCGCCACGACGCGGCCGCGGCCTGGAACAACCTCGCCAACCTCCTGCTCGAGCGTGGGCGCCTGCGCGAAGCCCGCGACGCGGCACAAAAAGCCGTCGCCCTCGGCGGCCCCACGCTGGACACGGCGCAGGACACCCTGCGACAGATCGAAGCCCGCCTGACTGCTTCTGCCAGCCCCCGCCGCAAAGCCCCCCGCGACAGGGCCGCCCGGCGCTGACGCGCCCCCTCAGCACCCGCAGGCGGGATATCGCCCGGCAAAGCGGGCCGCCAAGCCCACCAGCTGCCCGGGCCCGGCCAGCGAAGAAAGATACAAACGGTCGTCGAAACCGCAGTTGTCGTCGGGCAGGCTGAGCAGCAGGTCGGCCCGGCCGTCCCCATCCAGGTCGCCCGCCCATCGCACGCGGGGGGTCGTGTCGCCGCCGTAGTGGCCCTCGAACGCCGTCGCAAACAAGAACTGCCGCGTCGTGCCGTCGCCCAGGTGGTAGCGGAAGCCCCCCTGCTCGGGCAGGCGCACCCACGACAGGGCCAGCTGCCGCGCATCCCCCGGCACCGTCCACCTCCCGCGCCGCCGCAGCTGATCGGCGACGCGGTCAACGTCCTTGCCGGCCCCATGCCAGCGCGTCACCGGGCCGGGGCTCAGCGCCAGCCCGTGCAGCAGCGCCAGCGGGCTGCCCTTGACCCGGGGGATCTCCAGCGGCACGCGAAATTCATCCAGATGCAGCACCGTCTTGCGGCTCAGCTGCAGGCGCGTCGAGCGCAGCGCGCAGCCGGCCGGCCCGCACTCCAGCGCCAGCCAGCCGCCCCCCGCCGGCAGGCTACCCGGCGCGTAGGCACCAGCCAGGTCGGTGAGCACCAACGGCCCCCCTTCTGCCCCGGCAGCGGGGCCGGCGAGGCTCAGCAGGATCAACAGCCGCACATGCTTCATGGGTTCTCCCAACCACCGACGCGCCGACGGAGGCGCCGCCTGGAACAGTAAAACGCTGACAGGCTCAACCTTCGGGCCGGACGGCCCAAGTCCGACTTGAACGATCGCAAGTCTAAGCCCCGCATGTTCAAGTTCGACTTGAACTCGTTCAAGTCCGAGCTGCAAATGTTCAAGTCGGACTTGAACATTCAAAGGTAAAACTTGAACTCGCCGAGCCCGGACTTGAACTGTTTCAAGTCCGACTTGAACTCGTTCAAGTCAAAGTTGAACTCACTCAAGTCAAACTTGAGCGGGTTCAAGTCCGGGCATCGACAGTTCAAGTCTGCGCATCAAAAAAGCATCAGTGCGACCGCAAAAAGCACCCAGCGATAGGCTGCCCGAGACCGCCTGATGCACCGCATAGTGTTGGTTGAGCACGTCGAGGCTAGTACCATCCGGTACCGGTTATTAACCGCCCCCTGCCAACCTTCGTTGAAGGTCGGCTAGCCGTGGTCGGATGCCACTACGCGAGATCCCCGCCAAACCTGTATGTCCTACCTCTACCAAGCCCTTGCCGAGCGAGTGGCTACCTGGCGCGCAGCAAACTATTCCTGCGACCACTACCCTGCGATTCGCGAGATTCTTGAGTTCGCCACCGAGGACGGGGAGGCTGCCCAACTTCGCTACCTCCGGCGCGCCCAGTTCCGAGCCCTGGAAACCTACTGGTACCTCCGGCTGGTTCTCGAAACCCCTCGGATTCCGGAAGTCTACGCCAAGCTGTTCCCGAAGCCGAAGGATCGCCGCGAGGCGATGGGCCTGACCCATCCGGACATCGTCAGCTTCATTGCAGACGAGGGCCTGGAAAGCTGCCTGGAACGCGTCAGGAGCGACAACGCCTTCGTCCGCCAGTACGCACTGGAGAGCCTGCGCGAATCCCTGACCCTCGACTACGCCAGCTACATCCTGGCCTTGGCGATGGGGGCGGGCAAGACGATCCTGATGGGCTCCATCGTGGCCACCGAATTCGCGATGGCCATGGAGTATCCGGATGGTCCCTTCGTGCAAAACGCACTGATCTTTGCACCGGGCAAGACAATCCTCAGCGCGCTGCGCGAGCTGTCCGACGTGCCCTACGACAAGCTGCTGCCGCCGCGCATGCACAAGCCGTTCGCCGCCAGCCTGAAGCTGACCTTCACGCGCGACGGTGACAAGCAGATCCCCATCGTCTGGGGCAGCAGCTTCAACGTCATCGTCACCAACACCGAGAAGATCCGCATCCAGAAACCCAACCTGCGAAGCAACGGCAAGCAGATACCGCTCTTCGCCGGCACGAAGGTGGAAGAACAGACCGAGCTCGCCAACCTGCGCCTGCAAGCCGTCGCATCGCTGCCGCATCTGGCCGTTTTCTCGGACGAGGCCCACCACACCTACGGTCAGAAGCTGCTGGGCAAGTGGGAGAAGGACAAGGAGACCGGCGAACTCGTCTTCAAGGATGACGGCATCAAGAAGGTCCGGCGCACCATCGACTATCTGGCCGAGGAAACCAACCTCATCGTCGTCATCAACGCCACGGGCACGCCGTATTTCGAGCGCCAGCCGCTGCGCGACGTGGTGGTCTGGTACGGCCTGGGCGAAGGCATCCGCGACGGCGTGCTGAAGGAGCTGGCCAGGAACATCAAGGTGCTCGACCTGGGCGACGGTGAAGCCGACACCCTGGTGTCCAAGGTCATCGAAGACTTCGTGCGTGACTACTGGGCAGTGAGCCTGCCCAACGGCGCGCCGGCGCGCCTGGCGCTGTACTTCCCCAACATCGAGACCCGCGACGAACTTCGCGGCGCTGTCGAATCGGCCCTCGCACTGCGCGGCATCGGCACCGACACCCTCCTCGCCGTGGACGGCAAGAGCAACGAAGCCACAAGGCGCCAGTTCGAGGCCGTGGCACGTAACCCCGACGCCCCCGAACGGGTGCTGCTGCTGGTGAACATGGGCACCGAAGGCTGGAACTGCCCAAGCCTGTTCGCCACGGCGCTGGTACGCAAGCTGGCCAACAGCAACAACTTCGTGCTCCAGGCCGCCACCCGCTGCCTGCGCCAGGTGCCCGGCAACAAGCACCCGGCCCGGGTCTACCTGACCGACAGCAACCGCAAGACGCTCGAGTCTCAGCTTGCCGAGACCTATGGCACCTCGCTCAAGGACCTGAACGCCCAACAGGCCGAGCGGGTAGAGCGGGAAATCGTGCTGCATCGGCCCAACCTGCCGCCCCTGCTGATCAAGAAGCGCGTGCTGCGCTACCGGCGCAAAGCAGAGCCGGGCACGGCGGCGCCGCTTCACCTCACGGTGCCAGACGTGGCCGCGCCAGCGGGCGTGAGCATCGAGACCCTGACGCCCGTGCAAACCGCATCGGGCAAGACTGCGCTACAGAAGGTGGACGGCGGCGACGACGTATTGCCGGCGCCGCCACCCGAGCTGGACAGCTACGCCGCCGCCGCCGAGCTGGCCGCCAACTACCACCTGCCCACGGCCGAGGTGCTGGCCGCACTGCGCCGGGCCTATGGTGCGGGCGCCGACATCCCCGACTACCACCTCGATGCCCTGGGCCAACAGATCGAAGCCCAGCGCTCGGACTACGAAGAGCACTTCGAGGAGATCGACGTGGCCATCGCGCTGGTCAAGGCTGAGGGCTTCGAGCGGTCCGAGCGTGGCGGCCAGCCGGTCTACACGGCCCGCATCAGCTTTGCCAAGGAACGCGAGCCGCTGTACCTGATGGCGCGCGACACGCCGGATGCTGCGCACGCCCTGGCCAACAGCTTCCACTACGAGGGCTACAACTTCGACTCCGGCCCCGAGGCTGAATTTCTGCAATGGGCGTTGGCCCAGTTGCAGGGCGAGGCCCATCAGATCGAGGGGGTCTGGTTCACCGGCGGCATCACCGACCCCGCCAAGACCGACCTCTACGCCGAATACCTGGGCGACGACGGCCGGTGGCACCGCTATACGCCGGACTTCGTCTTGCGCCGCGCGGATGGCAAGCACCTGGTGGTGGAGATCAAGCGCGACAGCTACAGCCCCGACATCCAGGGCGACCTCGACCGCCTCGCCCGGGGCGAAGCGGCACAAACAAAGGAAGGCCAGAAAGCCGTGGCGCTGAAGGCTTGGGAAGGCCTGAACCCCGACACGCTCGCCTACCACGTGATGTTTGCCGACACCGACATCAAGGCCGAGGGCTACGCCAAAGTCCGCGACTTCATCCGCGGCACCTGATCCGCCAGCAGCAACGCAAAGAACACTGACAGACCATGACCGAAAACATCAAGAAACCCAAGGACGTGAGCATCGCCAAGGCCAAGGGCCGCCCCATGCTCACCTGGGTCGGCAAAAAGCCGCTGGCCCGCGTGAGGGCCTATCCAGCACAAGCCATCGAGCGATTCGACGCGACGGCCGGCGGGGCCGTTGCCCTGCAGGAAGCGGATTGGAGCGATTGGCCCAAGGATGTGCCGAAGGGCGGCCTGCTGTACCACGGCGACAACAAGGACGTGCTGGCCCACCTGCTCGCCAACGGCTTTCGCGGCAAGGTCAAGCTGATCTACATCGACCCGCCGTTCGACAGCGGGGCGGACTACGTGCGCAAGGTACAACTGCGCGGCGCCAAGGGCACCGTCAAGATCGACGGCGAGGACTACACGCTGGGCGAGCAGGTGCAGTACAGCGATATCTGGGCGAACGACAACTACCTGCAGTTCATGTATGAGCGGCTGTTGATGTTGAGGGAGCTCCTGAGCGACGAAGGTGCTTTGTATCTTCACTGCGACTGGAATCGCAGCCACCAACTTCGGATGGTTTTAGACGAAGTATTCAGCGCAGAATTTTGCCGAAACGAGATCATCTGGAAGCGCACTTCGGCACGCAGTGACTCAAAGTTCTATAACCACATTCACGACGTGATCCTCTTCTATTCCAAGGGGAATGCTCCGACGTTCAACGAGCAATTTACACCATATGAAAAGGCCTATCTGGACAAGTACTTCGGGATGAAAGATGCCGACGGGCGCAGATTCGCCTCGAAAGACGCAACTCAAGCGGGGCTCAGAAATGGCGCCACAGGAACGCCATGGCGAGGCTTTAACCCCGCGTCGAAGGGAAACCACTGGAAGGTGGTGCCGACCGAGTTGGATAGACTAGATCAGGAAGGCCGTATCTACTGGCCGGAGAAAGAGGGTGGTTGGCCGCGCCTCAAACAGTACCTTGATGAAACAAAGGGTCGTGCAATTCAGTCGATTTGGGATGACGTCATGCCGGTCAACAGTCAAGCAGACGAGCGCGAGGAGTACCCAACGCAAAAGCCTGTCACGCTACTCGAACGCTTGATTCGGTCCTCTACGAACCCAGGGGACATAGTTCTAGACTGCTTTATCGGGTCGGGGACTACGGCGGCAGTGGCGCAGCAGTTGAACCGCCGCTGGATCGGCTGCGACATCAACAAGGGCGCCATTCAGACCACCGCGAAGCGCCTTCAGGAGTTGATGCGAGCTCAGGCCTCCACCGCCGGCATGCCCCAGCAAGGCGACCTGATCGGCACTTCCGAGCCCACCCAGCAGCCGTGCCAGCTCGGTTTTGCCACCTATCGGGTCAACGACTACGACCTGCAGATCCAGCATAACGAGGCGGTCGAACTGGCCTGCCAATACCTCGGCGTCACCCGCACGCGCACGGACTCATTTTTTGAAGGTACCCAGGGCGGCCGCCTGGTCAAGATCGTGCCCTTCAACCATCCATTGACGCCGCTGGACCTGGAGGCGGTGCGCAACGAGCTGAAGACCCGCCCCACCGAAGAACGCGACGTGATGCTGGTCTGCCTGGGCTGGCAGCACGACGCCCGGGCCTGGGTGGACAGCTACAACCGCAACCGCCCCGTGAACAAGCTGCATGTCGTGGAGCTGCGCACCGACCGCAAGCTCGGCGGGATCATCAAGCACGAACCACTGAGCGCCCAGGTCAGCGCCCAGCGCGTGGGCGAAGGCGCCGACGCCCAGTTGGTGGTGGAGCTTCAAGACGTCGTGTCGCCCACCATCATGCAGCGCCTGAACCTGGAACAAGGGGTGTTCCGCGCCCAGATCACCGACTGGCGTGCAGTGGTGGACTGCATCCTGATCGACACGCAGTTCGACGGCCAGGTCTTCAACGTCACCCTGGCCGATGTCCCCGAGCGGAAGCAAGACCTCGTGAATGGGCGCTACGAACTGCCGGCGCCGCCTGCGGGGTCGACCGTGGCGGTCAAGATCATCGACATGCTGGGCGAGGAGTTGGTCGTCACCACGGCAATCTGAGCCATCAAAAGCAAAAAGGGGTGGCCTCGGCCGCCCCTTTTTGCTTGTGCCGCAGCCCGCGCCCGGCTTACAGCAGCGGCGCCAGCCAGCGCTCTGCTTCGGCCACCGTCATGCCGGTGCGCTGCGCCCAATCCTCGAGCTGGTCGCGGCCGATCTTGCTGACGGCAAAGTAGTGGGCGTCCGGGTGGGCGAAGTAGAAGCCGCTCACCGCCGCTGCCGGGGTCATCGCGAAGCTGTCGGTGAGGGCCATGCCGGTGCGGGCCGGGGCGTCGAGGAGCTTGAACAGCGGGCCCTTCACGGTGTGGTCGGGGCAGGCCGGGTAGCCCGGGGCCGGGCGGATGCCGCGGTAGGCTTCCTTGATCAGCTCGTCGCAGGCCAGCGTCTCGGCCGGGGCGTAGGCCCAGAACTCCTTGCGCACCTTGGCGTGCAGCCATTCGGCGGCGGCTTCGGCGAAGCGGTCGGCGAGGGCCTTGAGCATGATCGCGTGGTAGTCGTCGTGGCTGCGTTCGTAGGCGGCGAGGCGCTCCTCGATGTCGAGGCCGGCGGTGACGGCGAAGGCGCCGATGTAGTCGGCGACGCCGCTGGCCTTGCCGGCCACGAAGTCGGCCAGGCAGTAGTTGGGCTTGCCGGCCGGGCGTTCGTGCTGCTGGCGCAGGCCGTGCCAGCTCATCAGCACCTCGCTGCGGGTTTCATCCGCGTAGATCTCGATGTCGTCGCCCACCGCGTTGGCCGGGAACAAGCCGAACACCGCCTTGGCGCGCACCCACGGCCGGGTGTCCTGCTCGGCGACCATGCGGGCGAGCATCACCTCGGCGTCGGACTTGAGCTCGCGGGCGGTCTCGCCGACGATGTCGTCGTCGAGGATCTTCGGGTAGCTGCCGGCGAGGTCCCACGTTTGGAAGAAGGGGCCCCAGTCGATGTAGTCGACGAGCTCGGCGAGGTCGATGTCGAAGGACTGCACGCCCAGCTGCGCCGGCTTGGCCGGCTGGTAGGCCGGGTCGAGGTTCCACTGGAAGGCGTTGGCGCGGGCCTCGGCAAGCTTGACGAGGGTGACGCCTTTCTTGGAGGCGTGCTGGGCGCGCAGCTTCTCGTAGTCGGCGGCCACCTCGGCGGCGTAGCTGGCGCGCTGGCCTTCGGACAGCAGCTTGGTGACGACACCCACAGCGCGGGAGGCGTCCGGCACGTAGATCACCGGCTGCGCGTAGTGCGGAGCGATCTTGATCGCGGTGTGGGCGCGGCTGGAGGTGGCGCCGCCGATGAGCAGCGGCACGTCGAAACCCTGGCGCTGCATCTCGGACGCCACGTGGCTCATCTCTTCGAGCGACGGGGTGATGAGGCCGGACAGGCCGATGGCCTGGGCACCGTGCTCGCGGGCGGCATTCAGGATCTTGTCGCAGGGCACCATCACGCCAAGGTCGACGATGTCGTAGCCGTTGCAGCCGAGCACCACGCCGACGATGTTCTTGCCGATGTCGTGCACGTCGCCCTTGACGGTGGCGATAACGATCTTGCCCTTGCTGGCGGCGCCGGTGCGCAGCTTCTCTTCTTCGATAAAGGGGATCAGGTGGGCCACCGCCTGCTTCATCACGCGGGCCGACTTGACCACCTGGGGCAGGAACATCTTGCCGGCGCCAAACAGGTCGCCGACCACGTTCATGCCGGCCATCAGCGGGCCTTCGATCACCGCCAGCGGCGGCTGGCCCTCGGCGGCCAGCTTGGCGCGGACCTCCTCGGTGTCGGCCACCACGAAGTCGGTGATGCCCTTGACCAGCGCGTGGCTGAGGCGCGCCTCGACGGGCTGCTCGCGCCAGCTGAGGTCGGGCCCCGAATCCTTGGCCTTGCCCTCCTTAACGGTCTGGGCAAACTCGACCAGCGCCTCGCCGGCGCCCGGGTGGCGGTTGAGCACCACGTCCTCCACCTTGTCGCGCAGTTCGGGCGCGAGGTCGTCGTAAACGCCGAGCATGCCGGCATTGACGATGCCCATACTCATGCCGGCCTTGATGGCGTGGTAGAGGAACACCGTGTGGATCGCCTCGCGCACCGGGTCGTTGCCGCGGAAGCTGAAGCTCACGTTGGAAACGCCGCCGCTCACCTTGGCGTGGGGCAGGTTGGCCTTGATCCACTCGACCGCGTCGATGAAGTCGACGGCGTAGTTGTCGTGCTCCTCGATGCCGGTGGCGATGGCGAAGATGTTGGGGTCGAAGATGATGTCTTCGGGCGGGAAGCCGACCCCAACCAGCAGGTTATAGGCGCGCTGGCAGATCTCGGTCTTGCGGGCGTAGGTGTCGGCCTGGCCCTTCTCGTCGAAGGCCATCACGATCACCGCGGCGCCGTACTGGCGGCACAGGCGGGCCTGGCGCAGGAACTCGGCCTCGCCCTCCTTCATCGAGATCGAGTTGACCACCCCCTTGCCCTGAATGCACTTGAGGCCGGCCTCGATCACGCTCCACTTGGACGAATCCAGCATGATCGGCACGCGGGAGATGTCCGGCTCGGAGGCGATCAATTTAAGGAACTTCTCCATCGCGGCCATGGAGTCGAGCATCGCCTCGTCCATGTTGATGTCGATGATCTGGGCGCCGTTCTCGACCTGCTGGCGGGCCACCGCCAGGGCGTCGTCGAAGCGGCCCTCGAGGATCATCCGCGCAAAGGCCCGCGAGCCGGTGACGTTGGTGCGCTCGCCGACGTTGACGAACAGCGAGTCGGCGCCCACGTTGAAGGGCTCGAGGCCCGACAGGCGCAGCTTCTTCTCGACGAACGGGACGGTGCGCGGGGTGACCAGGCTCACCGCGTCGGCGATCGCCTTGATGTGGGCCGGCGAGGTGCCACAGCAGCCGCCGACGATGTTAACCAGGCCCGAGCGGGCCCATTCGACGATCTCGCCGGCCAGCTGCTCGGGCGTCTCGTCGTAGCCGGTGGGCGACAGCGGGTTGGGCAGGCCGGCGTTGGGGTGGGCCGAGATGAAGGTGTCGCAGACGCTGGAGAGCTCATCCACGTACTGGCGCAGCTCTTTGGCACCCAGCGCGCAGTTGAGGCCGAAGCTGATCGGCTGCGAGTGGCTGAGGGAGTTCCAGAAGGCCTCGGCGGTCTGGCCCGACAGGGTGCGGCCGGAGGCGTCGGTGATGGTGCCGGAGATCATCACCGGCACTCGGTTGCCACCTTCCTGGCCCAGGTCGGCGAACAGCTTCTCGACGGCGAACACCGCGGCCTTGGCGTTGAGGGTGTCGAAGATGGTCTCGATCAGCAGGATGTCGGCGCCGCCCTCGAGCAGGCCCTTGGCCGAATCGTAGTAGTCGTCCACCAGCGCGTCGAAGCTGATGTTGCGGTAGCCCGGGTCGTTCACGTCGGGGCTGATCGACAGGGTGCGCGAAGTGGGGCCGAGCACGCCGGCGCAGAAGCGCGGCTTGGCCGGGTTGGCGGCGGTGAATTCGTCGCACAGCTCGCGCACCAGGCGGGCGCCCTCGACGTTGAGCTCGTAGGCCACGTCGGCGAGGCCGTATTCGGCCTGCGACACGCGGGTGGCGTTGAAGGTGCAGGTCTCGATGATGTCGGCGCCGGCCTCGAGGTAGGCCCGGTGGATGCCGCCCACCACGTCGGGGCGGGTCAACACCAGCAGGTCGTTGTTGCCCTTCAGGTCTTTCGCGTGCTCGGCGAAGCGCGTGCCCCGGTAGTCGGCTTCGCCCAGCTTGTGCTGCTGGATCATCGTGCCCATCGCCCCGTCGAGGATCAGGATGCGGTGGGTGAGAAGGGACTGGAGTTCGGGCGTGCGGTCGGGTTGCATGACGGTTCCTTGAAAAGACGGCCGGGGCGCGCAATAGAAAAACGGCGCGACAAACCGGAAGGTTTGCGAGCGCCGTTGATCGGTTGCCGAGCCTGGCCTGCACGTCATCCGGGGGATGAGCAGGTCGCAACGCTCCTCGGCAAGGTGCGGATTTTACGGGGTTTTCAGGTGGTCTGCCAAGCCAGTGCCACGCACGGCCGCCTCAGCCGCCCAGCAGCGCCCGCGCGTCCTCGCGCCACCAGTGGAGCGCCGTGTAGTAGCCCTCCCACACGCAGCCGTTGCAGCCGCGGCCGCAGCAGGTGGTGGGCGGCGGTGGCGGGTTGCGATGGGCATGGCCGGCCGCATCCAGCAGGGCACGGATCTCGGCGATCTGCGCCTCGGCCTCGGCCAGGCTGGCGGGGCGTTGATCGAAGGGGACGGTGGCGGTCATGGCGGGCTCCGGAGGGGTCGCGACGATAGCACCCCCGGGCGCCTCCGGCCAAGCCGCCCCACATCAGGAGACGATTGCCTGCGTCATTCGCCCGATAGGCGATTAGAATATGCCGAGATTCCTCGAGCCCCCATCATGCACGACACCCACGCCATCCTGTGCTTCGGCAAGACCCTACCCGGTTTCGACCCTCTGACGGTCCGGCGGGCCATACAGCATTCGTTCAAGTGCTCCGAGGCCGAGATGAACGAGATGTTCTCCGGCACCGAGGTCAGGTTGCGCGAGGCCCTCAGCGCCGACGAGGCGGAGCTCTGGCGGCAGCAGCTCAACAGCCTGGGCCTGAAGGTGATGATCGACCCGCCCCCGCTCACCCGCTCGCCGGCCCCGGCCGGGCCCGACGCCGATGGCCTGGCGCCTCACCCCGGCGCCCGTCGCGCAGCCCGTGCGGAGGCCGGCAGCCCCCCGGTTTTCGGCCTCGACTTCCAGGGGCGGCTCGGGCGAGATGCCTACCTGAAGGCCGCTTGCTGCATCTTCATCATGGCCAGCATCCTCGTGCCGGCCAGCCTGACGCTCAGCGCCGAGCGCTGGGGCGGGCCGACGATGGCGCTGGCGCTGGGGCTGACCCTGCTGCTCACGGGCTTCTGCATGCTGCGGTCCACCTGGATGCGCTGCCATGACGTCGGGCTGAGCGGAAAATGGGCGCTCCTGCCGCCGCTGGCCTGCGTCCCCATCGCGGCCTTGCCCTTCGGCGGGCTCGACCCGCTCGCTGCAAGCCTCTCCCCCGCCAACCAGGCCTGGTCCGGCCTGGGCCTCTGCATCGCCCTCATCCTCATCCTGCTCACCTGGCCCGGCCAGACGGCAGACAACCACTGGGGGCCGCCGACTGACCGGGTGAATGCCATCCCCGCGCTGCTCGGTGCGCTCTGCGTCGCCGGGGCCTACGCGGCGCTGATCGTCTTCGGCCTGAAGCTGCTGCCGCGCTGAAGGCTCCGGGCCCTCCTGCCAGAGGGCTCTACCGCGCCACCTGCCCAGGCTGGGCCGAACGGTATAAAGTCACTCCGAAGACGGGAGCAAGCGCCTGCAGGCAGCCTGCCTGCACCACCCGGCTGCGGCACCCGGCAGACGCACGCCCCGCCCAGAGGCGTCGCCCCGTGCAATTCCATCCACATGAAATCACGCCTCGACACGGGCGCCCCATGCCTCTAAACTGTTTATAAATACAGTCATCTGTGCAGCCGGCCATGCTCAGCATCTACCAGCTCAAACCCCGCTTCCAGGCCCTGCTGCGGCCCCTGGTCGGCCGTCTCGCTGCCGCCGGAGTCACCGCCAACGGCGTCACCCTCGCCGCCATGGCGGTGTCGATCGCCCTCGGGGCCGGGCTGTTCCTGTGGCCCGAGCCCCTGGCCTTCCTGCTGCTGCCCCTGTGGATGTTCCTGCGGATGGCCTTCAACGCCGTCGACGGCATGCTGGCGCGGGAGTTCGGCCAGCAGTCGGCCCTCGGCGCCTACCTCAACGAGCTCTCCGACGTCGTCTCCGACGCTGCCCTCTACCTCCCCTTCGTGGCGATCGCGCCCTTCGGCTGGGGCAGCGTCGGGGCGGTGATCTTCCTCTCCGCGGTCTCCGAGATGGCCGGCGCCCTCGGGCCGATGGTCGGCAGCCCGCGCCAGTACGACGGCCCGATGGGCAAGAGCGACCGGGCCTTCGTGTTCGGCGCGCTGGGGCTTTGGCTGGGGCTCGCCGGCAGCCTGCCGGGCTGGGCCCTTTGGCTGATGCCCGCGGTGGCCGTGGCCATCGCCATCAATGTGTTCAAGCGAGTCCGCAACGGCACCCGCCAGGCCCGCCCCCGTTAGCCAGGAGCCCCCGATGCCCGCGCCCCACACCATGGCCGAAAACCACTTCCAGACCCACGACGGGGTCTCGCTGTTCTACCGCCACCGGCCGGCCCAGGGCCGCCGGCGCGGCGCCGTCGTCATGTTCCACCGGGGCCACGAACACTCGGGCCGCCTGGCCCACCTGATCGACGAGCTCGACCTGCCCGACTTCGACTTCTTCGCCTGGGACGCCCGCGGTCACGGCCTCTCCCCCGGCGAGCGCGGGCACTCCCCCAGCTTCGGCACCTCGGTGCGCGACGTGCAGACCTTCATCGAGCACATCCGGGCCCAATACGGGGTCGACCCGGCCGACATCGCGGTGCTGGCCCAGAGCGTCGGCGCTGTGCTGGTGGCCACCTGGGCCCACGACTACGCGCCCCGGGTGCGCTGCCTGGTGCTCGCCTCGCCGGCCTTCAAGGTCAAGCTCTACGTCCCCTTCGCCCGCCCGGGCCTGGCCCTCCTGCAGAAGCTGCGCGGCAACTTCTTCGTGAACAGCTACGTCAAGGCCAAGTTTTTGACCCACGACCCGGCCCGCCAGGCCTCCTACGACACCGACCCGCTGATCGCCCGGGCCATCTCGGTCAATATCCTGCTCGGCCTCTACGAAGCCGCCGAGCGGGTCGTCGCCGACGCCCAGGCCATCACTCTGCCCACCCAGCTGCTCATCTCCGGCGCCGACTGGGTGGTGCACCACGGCCCGCAGCACGCCTTCTTCAAGGGCCTGGGCTCGCCGGTCAAAGAAAAGCACGTGCTGCCCGGCTTCTACCACGACACCCTGGGCGAAAAAGACCGCGCCCTGGCCGTCGGCAAGGCCCGGCGCTTCATCCTGCGCCAGTTCGACAACCCACCCGAGCCCCCCGACCTGCGCGACGCCGACCGCTTCGGCCCGACCCGCGACGAGTCCGACGCCCTCGCCCGCCCGCTGCCGCGGCTCAGCCCGGGGGCGCTGTACTGGTCGGCCTACCGGGCCAACATGAAGCTCGGCGGCCTGCTCTCCGAGGGTGTGCGCCTGGGCCATCAAACCGGCTTCGACTCCGGCAGCACCCTCGACTACGTCTATCGCAACACCCCCGCCGGCCGCGGCCCCATCGGGCGAGCCATCGACCGGCACTACCTCGACGCCATCGGCTGGCGTGGCATCCGCCAGCGCAAGCTGCACCTCGAGGAACTCCTGCGCCTGGCCCTGGCCCGCCTGCAGGCCACCGGGCGCCCGCGCCGCATCCTCGACATCGCCGCCGGCCACGGGCGCTACGTGCTCGAGGCCCTCGAAGGCGCGCCCTGCCAGCCCGACGCCATCCTGCTGCGCGACTTCAGCGACATCAACGTGCGCGACGGGCGTGCCCTCATCGACCGCAAGGGGCTGGGCGGCATCGCCCACTTCGAGAAGGGCGACGCCTTCGACCCGGCCTCGATAGCATCGGTAACGCCCCAGCCGACCATCGGCATCGTCTCCGGCCTGTATGAGCTCTTCCCCGACAACGGCATGGTCGTCCGCTCCCTGGCTGGCCTCGCCGAGGCCATCGAGCCCGGCGGCTACCTCATCTATACCTGCCAGCCCTGGCACCCCCAGCTCGAACTCATCGCCCGCGCCCTCACCAGCCACCGGGGCGGCCAGGCCTGGGTGATGCGCCGACGCAGCCAGGCCGAAATGGACCAACTGGTCGACCACGCCGGCTTCGAGAAACTCACCCAGCGCATCGACGAATGGGGCATCTTCACCGTCGCCCTCGCCCGCCGGCGCGCGCCATGAACACGCCCGCCAGCGCCCCGGCCGCGGCGATCCCCTGGCAGAGGGGCGTCGCCTGGCTGCTCTTCCTGGGGCCCTTCTTCTTCATCAGCTACGGCTTCGCCAACAACATGGCCGGCCGCTGGCAGGTGAGCGAGGCGCACGTCTACGACTGGGAGCGGCATATCCCGTTCATTCCCTGGACCATCGTGCCTTATTGGTCCATCGATCTGCTCTACGGCCTGTCCTTCCTGCTCTGCCGCAGCGTGCAGCAGGTCGACCGCCACGCCCTGCGCCTCCTCACCGCCCAGCTGCTGTCGGTGGCCTGCTTTCTGGCCTTCCCGCTCACCTTCAGCTTCGCCCGCCCGGCCACCGACGGGCTGTTCGGAGGCCTGTTCGACGCCCTCGCCGGCTTCGACCAGCCCTACAACCAGGCGCCCTCGCTGCACATCAGCCTGCTCGTCATCATCTGGGTGCGTTTTGCTGGCGCCAGCCGGGGCCCGGCGCGCCTCGCCGTCGACCTCTGGGCAGCACTCATCGCCGCCTCGGTGCTCACCACCTACCAGCATCATTTCATCGACCTCCCCACCGGCGCCCTGGTCGGCCTGCTGTGCCTGTGGCTGTGGCCCGACGAAGGCCCGGCGCCCCTCGCCAGCGCCCGGCTCACGCCATCGCCTCAGCGCCGGTGCCTGGCCCTGCTATACGGCCTCGCCAGCCTCGGCTGCATCGCCCTCGCCCTCCGTCTCGGCGGCGCCGGCCTGTGGCTGGGCTGGCCCGGGCTGGCCACGGCGCTGGTGGCGCTCAACTACGCCTTCATCGGCCCCGCAGGCTTCCAGAAACACGCCGGCCGCCACAGCCTCGCCAGCGCTGCCCTGCTGCTCCCCTACACCCTGGCTGCGCGGCTCAACGCCTGGCTGTGGACACGCCGCCATCCCCAGCCCGACGAGATTACCGACGGTGTCTGGCTCGGCCGCCTGCCCGACGCAGCCACCCTGCGGGCCGGCGGCTTTCACGGCTTGGTCGACCTCACCGCCGAACTGCCCGCGCCCACGGGCACCTGGGCCCATGCCGGCCTGCCCTGGCTCGATCTCATTGCACCAACCGCGAGCCAGCTCGACGCCGCCGCCCGCCACATCGCCCGCCTGCAGCCCGGCGGCCCCGTGCTGGTCGCCTGCGCGCTGGGCTACTCGCGCAGCGCCAGCGCGGTGGCCGCGTGGCTGATCCTTACCCGGCGTGCGGCCTCGGTGGACGAGGCCGCTGCCATCCTGCAGCGGGCGCGGCCCCGGGTCGTGCTCGGCCCGGCCCACCGCAAGGCCCTCGCCAGCCTCAGCCCGGCAGTGGAGATCAGCGGTGGCGCCTGACCCCCACCGCGCGGCGGCCACCGCCGCCCTCGTCGCCGCCAGCCTCGGCCACGGGCGCAGCCTCGACCGGCTGAGCCAGGGGCTGCTCCTCCTCGCCCTCGCGGCGTTGCTGCTGCCAGAGCTCGGCGCCACCGCCTGCGGGCTGCTGCTGGCCAGCCTCATCCCCGCCGGCGTCCAGGCCTACCACGCCTTCCGCTGCGGGCTGGATTCACACATCTTCGCCCACTGGGCCCGGCACTGGCCCGTCGGCAGCCTGCCCGATGCCGACCTCGACGCCTTCGATCAGGCCCTGGCACACTGCTTCGGAATGCGCCCGGACACGCCGGATGCGGCCACTCCACGCACCCTCGACGACCGGGCCCGGGGCGCCCTGCGCCTCCTGCGCCGGCAGGCCCTGGCGCTCGCCTGCCAGGGCCTCCTGGTGCTGGCCGCCCTCGTCACCCGAATCGTCTAGGAACCCGGATGTCCGTCGACCACCTCATCGCCGCCAGCCTGTGCGGTTTCGCCAAGCTCCTCACCGGCGTTCGCGCCCTCTGGCTGGGCAGCGAGCCCGTCGCCCGCACCCGGGTGTACTTTGCCAACCACCGCAGCCATGGCGATTTCGTGCTGATCTGGGCCTCCCTGCCGCCGGCCCTCCGCCAGCGCACCCGGCCCGTGGCGGGGGCCGACTACTGGCTCACTTCGCCGCTGCGGCGCTTCCTGATCAACCGGGTCTTCCACGGCGTCACGATAGACCGCCGCCCCGACCGTCAGGGCCCCAACCCCGTCGAGCAGATGGGCGCGGCGCTGGTGGCCGGCGACTCGCTGATCCTCTTCCCCGAGGGCACCCGCAACCTGGGTGAGGGCCTGCTGCCCTTCAAGAGCGGCCTCTACCACCTCGCCCGCGCCCACCCCGAGGCCGAGCTCGTCCCGGTCTGGATCGAGAACCTCGGGCGGGTGATGCCCAAGGGCAGCGTGATCCCGGTGCCGCTGCTGTGCACCCTCAGCTTCGGCCCACCCCTGGCGCCCATTGCGGGCGAAAACCGCGCAGACTTCCTCGGCCGCGCGCGGGACGCCCTGCTGGCCCTCGCCCCGCCCCCCGACTGACCCACGCCCCCGCCCAAGCATGGACACCACCCGCGACCTCATCAGCGTTTTCGGCGGCATCTTCGCGCTGCTCACCGTGGCCAGCCTGATCGGCGCCGGGCTCAAGTGGCGCCTGTCACCCGCCGCCGCCCATCCGGTCATCGACAACCTCAACACGCGCATCAAGGCCTGGTGGGCGATGATCCTGCTCATCGGCGCCGCGATCTGGGCCGGCAAGGGCGGCGTGATCGCCCTCTTCGCCTTCATCTCCTTCCAGAGCCTGCGCGAGTTCATCTCCCTCACCCACACCCGGCTCGGTGACCACCGGGCCCTGCTGTGGGTGTTCTTCGTGTTCCTGCCGCTGCAGTACACCCTCATCGCCATCGACTGGTACGGGCTGTTCGCGATCCTGATCCCCGTCTATGCCTTCCTGCTGCTGCCGATCTCGGCCGCCCTCGGCGCCGACACCACGCGCTTTCTGGAGCGGGCGGCAAAGGTCCAGTGGGGTCTGATGATCTGCGTGTATTGCCTGTCCCACGTGCCGGCCTTGCTCACCCTCGACATCCCCGGCTACGCCGGCCGCAACGCGCTGCTGGTGGTCTTCCTGGTGCTCACCGTGCAGTCGAGCGACGTCTTCCAGTACGTGTGGGGCAAGCTGCTCGGGCGCCGCCGGCTGTCGCCGGCGATCTCACCGTCGAAGACCGTCGAAGGCCTGGTGGGCGGCGTGCTCAGCTCCACCGCGGTAGGCGCCGCGCTGTGGTGGATCACGCCCTTCACGCCGCTGCAGGCCGGCCTGATCGCCCTCGTCGCGAACATCATGGGCTTCTTCGGCGGCTTCGTGCTGTCGGCCATCAAGCGCGACCGGGGCGTCAAGGACTGGGGCGCGATGATCGAGGGCCACGGCGGCATGCTCGACCGCGTCGACTCGCTCAGCTTCTCGGCGCCGATCTTCTTCCACATCGTGCGCTACTGGTGGGCATGACGCCGACCGCCCCGGCCCGGGGGATAATCCAGCCATGACCGCCCCCCTCCCCGCCTGGCTCGAAGCCTTCCGCCACCGCCTCGGCGCCGAGGTGGTCGAGACCCACATCTCCTGGCTGCTCCTCGCCGGCGACACGGCCTGGAAGCTCAAGAAGCCCCTCACCCTGCCCTTCCTCGACTACGGCACGCCCGCGCTGCGGCGGCACTTCTGCACCGAAGAGCTCCGCCTCAACCGCCGCTTTGCGCCCGGCCTCTACCTGGGGCTCGACGCCGTCGATGGCACCGAAGAATGGGCGGTGCGGATGCGGCGCTTCCCCGAAAGCCAGCGCCTCGACCACGTCTGCACCCGCGGCGAGCTTAGCCTGGAGCAACTATCCCAGCTCGCCCGGCTCGTCGTCGCCTTCCACGACGCGGCGGCGGTCGCCGGGCCCGACACGCGCTTCGGCGAGCCCGCCCAGGTGCTGGCCCCGGCTCTCGACAACTTCGCCCCCCTGCGCGCCCGGCTGCCGGGCCAGGCCCCGCGCCTCGACGCCCTCGAAGCCTGGACCCGCGCCGAGTTCGCCCGCATCGAGCCCACACTTGCCGCCCGCAAGGCCGGCGGCCGCATCCGCGAATGCCACGGCGACCTGCACCTGGGCAACCTGGTGCTCCTCGACGGCCAGGTGTGCCCCTTCGACTGCATCGAGTTCAGCGACGATCTGCGCTGGATCGACGTCGCCTCCGAACTCGCCTTCACCTACATGGACCTCCTCGACCACCGGCGCCCCGACCTGGCCGCCTGGCTGCTCGACGCCTGGCTGCACGAGTCCGGCGACTTCTCAGCCGTGCCGGTGCTGCGCTTCTACAGCGTTTACAAGGCCCTGGTGCGCGCCAAGGTCGCCGCGCTGGGCGGTGCCGGCCTCCAGGCCAGCGGCTACCTGGCCCTCGCCGAATCCATCGCCACCCCGCCGCCGCCCCGGCTGACGATCACCTTCGGGCTGTCCGGCTCGGGCAAGAGCACCCAGAGCGGTGCCCTGTTACGTTCGAGCCCGGGCGCCACGACCCTGCGCCTGCGCTCCGACGTCGAACGCAAACGCCTCCACGGCCTGGCGCCCCTCGAGCGCAGCCACTCGACACCGGCCGGCGGCATCTACACCGCCGAAGCCACCCGGCGCACCTACGCCCTGCTCCACGCCACCGCCGCGATGGTGCTCGACGCCGGCTGGTCGGTGGTCGTCGATGCGGCCTTCCTCAAGCGCCACGAGCGGGACAGCTTCCGCGCCCTGGCCGCCGAGCGAGGTGCCGATTTCGCCATCCTCGCCTGCAGCGCACCGCTCGACGAGATGCGCCACCGCCTCGAAACCCGCCAGCACGACGCCTCCGAGGCCACCGTCGAAGTGCTCGAGCGCCAGCTCGACTGGGTCGAACCCCTGGCTACCGACGAAGCCCCGCTGTGCATCCCGATGCTTGATCCAGAACAGGGCAGGCGCGGCCCCAGGGCGTAAGCTGGTGATCCATCCGGGTTGGTCGGAACTCATTCGATGCGCACGCCCCACCTCCTCCGCACCCTGCACATGCCGCTCGCCGGCCTGCTGCTGACCCTCGCCGCCACCGCCCACGCCGGCCCCTGGCGGGCCGACCCCGACAACAGCCGCGGCTGGGAGCTGATGAGCCCCGCCGAGCGCATCGAGCACCAGCGCCGCCTGCGCAGCTTCACCGATTACGAAGCCTGCCGCGCTTACCAGCAGGCCCACCACGCACAAATGGAGGCCCGCGCCCAGGCCGCGGGCCGCAGCCTCCGGCCCCGCGCCCGCTCGCCGTGCGACGACCTGCGAGAGCGTGGAGACCTCAAATGAAGCCACAGCGCTGGCTTCCCCCCGCCCTGTGCCTCGCGCTGCCCCTGGCCGGCATGGCCTGGGCCTGGCCCGTGGGCCTTTCACCCTGGCGCAGCGTATCAATCCTGAGCGCCTGGGCCGGCTGCGGCGCCCTGCTCGCCAGCCTGGTGCTGATGGTCCGCGACCCACGCTTCGCCGCAGCCCTCGGCGGCCTCGACAGCCTCTACCGCTGGCACCACCGCAGCGGCACCGTGGGCTACTGCCTGCTGCTCATCCACCCCCTGGCCCTCGCCACCGACGGCCTCGACGAATCCCCGCAGGTGGCCTGGCAGACGCTCTCGCCCCTGGCCCAGGACTGGCCGGAGTGGCTCGGCTGGCTCGGCCTGCTGCTGCTGATGGCCGGCCTCGCCAGCACTTTCATGCCCCGCCTGCCTTACCGCCGCTGGCGGGCGCTGCACTACCTGCTGGGGCTGGGCGTGCTGCTCGGGCTGGCGCACCTGTGGGCGATCCTCGGCGGCAGCCTCGGCGTGCTCGGCGCGATCGGCATCGCCCTGGCGGCCCTGGGCTGGCGGCTGGTGGTGAGCGACTTCGGCGCCCTCGCCCGGCCCTACCGGGTCAGCGCGGTGCGCCACCCGGCCACCGACCTGGTCGAGGTCACCCTCGCCCCCTGCGCGGCGGCCCTGGCGGCCACGCCCGGCCAGTTCGTGCTGGCGGCGTTCGGCGACGGCGAGGGCTTCCACGGCTGCCGCGAGTTCCACCCCTTCACGGTCAGCGGGATAGGCCCGGGCGGCGTGCTGAAGCTCGACATCAAGGCCCTCGGCCCATGCACCCGCCACCTGCAGCACCTGACGCCGGGCGTCACCTTGCGCCTCGAAGGCCCCTTCGGCGACTTCCTGGCCGCGGCCGGTGACGGCCCCCAGCTGTGGCTGGCCGGCGGGATCGGCATCGCGCCCTTTCTGGCCGTGCTGCGCAGCCGGCTGCCCGCCCAGCCCACCCACCTGATCCACCTGTTCCGCCACGCCGACGACGCCGGCTTCAGCGACGAGATCCAGGCGCTGGCAGCCGGCTCGCCGAACCTGAGCTTCGTGCCGGTCGCCTCCGGCGACAGCCCGCCCGACATCGGCCCGCTGCTGGCTGCGGTGCCCGGCCTCGCCGGGCGCGAAGCCTGGCTGTGCGGCCCACCCGGCCTCAACGCCGCCGCAAGCAGAGCCCTGCGCCGGGCCGGGGTGCCCCCCGAAGCCATCCACTTCGAAAGCTTCGAGTTCAGATCATGAAAAAACTGTTCATTTCGTCGACCCTGCTGTTCGGCATCGCGGTAACGGGCTTCTGGCTGGCCGCCGCACTCGCCCCCGAACCCGTTGGCCAGCGCGCCGTGGCCGCCCCGGCCGACAAGCAATACAGCCTGCAGGATGTGGCGAAGCACGCCACGCCCGGCGACTGCTGGATGGGCATCAACGGCCAGGTGTACGACTTCACCGCCTACCTGCCCGGCCACCCTGCCGACCCGGCCGTCATCCAGCCCTGGTGCGGCAAGGACGCCAGCGAGGCCTACCGCACCAAGACCCGCGGCCGGCCGCACTCCCCCTACGCCGACACCTTGCTGCCCAAATACCGCATCGGCGCGCTGACGGCAAAGTAGGCCGCGCGCAGCCGCCCGGCTTCACGCTGAAAATGAGCGTCGGGCGCGTCCCGCGGTGCGCATGGGCAGCCGCCTGGAGCGAGCCCTCCGGAGATACCGCGACGCGGCGCCCCCCCACGAGGGCCGCAATCGCGAGGTTGCGGCAAGCGGTCAACTGCGGTTACCAAGATGATTAAGCCTGCACCCGGCCGCCGGGCTGCGCATCAAGCAGGCCGCCCCGAACCGGCGCCCGCCGATCAAAAATGGGCGTCGACCTGCAGGCGCCCCCGGGCGACGGCCTTGCCGACCTGCATCGCCTCGACGAAGGGGCTGACCCGCTCGGCTGCCGCAGGGACGTAAAGGCTGAGCTCGTCGCGGACCCGGGTGATCGCGACGTAAAAGCGGTTGCTCTCCTCGGCACGGTCGCAACCCGCCATCGGGAAGGCACCGGCTTCGAGATAGGGCAGCATCACGGCCTGGAATTCCTGCCCCTTGGCCGCCTCGACGGTGCACAGCAGCACGGCGCCGGCGGCACGCAGCCGGGCTTCGCGCACTTCCGCCTTGCGCAGCCAGTGGGCGAAGTCGTGCAGGGACAGGTTGCGGCGGCGGGATGCGTCGATGAAGCCCTCGATGGAGCGGGTCACCATGAGGGCCCGGCTAGGCGCGATGAAGATGTCCCGGGCAACCCGCCGGAGCTGGAGCATGTCGACGGCGCGCTCCAGCAGCGCATGGGCCGGTGCGTCGGCGGGCGCCGCGCGGAGCATGGCGAGGGCCTGTTCCAGCCGCAGGCGCGCGTTGCGCTGGGCGGAGCTTTCGTCGATGGTCTCGGCGTCGGCCCGGCGGAGATTGAGCAGGGTGTTGGCCTCTTCGCCCCGGCCGCTCTGGCGCAGCGCGTTGATTTTTTCGAGGAAGCGCGCATCCGCTTCGGCCGCCTCGTCGTCGGAGAGATGGCGGGCTTGCTTGTCGGCGCGGGTCTGGGGCTTGAGCAGCAGCCCCTTGAGGAAGGCGTCGAACAGCTCGGGCTGGGCGGCGGCCGTCTTCAGCGCGCTGTCCTCGAGCCGCCGGGCGCCCCAGTCGAACTGCTGCCACAGCAGCAAGGCGTGCAGCACCTTGAGGCGCTTGTCGACGCCGGGGATCGATTCGTAGTCTTCGAGCGCAAAGGCGATGACCCCGCGCAGCATCAGGATCTCGGAGCGCAGCAGGTAGCTTTCCAGCCCCTCCACCCGCCAGCCGATGCCGGCCTCGAGCAGCGCGTTTTCGATGTGGATGGACTGGTAGGGCGCGCGCAACACCACCGCGCAGGCATCGAGCTGCCCGCCGCGGCTCTTCCAGTCGAGGATGTCGGCCACCACCTTGTCGGCGGCGTCCCGCGGGTCGGCGTAGGGCACGAGCCGGAGGCGGGTTTCGTGCACGCGCCCCGATACGACCGCCTTGTTCTTCAGCGCGGCGGTGGCCAGGGCCATCACCGGGCCGTGGCGGTAGGTGCGGGTGAGCGGCAGGGATTCCACGTTGCGCCAGCCCTGGCCGAACTGGCTGCGGATGAAATTGACGTCGGCACCGGCCCAGCGGTGGATCACCTGGTCGAAGTCACCGGCGCCGGTGAAGAAGGCCTTGCCCCGCGCCAGCAAGTGCTCCAGCACCACGTAGGTCGCCGGGTTCATGTCCTGCAGTTCATCGACGATCACGATGCGGTATTCAGGCAGCGGAACCTGCACCTCGCCGGCCTGCAGCAGGCAGGCCAGATCGTAGGTCGCGTCGAACTCGGTGCGCCAGCGCGGCCCGACGCCGTCGCCCGCACGCTCCCGCTCCAGATGGCGGTAGAGCAGGAAGACGCCCTCCGGGATGCCCAGCAGCTCGGCGCGCTCCTCGATGGTCTCGCCGTCATCGAGCTCCGGCCTCACCATGCGGGCCTTGATCTGCCGGGCCAGGGTGAGGAATTCGAAGATCAGGTCGTTGTGCTCGGGCAGCCAGAGCTCCCGCGGTGATCGGCGCTGGGCGTTCTCGAGCTGAAGCCTGGCGACGGTGGCGCGCACATGGGGCGCCAGGGCTTCGTTGCTGGCCAGGAACGGCGGCTGGACGCCCTCGAAATCGTTGAGCACCTGCTGGGCCAAGGCGTCGAAGGTGACGCAGCGGACGCGGCGGGCGACCTTCGCATCGACGCCGATCTCGATCAGCCTGGCCTGCAGCACACGCGCCGCTTCTGACGAGAAGGTGAGCGCGACGATGCTCTCGGGCCACACGCCGCGGGTGATCGACTCGGCGATGCGCAGCGCCAGCGTGGTGGTCTTGGCGGCGCCGGCGTTGGCCATCGCGATGACGTGGCGGGCGCGGCTGGTCTGGATGGCGATCTGCTCGTCGGTGGGCGCGATGCCCACGGCAACGAACCGCGGTGCCGAAGAGGCGCCCTGCGCTGTCGGGTGTTTTGCCATGCTGAAACCGGATGGGCCGGGGAGGCGGAAAAGTCTCCCATCTTAACCGAGCCCCCGGAAGACCCGCCTCGCGTTCGGCCCTGGGCTTAGCGCAAGGAGCCGATGTAGCGCTGCGTCGGGTGGGTCGCGCCGGAGCGGGCGCTGCGCAGGCGCTCGAGCAGGCCGGGCGGCGCCTCGCGGCGGGGCTCGGCGGGGGCAGCCGGCGGGTCCAGCTCCATCGCCTGGCGCAGCCGGTCGCACAGCTCGATCAGTTCGGCATGGCCCGTGGCCACGCCGACGCGGACGATCTCGCGGGCATAGTCCTTGTTGATCCGCATGTATTCGATGTCGATGATGCGGTTGGCGGCCCGGCGCATCAGCAGATGAATGCGTCCGAGGAGGCCGTAGAGGACGGAGTCGGATTCCATGGGAGCTCCTTCTGTTTCGGGTTTCGGTGCGGGCGGAAGCCACTTTGACTGGCTGCTGGGCACTCGCAGCAAAATTTGTGCCGACGCAGATCCAGCCAAAAACCCCCGCGCCGAAGCATCCGGCGCTCCCGAATGAGGCGACAAACACCTTCAGGGCACCGACGTGGTGCGATGCGGCGCCGGACGCACCCACAAGAAAAAGCCCGGCACATGGCCGGGCTTTGGGGTGCTACAGAGGCTTGGTCAGGCTCAGGCAGCGGCCTTCCGCGGCTCGCCGCCGACGAAGAAGCTGGCGATATAGACCAGCAGGCCGATGAGGAACATCACGCCAGAACCTTCACGCAGCCAGTAGAAGATCGTCAGCTGGTCCTGCGCCGCCATGAAGGGGATCGGCGTGGCGCTGTAGCGCTGCAGCCAGACCTGCAGGATGCCTGCGGCGGTGAGGAACAGGGTGATGAAGACCATTGCCACGGTCATCAGCCAGAACGCCCACATCTCCAGCACCTGGGACTTCTCGCTGTTGGCGGCACGGCCGCGCAGGATGGGCATGGCGTAGCTGATGATGCACAGCACGACCATCGCATAGGCGCCGTAGAAGGCCATGTGGCCGTGGGCCGCGGTGATCTGCGTGCCGTGGGTGTAGTAGTTGACCGGAGCCAGGGTGTGCAGGAAGCCCCACACGCCAGCGCCCAGGAAGGACATCACACCGGTACCCAGGGCCCACAGGGTGGCGGCCTTGTTGGGGTGCTCACGACGGCGGCGATTAACCATGTTGAAGGCAAACACGGTCATCGCGAAGAACGGGATCGGCTCGAGGGCGGAGAACACCGAACCCCACCACTGCCAGTATTCCGGCGTACCGATCCAGAAGTAGTGGTGGCCGGTACCGATGATGCCGGTGACGAGCGTGAGGGTGATGATGACGTACAGCCACTTCTCGATCACTTCGCGGTCGACACCGGTCACCTTGATCAGCACGAAGGCCAGCAGCGAGCCGAGGATGAGTTCCCAGACGCCTTCAACCCAAAGGTGCACGACCCACCACCAGAAGTACTTGTCGAGCACCGGGTTGTGCGGGTTGTAGAAGGAGAACAGGAAAAAGATCGCCAGACCCCACAAACCCAGCATCAGCACGATGGCGATGGAGGTCTTGCGGCCCTTGAGCATGGTCATGCTCAGGTTGAACAGGAAGGCCAGCGCGACGACCACGATGCCGATCTTGGTGAGCAGCGGCTGCTCGAGGAACTCCCGGCCCATGGTCTCCAGGATGTCGTTGCCGGTCATCTGCGCCAGGGTGGCGTAGGGCACCAGCAGGTAGCCCAGGATGGTGGCGGCACCGGCGACCAGGAAGATCCAGAACATCAATAACGCCAGCTTCGGCGAATAGAGCTCGGTCTCGGTTTCCTCCGGAATCATGTAATAGGCGGCGCCCATGAAGCCGAACAGCAGCCAGACGATCAGGAGGTTGGTGTGGACCATCCGCGCGACGTTGAACGGGATGGCGGGGAACAGGAAGTCACCGATGATGTACTGCAGGCCCATGATGAGCCCGAACAGAACCTGTCCGGTGAAGAGTCCGATGGCGGCGATGAAGTATGGCTTCGCGACCGCCTGCGAGGAATATTGCATGGTTTGGGTCCCTTTCTGATCGGCAATCAGCCTTCGATGTTGGGCGGCCAGTTCGCCGTGTTGATTTCCGACATGTACTTCAGAAATTCAACGAGATCGTTCAGCTGCTGTTCCGTCAGGTGGAAGTTGGGCATCTGGCGACGGCCGGGGGCGCCCGTCGGCTGAGCCTGGATCCAGGCCTTGATGAACTCGGGCCCGCGCCGCTTGTAGACGTTGCCCAGCTCCGGCGCAAAGTAAGCGCCCTCGCCAAGCAGGGTGTGGCAACCGATGCAGTTATTGACTTCCCACACCTTCTTGCCGGCGGTGACCGCCGGCGTGAGATTGGCCCGGTTGTCCCGCTTGGGAAGTGTCTGCAACGAATCGAAGGTCAGCGCGAGAAACAGGAGCGCAAAGAATACGGTGCCCCCGAAGAAGATGTTTCGCGCCATGGATTTGGTGAATGTCCCGCTCATGGAACCTCCCTGGATGGCTTCGCTGCACGGCGCAGCTTGGGGCGGATGTTCGTCTGCGGGAGGGGGTGACGTCCTTGACTGTGGTCAAGGACGTCGGATCACACCGGGACAGCGGCATATCTGCCGGGCGTGGAGCGCGGCGTGGCGCGCGCTGCCCGCCGCCGGGCACTGCCAGACAGCCGCCCCGGCGGGCTCGTCGGGTAGCGAAAAGGCGCGGAGCGGGCCCGTGGCGCAGGGCCGGCGCAGCGTCAGGTGAGGCGCACCGGACGGGCGGCGAGGGCTTCCTGGAGGGTCGGGAAAGTGCGCGTGCGATCGGCAGCCAGCCGATAGTAGCGGCGGTCGTCCGCGTGGCGCCCGCAATAGCTGGTGATGGTGACGCGCTCGATGCCCGGGAAGCCCGGGTTGGCCTCGATGGTCTTGAGGGCGCCGGTGCCGGTGTCGTACACACCGGGGCGCTCCCTGAGCACGTCGGAAATCAGCGGGGATTTGTTGTCCATGTCGGCCTCGTGAATCTGCCCTGCACCTGGGCGGAGGATAGCACCGCGGCCGGGCGGCAGAAACCGCCGCGGCGGGCCCTCAGCGCGGCACCCAGCCGCCCCACATCGGGAAGACCTGGCCGACGAAACAGTCGGCCGCGGCACTCGCCAGATAGGCGCAGAAGGCCGCGTCCTCGTGGGCTGCCACCAGCCGGCCCAGGGGCACCTCGCGCTGCAGGCGCTCCTGGAAGCGCGGATTGGCCTGCACCTCGGGCGGGAAGTAGGTGGGGTTGTCCACGAAGTTCTGGGCGATGGCATTGACCTGCACGTGGTGAGGCGCCATCTCGACGCCCAGCGCCTGCACGTAGGCGAGCTGGGCGCCGCGGGCCGCGCTGTAGGTGGACGCCCGCTTCATGCCGCGCAGGGCCGCAGCGCTGCCCATCACCACGATCTTGCCGGCGCCGCGGGCCACCATCTGGGGCAGCACCGCCCGGCACAGGCGCGGCAGCGGGGCGACCAGGGCCGCAAACACGGCGCGCCATTCGTCCTCGTCCACCTCCAGGGCCGGGGTGGTCGGCGCCGGGATGGCCAGGTTGGCGACGAGCACATCCACCTGCCCGGCGGCCTCGACGACGACGGCCGGCGCGGCGGGGTCGAGGAGGCTCTCGGTGCTGGCGATCACGGTCGCCCCGCGGGCGGTAAAGACCTCGCACAGGGCCGGCCCCATGAAGGCATCGGCCTGGGTGATGAGCACGCGTTTGTCGGCAAGGGCAGTGTCGGACATGGGAGCCTCCCGGAGGACGTGGGTTCGAAGAGGCAAGCTTACGCTCATCGCCCCGGGAACCCCATCCGGCCACGCGCCTGGCCCGGGCTTGAGTGTGTTGACGTGCCGGGGGCTGCTCGCCCCCACCGCCCACCCGACGCGCCAAAAAGCAGACGGGCCGCAATGCGGCCCGCCCACTCCCCATCAGCCGGCCCCGGAGGGCGCGGCCGCTGCTGCTAAACGGCTGCCCCGGGGCTCAGCCCTTGTCGGCCTTCGGCGCTTCAGGCTTGGGCGTCTCCGGGTGGAACTCTTCCGGCGTCGCGCCTTCCTTCGGCGAGCCGATGGCTTGCTCGACCTCGGGCAGCGAGTGCGCGATGCCCTTGTGGCAATCGATGCAGGTCTTGCCCTCGTTGAGGCCGGTCTGGTGCATCTTGGACGAACGGCGGCCCTGCTCGGCGTAGTCGAAGCTGCCGAAGTTGTGGCAGTTGCGGCACTCGCGGGAGTCGGTCTTCTTCATCCGGTCCCACTCGTGCTTGGCCAGTTCGAGACGCTTGGCGTTGAACTTCTCGGGCGTGTCGATGGTGCCCAGCACCTTGTGCAGGACTTCGTTGGAGGCCTGGATCTTGCGGATCATCTTGGGGCCCCACTCCTTCGGCACGTGGCAGTCCGGGCAGGTGGCCCGCACGCCGGAGCGGTTGGAGGCGTGGATGGTGTTGCGGTACTCCTGGTAAACGTTGTCCTTCATCTCGTGGCACGAGATGCAGAACTCTTCCCGGTTGGTCCATTCCATCGCGGTGTTGAAGCCGCCCCAGAACAGCACGCCGGCAATGAACAGCATCGCGGCGAAGCCCCAGCCCAGTGATCGGATACGGCCGATCAAACCCTTTTTGTTGGTATCCATTTATCCGAACTCCATTGTTATGCGCTCAGCGCATGCCGGTGCCTGGCTTGAAGCTGTTGCCGACCAGGGGCTTGGCATCGCTCTGGGGGACGTGACACTGGTTGCAGAAATAACGGCGCGGCGACACGCTGGAGAGCTCCTCGCCCTCGCGGGTCTTGAAGTGGGTCACCGAGATCTTGGTGGCGCCGGTTTCCTTGGCGCGGGCCCAAGCGTGGCAGTCAAGACACTTGTTGAAGTTCTTGGTGACCGTGTAGCCCTTGATCGTGTGCGGGATCAGCGGCGGTTGCTGCACGAAGTCGCGGGGCAGCGGTGCCTGATCGCGGCCGTAGCGGGTGCCATCGCCCTCCGGGTCGCTGGCCTGGATGTCGGCCCCGCGCAGGGTCATGAGCTTGATGGCGGGTTCGCTGGCGGCAAACGCATCGGCGGGAGCAAGGAGAGCCTGGCCAAGGGCCGCAGACAGCGTCAGGGCCAGCGCGGCTGCGCGCAGGCGGGTGGATTTGAAGGTCGGCTTGTTCATCACTCGCTCCTTTGGTCGAACCTATGGGTCATTTTGAAAACCTGTTTGTCACACACATCGATGCAGCGGCCGCAGGTGGTGCAGTCCGATGCCAGAATAAGAGGGCTCTCCTGCCCGACCTTCTTGAGGGCCGGGCGGATCACCTGGGGTTCGGGGCAGACCGCGAAGCAGTCCATGCAGTCGTCGCAGGCCTTGCGGTTGGCGGCCGAGATGCGCACCAGGGATTTCTTGCCGAGCAGCCCGTAGAAGGCGCCCATCGGGCACAGGTGGCCGCACCAGCCGCGGCTGGCCATCAGCAGGTCGTAGATGAAGATGCCGACGATCACGAACAGCCCGCCACCCATCCCGAAGATCAGGCCCCGGTGCAGCAGGGACACCGGATTGACCCATTCCCAAACCAGGGTGCCGGTGACCGCCGCCGCCACCAGGATGCCGCCGAGCAGCCAGTTGCGGGTGTTGGCGTCGGGCACCCGGCCGGTCTTGATGCCGAGGCGGCGGCGCGACCAGGCGGCGGCGTCGGTGACCACATTCACCGGGCACACCCAGCTGCAGAACAGCCGCCCGCCGAACAGCAGGTAAAAAACCAGCACGATCGCCGCGCCGATCAACGCCGACGAATAGGGCAGATGGCCGGTGGCCAGCGTCTGCAGCACCAGCAGCGGGTCGGTGAGGGGCAGCACGCCCAGGGTGAGGGATGATGAAAGGTTGCCCTTGGCGATCCACACCCCGAACCACGGGCCGGTGAGGAAGGCCAGCAGCACCAGCAGCTGGCTCGCCCGGCGCAGCAGCAGCCAGCGGTTGCGGGCCAGGAAGCCGCGCCGGCTGGCCTTCAGCGTATCAACGGAAATCGTCGAGGTGGCCATGGCTCAGGGCTTCCAGTTCGAGTTGATGCCCGGCGGTGCCTTGCGGGGCGCGGCAGACGGCGCATCCGGCACGATGGGGGCCGCGGGGGCGGCCGGCGCCACCACGGTTTCGGTGGCCGAGCGACCGGCGGTGGGGCCTTCGAAGCCGCGCACCGGCAGCTCGACCTGCTCACCGATCAGCGAGCCGCCATGGCGGGCCTTTTCTTCCCAGCCCTTGCGGTAGTGGGCGGGCAGCGCGCCCTGGGCCAGCTTGCGCGGGAAGACCTTGATCGCCGCCTCGGGCAGCACGCAGGATTTCTCGCACTTGCCGCAGCCGGTGCAGGCATCGGAATGCACCGTCGGCAGCAGCATGGCGTGCCGGTCGGAGCGGGGGTTGTGCTGGGTTTCGAGGGTGATCGCCTTGTCGATCACCGGGCACACGCGGTAACACACGTCACAGCGCAGGCCGAGGAAATTGAGGCAGCTCTCGTGGTCGACGAGCGCGGCGAGGCCCATCTGGGCCTTGTTGATGTCGGTGAGCTCCCGGTCAAGAGCGCCGGTCGGGCAGGCCTTGACGCAGGGGATGTCCTCGCACATCTCGCAGGGCACCTGGCGGGCGTTGAAATACGGCGTGCCCGCCACCACCGGGTCGCCCAGGTCGGCGAGCCGCAGGGTGTCGTAGGGGCAATCACGGACACACAGGCCGCAGCGCACGCAGGCGGCCAGAAAGTCGGCCTCGGGCAACGCGCCGGGCGGGCGCAAGGCCTGGGCCGGCAGCGCCGAGGCGCTCTTTGAGTAGAGCCCTGCCCCCAGCGCCAACAGGCAGCCGCCACCGGCCGCGGCAGCGACGCTGTTGATGAACTTCCGCCGGGCAACCGAGGCCGGAGGCTCGGCGGCTGCGGGACGAGCGGGTTTCTTGCCGGTGTCCATGATGTGTCTTCTTTGATGCGTGCGCCGCCAGGAGGTCGGGTGTCGGGTTGCAACCCGACCTACGGGCAGGCGGATCGATCAGGCGCGAAGCACCTTCACTGCGCACTTCTTGTAGTCGGTTTCCTTGGAGATCGGGCAGGTGGCGTCAAGGGTGAGCTTGTTCACCAGCTTCGATTCATCGAAGAAGGGCACGAAGATCAGGCCCACCGGCGGCTTGTTGCGGCCCTTGGTCTCGAGGCGGGCGATCATCTCGCCGCGACGGGACTGGACCTTGACCACCATGCCGCGCTGGAGCCCGCGCTTCTTGGCGTCGTCGGGGTGCATGAAGACCTGGGCCTCGGGGACGGCCTTGTGCAGCTCGGGCACCCGGCGGGTCATCGTGCCGGTGTGCCAGTGCTCCAGCACGCGGCCGGTGCACAGCCACATGTCGAACTCGGCATCGGGCTTCTCGGGGGGGTCCTGGTAGGGCAGCGCGAAGATGACCGCCTTGCCGTCCTTGTGGCCGTAGAACTTCACGCCCTCGCCCTTCTTGACGTAGGGGTCGTAGCCTTCGCGGAAGCGCCACAGGGTTTCCTTGCCATCGACCACCGGCCAGCGCAGGCCGCGGGCCTTGTGATAGACGTCGAAGGGGGCGAGGTCGTGGCCATGGCCGCGGCCGAAGATCGCGTATTCCTCGAACAGGCCCTTCTGCACGTAGAAGCCGAAGGCCTCGGACTCGTCGTTGGTGTAGTTCTTGATGGCGTGTTCGTTAACCCGGGCCAGCTCGCTCTTCGGGAACTTGTTCACCACCTTGTTGGCGTAGAGCACGTCGTAGAGGGTCTTGCCCTTGTACTCGGGCTTCTTGGCGATCAGCTCGGCAGGCCAGACCTCCTCGACCTTGAAGCGCTTGGAGAACTCCATGTACTGCCACAGGTCGGACTTGGCCTCGCCCGGTGCCTTGACCTGCTGGCGCCACACCTGGGTGCGCCGCTCGGCGTTGCCGAAGGCGCCTTCCTTTTCGGTCCACATGGCGGAGGGCAGGATCAGGTCGGCAGCCAGCGCCGAGACGGTGGGGTACACGTCCGACACCACCACGAAGGCCGCCGGGTTACGCCACCCCGGGTAGATCTCCTGGTTGATGTTGGGGCCGGCCTGCATGTTGTTGGTGGTGCTGGTCCAGTAGCACTTGAGCTTGCCGTCCTTGAGGGCGCGGCTCTGGGCGACGGCGTGGAGGCCGATCTTGTCGGGGATCGTGCCTTCGGGCAGCTGCCAGATTTCTTCGGTGTGGTGACGGTGCTCGGGGTTGGTGACGACCATGTCGGCCGGCAGGCGATGGGCGAAGGTGCCCACTTCACGGGCGGTGCCGCAGGCGGAGGGCTGGCCGGTGAGCGAGAAGGGGCCGGAGCCCGGGGTGGAGATTTTGCCCACCAGCAGGTGGACGTTGTAGATCATGTTGTTCACCCAGGTGCCGCGGGTGTGCTGGTTGAAGCCCATCGTCCAGAAGCTGACGACCTTCTTTTTCGGGTCGGCGTACAGCTCGGCGAGCTTCTGCAGGCGGTCTTTGGGCACGCCGGAGAGCTTGGAGGTGTAGTCGAGCGTATACGTGGAGACGAACTTCTTGAACTCTTCGAAGGTGGACGGCCGGGCGTCGTTGGGGTTGTTCTTGGGCTTGCCGTCGGCGCCGGGGTAGCCGTTGAACTTGGCGTCCTTCTCGAGCGCATGGTTGGGGCGCAGGCCGAAGCCGATGTCGGTCTCGCCGGCCTTGAAGTTGACGTGGGCCTTGACGAACTCCTGGTTCACCTTGCCCGACTGGATGATGTGGTTGCAGATGTAGTTGAGGATCGCCAGATCGGTGTTGGGCACGAAGATCATGCCGTTGTCGGCGAGCTCGAAGCTGCGATGCTCGAAGGTGGACAGCACGTGCACCTGGGTGTCGGTCTTGGTGAGGCGACGGTCGGTGATGCGGGTCCACAGGATGGGGTGCATCTCGGCCATGTTGGAGCCCCACAGCACGAAGGCGTCGGCCTGCTCGATGTCGTCGTAGCAGCCCATCGGCTCGTCGATGCCGAAGGTGCGCATGAAGCCGGTGACCGCCGAGGCCATGCAGTGGCGGGCGTTGGGGTCGAGGTTGTTGGAGCGGAAGCCGGCCTTCATCAGCTTGGAGGCGGCGTAGCCTTCCCAGATCGTCCACTGGCCGGAGCCGAACATGGCGATCGAGGCCGGGCCGGTGGTCTTCAGCGCGTCCTTCCACTTCTCGGCCATGATGTCGAAGGCCTGGTTCCAGCTGATCGGGGTGAATTCGCCATCCTTGCTGTACTTGCCGTCCTTCATGCGCAGCAGCGGCCTGGTGAGGCGGTCTTCGCCGTACATGATCTTGGACAGGAAGTAGCCCTTGATGCAGTTGAGTCCCCGGTTGACCGGCGCGTCCGGGTCACCCTGGGTGGCCACCACGCGGCCGTTCTGGACACCCACCAGCACCGAGCAGCCAGTGCCGCAGAAGCGGCAGGCGGCCTTGTCCCAGCGCACCGCGGTGGTGTTTTCGGCGGCGGGGGCGGCCTCCTTGGCTGCCAATGCAGGCACGGAGATGCCTGCCGTGGCGGCGGCGGTGGCAATCGCCTGGGTCTTGATGAAGTCGCGTCGGTTGATGGTCATTTGAGCCTCCTCGCAGGGGGATTCGGTGATGGCGTGAATTACGTGGCTTGGGACTGGCTGGCGGGCACGGGGGCCGAAAGCATCGCGTCGGTGTGTTCGTAGGCCAGGGTTGCGGCGAGCACCTGGGGCACCCGGTGGAGCGCGATCAGGGTGTCGGACATGGCGGCGCCTTCGGCGTCCTCCACGGTGACCACGAGCTTGCCGTCGTCGGACATGCCGTGGCATTCGACGCCGGGATAGGCCGTGAGCGCCGCTTCGGCCTCGGCGCGGGTCTCGGGGTGGATACGCAGGACGAGACTGACGATGTTCATGGAAGCTCCGGGTTGGGGGTTACGCCGCCGACGCCGGCGATGCGCTGCACGGCGCTCACCGGGCAGGGCGCGATGCAGGCGCCGCAGCCGTTGCAGGCGGTGTTGTCCACCTCGGGCAGCGGCACGCCGCCGATGCGGGGACGAAAACGGATCGCCGAGACGTCGCAGGCCTCGCCGCACACGCGGCATTCGACGTTCTGGGCGGCCAGGCAGCCTTCGGCGATGGCGATGCCGAAGGCCCAGGGTGCCGCGGTGCTGTCGCGGCCGATGGCGCCGGTGGTGCAGGCCCGGGCGCAGTCGCCGCAGAAGGTGCACGCCGCGGCGGCGAAATCGGCCACCGGCAAACCGCCCTCACCCCGCTGCAGCAGGCCGGTCGGGCAGGCTTTCAGGCAGTCGTCACAGGCGGTGCAGGTGTTGACAAAACGAGCCTCAGGAACGCTCCACGGCGGGCGAAACGGCGCCGGGCCGGGCTTGCGACCTCCCAGAAAACGGCGACGGGAAACATCCATGGGCTTGACTCGGGATTACGGGATTGTTTGATTCTACGCCCCAATTCGGGAGCAATCCTTGATCCAAGCAAAGGAAACCTCGTGAAAACCCCACTGGCGGCCCGGCCTTACGAGGCGGGCGGCGTGATCAGAAATCGACGCTGCCCCTCAGGAGCGCCGTGCGCCCGAGCTGGGGCATGCTCCAGCGCGGCCCGGCGATGGTGCTGTCTTCGGCCACCGGATCGCTGAAGCGCCGGTCGAGCAGGTTGTAGAGCCCCAGCGACAGCGCCCAGCGCCGGGCCGGTGGCTGGTAACGCAGGTTGAGGTTCACCAGCGTGTAGGCGCCCACCGCCTGCGTGCCGGAGGCGGCCAGGCGGCGGGTGACGTGCTGTGCCTCGAGGCCGCCATGAAAGCCGCCGCCCAGCTCCGCCGCGAGGTTGGCCTTGAACATCTGGCGCGGCGCGTTGTCCGGGCGGCCGCCCTCGCCGCTGGGCAGCTGCAGGGTGTAGCCCGCGCGCAGGGAGAAACGCTCGGCCCAGCGCTGCTCGAACTCGAGTTCCAGCCCGCGCCCGGTGAGGGCCCGGCTGTTGCGGACGATGCCGCTGGCGTCGGGGGCGATCATGTCGTGGAGCCTGAAGAAATAGGCCGAGGCGCTCAGCCGGCCGTTGCCGAGGCGCTTCTCCCAGGCCGCCTCGAGGGAACGCATGTGCTCGGAGTGCACCGCGGAGTTGCCGTAGTCGAAGGTGGGCGCGGAGTAAAAGCGCTCGTAGGCCGACGGGTCGCGGAAGGCGGTAGCGTAGAGCAGCTTGAAGATGCCCGCCCCCTCGGTTTCGTGGACCAGGCCCAGGCGCGGGCTCCACTGGCCGCCGCCGCGGCTGCGGTGATCGAAGCGCAGCCCGGCGGTGAGCAGGGTCTGGCGGCTCAGGCTGATCTCGTCCTGGGCGTACAGGCTGGCGAGGTGGCTGCTCGTGCGGCTGTCGAGGCAGGCGCCGGGCAGCAGCGCGAGGCTGGCGTCGTAGCAGCTGTTTCCGAGGTCGGCGTTTTTCTGGTACTGGCGCAGGTTGTCGCGGTATTCGAAGCCGAGCGTCCAGCGCTGCCCGGCAAGGGCCCGGCTGACGAGGCGCCCTTCGAGGCCCCACCAGCGGCCCTCGGCGCCGTCCCGGTTGAGGTGGTAGCTGGGCGCGGCATAGGGGAAGTTGCCGCGGTAGCGATAACTGCCGACGTAAACACGCTGGTGCAGGGTGGTGTGGGCGTCGGCGGACTGGTCGGCGGCGAACTCGGCCAGGGTGTAGTCGTCGCGCTCCCGGTGGGCCGGGTCGTTGAACTCGGTCTCGTAGCTGCCGGTGGGCACGACGCGGTCGCGCTCGGAGTGCACCAGGGTGGCGCGCCAGTCGCTGCTGCGCAGGCGGGCAAACAGGCGGCCGCCGGTCTCGCCGCGCAGCTCGCGGGCGGTGCCGTCGTAGCCGCCGGCGGCGATGTCGGGAAACGCCAGGCTGTGGCCGTGGGCGCGGAAGCCGCTGGCCGACAGCAGGTAGCCGAGGCCGCCGTCGGTCTGCCCGCCCCGGGCGACCCGGCCCTCGAGGTGACGGCCGCTGCCCGCCGCCAGCGAGGCCTCGCCGCCGTCAAGGCTGCGGGTCACCACATTGACCACGCCGAACATCGAGTCGCCCCCATACACCGAGGCGCTCGGCCCGCGGATCACCTCGATGCGCTCGACCAGCTCCAGGTCGAGGGGAAAGGCGGAATCCACCGGCACGCTGGCATAGACGTTCTCATTGACGCTCATCCCGTCGATGAGCACCTGGAAGCGCTGGCGGTAATCACCCGGGGCCGACACGCCCCGCACGCCTCCGTAGGCGTAGGTGTGATCCTCGGTGACGTTGAAGCCCTGCAGCGAGCGCAGCACGTCGGCGAGGGTTCGCCAGCCGAAGCTGCGGATCTCGGCGGCGGTGAGGATGGAGACCGAGCTGGGCGAGTGCTCGGCGTCTTCGGCAAACTTGGGCGTGGCCAGAATGCGCACCGCGGTGAGCTCTTCGAGGGACATCGACAGGGCATCGAGGCGGGCGGTGGCCTGGCCGGTGGCGGGGCCCAGCGCGCAGCCGGCCAGCACCAGCACCAGCAGCCGGCGAGGGAGTGAAACTGCGAGGGGTCGGCGGCTCATGGTGGCGAAGCCCTCCCGGTAGCACCCGCGATATAGGCCGTGAATTGGTCCGCCGGCATCGGCCGGGCATACAGAAAACCCTGCAGCACGTCACACCCCAGGTGGCGCAGGCGGGCCGCCTGGGCATCGGTCTCGACCCCCTCCGCCACCACCGACAGGCCCAGCGCCCGGCCCAGCCCGACGATGGCGCTGACCAGGGCCTGGTTGCCGGCCTTGCTGTCCACGTCGATGACGAAGGAACGGTCGATCTTGATCTCGTCCACCGGAAAGCGCTGCAGGTAGCCGAGGGACGAATAGCCGGTGCCGAAGTCGTCCACCGAGATGCCGATGTGGCGCTCGCGCAGGTCGCTGAGCACCTGCACCGCGGCCTCGCGGTCGTGCATCAGGATGCTCTCGGTGATCTCGATGAAGAGCTGCTCGCCGGCCACACCGCTCCTGGCGAGCAGCTCGTCGATATGGCGCACCAGCCCGCCGCCGTAGAAGCTGTGGGCCGACACGTTGACGCTGATCTTGCCCGGTTCGAGCCCGGCCGCCTGCCACGCGGCGATCTGCTCCACTGCGCGCAGCAGCAGCCAGTCGGTCATCGGCCGGATCAGGCCGGTGCGCTCGGCCAGCGGGATGAACTCGCCCGGGCTGACCATGCCCCGCTCGGGCTGGGGCCAGCGCATCAGCACCTCGGCGCCCACCGGCAGGCCGCTGATGGCATCCACCTTGGGCTGGAAATACAGCTGCAGCTGGTCGCCGCTGTCGATGGCGGCACGCAGCTGGCGCTCCAGCAGGTGGAGCGAGGCCTCCTCGGCGTCGTGGGCCGGGTCGTAGAAGACGATGTGCACCGCCGGGTCGCCGGCCGCCAGGTTGGCGCTGCGCATCGCACAGCGGATCAGTTCCTGGACGTCGGCGGCGTCGTCGGGGCTGCGGGCGATGCCGATCGAGGGCGCCAGCTGTAGCGCCTCACCGTCGACCTCCAGCGGCGCGGAGATCTCCGCCAGCAGCTGCTCGGCGAGCTGCTGCCAGGCAGCCCGGGGCAGCTCGCCGGGCAGCGCGATCAAAAAATCCGCCTCGTCGTAGCGCCCCAGCCGGGCCCGGCGCAGGGACTGCTGCGGGCCGTCGGCGGTGGTCACCAGGGCGCGCTCGGCAAACTGACGCAGGCGCTCGCACAACATCAAGAGGGCCGCGTCGGCGGTGGCCTGGCCCAGCAGCAGCGAGGCCTTGCGCAGGCCGCTGAGCTGGATGAACAAGAGGCCGAGGGGCAGCGGGCGGCCTTCCGGCCCGGACATGTCCCGGGCCGTCAGCTCGCTGATGCGTGAGCGGTTGAGCAGGCCGCTGTGGGGGTCGTACCAGGCCAGGCGGCGCACCTGCTCTTCGGCGACGACCCGCTGGGTGATGTCCTGGGTGTAGCCGTAGCCGCCCGTCGCGCCCTGCCCCGGCTTCGGGTAGCCCACCTCGTGGAGGTGCGCAACGCTGCCGTCAGCGGCCGTGACGCGGTAGTCGAGCTGGTAGGGGAAGCCCTTCAGCAGCCCGCTGCGCGCCGCCTCGAGCGCGGCGCAGTCTTCATGGTGCACCCGCGCCAGCAGCGCCGCCGCCGGCCGCGGGAGGCGGCCAATGCCGAGCAGCGCGCGGTATTGCTCGGCGCAATTGACCAGGGCGCCGGCGCCGTCGAGCTCCCAGTCGCCGAGGCGGGCGATCTTCTGGGTGTTGATGAGGGTTTCGCGACTCTCGAGGAGCTGCTGGAAGGTCATCGCCGAGCGCAGCAGGTAGCGGATGCGGTGCGGCAGCAGCGGCATGTTGAGGGGCTTGGTGATGAAGTCGGTGGCGCCGCTGAAATAGGCTTCGTCGATGGATTTCTGGTCGTCGAGGGCGGTCAGCATCACGATCGGCAGGTGCTCGAAGCGCGGGTCGGCGCGCAGCCGGCGGCAGGCTTCGTAGCCGCTCATGCCCGGCATGATCACGTCGAGCAGGATCACCTGCGGCACGAAGCCGTCGGCCAGCATCTCCAGCGCCACTTCGGCCGTTTCTGCGGCCTCGACGATGAAACCCTGCGCCGCCAGCACCGACTCGGTGATCATGCGGGTGACGGGCTCGTCATCGACGACGAGGATGCGGACTTCATTCATGGGCAGCCCCTCCGAGGGACTTGAGATGTTCGTCCACCGCATCGCGCAGCGGCGCGAACTCGTGGATCAGGGCGGGCAGGAGGGCGTGCACCTCGTCCCAGGCGTCGGTGCGGGCAGCGGTCTCGGCCTGCTTGCAGAGGGCCGAGAAGGCCTGGGCGCCGATTGAGGCGCTGGCGCTCTTCAGGTTATGCAGGCGGCGCAGCGTCCGCCGGGGCTCGAAGTCGCCGGCCGGGTCGGCCAGCGCCTCGATGTGGCGGCCAGCCTCCTTCAGGTAGGAGGCGAGCACCGCCGGGATGATCTTTTCGGCACCTTCGCCGAGGGTTCTCGGCAGGTAATCCACGTCGAAGAGCACGGCGGATTCCGCCCCGGGCGCAGGCGCGGCGGCCGGCGTCGCGGCAGCTTCCGCGCTGGCGGCCGGGATGTCCGGGAGCCATTGGCGGAAGGCCCCGCACAGGTTGTCGAAGGTCACCGGCTTGGTGAGGTAGTCGTCCATGCCCGCCGCCAGGCACATCTCCCGGTCGCCGGCCAGGGCGTTGGCGGTGAGGGCGATGACGAGCTGATGCGGCAGTCCCTCGGCGGTCTCCCGCTCGCGTAGCCGGCGGGTGGCGGTGAGGCCGTCCATCACCGGCATCTGGACGTCCATCAGCACCACGTCGAAACGCGCCGCGGCGAGGTGGTCGAGGGCCTCCTGGCCATTGCCGGCCACGGTGCACCGGCAGCCGAAGCCCTGCAGCATCTCGCTCAACACCAGGCGATTCACCTCGTTGTCCTCGACCATCAGCACGCTCAGCCCGCGCCCGCTCTCCCGCGCGGCGGCGCGCCCCGGGCGTGCGTCCGGGTCGAGCCCCCACAGGGCCGCCAGCGCCCGCCACAGGCCGCTGTCGGAGAAAGGCTCGTGGATCTCGCCGCTCACCCAACCCGGCAGGCCGAGGTCTTCGTCCGCCGGCAGCAGGCAGCTGCGCACGAAGAGCACCGGCAGCCCGCCCGGCCCGGCGAAATCGGGGTGCTCGGCCGCCATGCGGAGACACATGTCCTCCTCGACGAGGATCGCGTCGGGCGGCGCCTCGGCGAGGCCGGCCAGGATGTCGCCACAGGCCGTGAAGGCGGTGGCCGTCATACCGCCGGCGGCCAGCATGGCGCACCAGTGCCCGGCCCGTTCGGCGCTGCCGCAGATCACCGCGATGTGCCGGCCCCGCAGCTTCTCGGCCCAGCCGGGCCGGCTGCGCGCGGCCTCGGCCTGCGGCAGGGGCAGCCGCAGGGTGAACACCGAGCCGCTGCCGAGCCGGCTGTGCGCCGACACCTGCCCGCCCATCAGCTCGACCAGATCGCGCACGATGGCCAGCCCCAGCCCGGAGCCGCCGTAGCGCCGGCTGGTGCTGTTGTCGGCCTGGCGGAAGGGGTCGAAGATGCTGTCGAGGGCCGCCGGCCCGATGCCGATGCCGCTGTCGCGGACCTCCAGCACCACCGGGGCGCCGTCGGCCTGGCCCTGACGGCAGGTGACGAGCACCTCGCCGTGCTCGGTGAACTTGATCGCATTGCTCAGCAGGTTGTTGAGCACCTGACGCATCCGGTGCGCGTCGCCGCGGAACAGGTCGGGCATCGAAGGGTCGATCTCGAAGCCCAGGGTCAGCCCCTTCTTGCGCGCCATCGGCAGGAACACCGCCACCGTCTGGACGACGATCTCGCGCAGGTTGAAAACCAGTGACTCGAGCTGCAGGCTGCCCGCCTCCATGCGCGAGAAGTCGAGGATGTCGTTGAGCAGGTGGAGCAAGGTCGTCGCCGACGAGCGCTGATTACCGAGCAGCTCGCGCTGGCGCGGGTCGAGGGCGCTGGCCTCGAGCAGCTCGGCGACGCCGATGATGCCGTTCATCGGGGTGCGGATCTCGTGGCTCATGTTGGCCAGGAACTGGCTCTTGGCGCGGTTGGCGCTCTCGGCCGCGTCCTTGGCCAGGCGCAGCTCGCGGGTGCGCAGCTGGACAGTCTCCTCGAGCAGCTCCCGGTGGGCGGCGAGCTCCCGGTCGCGGGCGGCGAGCTCGGCCAGCATGCTGTTGAAGGCGTCGGCCAGCTGGCCGATCTCGTCGTCGCTGGTCTTCTTGGCCCGCAGCGAGAAATCCCGCCGCGCCGACACCTGCTGGGCGGTCTCGGTGAGGGTCGTGATGGCCCGAGTCATGCCGCCCTGCAGCCAGCGGGCGATGGCCGTGGCGAGCAGGAAGGCCAGCCCGAGGGCCAGCGAGAACAGCCCGAAACGCATCAGCATCGCGCCCCAGATGTTGTCGATGCGGCTGACGACGGACAGCGAACCGATCAGCTCGCCGTCCCGGTACATCGGCACCGCCACGGCGAGGGTCGAGCCGCCCAGGTAGCTGGCCATCTCGTGGTGCAGCGTGCTTACCTCGGGCGGCAGCGGCTCGGCCCAGCCGCTGGCCACATAGGTGTGGCGGAAGGGGCCGTCGCGCTGCACCAGATGGGCCGCCACGATGGCCGGGTCGCCCTCGAGGGCGCGGAACAGATGCCCGGCGCCCACCGGGTCCTGGAATTCGAGCACCGCCGAGGCGTTGAAGGCCACCACCTCGGCCACCGCGCGCAGCTTGGCGACCCGCGCGGCGTACTGCTCCTGCAGCTGCACCACGCCGACGATCACGAACACGAAGACCAGGCTGGTGGCCACCGCGATGGCGACGATCACCGACAGCTTGCGGTGGATCGGCAGGCGCCGGATCAGCGCCCGCAGCCGGGCGGGCAGCAAGCGCCGGCTCATCGCGCACCCCCCGACACGTCGCGGGCGAGCCGCAGCATCTGCGGGCTGACGCGCAGGCCGGCCCGCGTGACGACGCTCATGTTGACGTCGAAGACGATGCGGCCGTCCTGGCGCAGCAGGGCCAGCGCACCCCCTTGCTGGACAAAGGCCGCGGTCTCGCCGACGGTCAGCACCGGCAGGCGCGCCGCGGCCTTGATCACCGCCGCCTGACGCTCCTCGTCGGTTTCGGCCACGTAGAGTTCCTGGCAATCGGCCAGTTGATCGAACTGGAAGATGCGGCGCACGCGCAGCTCCCGCCCCTGCACGCTGCGCCCCTCGTAGGGGGCCAGGTAAGCGCTCAGGGTGTCGCGGCCATACAGGCAGATCGTGGCCGTCACCCCGCCGCCGGGCCATTCGACGTACTTCAGGAAGTTGACCAGGTAGGCCGCCCGCAGCTGGGGCTCGGGCACCGCCTGGGCGCCCGCCGCCAAGGGCTGCAGGAGCGCCAGCGCCAAGCCCGCCCCGCACAGCGCGGCGGCGACGCGGCGCAGCCGGACGGCACGCCACGTGCGGCGACCGCACCCCGGGGAAAAGGCAAGCGTGCGGCCCATGGGCTCAGCACAACGGGAGAAATGTCATGTTGCCTATATCGGAAACCGGCACCCCATCTTTAGGCGCGCCCCAGGCCGCGCTAGGCCGCAACCGGCACGCCTTACCGATCCGTCGCTGGCCCGGGCGCCGCGGATGACCTAAGCTCGACACGCCGTTTCTTGCAACGCGCGGATATCAAGGAGGCGAAAATGCCTGATCCGGATTTTGCAGCATTCGAGGCCGAGGCCCTGGCGGAGGGCTTCGACGAAGTCCTCGAGCGGGTGTGGGCGCCGGGCACGGTGCTGGCCGAGCACACTCACCCCTTTGCAGTGAAGGCGGTGCTGGTGCAGGGCGAGATGCACCTGGAGGTGGGCGCCGAGACGCAGCACCTGCGGCCCGGCGACCGCTTCAGCCTGCCCGCCGGCCTGCCCCACGCCGAACGCTACGGCCCGGAGGGTGCGATCTACTGGGTCGCCCGCCGCAACCCGGCAGGCGGCGGCTGATCCGCCGGGCCCATCCGCCGCAGCGCCACGGCGCTGGCGGGCGGCCTGGCCCGTCAGGCGCTCTCAAGGAAACGCAGGGCCGCCCCAAGTGTCCT
>NZ_BJNV01000038.1 GCF_006539865.1 Zoogloea ramigera
CGCCACCACCACCGACACCTTCACCTACACCATCTCCGACGCCCAGGGCGGCACCAGCACCACCACCCTCACGGTTACCGTCACCGGCACCAACGATGGCGCCGTGATCACGGGCCCTGATTTAGGCACCGTCACCGAAGACGCCACCCTCAGCGCCAGTGGCCAGTTGCTCGCCACCGACGTGGACAGCCCCGCCCAGTTCACCGCAGCCATCGCTCCGGGCGCCTACGGCAATTTCAGCATCGACGCCGCCGGCAACTGGACCTACACGCTCAACAACAGCGACCCGGCCGTCCAGGCACTCGGTACAAACGACGTGCGCATCGAGCAGTTCACCGTCAACACCAACGACGGAAGCACCCACATCGTCACCATCAACGTCAACGGTGCCAATGAAGCCCCCACCGCCGTCGATGCCAGCGCCACCGGCGCCGAGGACGCGGCCTCGATCCCCGTCACTCTCGGTGGTGGCGACGTGGACGGCACGGTGGTGAGCTTCAGCCTGGCCAACCTGCCCACCAACGGAGCCCTTTACCTCGATGCAGCGATAACCAAGCCGGTGCTCCCCGGCACCCTCTTGCCTGCCACGAGCGGCGCCGCCAGCCTGTACTTCAAACCGAACGCCAACTGGTACGGCAACACCAGCTTCCAGTTCATCGCCACCGATGGCGAAGGGGCAAGCTCACCCCTGGCCACCGTGACGATCGAGGTCACGACAGTCAATGACAATCCCATCGCCGCCGACAACCGGGGGGCGGTGCGTGAGGACGGCACACTCAACGCCATCCCCAGCAACGGCCTGATCGCCAGCGCCCTCGACCCGAGCGGCAAGGACACCGACATCGAGGGCGACCCCCTCACCGTCACCGCCCTTCGCACCGGCACCGAAGCCGGCAGCGGCACCAGCGGCACGGTCGGCAGCCCCCTCTTGGGCACCTACGGCAGCCTCACCGTCTACCCGCAGGGCAGCTACACCTACGTCGCCGACCGCGCCACCGCGCTGGCCGCCGGCAAAACCGCCACCGACACCTTCACCTACACCATCTCCGACGGCAAGGGCGGCACCGACACCGCCGAGCTCGTCATCACCATCACCGGCACCAACGACGCCCCGGTCCAGGTCGGCGCGCTGCCCGGCGTCAACGGCACCGACGCCCAGCCCGTCACCATCCCGACCGCCGCCGCCTTCGCCGACCCCGACACCGGTGACACCCTCACCTTCAGCGCCACCGGCCTGCCCCCCGGCCTCGGCATCGACCCGGTCACCGGCCTCATCACCGGCACCCTCGCCAGCGACGCCTCGGTGCGCGGCGCCTACCCGATCACCGTCACCGTCACCGATGGCGCCGGCGCTCAGACCACCCAGACCTTCACCCTCAGCGTCGGCAACCCGGCCCCCTCGGCCAACCCCGACACCCTCACCGTCACCGAGAACGACACCCAGGGCGGCAACGTCCTCACCGGCTCCGGCATCGGCGGCGACAAGGCCGACATCGACCCCGACGCCGACGCACTCGTCGTCACCCGCGTCGGCACCGGCAGCACGCCCGACACCGACGTCACCCCCAACGGCACCGTGATCGCCGGCCTCCACGGCAACCTCACCCTCAAGGCCGACGGCAGCTACACCTACACCGCCACCGACGACAGCCTCGCCACCGGCGCCACCACCACCGACACCTTCACCTACACCATCTCCGACGGACAGGGCGGCACCAGCACCACCACCCTCACGGTTACCGTCACCGGCACCAACGACGCCCCGATCGTCCTCGCCACCACCGCGAACGTCTCGGAGGAAGGCCTTGCGGGCGGCGAGGCCGACACCTTCGGCACGATCGACACCACCGACGCAGCGAGCCATAGCGGGATGATCAATCTCTCCGACATCGACGGAGACACCCTCAGCGTCAGCCTGTCTGCGCCCGCAGACAGCATCAGCTCAGCCGGCGTGCCGATCACCTGGACCGGCAGCGGCACCCAAACCCTCATCGGCTCGGCGGGCGGCGTGGAAATCATGCGGGCCACGGTCAGCAACGATGGCCGCTACACGGTCACCCTCTCCGGCGCCATCGACCACCCGGCCACCACCGGTGAAGACGCTCGCAGCCTGGACTTCGGCGTGAACGTCAGCGACGGCACCACCACCGTCCAGAGCACGCTCACCATCACCGTCGAAGACGATGCCCCTCAGGCTGCCCAGATCAACCAGACCATTGAGGTCGCCCCGATCGACACCAACCTGCTGCTGACCCTCGACGTCTCCAGCAGCATGCAAATCAACGACGGCATCAACGGCGCCACCCGCCTAGAGGCCGCCATCAGCGCACTCAACCAGTTGCTCGACAGCTATGACAATCTCGGTGAAGTGCGAGTCAGACTGGTCACCTTCAGTAGCAGGTCTGCCATCCAGGGTACCGAATGGACCTCGGTTGCCGAGGCCAAGAACCTGCTGAGTGCCATAGATACCGGCGGCGCCACCAATTACGACGCGGCGCTCACGGCAGCCCAGAGCGCCTTTACGGCGCCCGGCAAGCTGGCATCCGGGCAGAACATCACCTACTTCCTGTCGGACGGCATTCCCAGCATCGACTTGTGGCACGTCAGCCCAAGTGAGGAAGCTTCCTGGAAGAGCTTCCTCACCACCAACCAGATCACCAGCTTCGCCCTGGGAATGGGCTCCAACGCAGACCAGGGACCGCTGGACCCGATTGCCTACGACGGGATCACCAACACCGACCTCGATAGCCAGGTGATCACCGACTTCAACAAGCTGGCCAGCGCCCTGCAGACGACCATCCCGCCGACGGCCAGCGGCGAGATCCTCTCCGGCTCGCTCCACGGCACCGGCTTTGGCGGCGACGGCGGCCATGTCAGCTCGATCACCGTCGACGGGGTCACCTACACCCCCGACACCAGCCTCGGCACCCTCACCGCAAGCGGCGGAACCAGCACCGCCACCTATGACGCCACAACGAATTCGATCCGTGTGCTAACCGCAACCAGCGGCATGCTGGCGCTCGACTTCGACACGGGCAGCTACACCTACACCCCGCCCCCCTCGGTCAGCACGAGCGTCATCAACGACGGATTCACCTACGTTCTGACCGACAATGACGGCGACAGCGCCAGCTCGCGCGTGCTCTTCACGGCCAGCCGGATGAATGAGAACACCATCACCCTGAGCTCACCGCAGCAGGTCAGCGGTACCAGCGGCAATGACAGCATCACGGGCAGCAGCGGCAACGACAGCATCTCCGGTGGCGCCGGCAACGACATCATCAAGGGCGGTGACGGCGTCGACCTGATCGCCGGGGGAGCAGGCCATGACACGCTCACCGGCGGCGCAGGTGCAGACACCTTCAAGTGGAGCCTCGGCGATGCGGGCACCGCTGCGGCCCCAGCGGTCGACGCGATCACCGACTTCAACACTGCCGCAGCCAGTAGCGGTGGCGACGTCCTCGACCTGCGTGACCTTCTCCAGGGTGAGAGCCACACCGGCAACTTGGCCGGCAACCTTGGGAGCTATCTGCACTTCGAGAAGATCGGCGCCGACACGGTCGTCAATGTCAGCTCCAACGGCGGCTTCAGCGGCGGAAACTACAGCGCCACCGACCAGAAGCTGATCCTCCAGGGGGTGGATCTCACCACCCTTGGCACCGACACGCAGATCATTCAGAACCTGCTCGTCAACGGCAAGCTCAACACCGACTGAGCCAGCCCCCGGCAACCCCGGCAGAGGCCCCGTCACGGGGCCTTTTTTATCTGTTTCAGCGTCTCCAAGGCGGGGCGGCTGGCGCGCTGCCTAAGCCGCCATGCGACGGGAAGCCTCGGGCCCGGTCATCCCGCCCACCCCCAGGCTCACCGCGGTGGCCCACTCGGCAGCGCTGTGCACCTGCTCGGCGTACACCACCACCCCAAGCCCACGGGCCACATCCACGATGGCCTTCACCAGGCGTTGGTGGCCCGCGTTGTCGTCGAGCCCGGCGACAAAACTCCCATCCAGCTTCAGGTACGCCAGACGCAGCGCGTACAGGCGTGGCAGCGCCGCCAGCTGGCGGCCGAAATGTTCGATTCCCAGCTGCGCGCCATGCCGCGCCAGGACTTCGGCCAAGCCCTCCAGACCGGCGAGCTGGGGGTCCAGCCCGCGCTCGCTGACCTCCACCGAGATCCGCCTCGCCGCAGCCCCGGCCCCCGCCAGCAGCACATCCAGACGCTCCAGGAAGCCCGGCTCGATCAGCGACCGAGGTGCCACATTGATCGCAATCGGGTCGCCCGTCTCAGCCAGCCGGGCAATGCCCAGGCGCACGGCCTCGAGGTCGCAGGCCGACGCCAGCCCCACCCGCACCGCTGCCGGCATGAACTGCCCGGCAGTCAGCACCGCGGCCCCATCGCCCCGGGGCAGGCGGAGCATGCACTCCCGGTGCACCAGGCGGCGGCCGTCCTCGGCCAGCACCGGATAGTCGGTCAACACAAATTCGTGATCCGCCAGCGCAGCCTCCAGCAGCGCCCGCCAGGCCTCCTCGCCGGGCACGAGGGGCGCATCGGGCAGATGCTCCGCCTCGGCCACCAGGGTGCCTGCCGACTCCGCCCTCATCAACGCAGAATCGACCCGCGCCAGCAGCGCTCCCGGCACCTCGTCCCGTCGGTAGGTCACCACCGCCGCATGCAGCCGCAAGCCGCGGCCCGTATCACCCTGCAAGTCGAGCGCCGCCACCGCACTGCACGCGCGCTCGAAGCAGGCCTGACCGTCGGCAATCCGCAGCCCCGGCAGCAGGATGCCGAACTCGGCACCGCCCAGCCTAGCCAGCGTGGCTTCCTCCACCCCGGCAACACAGCCCTGCAGGGCCTCGGCCACCGCCACCAGCCACGCGTCGGTGCGGGCCCGGCCCTGGGCTTGGTTGAGCGCCGTCAGATCGGCCACCCGCAGCACCCCGACACACCCCTCGGCCGGCGCATCGGCCTCGGACAAGGCCCGCCGCAGCTCGCCGCTGAAATAGGCGCGGTTGAGAAGGCCGGTGCCTGCGTCGCGGCTCCCTTCGTCCCGCAGTGCAGCGATGCGCCCCGCCTGCTCGGCGAACAGGCTGCGCACGCGATCCGACATGTGGTTCAGGGCCCGCGCCATGCTCCGCAACTCCAGCACCTTCGGCTCGTCGAGCACGCGGAACTGCCCGGCGCCGATGGCCTCCGCCTGCTCGGCCATGTCTTCGAGCGGGCCTCGCACCCAGCGCAGCAAGGCCGACACCGCCAGCGCCCAGAACATGCCGATCGCCAGCATCAGGCTGCCCAACTGGAGCACCCCGCGCCACAGGGAGCGATAGGCATAGCCGCGGGCCGCCTCCACCGTCACCTTGCCGACCTGGCGCCAGCCGTCACTCACCATGGCCTGCCCGGGGCGCACGCTCATGGGCAACAATTCAGGCAGCCAGCCCGGCACACCGTCGGCCATGTCGGGCTGCGTGCGTTCGACGAGCACCCGCCCGGCCGCATCCGTGAAACGGATCAGCCGGTAATGCCCACCGTCGAAGAGCGCCGCCACCAGCAGCTCGGAGGTCGCCACGTCCTTGCTCTGCTGGGACATGGACAGGGCCAGCGACACCGCACCGTCGCCCGACTGGGCCTGCAGCTGCTGTTCGAAATAGCTGCGCGCGGTGATCAGGCTGACCGCAAACGCGCCCGCCAGCACCACCGCCATCGCCACCACCACACTGATCCACAATCGTCTCACCAGCGACATCTTGGCTCCCTCAAGGCACGTAGCCTTCCAATCGCATCCGAAGCAGCAGCTCACGCCAGCGCGACACCCGGTCAACCGGGCTCGAAGCCTGCTCCGAGCTCCCCACGAAAACGCCCTGCATATTGAAGCTGAACACCGGCGCCAGATCGGGCCGTGCACTGGCGGGCTTGATGCTCGACACGAGATTATCCAGCACCAGCGGCATCCCGCCCGGCTCCGCGTAGTAGCCAAGCACCATGTGGGCCTGGCTCACCGAGCTGGCCGGCCCGCCGACGCGCGCCCGCACATAGGTCATGCGCAGCCGGCTGTCGGCAACACCCAGCTCGCGCAGGCTGAAGTACTTCGCAAAGACGAAGTCCTCGCAGTCGCCGCTCCCCCGGGCCAGGGTTTCGAGGGGCGTGGCCCAGTAATCCGGCTGCCCCCAGACCACCGGGTCGTCGGCGAAACGAATCCGCCGGTTGAAGAACTCATTGACCCGCTGCAGTTGCTCCGCCTCGGGAAGCTCGCGCCAGCCGGCCATCGCCGCCCGCCAGCCATCGACAGCCTCGGCAGCGGCGGCACCGTAGCGTTGCAGGGCCGTCTGACGCATCCGCTCGAGCTCGAACGCCGCCCCCGCAGCACCCGCCAGCACCACCCCGAGCAACAGCGACGTCACCCGGCGGCGACCGTAACGCAGCAGCGAGCCTGACAAACGCTGAAAACGGGGGCAAAGCATCTGGGCTGGAATGACGAGACCGGGGTGAACAGGCAGCAGAAAACCGGATGACGAAAGGTTACTCGTCCGGGGGGAACGCTCAATGCTTGGCTTTACGGCGCAGCCCTGTAAAAATTGAGTATCCTGGCCTAATGACGAATATTTGTAAAAAATTGAAGCACAAACACCCCCTGCATTTATTTCTCAAGAGAAGATCCAACTCTGTCGCACTCCTGCACATGTTGGGCAATTAAAATCCCAGGCAGCTCCCTCAACCGACGCCGAGCCCCGGAACCTGAATCAGCACCCTGGCGCAGGCAGCCGACCCGAATAGTGATGAAAAAATTCAACGCATCCCCGCTTGCCATCAGCCTGACGCTGTCCATCCTTGCCCTGCCGACAGTTCAGGCCGCAACGCCCGGCACCCTGCCCGACGCGGTCGAAAAGGCGATCCTGCGCAACCCCGAAGTCATGGCCCGGCTGCACGACTACCAGGCCGCCGATGCCGAGCGGGACGTCGCCCGCGGCGGCCTCTTCCCGCGGGTTGACCTCCAGGGCTACACCGGCCGTGAGCGTCGCGACACCCCAATCAGCCCGGTCAGCACCTACAATCGCCCCGGCTACCAGCTCCAGTTGCGCCAGCTGATCTTCGACGGCTTCGCCACCCAGAGCGACATCAAGCGTCTGGGCTACGCCCGCGCCGTGCGCTATTTCGAGCTCCTCGGCACCACCGACGAGATCGCCTACGAAGCCTCCCGCGCCTACCTCGACGTGCTCCGTTACCGCGAGCTTGCCAGGCTCGCCCAGGAAAACTGGGCCATCCACAAGGAAACCGTCGACCAGATCGAGCGCCGCGTCAAAGCCGGCGTGGGCCGTCGGGTTGACCTCGAGCAGGCTTTCGGCCGTCTCGCCCTCGCACAATCGAACTGGCTCACCGAAAGCTCCAACCTCCACGACGTCAGCCAGCGCTATCAGCGTATCGTCGGCGAGGCCCCCCTCGACAGCCTGCAGGCGCCACCGAAGTTCGCCGACAAGCTGCCGTCCGACAAGGACGTCCTGCGCCAGGCCGTGACGTCCAACCCCGGCTTCCGGGCGGCAGTGTCCAACATCCGCTCGTCCCGGGCCAACATCGACGTGCAGCGCGCCAACTACACGCCGACGGTCGAGTTCCGCGCCAACACCGGCATGGACAGAAACCTCCTCGGCGTCACCGGCGAAACCAACTCCAGCGCCATGCAGGTGCTGCTCAACTGGAACCTCTTCAAGGGGGGGGCCGACGAGGCGCGCATCCGCCAGAGCCACGAGCAGCTCTACAACGCCACCGACCTGCGCGACAAGGCCTGCCGCGACATCCGCCAGCAAACCGCCATCGCCTGGAACGACATCAAGAAACTCAAGGAACAGCTGGGGTACCTCGAGCAGCATCAGCTGTCCACCGAGAAAGCCCGCGACGCCTACCGCCAGCAGTTCGACATCGGCCAGCGCAGCCTGCTCGACGTGCTCAACACCGAGAACGAACTGTTCGAAGCCAAACGCGCCAGCGCCCGTGCCCGCTACGACCTGACCCAGGCCGAGCTGCGCGTCCTCACCCAGACCCACAGCATCCTGCCCAGCATGCAGCTTGCGTCGGTGGCCAAGCAGGGCCCCGAGGAAGCCGGGGCCACAGAGCCCGCCGAAGACGAAACCCTGCAATGCAGCACCGAGCTCCCGGCGGCCCAGCCCCTCGACACGGTCGGCGCCATGCGTGGCCGCCCCCAGCCCACGGAGTTGCCGCTCCCCGCTCCCATGCCGCTGGCGAGCCAGGCTTCGGGCACACCGCCAGCTGCCGCCACGCCTGCCATCGAGCCCCTCGTCAAGGCCTGGGCTGCCGCGTGGTCAGCAAAGGACGTTAAGACCTATCTCAGCTTCTATTCGCCCCGCTTCAAGCCCGAACAAGGCAACCTCAGCACCTGGACCAAGCAGCGTACGCAGCGCATCGAGAAGGCGAGCAACATCACCGTCGAGGTGGACAAGCTCAGCGTGCGGAGCCTCTCCCCTAGCGCCGCCGAGGCCCAGTTCATCCAGCGCTACGGCTCGAAGCGCACCCGCGACGTCATGAACAAGACCCTCCAGTACGAACTGGAAAACGGTCAATGGAAGATCGTTCGCGAAAGCAATCGCTGAGCTCAACCAATCGGCCCGCACCCGCGGGCCAGTGCAAAACAAAAGGGAGCCCATGGCTCCCTTTTGCTTGGTTCGACGCGTCGCCCTCGTCAAATATGAGGTGCCATGACCCGGCGGTAGAACTCATGGAAATGCTGCATGCCGTCCTCGTAGGGCGACTGGTAGGGGCCTACCTCGTTGCGCCCTTCCTTCATCAGCGCCAGCCGGCCGCGGTCCATCCGCTCGCCGATGTCGTCGTCCTCGATGGCCGTTTCCATGTAGGCAGCCTGCTCGGCCTCGACGAACTCGCGCTCGAACTCGAGGATGTCCTCGGGGTAGTAGAACTCGACCACGTTGGTGGTCTTGTTTACGTCCGTGGGGATCAAGGTGCTCACCACCAGCACATGGGGGTACCACTCGACCATGATGTTGGGGAAATAGGTGAGCCAGATCGCGCCGTGCTTCGGCATCTCGCCGCCGTTGTAATTGAGCACCGCCTCATGCCAGCGCTTGTAGGCCGGCGAACCCGGTTTTTGCAGTGAGGTGATCCCCACCCGCTGCACCGAATACCACTCGCCAAACTGCCACGCCAGGTCGTCACAGGTGACGAACTTGCCCAGCCCCGGATGGAAAGGCTCCACGTGGTAGTCCTCGAGGTACACCTCAATGAAGGTCTTCCAGTTGTAATTGCACTCGTGGATCTCGACCTTGTCGAGCTTGTAGCCGCTGAAGTCGAGCTCACCCGCCACCTGCATCCCGGCAAGGTCGGCGTTGGGCGAACGGGGCCCCTTGAACAGCAGGCCCTGCCAGCGCTCGAGCTTCTCCCGCTGCAGATTGAGGCAGGGGTTGTCGGGGAAATGGGGCGCCCCGATCAGCAGGCCGTCGGGGTTGTAAGTCCAGCGGTGAACCGGGCACACGATGTTGCGATCGGCGACGCCCGCCCCCTGCATCATCACCGCCTGACGATGGCGGCAGATGTTGGACATGCGGTAAAAACCGTCATCCCGATTGATCAGCAGCTTCGAGTGATCCAGCCACTCAAGGGAGCGGAACTGGTTGGGTTCCGGCACCATGAGCTCGTGGCCCACGTAACCGGGCCCGGCATCAAACAGAAGACGCTTCTCCAGCTCGAAGATTTTTTCGTCGAAGTACCACGAGACCGGCAACTGGGAGACAGCCGGCGAAAGATTTGCCTGAGAAGCGATATCAGACATCCCGAACCCCCTTATCGAAGGCGAAAGCCCGAAACGTAAAACGCGGCAGTATATAGGATTAGCTGTTTGACCTAAAGCCCGGCGATAGGCTATTTTTACGGTTTGCCTCACGCCAGCTCCGGCCCCCGCATGGTCAAAACACCTGCCACCAAGTCTGCCACCTTCGAATCCGCCGTCGCCGAACTGGAGACCATTGTCCAGGACATGGAAAACGGCCAATTGCCCCTCGATCAAGCCCTCAGCGCCTACCAGCGCGGCACCGGCCTGCTGCGCCATTGCCAGGGCCTGCTCACCAAGGCCGAGCAGACGATCCGCGTTCTCGAAGCCGAAGCCCCCCCGGAAGACACCCAGCCATGACCGCCTTCAGCCAATGGATGGCCGACATCCAGCAACGCACCGAATCCGCCCTCGACCGGGCCTTGCCCGCAGCCGACATCGCCCCTGCCCGCCTCCACGAAGCCATGCGCTATGCGGTGCTGGGCGGCGGCAAGCGGGTGCGTCCGCTCCTCGTACATGCCGGCGGCCAGCTGAGCGGCGCCGAGCCGGAACGCCTCGATCGCGTCTCCTGCGCCCTCGAGATGATCCACGCCTACTCCCTCGTCCATGACGACATGCCCTGCATGGACGACGACGTGTTGCGCCGCGGCAAGCCCACCGTGCACGTCCAGTTCGACGAGGCCACCGCGCTGCTGGTCGGTGACGCCCTTCAGACCCAGGCCTTCCAGCATGTCGCCGACGCCCCGATCGCCGACGACCCCCGGCGCCAGATCGCCATGATCCGCCAGCTGGCCCAGGCCACGGGCTCCCGCGGCATGGCCGGCGGCCAGGCCATCGACCTCGCCGCCATCGGCCAGCAGCTCAGCCTGGCCGAGCTCGAGTTCATGCACATCCACAAAACGGGCGCGCTGATCCGGGCGTCCATCAACCTTGGCGTACAATGCGGGCGCACCCTGACGGATGAGCAGATGGCCACCCTCGATCACGTGGGCAAGGTCATCGGCCTGCTGTTCCAGGTGGTGGACGACATCCTCGACGCCGAGGCCGACACCGCAACCCTGGGCAAGACCGCCGGCAAGGACGCCGCCAACGACAAGCCCACCTACGTGAGCCTGCTCGGTGTCACGCGAGCCCGCCAGCTGGCCGAAGAGATGTGCCAGGACGCCCTCGACCGCCTCGCGCCCTTTGGCGACGCGGGCCAGCGCCTTGCCGAACTCACACGCTTCATCGTGCGTCGTCAGTTCTGAGCATCGCCCCTTCGCCGATAACGCAACACCCTCCACCAACGACCCGGAACCGGAATGCCTTCTTCAAAGCCGCCCGCCAGATCCCGCGCCCACCTGCTGGAAAGCATCGGCTCGCCGGCAGACCTGCGCAAGCTCGAACCCGGCGAACTCCCCGCCCTCGCCGACGCGCTGCGTGATTTCCTGATCGACTCCGTCTCCCGAACGGGCGGCCACCTCTCGTCCAATCTTGGCACGGTAGAGCTGACCATCGCCCTGCACTACGTCTTCAACACGCCCGAAGACCGCATCGTCTGGGACGTGGGCCACCAGACTTACGCCCACAAGGTGCTCACCGGCCGCCGCGAGGCGATGTCCAGCCTGCGCCAGTACCACGGCCTCTCGGGCTTCCCCAAGCGCTCCGAGAGCACCTACGACACCTTCGGCACCGCCCACTCGTCCACCTCGATCTCCGCCGCGCTGGGCATGGCCGAGGCCGCCCGCCTGCGCGGCGAGGACCGTCGGGCGATCGCGGTGATCGGTGACGGCGCGATGACCGCCGGCATGGCCTTCGAGGCCCTCAACAACGCCGGCGACATCCACGACACCAACCTGCTGGTCATCCTCAACGACAACGAGATGTCCATCTCGCCGCCGGTGGGCGCCCTCAACAAGCACCTCTCCCGGTTGCTCTCCGGCCGCCTCTACAACGGCGCCCGCCAGATCGGCAAGCGCGTCCTCGGGAACCTGCCGCCGCCGGTCATCGAGCTCGCCCGCCGCACCGAGGAGCACGTCAAGGGCATGGTGATGCCCGGCACGATGTTCGAGGAGTTCGGCTTCAACTACATCGGCCCCATCGACGGCCACGACCTCGAATCCCTGCTCCCCACCCTGCAGAACCTGCGCACCCTCAAGGGCCCCCAGTTCCTGCACGTGATCACCCGCAAGGGCCAGGGCTACAAGCTCGCCGAAGCCGACCCCATCCTCTACCACGGCGTCTCCAAGTTCGACCACGCCGCCGGCATCGCCACCGGCAAGGACGCCAAGGGCGGCGGCAAGCTCACCTACACCCAGGTCTTCGGTGACTGGCTGTGTGACATGGCCGCCCTGGATAAACGTCTCGTTGCGATCACCCCCGCGATGCGCGAAGGCTCCGGCATGGTCCGCTTCGCCCACGAATACCCCGATCGTTACTACGACGTGGGGATCGCCGAGCAGCACGCCCTCACCTTCGCCGCCGGCCTCGCCTGCGAAGGCCTGAAGCCGGTGGTGGCGATCTATTCAACCTTCCTGCAGCGGGCCTACGACCAGCTGATCCACGACATCGCCCTGCAGAACCTGCCGGTGATGATGGCCATCGACCGGGCTGGCCTGGTCGGCGCCGACGGTGCCACCCACCACGGCGCCTTCGACCTGTCCTTCCTGGCCTGCATTCCCAACCTCGTCATCTTCTGTCCGGCCGACGAGGACGAATGCCGGCAGATGCTCTACACCGCCTACCGCCACGATGGCCCCACCGCCGTACGCTATCCCCGCGGCAGCGGTCTGGGCAGCGTGCCCCGGCAGGCGATGAGCGAGCTGCCGATCGGCAAGGGAGAGATCCGTCGCCAGGGCAAGGGCTGCGCGCTGCTCGCCTTCGGCAGCATGCTCGGCACGGCCCTGCAGGTGGGCGAAGAGCTTGACGCGACGGTGGCCAACATGCGCTTCGTCAAGCCCATCGACCGCGACCTCATCCTGCAGCTCGCCGCCGGACACGACCTGCTGGTCACCCTCGAGGAAAACGCCACCATAGGCGGCGCCGGCTCGGAAGTAAGCCGTGTGCTCAACGAGGCAGGCAGCCGCGTCCGCGTGCTCCAGCTGGGGTTGCCCGACCGCTTCGTCGACCACGGCGACCAGGCCCAGCTGCTCGCGGAATCCGGCCTGGACTCAGCTTCTGTCCTAGACAGAATTAAAAAGGCCTATCAGGTAAATAGTTGAGCGCTTTTGTCGGGAATGATACGATTTAAATATCGAGGGGCACCAGACCCCGATTCCCTTAAGCCCAACAAGACCTTTTGAGAACACTCATGACCACCTGCGCCGCCACCACCGTAATTCCGGACGTCCAGAATTCCGAGGACTCCCGCCAGATCGCCATCAACAAGGTCGGCATCAAGTCCATCCGCCACCCCATCAAGGTGCGGGACAAGCAGGCAGGCGTGCAGCACACCATCGCGCTGTTCAACATGTACGTCGGGCTGCCCCACAATTTCAAGGGCACCCACATGTCGCGTTTCGTCGAAATCCTCAACAGCCACGATCGTGAGATCTCGGTGGAGTCCTTCGAGCCGATGCTGCGCGAGATGGTCAGGAAGCTCGAGGCCGAAACCGGCCACATCGAGATGAGCTTCCCCTACTTCATCAACAAGGCGGCGCCGGTCTCGGGTGTGCAGAGCCTGCTGGACTACGAAGTCACCTTTATCGGCACGATCAGCGCCGGCGGCAAGTACGAGTTCACAATGAAGGTCGTCGTCCCCGTTACCAGCCTGTGCCCCTGCTCCAAGAAAATCTCCGCCTACGGCGCCCACAACCAGCGCTCCCACGTCACCGTCACCACCGTGACCAACAGCTACCTGTGGATCGAAGAGCTTGTCCAGATGATCGAGGAACAGGGCTCCTGCGAGCTCTACGGCCTGCTCAAGCGCCCCGACGAGAAGTACGTCACCGAACGCGCCTACGACAACCCCAAGTTCGTCGAAGACATGGTTCGCGACGTGGCAGGCGTGATGAACCGCGAGGCTCGCATCGACGCCTATGTGGTCGAATCCGAAAACTTCGAGTCCATCCACAACCACTCCGCCTACGCCCTGATCGAGCACGACAAGCGTAGCGCCTGAGGAGCAGCCCGAAGCGCCGACACCCTCGGCGCCGCGGAAAACATGGCGCAAAAATGAGGCTCAAAAAAAACGGAACCCCAAGGGGTTCCGTTTTTCGTGCTGTCGTAAAAGCTTACTGGGCCTTGGCAGCAGCGGCCTTCGCAGCGAAGGACTTGTAATCCAGCTTTTCCTTGATCCGCGCGGACTTGCCGGAGCGGCTGCGCAGGTAGTAGAGCTTGGCGCGACGAACATCACCGCGACGCTTCACTTCGATGCTGGCGACCAGCGGGGAGTAGGTCTGGAAAGTACGCTCCACACCTTCACCGGAAGAGATCTTGCGAACGATGAAGCCAGAGTTGAGGCCGCGGTTGCGCTTGGCAATCACGACGCCTTCGTAGGCCTGCAGACGCTCACGGGTACCTTCCTTGACCTTCACCTGAACGACCACGGTGTCGCCGGGGGCGAATTCCGGGATGCTCTTGCCTTGGGTCAGGCGGGCGATTTCTTCTTGTTCCAGCTGCTGAATGAGGTTCATGCGTAGCTCCTGAGAAAATATGGCCTTGGGCCGTTCGTGCAGAGCAGGTCGCCACCTGATACACGCCATTATTATGAAACCGGCAAAGTTACGGCGCCGATTTCCTGTTTGTCTGCCGGAATGCTTCCAGCAGACGCAACTCTTCCTTGCTCAACTTCCGCTCCGCCAGCAGGTCCGGCCGACGCAACTCAGTGCGCCCCAGGGACTGCTGCAGACGCCAGCGACGGATCTCGGCATGATTGCCCGACAGCAAGACATCGGGCACCGCCATATCCTCGTACACCACCGGCCGGGTGTAGTGAGGGCAATCCAGCAAACCATCCACGAAGGAATCCTCGACTGCGGAATCCCCGTCGTTCAATGCACCCGGCAGCTGCCGGATCATCGCGTCAAGCAGAACCATCGCCGGCAACTCGCCCCCGGAGAGGACGAAATCGCCCAGCGAGATCTCTTCATCGACACAACGCTCGATCAGCCGTTGATCGACGCCTTCGTAGCGCCCGCACAGGAGCACCAACGCCGGCTCGGAAGCGAGCTCCAGAACCCGGCCATGATCAAGCTGACGCCCCTGCGGCGAGAGGTAAATCACCCGCCCGGCGGCGCCTGTCGAAACAGCCTGTCGAGCCTTTGCCGAAGCAATGGACTTCTCCAGCGGCCCCGGCAGCATCACCATCCCCGGGCCTCCACCGTAAGGGCGATCATCGACGGTGCGATGACGATCTTCGGTAAAGTCCCGCGGATTCCAGCAGCTCAGCTCATAGAGACCGCGCTCCCGGGCCCTTCCCGTGATGCCGGAGCCCGTGAGGGCCGAGAACATTTCAGGGAACAGCGTGACGACATCGTAGGCCTTGCGGCCCCCGGGCTCGATCACCAGTCCGCTTCCCATTCGACGCTGATACGACCGCTGTCGATATCGACTGCGGTGACATAGCTCGCGACAAACGGAATGAGGCGTTCAGCATCGCCGTCCTGGATCTGCAGGACATCATGGGCACCGGTGGACAGCAGGCCAGTGACCTTGCCCAGCACGACCCCAGACGCATTGCGAACCTCCAGGCCGACGAGGTCGCCCCAGTAGTATTCATCTGCATCAGGCTTGGGGAGCGCCTCCCGCGGTGCGGCAATGTAGTAACCGCCAACCGCTTCGGCACCGTTACGGTCGGGGACCTCGGCGAAGGATGCAACGATGCCACCCTTGCCATGTTCCTTGCACCCCGTAAGGGTGTAAGGTACCCAGACCTTACCGTCCGGATCGGTGCCCAACCACCATTGCGGCATTTTCTTCCACGACAACGGGTCATCCCCGAAGGGATGTACCCTGACCCAGCCCTGGACACCAAAGGGCGCGACAATGCGCCCAAGAACGATCATCGGCGAACCACGCTGGGCGTCAGGACGATCACCCTGCTCAGGCAACGGCCTTGGCAGCCTGCTTGGCCAGGCGAGCGACGGTGTCGGACAGCTGGGCGCCGGTACCTTGCCAGTAAGCCAGGCGCTCGGCGTTGATCACGAGACCCTTTTCGTTGCCGGAGGCAACCGGGTTGTAGTAACCGACACGCTCGATGAAACGGCCGTCGCGGCGATTGCGGGAATCAGCGGCAACGATGTTGTAGAACGGGCGCTTCTTGGAACCACTGCGGGCGAGACGAATGACAACCATGACTGTTCCTGATCCGATGGAATTGGAAAAACGCGTGATCTTAAATTAGTATGCGAAAAACAGCAAGAAAACCTGAACACCCGTCACATTGCCAGGGCCGCGTGTGAACAAGCCCGGAATGCCATACCCATTCCGCACACCCGTTTTCGGGGAACTTAATTACAATGGCCGCTTAGCCAAGAGATCCCGTAGGCGATGAGCGCTGCCGATACCTCCCAATCCGACCGCACGGCCCCAGTTCTCGACTGGCTGGCTACCGAACTGTCCGCCGACGCAGACCTCGAGCTTGCCGCCCTCGTTCGTCACCTCGACGAGCTTGGGCGCCCCGAGATCAGCCGCAACCAGTTTCATCGCTGCCTTGATCTGCTGCATGTGCGCTCCCTCGCGATCAGCGGGCTCTTTCGCGACCGCTTCGCCACCGCAACGCTTCCGCTCACCGTCAGCCTGCACCGTTCGGCAACCCGGCTGGTCTCGGCGCTCGGCAAGATCGCGGCGGGCTACGAAGAAGTGCTCGCCGAAGTCCGCCACCGGCTGGTTCGCACCGTCCGGCGCAACCCGGAAGCCATCAGCGCCAAGGCGCTCGAGATCCTCGGCGAGCAGCTCACCGTCGCGCACCTCGCAGGCAACAGCGCGCCCTTCGAGTTCTGGCTGCGCGCTCACTCATTCTTTCGCACCAGCAAGGTAGACAACTCCCCCGATGTCGCGGCCGGTCAGGCCGCCGAGGGCGCACTGCGCGCCTACAAGTACATCCTCGCCTTCTCAGCGGCCCAGCCCGAAGGCCTCACCGGCACCGAGATCAACTGGCTCTCGGAGTATCTCGCCAATGCCGCCAAGAACCTCATCATCCGCGCCTCGCTGCCCGGCGAAGGGGGTTTCGGCTGGCTGTGGATCGACCCGGACCAGGATACACCGCCGGTTTCCATCAGCCGCCGGGAACCCCCGGAGGTCGACGGCCTGATCTACTTCACCGCCGAAGAACTGGCCCGACGCGCCACCGCCCTGATCGAGCAACTCGAAGGCGAGGGCGAGCCGCCCGGCAACCTGCCCACCAGCCTGGGCCGCGCCGAGACGGCGACCCTGCTGCGACGCGTGCGCGAATACTGGACCTCCCCACCACACCGGGAACACCCCCGCCGGCGCAATCAATATGCCGTGAGTGTGTGCTGCGGGCTCGAGAACATCTGGAAGATGCTGCGGGAGCCAACCACCACCGCCCAGACACGCCTCGCCACCCAGTGGATGGTGGTGAACGAGAGCCCCACCGGCTACGCCATCATGCAGGTCACCGGCACCGCGAGCGCCCTGACGCCCGGCATCGCGATCGCTCTTCGGCGCAGCCCGGACGAACCCTGGACCCTCTGCGTCGTACGCTGGATCCGCAGCGAAACCCCCGAACAGATCGAACTTGGCCTGCAGGTCATCGCCAACACCGCAAAACCTGTCACCGTGGGCTTCCGCGGCGGCTCGAAACCCCGGCCCATGCGCCCGGCGCTGGTGATGCCGCCCATCGCTGCCCTGGGCCGCCAGCAGTCCATCCTCGCGCCCGCCGGCACCTACTCGGCCCGCCGCTTCATGCTGGTCTCCGACATCCACCGGCTCTACATCGCCCAGGGGCGCCTGCTCAGCCTCGACATGCAAACCCCGGCGGTCGAGCTTTTCCAGTACGAGATCGACCCCTACCCCCTATAAGCCAGGGCCGCCCCGCAAGGACGCCAGGGGAAGATCGGCCGCCCGCTCCATCGCGGCCAGAAGTGCCGCATAGCGCAGATCAACCCGGCACCCGGCGGAACCTGGCAGATCGACGCCTGCCGGGGGCCGGCGCCATCCAAACAGCCGCGCCACCTCCACCAGCCTGACTCCCTCGGCAGCACGCGCGAGCAGCCAGCCACCATCCTCGGCACAGATCACGATCCGTTCAGCGACCAGCACGGCCAACACTTCCCCAAGCTCCTCCGGCGCGGTTCGCGCCACCCGGGCAAGGGCATCGAAGTCGCGACTCCGCCCCTCCCGCTGCGCCTCGACCAGTTCCGAGAGCATCAGCAGCGCCACATACAAGGGCCGCCCCGGGAAGGCCGGCAAGCGGCCGGCAAAGAGCTTCCGCTCCGGCAGCACTGCCGCCACCACCGCACCGAGCAACACCACGATCCACGACACATAGAGCCACACCAGCAGGATCGGCACCGCAGCAAAGGCGCCATAGACAAGGGTGTAACTCGGAAAATGAACCAGATAGGCGCCAAGCAGGCGCTGCATGAGCAACAGCCCCACCGCCGCCAGCAATCCCGACACCAGCGCATGGCTTGCCTTCACGCGGCAATGGGGCACCACGTAGTACAGCAAACCGAAGAGAGCGGTCATGATGAGCAACGAGATCAACCGCAAACCCACCGCCTCCAGCCACGCCGGCTCACTCACCACACTGAGGGATACACTGAGCATGGCGCTCGCCAGCACGACGCCCCCGGCCAGCAGCAAGGGCCCGAAGGAGAGCGCGACCCAGTAGGCTGCCAGTCGGGTCGCCCACGGCCGCCGGCTGCGCACCATCCAGATCTCGTTGATGACCTGATCGATGGTCCGCATCAAGAGCACCGTCGTCAGGATCAGCGCCACCGCACCGGCGATCGTCAGATTGGTCGCCTTCTGACTGAACTGCAGTGCGTAGGTCGCGATCACCTTGCCGGCCTTCTCGGGCAACAGGTTGTCGAGCAGAAACCCCCGCAACGCCGCATCCAGCCGCGCCGACTGGGGCAGCCGGCTGAACACCACCGCCACCAGGGTGACGAAGGGCACCAGCGACAGCAGGGTCGTGAAGGCGAGGCTCGCCGCCACCTGGGCGCAGCGCCCGTCGTGAAACCTGCGCCCCACCGCCCGCAGCAGCTGTCGGGTGCTCTCCGGCAACAATGCCGCTGGGCGCAGGGAGGTGAGAGGCGACTTCATTTACGTATAATGCCTTTCCGTTTCACGGGCTCCACCATGCAGGAAGTTCTTGTTCTCTATTACAGCCACCGCGGCTCCGTGCGCGCGCTGGCCGAACTCATCGCCCGCGGCATCGATGCAGTCCCCGGCGCCAGCGCCCGGCTGCGCACCGTACCCCGGGTATCCACGGTCTGCGAAAGCACCGAGCCGGACATTCCAGACCACGGCGCCCCCTATGCCGAGGCCCGCGACCTCGAAGAATGCATCGGGCTCGCCCTCGGCAGCCCGACGCGCTTCGGCAACATGGCCGCCCCGATGAAATACTTTATCGACGGCACCGCCGGCCCCTGGCTGTCGGGCGCCTTGGCTGGCAAGCCAGCCTGCGTGTTCACCTCGTCGGCCAGCCAGCACGGCGGCCAGGAGAGCACCCTGCTGTCGATGATGACACCCCTGCTCCACCACGGCATGCTCATCGTCGGCCTGCCGTTTTCCGAGCCTGATCTCACCCGCAGCCGCAGCGGCGGCTCGCCCTACGGCGCCACCCACGTTGCCGGCAACGACGACGACACCCGGATCACCGACGAGGAAAAACGCCTCGCCATCGCCCTCGGCAAGCGCCTCGCCGAAATGTCCCTCAAACTTGCAGCCCGATGAAACCCAAGACCCTGTCCCTGATTGCCAGCATCAGTCTGATCGCACTTATCGCCCTGTGCCTCGCCTGGGAGGCTTTCCTCGCCCCCCTGCGCCCCGGCGGCTCGTGGATGACCCTGAAGGTGATCCCGCTGATGTTCGCCCTCTTCGGCATCCTGCGCGGCACACGCTACACCTACCAGTGGAGCTGCATGATGATCCTGCTCTACCTCACCGAAGGCGTGGTCCGCACCAACGACGCGGCCCCCGGCAACGCACTGGCGTTGGCGGAGGCCATCTTGAGCGTGATCTTCTTCGTGGCGACGGTGCTCTACGCCCGCAACACCGCCCCTTCCCGCCTGGCCCAGGCCTCGCGGGACGAGGCCTGAGCCCCCTCCCCCGGGCCTGCAGCCCGACAGGTCAGACCTGGGGATTCAACCTTTCCGTGCCCGCCTCGAGCTTGTTGAGGGCGTTCAGATAGGCCTTGGCCGATGCGACGATGATGTCGGTATCGGCACCCTGGCCATTCACGACCTTGCCGTCCCGCGCCAGCCGCACGGTAACCTCGCCCTGGGCGTCGGTCCCGGTGGTGATGGCGTTCACCGAGTAAAGCAGCAGCTCGGCACGGCTGTCGGCGATGCTCTCGATGGCCTTGAAGGCCGCATCCACCGGGCCGGAGCCGGACGACTCGACGTTCTGCTCGCGACCATCCACGGCCAGCGTCACTCGCGCGCTGGGCTGCTCACCGGTTTCGGAGTGGAAGGAGGACGAAAGCAGGCGATAATGCTCCTTCGGCTCCGAGCTGTCGTCGTTCATCAGGGCCTGCAGGTCCTCGTCGAAGATCTCGTGCTTCTTGTCGGCCAGCGCCTTGAAACGGGCGAAGGCGCTATTGAGCTGCTCCTCGGACTCGATGACCACCCCGAGCTCCTGCAGGCGCGAGCGGAAGGCGTTGCGGCCGGAGTGCTTGCCCATCACCAGCTTGTTGGCCGTCCAGCCCACGTCTTCGGCACGCATGATCTCGTAGGTTTCGCGGTGCTTGAGCACGCCATCCTGGTGAATACCCGACTCGTGGGCGAAGGCATTCGCACCGACGATGGCCTTGTTCGGCTGCACCGCAAAACCCGTGATGCCCGACACCAGCTTGGAGGCCGGCACGATGTGGGTGGTATCGATGCGCGTGTCGCACTGGTAAACATCCCGGCGCGTCCGAACGGCCATCACGATCTCCTCGAGGGAGGCATTGCCGGCCCGCTCACCGAGGCCGTTGATTGTGCACTCGACCTGGCGTGCACCAGCCCGCACCGCCGCCAGCGAGTTGGCCACCGCGAGGCCCAGGTCGTTGTGGCAATGCACCGACCAGACCACCTTGTCAGAATTGGGCACACGTTCGATCAAGCTACGGATGGTGGCCGCGAACTGTTCGGGCACGTTGTAGCCGACGGTGTCCGGCACGTTGATGGTGGTCGCGCCGGCCTTGATCACCTCTTCGAAGATCCGGCACAGGAAGTCGATCTCGGAGCGGCCCGCGTCCTCGGCCGAGAACTCCACCTGATCGGTGTATTGGCGCGCCCAGCCGATGGCCTTGACGGCCTGCGAAACCACCTCATCCGGACTCATGCGCAGCTTCTTCTCCATGTGGATCGGGCTGGTCGCGATGAAGGTGTGGATACGGCTGGAGGCCGCCGGGCGCACCGCCTCGCCGGCACGGCGGATGTCGGCCTCGTTGGCCCGCGCCAGCGAGCAGACGGTGGAGTCCTTGATGGCCTCGGCGACGGCCTTGACGGCCTCGAAGTCGCCGTTGGACGCCGCCGCAAAGCCGGCCTCGATCACGTCGACGCGCATGCGCTCCAGCTGGCGGGCAATACGCAGCTTCTCATCACGGGTCATCGAAGCGCCGGGGCTCTGCTCGCCGTCGCGCAAGGTGGTGTCGAAGATGATCAACTGGTCGTTCATGATGAGCTCCTGCAGGATTCTGAGTATTTGATGAGGCAGCGCCCGCGACGTTCAACAAAGCGGGAACACATCGGGGCATCGCATGGCTGCCGCCACAACCGGCTGGCAGCAGGCCGACGGAGACGATCGGGGCAATCGGCGGGCTAAGCTAGGCGTCACCCTCGGGCGGGCCAGCCGGCGCGGGGACGCGCTTGCGCCCCTTCAGCCAGTTCCACAGGCCCAGCACGTAGCCGGACACGGCGTAGCACAGGAACAGCCCGAAAAGCACGCCCGGCGGGTAGCTGGACACCAGCAGGAAGCCGAGCACGAAGGCGATGATGACGATGAAGGGCACGCTGCGGCGCAGGTTGATCTCCTTGCCGCTATAGAACAGCACGTTGCTGACCATCGAGACGCCGGCAAAGATCGTCAGCGCGCAGGCATACCAGCGCACGTCGGGCCCGGCGATGCCGTTGTCCATCATCACCCACACCAGCCCTGCGACCAGCGCGGCGGCTGCCGGGCTAGGCAGCCCCTGGAAGTAGCGCTTGTCCACCACGTCGATGTTGGTGTTGAAGCGGGCGAGACGCAGCGCCGCGCCAGCACAATAGATGAAAGCTGCCATCCAGCCCAGCTTGCCCATGCCCTTCAGGGCCCATTCGTACACGATGAGCGCGGGCGCCGCGCCAAACGACACCATGTCGGAGAGCGAATCGTATTCGGCACCGAAGGCGCTCTGGGTGCGCGTGAGCCGCGCGACCCGGCCGTCGAGGCCGTCAAGCACCATGGCGATGAAGATCGCCACCGCGGCCTGCTCGAAAAGCCCGTTCATCGCCTGGACGATGGCGTAGAAACCGGCAAAGAGGGCTGCCGTGGTGAACAGGTTGGGGAGAATATAAATACCCTTGCGCCGGCGTTCCGGATTCAGCAGGGGTTTGCGGGATTGCAGATCGGCCATGGGCGGGACGATGGGTGAAGTCGAACCGGATTGTAACGCAGGAGATGCCTTCGGGCCCTGAAAACGACACGGGGGACTTTCGTCCCCCGCGCGCATTGCATCAAGCCAGACTCGATCAGTTCTTGGACTGGTCGACCAGCTTGTTGGCCTTGATCCACGGCATCATGTCGCGGAGCTGCTCACCGACCACTTCGATCGGGTGGGCGGCGTTCAGGCGACGACGGGCGGTCATGGACGGGTAGTTGGTCTTGCCTTCCAGGATGAACATCTTGGCGTATTCGCCGGTCTGGATGCGCTTGAGGGCTTCGCGCATGGCGTAGCGGGACTCTTCGTTGATGACTTCCGGGCCGGTCACGTACTCGCCATACTCCGCGTTGTTGGAGATGGAGTAGTTCATGTTGGCGATGCCACCTTCGTACATCAGGTCGACGATCAGCTTGAGCTCGTGCAGGCACTCGAAGTAGGCCATCTCGGGAGCGTAGCCGGCTTCGGTCAGGGTCTCGAAGCCCATCTTGACCAGCTCGACGGCGCCGCCGCACAGCACGGCCTGCTCGCCGAAGAGGTCGGTCTCGGTTTCTTCGCGGAAGTTGGTCTCGATCACGCCACCCTTGGTGCCGCCGTTGGCAGCAGCGTAGGACAGGGCGATGTCACGGGCCTTGCCGGACTTGTCCTGGTACACGGCGATCAGGGTCGGCACGCCGCCGCCCTTCAGGTACTCGGAGCGCACGGTGTGGCCGGGGCCCTTCGGGGCGATCATGATCACGTCCAGGTCGGCACGCGGGACGATCTGGTTGTAATGCACGTTAAAGCCGTGGGCGAAGGCCAGGGTGGCGCCTTGCTTGATGTTCGGGGCGATATCGTTCTTGTAGACATCCGGCTGGGACTCGTCCGGCAGCAGGATCATGACGACGTCGGCGGCCTTGACGGCCTCGGCGACTTCCTGGACGTTGTGGCCGGCAGCGACGGCCTTGTTCCAGGAGGCGCCATCCTTGCGCAGGCCGACGGTCACGTTGACGCCGGATTCCTTGAGGTTCTGCGCGTGGGCGTGGCCCTGGGAACCGTAACCAACGATGGTGACCTGCTTGCCCTTGATCAGGGAGAGGTCTGCATCTTTATCGTAAAAAACCTTCATTTCATGCCTTTCTGACACAAGAGGAGCAAATCAAGGGAAAGCGCGGGCCGGGACAGCCCACGCCACATCCCACATCAAACCTTCAAAACGCGGTCGCCGCGAGCGACGCCGCAAATACCGGAACGCACGGTTTCGAGAATCAGGCCGGCGTCGAGGGCGCTGACAAAGGAATCGAGCTTGGCCTGGGTGCCGGTCAGCTCGATAACATAGGTCGTGTCGGTCACATCGATGATGCGCCCGCGGAAGATGTCCGCCATGCGCTTGATCTCTTCACGGTCCTTGCCGGCGGCGCGCACCTTGATGAGCATCAGCTCGCGCTCGATGTGCGCCGATTCGGACAGATCCACCACCTTCACGACCTCCACCAGCTTGTTGAGCTGCTTGGTGATCTGCTCGACGATGTCGTCGGAGCCGGAGGTGACGATGGTCATGCGCGACAGGGAAGCGTCCTCAGTGGGCGCAACCGTCAGGCTCTCGATATTGTAGCCCCGCGCAGAAAACAGGCCGGACACGCGGGACAGCGCGCCGGCTTCATTCTCGAGGACAAGGGAGATGACGTGTCTCATGTTCGTTTCGTGCTGGATGACCGGCGGGCAGCGCTGGAAGGCAGCTGACCAAGCCGGTGGATAAGAGGGCTGCCGCAGGCTGCGCGCGGCCTGCCCTCCGGCCAATCAAAGATCTTCGGCCGACAGGATCATGTCGGTGAGCCCCTTGCCGCCCTGGACCATCGGATAGACGTTCTCGGTCTGATCCACCTGGAAGTCGAGGAAGACCAGATCGCTCTTGCGCGAGAAGGCCTCGCGCAGCGCGCCTTCCACGTCGCCCGGCTTGTCCACGCGGATGCCGACGTGGCCATAAGCCTCGGCCAGACGGGCAAAATCGGGCAGCGAATCCATGTAGGACTCGGAGTAGCGGTTGCCGTGGAAGATCTCCTGCCACTGGCGCACCATGCCCAGGTAGCGGTTGTTGAGCATCACGACCTTGATCGGCAGGCGGAACTGGCGGCAGGTGGCGAGCTCCTGGATGTTCATCTGGATCGACGCCTCGCCGGTCACGCAGGCCACCGGCGAACCCGGGTGGGCGAGCTGGACGCCCATCGCGGAGGGCAGGCCGAAACCCATGGTACCCAGGCCGCCGGAGTTGATCCAGCGGCGCGGCTTGTCGAACTTGTAGTACTGGGCCGCCCACATCTGGTGCTGGCCCACGTCGGAGGTCACGAAGGCGTCGCCGCCAGTGACTTCCCACAGCTTCTGGATGACGAACTGCGGCTTGATGAGCTCTTCGCCCTGGTTGAACTTGAGGCAGTCGCGGCGACGCCATTCCTCGATCTGCTTCCACCAAACCCCCAGCGACTCTTGGTCGGGGCGCTCGGAGGTGGCGTCGAGAAGCGACAGCAGCTCACCCAGAACCTCGTCGACGTGGCCGACGATGGGCACATCCACCTTGACGCGCTTGGAGATCGACGACGGGTCGATGTCGATGTGGATGATCTTGCGCGGCTCGGATGCAAAGTGCGCCGGGCTGCCGATCACGCGATCGTCGAAACGCGCACCAACGGCGAGCAGCACGTCGCTGTAATGCATCGCCATGTTGGCTTCGTAGGTGCCGTGCATGCCGAGCATGCCCACGTTCTGGCGATCGGTGGCCGGAAAGCCGCCGAGGCCCATCAGCGTGTTGGTGCAAGGGAAGCCGAGCTTGCGCACCAGCGCCGTCAGCTTGTCGGCCGCATCGCCGAGCACCACACCACCGCCGATATAGACCATCGGGCGACGGGCGCCGAGGAGAAGCTGCAACGCCTTCTTGATCTGCCCGTGATGCCCCTTGACCACCGGGTTGTAGGAGCGCATCGAGACGGTTTGCGGGTACTCGAACTCGCACTTCTGGGCGGTGATGTCCTTGGGGATATCCACCAGCACCGGGCCCGGACGCCCGGTCTTGGCCAGGTAGAAAGCCTTCTTGATGGTGTCGGCGATGTCACGCACGTCGCGCACCAGGAAGTTGTGCTTCACGCACGGGCGGGTGATGCCCACCGTGTCGACCTCCTGGAAGGCGTCCTGGCCGATCACCGCGGACGGCACCTGGCCGGAGATCACCACCAGCGGAATGGAGTCGCAGTAGGCCGTGGCGATGCCAGTGACGGCATTGGTCGCCCCCGGGCCGGAGGTCACCAGCGCGACGCCGACCTTGTCGGTGGACCGCGCATAGCCGTCGGCCGCGTGCACCGCCGCCTGCTCATGACGCACCAGCACGTGACGAACCTTGTCCTGCTTGAACAATTCGTCGTAGATGTACAGCACAGAGCCGCCGGGATAGCCGAAAAGATAATCAACCTTTTCTTCCTGGAGACACCTGATTACAATTTCCGCACCGGTCAATACCATCGCTGCACCCGAAGCTGTCTCGGCTATGTAAAACGCGGAACCTTACCGCCGAGCCGGCAATTGGTCAAGGCGCCCCGCACGAGGCACCCATCTCCCGGGGTGGCTGCCCCATTCTTTGAAACTGTCATCCAGCCCGTGCGCCGGTGCGTGCCAGACATCTGAGGATCACCCCCTGCCCTCCCGCCTCGAACTATCGGATTTCCTCGCCAGCGTCGAAAAACGAGCCTTCAAACAGGCCTTGTTCGCGGTCCGCAACGAAGAGTCAGCCCTGGACATCGTGCAGGACGCGATGATGAAGCTCGCCGAAAAATACGGCGACAAGCCACTGGAAGAGCTCCCGATGCTCTTCCAACGCATCCTGCAGAACGTGATTCGCGACTTTTACCGCCGCCAGAAGGTGCGCAGCATGTGGACGACCCTGCTGTCCGCCTTCTCCGGCCCGGAAGACGACGAACACGACCCCCTCGAAGTTATCGAATCGGCTGACAGCGACTACAAGAGCGAGTCGCCGCACGCCCAGTTCGAGCAGCAACAAACCCTGACTGCCATCGAGAAAGAAATCGAAAAACTGCCTCCCCGTCAACGCGAAGCCTTCCTCATGCGTTACTGGGAAGAAATGGATATCGCCGAAACGGCTGTGGCAATGGGATGCTCGGAAGGCAGTGTCAAGACACACTGCTCCCGGGCTACGCACACGCTTGCCGCAGCACTTGCAGCAAAGGGCATAACACTATGAATGAGCACGATTTTCAGTTTCGCGTGCGGCAGCATCTCAACACCTCCGCGCGCCAGGTCTCCCCGGCGGTGGCGAGCCGCCTCCATGAGGCCCGCCAGAAGGCGCTCGGCCGCCAGAAAGTCACGGTGCGCCGCTTCAGCCTGGCCGGGATCAGCCATGCGTTCACCGAGCGCGCCCTGCCCCAGGGGCGGACGGCGGTCGCGATGGTGCTGATCCTTCTCCTCGTCGTCGGCAGTGGGCTGCTGGGCGAAATGCAGCGCATGGCTGAACTCGAGGAGGTCGATAGCGCCCTCCTCTCCGACGATCTTCCGATTGACGCCTACCTCGACCAGGGTTTCGACGCATGGGTTCAAAACAATTCGCCCGATTGATCGGGGGAGTTGCCCTCGCCTGCTCGACCCTGGCGCTGGCCACGCCGCCCATCACAGCCCCGGCCTGGCGCGACCTCACGCCCGCCCAGCAGCGCACCCTCGCGCCCCTCGCCAAGGAATGGCAGGATCTTCCCGACGAGCGCAAGCGCAAGTGGGCCGGCATCGCCGACCGCTTTCCCGCCTACACGCCTGAAGAGCAGGACCGCCTGCAGGGCCGCATGCAGACCTGGATGAGCCTGACGCCGGAAGAGCGCAGCCGTGCCCGCGAGCAATATCGCAATCTCCAGCGCATTCCGCCAGAGAAACGCGAGGCGCTGCGGCAGAAGTGGAACGCCTACAAGGAGCTCCCCAGCGAAGAAAAGGAGCGCTTCACCGAGGCCGCCAAGAAGCCGCCGGTCAAGCCCGTCGCACCCAAGGCAGGCGCCAAGCCGATCAAGCCGCTTACGGCACCGCCGCCGCCGCGCCCGGCGCTGCCAAAGATCGTCGTCCAGAAGCCGCCACCGGCCCCGGCAGTCATTGAGCCTGCACCAGGCACCGCCGCGGCGGCCAACCCTGGCTCCGCGCCCGCGCTGCCCTCCGGAGTCGCCAGCCCGGTGGCAGCACCCGCTCCCGCCGCAGCAGCGCTCTCCTCCCCCGCTCCGAGCCAGCCTTCATCCGACCCGACAACGCCGGCTGCCGTCACGCCGGCAAAACCCTGACCGCAACCATGCCCAAAGAATCCACCCGACCTGGGCCTGCAGGCCCCGGGAGGCAGGCCGTCGAGCTCGCGGGCCTGCGCCGGCGCCTGGCCAGCATGCTTTACGAATGCCTGCTCCTGCTGGGCGTCCTCGCACTGACATTCATGGTTCCGCTGCTCATCCTGGGAGCTGGAACGAACTACACCCCGCCCGGCGGCGTGCTCTGGCTTCATGTGTTTCTGGTGCTGGGAGCGTACTTTCTGTGGTACTGGCGCAGGGGCGGCCAGACCCTGGCGATGCAGACCTGGAAACTGCGCATCGTGACCGCCGACGGCAATCCGGTATCGCTGCAACAGGGCTGGCTGCGTTATGCCCTTGCGTGGCCGTCGGTGCTTTGTGGGGGGGTCGGTCTGTTGTGGGCACTCGTCGACCGGGACAGGCAATTTCTTCACGATCGCCTGGCGGGCACGCGGATCATCCTGCTGCCCGGTCTCCCCAAGGCCTGACCAGCCCCGGCGTCAGCGGCGCTCGACCCACCACATCATCGTCATCGCGGCGATCAGGAACACGATGCTCGGCGTGAGAGCCGCAACCGCCGGAACCCAGCCGTTGATCACCCCGAGGTTCGAGAACAGGCCATTGAGCAGGTGGAAACCCACCCCGATCATGATCCCGGAGAAAACCTTCAGGCTCACCCCGCCCATGCGCGTCTGCATGTAGCCAAACGGGAGCGCCAGGCCCATCATGACCAGCGCCGCAAACGGATAGGCGAGCTTCTTCCAGAGGGCGATCTCGTAGCGGGTGGTACGCTGGTTGTTCTCTTCGAGGTGGCGGATGTATGAGTACAAGGTCGACACCGACATGCGCTCCGGCACCACCATCAGCACCGACAGCACCTCGGGCGTCAGCTCGGACTTCCAGACCAGGTCGGGCAGCACCCGCGTATCGGTGTGGTCACCCAGAAAGCGGGTCTGCTCGACGTTGCGCAGGCGCCAGCCTTCCGACGCGCCCTCATGGACGCCGGTCTTCGCCTCGCTGATCGAAACCAGCGCAGCCCGCTCGTCGAACTCGTAGATGCGAACGCCCTCGAGCGACGTATCCGGCAACACACTGCGCACGTTCACAAACCGCCTGCCGTCGCGCACCCACAAGCCGGTACGCAGCTCCTGGGACACCATCGAACGGGTTGCCGCCAGCCGCCATTGCTGGGCCGCACGCTCAGCCGGCGGCGCCAGGTATTCGCCAAAAATGAAGGTCAACGCGACAAAGACGCTGCCGATACCGAGCAGCGCAAGCAGAAAACGCGTGGTTGACAGGCCCGAAGCCCGCAGCACGGTGATTTCGGAATGCCGGGCAAAGGTGGTCAGGGCGTACAAGGTGCCGATCAGGACCGCGATCGGCATGAGCTCATACACCCGGCCCGGCATGATCATCGCCACGTATACCGCGGCGTGGTAAAGCATGTAACCGTTCTTGCCGACCTCATCGAGCTCATTTACGAGGTCGAAGAACGCGAACAGCCCCAAAAAGGCCAGCAGCACCAGCAGTACCGCGGCGTAGATCTCGCGGCTCAGGTAGCGGACATAAACCGGAATCATCAACGTCTCCGCCAGCGCGCAAACACGCTGATCCGCCTGTAAAACAAGATCGCCAGGACACCCAGCATCACCACATGGGGCGCCAGCAGGCCTACATCGAAACGCATGCGCCCCTGCCCGATCCACGACTGGCAGACACTGACCGCGTTGCTGTAAATCAGGTAAACCAGCACCGCCAGGATGAGGTTGTTGGTGCGCCCCGCCCGCGGATTGACGAAGGACAGCGGGATCGCCAGCAGCGCCAGCATCAGCGCCAGCAGGGGCGTGCTGATGCGCCCCATCAGTTCGCCCCGGTTGCGGTCATCCGGGTTCTTGATGAGCGCCGGCAGCGCCAGGGTTCTGGGCTGGCGGGGGCCGCTGGCGGCCTCCTTGGACTCCATCCGGATCTGGTAGCGCTCGAACTCCATCACGCGGTAGCTGGGCGTACCGGGCGTGCCTTCGTAGCGCCGCCCGTTTTCGAGGATCACGAAGCGGTTTCCGGAAGCGTCGACCTCAGTCCGCCCTTCGGCAGCGACCATCACGCCAAGCCGGCCGTTCTGCATGCTGCTGGCAAACACATTGCGCACCCGGCCTTCCTCGCCGGACAGCGCCTCGACAAAAAACACCCGCTCACCGCCCGAAGACTCCCGAAACAAGCCCGGCGCGACACGCGAGACGTCGTCGCGGTTGCTGAGCTGCTCCTTGTACTCGACGCTCTTCTTCTGCGCCCAGGGCGCGCCGAAGAGCGACAGCGCGGCGATCAGCACCGCCACCGGCAGCGCAAAGCGCAGCACCGGACGCACCCAGGCCGTAAGGGGCAGGCCGCTGGAGAACCACACCACCATCTCCGAGTCCCGGTAGCTGCGCGACAGGGACATCAGGATCGCGATGAACAGCGTGAGCGACAGCACCACCGGCATCTGGGCGATCGCACCAAAGCCGATCAGCGCCAGCACCGCGTCCGCCGGCACGCGCCCGCCCGCCGCCTGGCCAAGCAGGCGGATCAGCACAGTGGAAATGAGGATGGCAAACAGCGCCACGAAGACCGCCACGGCGTTCTGCGTGAATTCGCGCTGGGCAGCTCGAAGAAAAATCATGGGGAAACGGTCTTGGCGTCAGCAGGAGGGCTTTTTGACGTTGGCCAGGGCGCCGGCCATAATGGCGCGATGTCCTATTGACGCGTGTTTCGAAGGAGAAGCGGGTGGAATTTACCATAAAGGCCGGATCACCGGAAAAACTCAAAAATGGCTGCGTGGTGGCCGGTGTGCTGGCCGGTGGCGAACTCAGCGCTGCCGCGCTCGCCCTCGACGAAGCCTGCGACGGTGCGATCTCCACCATCCTCGGCCGGGGCGAGCTCGACGACAAGGCCGGTGCCACCCTGATGCTCCACGCCCTGCCCGGCCTTGCCACGCCCCGCGTGCTGCTGGTAAGCCTCGGCAAGCGCGACGAACTCTCCGACAAGGCCTACCGCGACGCCGTCACCGCCGCCGCCAGGCAGCTCGCCGGCTCGGTGGCATCCGACGCCGCCTTCTGCCTTGCCGAGATCGAGCTCCCCAAGCGCGACCTGGCCTGGCGCCTCGCCCAGGCCGCCCAGATTCTGAAGGACAGCACCTACCGCTGCGACGAACTCAAGTCGAAGAAGGAAGAATCCAAAAAGGGCGTGCGCAAGCTCGTCTTCGTCGTCAAGAACAAGGCCGGTGAGCAGCTCGAGCATGCCGTCCGCCGCGGCGAAGCCGTCGCCGAAGGCATGGCCCTCGCCAAGACCCTCGGCAACCTGCCCGCCAACGTGTGCACCCCGGGCTATCTCGCCACCACGGCACGCAAGCTGGCCAAGGACCACAAGGTCAAGGTCGAGGTGCTCGACCGGGACGACATGGAAAAGCTCGGCATGGGCTCCCTGCTTTCGGTCGCCCGTGGCTCCCACGAGCCGCCCAAGTTCATCATCCTCCAGTACAAGGGCGGCAAGGCCAAGGACAAGCCCGTCGTGCTGGTCGGCAAGGGCGTCACCTTCGACACCGGCGGCATCTCCCTCAAGCCCGGCGAGGGCATGGACGAGATGAAGTACGACATGTGCGGCGCGGCCAGCGTGCTCGGCACCTTCAAGGCGATCGCCCGGATGGAGTTGCCGATCAACGTGGTGGGCCTGATCCCCGCCACCGAGAACATGCCCGGCGGCTCGGCCACCAAGCCCGGCGACATCGTCACCTCCATGTCGGGGCAGACCATCGAAGTCCTCAACACCGACGCCGAAGGCCGCCTCATCCTGTGTGACGCCCTCACCTACGCCGAGCGTTTCGAGCCGGCGGCGGTGATCGACATCGCCACCCTCACCGGCGCCTGCATCATCGCCCTGGGCAACCTCACCAGCGGCCTCCTCGCCAACGACGACGCCCTCGCCGCCGAACTCCTCGCCAGCGGCCAGGCGGCCGGCGACAAGGCCTGGCAGCTGCCCCTGTGGGACGAATACCAGGACATGCTGAAGAGCAACTTCGCCGACATCCCCAACATCGGCAGCAAGGGCGCGGGCACCATCACCGCCGCCTGCTTCCTGGCCCGCTTCACCAAAGCCTACAAGTGGGCCCACCTCGACATCGCCGGCACCGCCTGGAAGTCCGGCGCCGAAAAGGGTGCCACCGGCCGGCCGGTGCCGCTGCTAACCGAGTTCCTGATCGGCCGCGCCGGCCATTGAGCCCGGCCCACTGCGCCCCATGACCGAAGTCTGCTTCTACCACAACGCCCCCGACCGTCTGCGGGTCGCTTGCGTGCTCGCCGGCAAGGCCCACGGCAACGGGCGGCGGATCGTGGTGTTCGCCCCCGACGGCGGCATGGCGCGGCAGTTCGACCAGATGCTGTGGACCTTCACACCGCTGGCCTTCGTCCCCCATGTGGCGGCCACCTCACCCCTGGCCGCCGAAACCCCCGTCGTGATCGGCACTCAGTTCGAAGGCCTGCCCCACGACGACGTGCTCATCAACCTGGGCGACGACCTCCCGGCGGGCTTCGAGCGTTACCGCCTGGTGATCGAGATCGTCGGCCGCAGCGACCCCGAGCGCCAGGCCGCCCGCGGGCGCTACCGCGCCTACCAGGGCCGGGGCTGCGCCCTGCGCGCCCATGACCTCGCCCAACGGAGTGGCGAATGACCCAAGCCCCGAAAGCCGAACTCGAAATCCCCCTCGAAGACGAAGACGCCGACCCGCTCTTCGAAAAGGCCGACGCCCTCATCCAGCGCCACGCCAGCTTCGCCATCGAACCCGAACTCGACGACCTGCCCGTCCTCACCGACGTGGTCGAGACACCACCGCCAGCTCTCGACGCGGCCCCCACGACCGAACCTGCCGAACCCACCGAGCCGGACGCCCCGCTGCCCGATCTCGCTGCAGCCACGGCCGCCGCCACCCGGGCCGAAGCCGACCGGCTCGCCGAGCGCCTCGTCCTGCTCGACAGCGCGATCAGCCGGCACATCCAGGAGTGGGTCGCCACCGAGCTCCCCCAGCTCGTCTCCCTTGAGCTCGACGACCTCGCCGAGCGCCTGCAGGCCACCGCCGCCTCGCACCTGCGCGCCACCCTGCTGCCGCTCATCTCCACCGAGATCGCCGACACCCTCGACAAGGGCCCCGAGGCCTGAGACACACGTTGCCGGGCCCTGCCCCACGGGCAGGCCCGGCGCATCCGCTATAATCCGCGTTTTGCCAACAAAGACAGACCCCATGGAACTGGCCAAGAGTTTCGAGCCGGCGGAGATCGAACGCCGCTGGTATGAGCACTGGGAGTCGAGCGGCTACTTCGCCGCCGGCCTCGACCGCAGCAAGCCCGCTGATCAATCCTTCTGCATCCTGCTGCCGCCGCCCAACGTCACCGGCACCCTGCACATGGGGCACGGCTTCAACCAGACGATCATGGACGCGCTCACGCGCTATCACCGCATGCGCGGCTGGAACACCCTGTGGCAGCCCGGCACCGACCACGCCGGCATCGCCACCCAGATCGTCGTCGAACGCCAGCTCGACGCCCAGGGCGTCTCCCGCCACGACCTCGGCCGCGAGAAGTTCCTCGAGAAAGTGTGGGAGTGGAAGGAATACTCCGGCGGCACCATCACCCGCCAGATGCGCCGCATGGGCACCAGCCCCGACTGGAGCCGCGAGCGCTTCACGATGGACGCCGGGCTCAACAAGGTGGTCACCGAAACCTTCGTGCGCCTCTACAACGAAGGCCTGATCTACCGCGGCAAGCGCCTCGTCAACTGGGACCCGAAGCTCCACACCGCCGTCTCCGACCTCGAAGTCGTCCAGGAAGAAGAAGACGGCTTCATGTGGCACATCCTCTACCCCTTCAGCGAAGGCCCGATCGGTGACCTGCAGGGCCTCACCGTCGCCACCACCCGCCCCGAGACGATGCTCGGCGACGTGGCCGTGATGGTGCACCCCGAGGACGAGCGCTACGCCCACCTCAGCGACAAGACGGTGCGCCTGCCCCTGTGCGAGCGCGACATCCCGATCATCGTCGACGACTACGTCGACCGCGAGTTCGGCACCGGCGTCGTCAAGGTCACCCCGGCCCACGACTTCAACGACTACGCCGTCGGCCAGCGCCACGGCCTCGCGCAGATCAGCATCCTCACGCTGGATGCGAAGATCAACGAACACGCCCCTGCCAAATACCAGGGCCTCGACCGCTTCGACGCCCGCAAGGCCATCGTGGCCGACCTCGAAGCCGCCGGCGTGCTGGTCGACACCAAGCCCCACAAGCTGCAGGTGCCCCGCGGCGACCGCACCGGCGTGGTCATCGAGCCGATGCTCACCGACCAATGGTTCGTCGCCATGTCCAAGCCGGGCGAAGACGGCAAGTCCATCACCCAGAAGGCGCTCGATGTCGTCAGCTCCGGCGAGATCCAGTTCGTCCCCGGCAACTGGGTGAACACCTATAACCAGTGGCTCAACAACATCCAGGACTGGTGCATCTCGCGCCAGCTGTGGTGGGGCCACCAGATCCCGGCCTGGTATGGCATCGACGGCGAGTGCTTCGTCGCCCATTCCGAGGAAGAAGCCCGTGCGCTGGCCGACAAGGCCGGCTACCCCGGCCCCCTCACCCGCGACCCGGACGTCCTCGACACCTGGTATTCGTCCGCCCTGTGGCCGTTCTCGACCCTCGACTGGACACCCGAGTACCCGGCCCAGTCCAATGACGCGCTGGATCTTTACCTGCCGTCCACGGTGCTCGTCACCGGCTTCGACATCATCTTCTTCTGGGTGGCGCGCATGGTCATGATGACCAAGCACATCACCGGCAAGATCCCCTTCAAGCACGTTTATGTGCACGGCCTCATCCGCGACGCCGAAGGCGCCAAGATGTCCAAGTCGAAGGGCAACGTGCTCGACCCCATCGACCTCATCGACGGCATCGGCGTCGACGCCCTGGTGGCCAAGCGCACCACCGGCCTGATGAACCCCAAGCAGGCCGCCAGCATCGAGAAGAAGACCCGCAAGGAGTTCCCGGACGGCATCCCCGCCTTCGGCACCGACGCCCTGCGCTTCACCTTCGCCAGCCTCGCCAGCCCGGGCCGCGACATCAAGTTCGACATGAGCCGCTGCGAGGGCTATCGCAACTTCTGCAACAAGCTGTGGAACGCCACCCGCTTCGTGCTGATGAACGTCCAGGGCCACGACCTGGGCCTCGAGCACCAGCAAGGCGGCCCGGCCTGCGGCGGCAGCGGCCCGCTGGAGTTCTCCTTCGCCGACCGCTGGATCGTCAGCCGCCTGCAGCGCGTCGAAAAGGAAGTCGAGCAGCACTTTGCCGAGTACCGCTTCGACCTCGTCTCCAAAACCATCTACGAGTTCATCTGGGACGAGTACTGCGACTGGTACCTCGAGCTCGCCAAGGTCCAGATCAACACCGGCAACGAAGCCCAGCAGAAGGGCACCCGCCGCACGCTGATCCGTGTCCTCGAGACCATCCTGCGCCTCGCCCACCCGCTGATCCCCTTCGTCACCGAAGAGCTGTGGCAGACGGTGGCCCCGCTCGCCGGCCGCAAGGACGTCGACAGCCTGTGCCTGGCCCGCTACCCCCAGGCCGACATGGCGCGCATCGACGAGAAGAGCGAAGCCGCGGTGGCCGAGCTCAAGGGCCTCATCTACGCCTGCCGCAACCTGCGGGGCGAGATGGGCATCTCGCCGGCCCAGCGCATGCCCCTCGTCGCCAGCGGCAACGCGGAGCAGCTGCGCAAGTTCGCGCCCTACATCGCCGGCCTGGCCAAGCTCTCCGAGGTGCAGGTGGTCGACGAAATCGGCAGCGAAGAGCTCGCCCCGATCGCCATCGTCGGCGAACAGCGCCTGATGCTGAAGGTCGAGATCGACATCGCCGCCGAGCGCGAGCGCCTCACCAAGGAGATCGCCCGCATCGAGGGCGAGATCGTCAAGGCCAACGCCAAGCTGGCCAACGAGAGCTTCGTGGCCCGCGCCCCGGCCGCCGTCGTCGCCCAGGAGAAAGACCGCCTGGCCGGCTTCAGCGCCACCCTGGACAAGCTCAAGCCCCAGCTGGCTCGCCTGCCCGCCGCCTGATCACGGCGACGCTCCAAGAGCAAGGAGGCCACGCATCTGCGTGGCCTCTTTTTTTGCCGGGCGCCGCTTATTTGCGGCGCAGGAAGAACTCGTGGGACTCGTCGGGCAGCGCGTTCTGGGCTGCCAGCTCGTTGCCGGTCTGCCGGGCAAAGGCGGCGAAATCCTTCACCGAGCCCGGGTCGGTCGCGACCACCCGCAGGACCTGGCCCGCCTGCATTTCGGCGAGCGCTTTCTTGGCACGTAAAATGGGCAGCGGACAGTTGAGTCCGCGGGCATCCACTTCCTTGTCGAATTCCATTGCTTTGCTCCAGTTCGGGATGAGGGCCGTCGAGGCGCAATTTTACTCCGTCAAGCCCCAAAACCCGACATAGATCACGGCCGGGACACACTCCAAGAAAAAATGCTCAGGGCTTTGTGAAATAATGACAACTCGAAAATCATGTTATAAACGGTTCGACACCCTTTGCTGCGGGGGCCATTTTGCCCCAAGGTAGAGGTCAAAAACGGCCTTCAAACAACCCTGACCCACATTTCGAGGTACTGCACGATGCGCTCAAACATGCTCCAAACGGTTCTCAACGACTTGAACGGAACCTCCGCAGACATCGAGGCTTCGGCCATCATTTCGTCCGACGGCCTGATGATGGCCGCCCTGCTGCCCAACACCGTCGACGAAGACCGCGTCGGCGCCATGAGTGCCGCCATGCTGTCCCTGGGCGACCGCACCGCCCGCGAACTCGCCCGCGGCAGTCTCGACCAGGTCCTGATCAAGGGCGAGAAGGGTTACGTCCTGATGGTCCAGGCCGGCGCCGACGCCGTGCTCACCGTGATGGCCAAGCCTAACGCCAAGCTCGGCCTCGTGTTCCTCGACGTCCGTCGCGCCGCCGACGCCATCGGCAGGATCCTCGGCTGAAAGGAGCCATCATCTTGAAGGACATGGATCCCGCCGACATCGTCGGCGAAGCAGTCGAACATGTGCTCACCTACACCGGCGGAAACACCCGCCGGGTGTATGTCACACCCATCGAAACCCCTTACCCCCACGGGAAGCTGATCGTCTCGCGCACCGACACCCGGGGCATCATGACCCAGTGCAACCCGTCTTTTGTAGACATGTCCGGCTACGGCGAGGCAGAACTCATCGGCCAGCCCCACTGCCTCCTGCGTCACCCCGACATGCCCGCCGCCGCCTTCCGCGACCTCTGGGAGACCGTCCAGGCCGGCCGCCAATGGCACGGCTACGTCAAGAACCTGCGCAAGGACGGCGGCCACTACTGGGTGTACGCCACGGTCGTCCCCAACGTCCGTGACGGCAAGATCGTCGGTTTCACCTCCGTCCGGCGCGAACCCTCCCGCGAGAAGGTCGCCGCCGCCGAGGCGCAGTACCAGGAGATGCGCGGATCATGACCATCAACTTCACGGTAAGCCCGAGCTTTCCCAACGAGCGCATTTCCGACTGGTACATCTTCAACACCTGGCTGCAGCGCGCCCTGTCCGTGCCGATCCACCTCGAGCTCTACAACAGCTTCGGTGCCCAGCGGGCCGCCATCGCCGAGGGCAAGGTCGACCTCATCTACGCCAACCCCTTCGACGCCTCGCTGCTGGTGCGTGAAAAAGGCTTCCGCGCCATCGCCCGCCCCGAGGGCCCGCCCGACGAGATGGTCGTCATCACCGGCACCGACAGCCCGGCCCGGGAGATCCGCGACCTGCAGCCCGGCACGCGGCTGGCCTGCAGCGACGACCCCTGCGTGAACACCGTCGGTCGCATCCTCCTCGAGCCCGCCAACCTCGACGACAGCAACACCGTCGAGCACCGGCGCGAAACCTACATCCAGGTCGCGCGGGAGCTGCTGCGCGGCGAGGCCGACATCGGCTTCCTGCCGGTGGAAGCCTTCGAGGGCTTCTCCCCGCTGGTCCGGCGTGACCTGCGGGCCCTCGTCACCAGTGAGCTCCATGTGATCCGCCATGTCTTCCTGGTGGGGCCGGCCCTGGCCGAGCGCACCGACGAGCTCACGGCGCTGCTGCTGTCGATGCACGAAAGCGACAAGGGGCGCGGCATCCTCGAAGCCCTGGGGGCCCGGCGCTTGCTGCCGGTCCAGCACGAAGACGTCGAATTCATGATCGACATCATCTCGACCCTTGACCAGTGAAGCCCTTCCTCACCGACAAGACCTGCCCGGAACGCATCCGGACACCTGCACCACCGGCGGTCTTCGGGCTGCCGGTGCGCACGCTCAGCATCGCCTCCCGCTGGTGTTCGCCCGCGACCGGCGCCTTGCTTGCCGGCGAGATCGGCCGCAAGCCTGCCAATCTGCACCTGCACATCCAGCGCATCTCCCTCTGGCACGGGCTGGGCGACGACGACGCCACCGCTGCGGCGGTGATCGACCTGTGGATCATCCTCGGCGCCCTGGGGCAAGAACTCCGCACGCGCATGCTCCGCCAGCATTACGCGGCCCTCGACAAGCTCGATCTCGGCCTCTACCTGAGCGAGCGCCTGGAGCCGGGCCTCGATCGCCACGACCCGCTCATCGCCCTGCCCGGCTCCGTCCTCAGCCGGCCGGTTGCCGGCGCCCGGGCCTTCCTGCGTACCGTCCCCCTGCCGTCGGCGACGGCGCCCTGACCCGTCGCCGCCCAGCGCCCCATGCCTTCACCTCGCCCGCCCCCCCCCCGAGTCGGTACTTTCCTGCGCAGACCTTCGCCCACTCATTTTTTCATGATCCGCCACTCCAATCCTCCGGGCCAGCCCCTCACGGCCCTCTACCTGCTCCATGTGGGCAGCATGGACGCGCGCCTGATCGGGCTCTCCACCGAGCGCCACTGGAAGCATCAGGTGAAGCTGGCGAGCGCACTGAACGAGGCAGAGGTGGTCCTCGTCGACTGTGACCGGCCCGGCATCGAGGCCGCTGTCGAACAGCTCGCATCGCGGCCCCGCACCGGTGTCGTGTACTACGCCTTTCACCCCAAGGATCACGCTCAGCGCTTCCCCAACCGTCTGATCCTCGGCAAGCCACTCAACCTCGAGGCCCTGCCGGCCATTCTCGCCAAGGCCGCCGCCGACGCGGCCCGCATGATCGCCACCCCGCCGCCCCGCTTCGTTGCCCCGCCCCCGCCGCCGCCCGCCGCCCCGGAAGAAAAAACCCCGGCCTCCCTCGGGCATGGCCTGCAGACCGAGGACGAGCGCGACCTCTGCGGCGCCATGGACGACATCCCCGCCACGCCCGGCCAGCCGCTCCCCGACAGGCTCTTCTTCAACCCTGACGAATACATCATCGGCCACATCCACCGGGCCGTGGAGCAGGCGGCCAACACCGGGCGCCCCCACCTGGTGGCCGGCCTGCCGCGCCTGATCGGCGTGCGTGCGACTCCGGTGCCGGCCTGCATCACCGATTTCCGCGACAACCAGCTGCGCCCGCTGTCGATGACGCAGCTCCCGCTCACCACCGCCCGCATCGTCAGCGCCTCCACGCTGCCGCAGACATCCGGCAACGAGATCGTGCACAGCTCCGAAGACCTGCTCTGGAACGTCGCCGCCTGGGCGGCCCGCGGGCGCCTGCCGGCCGGCGCCGACCCCTACCGCCCGGTGCGCCTGCGCGCCTGGCCCAACTGCACCAAGGTCTTCATGTCGCCCCACGCCATGCGCATCGCGGCGCTATGGACGCGCACCTGGGCCAGCCCCGTCGACATCGCCGCCCGCCTGGGCATCGCCCAGCGCTACGTGTTCTCGGTGTATTCCTCGGCACGCTTCGCCGGCCTGATCGACTTCGCCGCTCCTCCCAAGCCGATCGTGCCTGCCGCCCCGGCCAGGCAGTTCAGCGCCCCCGAAGACCCCACCCTTCAGATAGTCACCACCGCCCCAGCTACCGACAAGGCACCTCCCCCCGCCCCGGAAGCCAAGCAAACACAACAACGTCCGTCGATTTTGTCCAGAATTCTCAGGAAGCTCCTCAATGCGGTCTGAACGCGCCCGACATAACAAGATCATCTTCTCCGGGACGGTCGGTGCCGGTAAAAGCACCGCCATCGCCGCCCTCAGCGACATTCCCCCGGTGGCCACCGAAGCCGTCGCCAGCGACGAGACCGGCCTGATCAAGAAGACCACCACCGTGGCCATGGACTACGGCGTCCTCAACCTCCCCGGTGGCGAGAAGGTCATGCTCTACGGCACGCCCGGGCAGGAGCGCTTCAACTTCATGTGGGAGATCCTCTCCGAGGGCGGCATCGGCCTCGTGCTGCTGATCAACAACGCCAACCCCGACCCGCTGGCTGACCTGCAAGGCTATCTGCACGCCTTCAAGGACTTCATCTCCAAAACAGCCGTCACGATCGGCGTGACGCACATGGACCGGGCCGAAGCCCCCGACCTCGACGCCTACCGCACCCGCCTCGCCAGCCTCGGCCATCAACCGCCGCCGGCCGTCTTCCGGGTCGACGCCCGCAGCCGTGACGACGTGGCGATGCTGGTAAAGGCACTCCTCTACACCCTCAATCCCGGACTGATCGATGCTTGAGATTATTCCCGGCAACTACCTTACGGTCACACCCTACGGGGCCTGGCGCGCCGTGGCCCGCGCCGACGACAGCCCCGAACGGCGCATCCTGATGGCCATCCTGCGGGAAGCCACCAGCCCCGAACTCACCCTCGCCGCCGCCAGCTTCTGGACCGGCGAGAGCGACGCCGAGGCCGCCCTCACGCCCCTCCTCCGGCTGCAGGAGGACGCCAGCCTGCAGGCCTGGCCCAGCGCCCGGGCTGCCCCGCTGGGCACCCTCGAGGCCACGCTGCCGCAGTTCCTGGCCCAGCTCAGCGACGCCGGGCAGGCGGTGCTGGCCGACAGCATGGGCTTCTGCCTGGCGATGACCGGCTACGACCACGAGACCGGCGAAGCCCTGGCCGCCCTCGGCGCCGACATGCTGTCGGTGGCCGAGCGCCAGTCGGCTGCCCTGGCCAAGCTGGGCGACCACCTTCTCGATGGCTGGGGCAACGTCGACGCCGCCGGCATCAGCGGCCTCAGCTTCTGGCCCATGCACGTCGGCCGCACCCGGCTGGCCCTCACCGTGAGCGGCCGCCCGCGCTTCAACCAGCAAGCCTTCGCCGATCTGGTGTGGGCGCTCTGCGTGCGCTACGGGCGTCTCTAGATAAACCCCGGTGGCCGCGCCACAGGCTCAGCGCTGCTGACGCGTCTCGCGCAGCTGCTCCTCCAGCAGCACGCGCACCTCCCGCAGCCGCGAGTCCACCGCCGACTGCTCGAAGAAATCCCCATCACCCGCGGCCCGGGCCAGCGCCAGCTGGTTGGCCGACTCCGCGTAATTGCCCTGGATCGCATACACCTCGGCCAGTGATCGGTGCTGGGCCAGGCGCTTGCCGAGGGCCGACTCGGCCCGCGCGCGGAGCTCCCACAGCCCCGCGCTGGCCGGGCGGGTGAGCGTCTCGGCCTTGGCCAGCTCGAAGGCCTCGGCCGGCCGGCCCGCCTCCAGCAGCGCCTCCAGTTCGCCGTGCAGCAGCCGGCGGGCCTGGGGGAAACGCGCCCGCGCCTCGCGGAAGACCTTCGCCGCCCCCAGCGGATCGCGGTGGGCCAGCCGCAGCTCGGCCGCCAGGCCGTCGATCATCGGCGAGACGGCCTGCCCCTTGCGCAACTGCGCCATCGCCCGATCCGCATCGCCCAGGCGCTGGGTGCTCAGATAGGCCCTCACGAGGCCGTACTGCGCCGCGGTGCTCGCCCCTTCAGCCGCGGCAGCCCGCTCGAAGGCCTCGAGCACCTCCCGCGAGGCCACCGTGCCCACCTTCAGCTTCGCCCGCACCAGCTGGAAGTCGAGGGAATCCGGCACCTGCCGGTAAGGCAGCTGCATCACCCGGCCCTCCATCTCGGAGATACGCTCGCCGGTGAGGGGGTGGGTGCGCAGGTAGGCGGGCGCGTTGTTCTCGTAGAGCCGGCTGTTCTTCTGCAGCCGCTCGAAGAAGGCCGACATGCCTCGCACATCGAAGCCGGCGGCGGTGAGGTTCTGCAGGCCGATGCGGTCGGCCTCGTGCTCGAAGCTCCGCGAGTAGGCCAGCTGCGAACTCATGCTCGCCGCCTGCCCGCCCATGATCGCCGCCTGGCTCATCTGCGGGCTCGACTTGGCGGCCAGCACCGCCACCAGCAGCGAGGCCAGCATCAGCAGCCCGGTCTCGCTCTGCCGCCCCACCATGCGCGCGATGTGGCGCTGCGTGACGTGGGCCACCTCGTGGGCCATCACCCCGGCCAGCTCGGATTCGCTCTGGGCCGCCAGGATCAGGCCCGTATGCACCCCGATATTGCCCCCCGGCATCGCAAAGGCGTTGAGACTGCTGTCGTCGACCCCGAAGAACTGGAAGGGCAGCCCGGCCCCGTCGCTCACCGCCACCAGGCGGCCCCCCAGATGGTTGAGATAATCCTCCACCTCCAGGTCGCGCAGGTAGGCCGGGTCGCGCCAGCGGATCTCGCGCATGATCTGCGCCCCGAGGCGCTGCTCGGCGAGCGGTGACAGGTCGGCGGAGGCACTATCGCCCAGCTCCGGCAGGGTCTGAGCGAAGCCTTGCGGCAAAAGGGCCACGCACAACAGCGCGGCGATCAGGCGATTTTTCACGATGCTATGATACGCGACCCCGCCAAGACGTTCCCCGACCCCACCCAGCGAGGCTCCATGACCGACACCCTCACCCACTTCGACGCCCAGGGCCAGGCCCACATGGTGGACGTCTCCGCCAAATCGGAAACCCGGCGCGTCGCCCGCGCCGAAGGCTGCATCGTGATGCAGCCAGCCACCCTGGCGCGCATTCTGGCCGGCGACAACAAAAAGGGCGACGTGATCGGCATCGCCCGCATCGCCGCCATCCAGGGCGCCAAGCGTACCGCCGACCTGATCCCCCTGTGCCACCCGATCTTCCTCACCCGCGTGGCGGCCGACTTCAGCGTCGAGGGCGACACCACCATCCGCTGCACCGTCACCGCCGAAACCGTCGGCCGCACCGGCGTCGAGATGGAAGCCCTCACCGCGGTGCAGGTCGGCCTGCTCACCATCTACGACATGTGCAAGGCCGTGGACAAGGGCATGACGATGGACGGCATCCGCCTGCTCGAAAAAGAGGGCGGCAAGTCGGGGTACTGGAAGGCGGAGGCCTGAGCGATGGAGATGGCTCCCCACCGCCGCAGCTTTCTGCAGGCCTTCGGTAGCGCCGGCATTCTCGCCGGTCTGGTCGGAGGCGGCCTGCTCCGCCCGGGCCAGGCGCTGGCCGTGGACTTCAACCGCGCCGCCTTCGACGCCCGCTCCGCCGCCGACGCCCTGCGCCTCATCGGCGCCACCGCTGCCGAGACCAGCGCCGACATCGTCCTCAAAACCCCCGAGATCGCCGAGAACGGCGCCGCCGTGCCGATCGAGGTGATCAGCAACATCCCCGGCACCACGCGCCTGTCGGTGCTGGTCGACAAGAACCCCTTCCCCCTCGCCCTGCAGTTCAACTTTGCCCCCCCGGCCGTGGCACGCTTCCAGGCCAGGCTCAAGATGGGCGAAAGCTCCCGCCTGCGCATCGTCGCCAGCGCCGGTGGCAAGCACTACACGGTGTTCCGCGAGGTCAAGGTTACCGCCGGCGGCTGCGGCTGAGCACCCCAGGAGAGACCCATGTCCGACCCCATCAAGATCCGCGCCACCGTCAAGGGCAGCGACGGCGAAGTGCGCGTGCTGCTGCCCCACCCCATGGAATCCGGCCAGCGTCGCGACGCCGGCGGGCAAGCCGTACCGGCCCACTTCATCACCTCCGTCACCCTCAGCATCAACGGCCGGCCGGTGATCGAAGGCGGCCTCGGCACCGCCGTGTCGGCCAATCCCCTGTTCGGCTTCCAGTTTGCCGGCGTCAAGGCCGGCGACAAGGTGGCCATCGCGTGGCTCGACAACAAGGGCCAGCGGGGCAACGCCGAGACGGTTTTCGCCGCCGGCTGAGGGGCCTGCCAAGCAGCCGCACTGTCACATGGGCGCGCAAGACAGCGCGCCGCCATCGGGTCTAGAATTGCGCGCGCGCCCTCATCCCGGGGGCGCCCCGTACCCGCGATGGCACCCCCATGAGCCACGAGATCGAACTCAAGCTGACCCTGCCCCAGAAGTCCCTGCCCGCCCTGCGCCGCCACCCGCTGATCGCCGAAGCCCCCCGCGACGGCCGCGCGTGCACCCTCGAGAACACCTACTTCGACACCATTGATCTCGAGCTGCGCGAACGCCGCATGGCGGTGCGCACCCGCAAGGCCGGCAGCCGCTGGCTGCAGACCGTCAAGTGCGCCGCCGAATCGGTGGCCGGCCTGTCGGCCCGCCCCGAGTGGGAGCAGCCCTACGCCAACGCCTGCTTCGACTTCTCGGCCATCGACCGCGACGACGTGAGAAAGCGCCTCGAAGAGCTCCAGCCGCGCCTGGTGCCGGTGTTCACCACCCACTTCCGCCGCGAGACCGTCATCCTCACCCCCCGCGAGGGCGTCAAGGTGCTGGCCATGATCGACAACGGCCACATCGAGGCCGCCGAACGCAGCCAGCCCCTCTGCGAACTCGAGCTCGAGCTCGTCGAAGGTGACCCGGCCGAGCTCTACGCCCTCGCCCAGCAGCTCGCCGAGACCCTGCCCCTCACCCCCGAGAACGTCAGCAAGGCCGAGCGCGGCTACCGCCTGTTCTCCAACCACGCCCTGCGCCCGGCCAAGGCCCGGCCGTCGCGGCTGGCCGCCGAGCAGTCGCCGGTCGACGCCTTCCGCATCATCGGCTTCGACTGCCTGGCCCTGTGGCAGGCCAACGAGTCCGGCGCCCGCGAGAGCGACGACCCCGAGTTCATCCACCAGCTCCGCGTCGCGCTGCGCCGCCTGCGCTCGGCGCTGCGCCTGTTCAGCCCGGCCCTGCCGGCCGACTTCGTGAGCCGCTGGTCCGACGGCCTCAAGGAGGCCGCCGACGGCCTCGGCGCCGCCCGCGACCTCGACGTGATGCTCGCCGAAGTGCTCAGCCCGGTGGCCGAATCCGGCCTCGCCGACGAAGCCACCCAGCGCCTCATCGCAATGGCCGTCGACCGCCGCGACCGCGAGAAGACCGCCGCCCGCGAGCAGCTCCTGGCCGCCAGCCACGGCCGCCAGATGCTGGCCCTCGCCGCCGATCTTTATGGCCTCGAGAGCGACGCGCTGGTCAAGTCGGCCAACCTCACCACCTTCGCCCGCCTGCAGCTCACCCAGCTGCGCAAGCGTGCCCGCAAGCGCTACGCCGCCGCGGCCGACCTGCACCCCGACAAGCTCCACGAGCTGCGCGTCTCCCTCAAGCGGCTGCGCTACGCCATCGAGTTCCTGCTGCCGCTGCTGCCCGAGAAGGCCACCGTCCGCTACGCCAACGAGCTGGCCGAGATCCAGGACACCCTCGGCTACATCAACGACGAGGCCGTCGCCCGCGGCCGCCTCAAGGCCTGGGCCGGCAAGGACCCCGAGCTGCGCAGCGGCGCCGCCTTCGTGGCCGGCTGGCACGCCCCCCGGATCGCCCGCCTGCGCCGCAACATTCTGCCCACCCTCGAGCCCGTGCTGTGGGGCAAGTCCCCCTGGCGGCGATGAACAAGTCATCACCCCGTAACCTGCCGGCCCCAGACTCCGCGCCTTCAATAAAAAAGGAGGAGACCATGGACCTGCTGCTGTGGCGCCACGCCGAAGCCGTGGACGGACTGCCGGACAGCACCCGCGAACTCACCGAGCGCGGCATCAAGCAAGCCCACAAGGTGGCCGAATGGCTGGAGAAGCGCCGCCCCAAGAAGCTGCGCGTGCTGGTCAGCCCCACCACCCGCACCCGCCAGACGGCGAGCGCCTTCACCCAGAACTTCGAGATCGTCCCGGCCCTCGCCCCGGGCAACGACATCTCCTCCATCCTCGGCGCCTGCGGCTGGCCCGACGCCGGCGGCTCGGTGCTGGTGGTCGGCCACCAGCCCGAGCTCGGCCGCCTCGCCGCGCTGCTGCTGTCCGGCCAGGAGGCCGACTGGACGATCAAGAAGGGCGCCCTGTGGTGGTTCACCAACCGCGTCCGCGACGACGAGACCCAGACGGTGCTGCGGGCGGTGATCCCCGCCGACCTGGCATGAGCGGTCTTGCCCTCCGCTCCGCCACCCTCGCCGACCTCGACGCCATCATCGCGATGGAGTCCACGGGCTTTGCCGCCCATCACCAGGAATCACCAGACGTTTACGCGCGGCGGATCGAGGCCTTTCCCGAAGGCTCGCTGATCGCCGAGCGGGATGCGTGCATCGCCGGCTGCTTCTTCTCCGAAGTCTGGCAGCTGACGGGCAGCGTGCCGGACGAAAGCCACTTCCAGCTGGGGCATGACATCCGGGCGCGCCATCGCCCCCGGCAGGGCCGGACGCTCTACGTGAGCTCCATGACGCTGGCCCCGGCCTTCCGCGGCCGGCAGCTTGGGCAACCCTTCTTCGCGGCCTGCCTGGATCGTGTGACCCGCAGCCTCTGCGGTCTCGAAGAGATCGTGTTGCTGGTCAACGAATCCTGGCGGGGCGCCCGCCAGATCTATGTCGCGACCGGGTTCGAGGAGATCTCGCGGCTGCCCGGCTTCTTCGGCCCCACCGAACCGAATGCCGAGGACGGCATCGTGATGCGCCGCCCAATCTCCCGAAGCTGACTACCATCGGGTCTCCATCGAGGCTCGGATCAGGTCCACGCGGATTTCAGTGGGTAGGTCGGGATAGCGCAGCGTAACCCGACAGCCTGAGATGTGTCCGCGCGTGTCTGCTCGAATGTCTTGCAGTGCGCTGATGGGGTTTCCGTTGATTGGCGGTTCGCTGATGGGGACCAGCGGACAACAAAAGGTTCGAACAGTCTCGCTCGGACCCGCCTCGAGGATGTCGGGTTACGCTGCG
>NZ_BJNV01000039.1 GCF_006539865.1 Zoogloea ramigera
GCCGCCGGTTCGCCGACCTCGCCGCCTTCGCTGATCAGGCACACCCCGAAGGGCGAGTTGCTGCGCATGCAGCGGGCCGCCATGTCGAGGTAGCGCGCCTCGAAGAGCTTGAGCGGCAGCACCCCGCCGGGAAACAGCACGGTGCCGAGGGGAAAGATGGGGATCTCGACGGCGTCGACGGTGTTGCTCATCGCCTTACTCCTCGCGTTGATTGTCGCGGGCGTCCTCGCCCCAGCGCGGCATCAGGGCGTGGGCCACGCCGAGCTGGTCGAGGATGCGGGCGACCACGAAATCGACCAGGTCGCCCACGCTCTGCGGGTGGTGGTAGAAGCCCGGGTTGGCCGGCAGGATCACCACGCCCATCCGCGCCAGGCGCAGCATGTTCTCGAGGTGCAGCACCGAAAACGGGGTCTCACGGGGCACGATCACGAGCTTGCGCCCCTCCTTGATCGCCACGTCGGCGGCGCGCTCGATGAGGGTGCTGGCGAGCCCGGCGGCGATCGCCGCCAGCGAGCCCATCGAGCACGGGCACACCACCATCGCGTCGGGCGGGTTGGAGCCGGAGGCCGGCGGCGCGAACCACTCCTCGCGGCCGAACACCCGCAGCTGCCCCGGCGCCACGCCGAAACGGGCGCTGAGCTGGGCCTCCACGTCGAAGGGCCGGGCCGGCAGGGAGAGATCCATCTCCTGGCGGGCGACGATCTGCGCCACCTGGGAATACAGCAGCCACACCCGGCAGCCGGCCGCCAGCAGGCACTCCACGAGGCGCAGCCCATAGGGCATGCCCGAGGCGCCGGTGAGGGCGACGGCGATGGTTTTGGTGTCGGAGGTAGCAAGCGTCATGATGGAAAACCCTGGTTGAAATCGGGGAGAGAATGGGGAGTGGGTAATGGGAAGTAGGGAGGCGCCCACTACCCACTTCCCACTTCCCACTACCCACTACCCACTACCCATTACCCACTACCCATTACCCACTCCGCCCCCCCTCAATGCCGGTGGATCACCCCGATGCCCTCGTGGGCGACGCCGTGGCTGTCGGCGGCGTGGTGGCCGTGGCGCAGGCGGTCGTGCACGTGGATGTCGTGGTGGACGAACTGCTTCATCAGCGAGCCCACCACCATGCCCACCGCGCTGGCGATGAGGCCGGCCAGCTGGGCCGGGACAAAGGGGGTCGTCTCCGCCGGCCAGGTGCACCGCGAGCCACACGGCGATGCCCAGGAAGATCGACAGCAGTGCGCCCTGGTTGGTCGCCCGCCGCCAGTAGAGGCCGCACACGAGGGGCACGAAGGCTGAGACCAGGGTGACCTGGTAGGCGTTCTCGACCATCTTGAAGATGCTGGCCTTGGAGTACATGGCGTAGACGGTGACCAGCAGCGTGAAGACCAGCGTCACCACGCGCATCCAGAACAGCAGCTTGCGGTCGGTGAGGTGGGGCAGCGCCGGGCGCAGGATGTTCTCGGTGAAGGTGACGGAGGGCGCCAGCAGGGTGGCCGAGGCGCAGCTCTTGATGGCCGACAGCAGCGCGCCGAAGAACAACACCTGGGCCACCAGTGGGGCCTTGGTGAGCACCAGCTCGGGCAGGATCATCTGGGAATCGGACTTGATCAGCCGGGCCACCATGTCGGGGTCGATGAGGGTGGCCGAGTAGGCCAGGAACATCGGCACGAAGGCGAACACGAAATACAGCCCGCCGCCGAGCACCGAGCCCCACACGGCGATCTTCTCGGACTTGGCCGACTGCACCCGCTGGAAGACGTCCTGCTGGGGGATGGAGCCGAGCATCATGGTGACCGCCGCGGCGATGAAGCCGATCACCTCCTTCGGCTCGGCGGGCGGCAAAAAGTTGAACTTACCGTCGTTCATCGCGTGCTCCACCACCACCCCGACGCCGCCGGCCATGCCGCTCACCTCGCCGCCGATCCACAGCATGCCGATCACGATGATGATCATCTGCAGGAAGTCGGTGACCGCCACCGCCCACATGCCGCCGTAGAGGGTGTAGACGAGGATGGTGAGCGAGCCGATCCACATGCCGGCCAGCTTGCTGATCTCGCCGCCCGACACCACGTTGAAGACCAGCCCGAGGGCGGTGATCTGCGCGCCCACCCAGCCCAGGTAGGAGACCACGATGGCCAGCGTGGTGAGCACCTCCACGCCGCGGCCATAGCGCTTCTTGTAGAAGTCGCCGATGGTCAGCAGGTTCATGCGGTAGAGCGGCGCGGCGAAGAACAACCCGACCAGGATCAGGCACATGGACGAGCCGAAGGGGTCGGCCACCACGCCGTGGAGGCCTTCGTTGAGGAAGGTGGCCGGGATGCCCAGCACGGTCTCGGAGCCGAACCAGGTGGCGAACACCGTGGCGGTGACCATGTAAAACGGCAGATGCCGCCCGGCCACCGCGAAATCCTTGGTGTTGTGCACCCGCGTGGCGGCAAGCAGGCCGATGCCCACCGAGATCAGCCAATAAACGATGACGAACCAGAGCAGCATGCGCGGACAGGGAAAAAGCGTTGAAGAATCCGCGGATTATCCTGGAAACCGGGGCGCCGTGCACCCACTGGCGCGAGCGGATGGCGCGTGGGCCGAAGGGGCGCTTTCAAGCCACCACCTGACGCGCACCGCCGGCGCCCGCGGGCTGCCCGGCGTGGGGCTAGGCGGCCGGCTCGAGGCGCGCGGCGAAGATGTCTGCCGGCTCGGCGTGGCCGTAGCACCAGCCCTGCAGCGCATCACAGCCGAGCTGGCGCAGGGTGCTGGCCATCGACTCGGTCTCGACGCCTTCGGCCACCAGCTCGAGACCCAGATTGTGGCCGAGGCCGACGATGGAGGCGACGATGGCCCGATCTTCGGGGCCGGCGTTGATCTCCCGCACGAAGGACTGGTCGATCTTGAGCTTGTCGAGGGGAAAACGCTTGAGGTAGGCGAGGCTGGAGTAGCCGGTGCCGAAGTCGTCGATGGCGATCGAGACACCCAGGGCCTTGAGCTCGGCGAGCTGCCGGGCGACCTGCTCGACGTCGCGCATCACCATGCTCTCGGTGAGCTCGAGGGTCAGCAGGCCGGCGGGGATGTCGTGGCGATGCAGGGCCGCGGCGATGCTGTCGACAAAGTCGGCGCGGCGGAACTGCAGCGCCGAGATGTTGACCGCCACCGGCACCAGCGGCAGGCCGGCAGCGCGCCAGGCGGCGAGCTGGGCGCACACCGCGTGGAGCACCCGCTTGCCGAGGCTGAGGATCAGGCCGCTCTCCTCGGCGATGGCGATGAAGCGCCCCGGCAACAGCAGCCCCAGCTCAGGGTGCTGCCAGCGCACCAGGGCCTCGGCGCCCACCAAGCGGCCGTCGGCGGACATCAGCGGCTGGTAGTGCAGCACCAGCTCGTCGCGGTCGAGGGCGCCGCGCAGGGCGTATTCGAGGGACAGGCGCTCGCCGCCCACCGAGTCCATGCCCGGGGTGAAGAACTCGACCCCGTTGCGGCCCGCCTCCTTGGCCCGGTACATGGCCATGTCGGCCCGGTCGAGGAGGAGCTCGGCATCCCGCCCGTCGTCGGGGTAGACCGCCACGCCGACGCTGGTGGACAGGCTGAACTCGCAGCCGGCCAGCCGGAAGGGCTCGTCGAGGGCCGCCAGCAGGCGGGTGGCGCCGGCCCGCAGCCCGGCCCCGTCGTCGCCCTCGGGGATCAGCACGACGAACTCGTCGCCGCCGTGGCGCAGCACGCTCTCGCCAGGGCGCAGCACGCTCTCGAGGCGCCGCGCCACCTCGATCAGCAGCTGATCGCCCACGTGGTGGCCGAGGGTGTCGTTGACGTTCTTGAAGCGGTCGAGGTCGAGGAAACACAGGGCCAGCCGGCGCTCCAGCCGGTCGGCCAGGGCCGCCGCCTCGCCCATCATGGTGGCCAGCTCGGCGCGGGAGGGCAGGCCGGTGAGGAAGTCGTGGCTGGCCAGGAAGCGGATGCGCGCCTCGTCGGCCTTCTGCTGGCTGACGTCAGAGAACACCGCCACGTAGTGGGTGACCTGGCCTTCGTCGCCCTGCACCACGCTCAGCGACAGCGCCGCCGGGAAGGTTTCGCCGCCCGCCCGGCGGAGCCACACCTCGCCCTGCCAGGCGCCGGCCTCGGCGGCCTGCTCGCGGACCATCGTCACGAAACCCTCGGGGTGATGCAGGGGGTCGAAGAGCTCGAGCACCGTGCCCCGGACGCTCTCCTCGGCGTGGCCGGTGAGCGTCGCGAAGGCCCGGTTGGTCATCACCACGCGGCGCTCGCAGTCGCTGATGACGATGCCCTCGGAGTTGTTCTCGAAGACCTTGGCGGCGAGGCGCAGGACATCCTCGCGGCGATAGCTGCGCAGCGCGAAGGCCACGTCGGCGGTGAGCTCCTCGATCAGGCGGACCGTGTGCTCGTCGAAGAAGTCGCGTTCGTTCTTGCGCAGCGCGAGCACCCCGTCGGCGTCGGCGCCGCCGTCGGCGATGCGGATCGGGAAGAAGGCGAAGGAGCTGTCGGGGTCGCTGGCGACGCAGCCCTCGCAGGCCGCGGCGCCGGGGGCCGCCTGCGGCTCGTTGACGATCAGTGGCCGGGCGAGCAGCGCCTCGAGCGGCTGGCGGCAGCGCAGCTCGGCCGGCGCGATGGGCCGGCGGCCGGCGCGCTGGTAGATGGCCTCCACCACCAGCTCCCGCCCGGACCCGCGGGGAAAGGCGATCCAGGCCAGGTCGAGCTCGCCGAACTCGACGGCGATGCGGCACACCTGGGGCAGCAGGGTGGCCGCGTCGCGGGTATGCACGATCGCCTTGTTGGTGTCGGAGAGCGCGTGGTAGAGGCGCGTCATGCGCTTGATGTCGCGAGCGTTGTCGCGGGCCGGCTGGAGGTCGTAGCAGGAGCCCACGTAGCCGGTGAACACGCCGTCGGCGTCGTGGATGGGCGCGCCGTGGTCGGCGATCCAGTGGTAGCTGCCGTCGGCCGCTCGCAGGCGATATTCGAAGACGAAGGGTTCGCGGGCCTCGAAGGCGCGCCGGTAGGCCGTGAGGCAGGCCTCCCGGTCGTCCGGATGCACCGCCTCGACCCAGCCGCCGTTGGCTTCCTGCGCGAGCGTGCGGCCGGTGAAGGCCAGCCAAGCCCGGTTGAACCAGTCGCACTCACCACTCACGCCAGCGCGCCAGGCCAGGTGCGGGAAGCCCTCGAGCATCGCCAGGTGCTGGTCGCGGGCCCGGGCGAGCTGGCGGTTGCGGGTGCGCAGGGTGTCCAGCATCTCGTTGAGGGCGGCGGCGAGCTCGCCGAGCTCGTCGCGCCGGCCCACCGGCACGTCGATGTCGACTCCGCCGGCCTGGCGACGGCCGAGGGCCGCCCGGATCTGGTCGGCCGGGCGCAGCACGTAGCGCGACACCATCAGCAGGATCAGCCCCGCCACCGCGCTGAGGATGCCGCCCAGCCACAGGCTGAGGGACAGCACGGTGTCCCGCGCCGCCCACCACAGGGCCGAGGCATCGAGGCGCAGCAGCAGCACACCATCGGCGAGCCGCCCGTTCTCGTGGCCGTCGTCGACCAGCAGCACGGGCTCGAGCACCTCCAGCACCCGGTGGGTGGAATCGAGCCGCCGCTCGGCCTTGCGGCCGGCATTGACGCGGCCGATGGCCTCCGCCAGGGCCGGGTCGGGCAGCGCAGCGAGGGGCTGGTCGTGCCAGCTGTGGTCGCTGGAGGCCACCACCCGGAGCGGCCGGCCAGCCACCAGGGCGACCCGCTGCACGTCCCGCGCCGCGCCCAGGGACGACAGGAAGCGCCGCAGGTCGGCCGGGTCGCGGGCGGTCTCGGCGGCCGAAAAGACCGCCGCGACGATGCCATCGGCGCGCTCCTCGACGAGGGTCTGGAAGCGCTCGAGGATGCTCGCATACACCACGCTGACGAGCAGCACGATGCCGACGGCCCACAGGGCCAGCAGCGGCGCAACCAGCCGCCAGCGCAGCGAGATGAACACACCGCTCAAGCGCGCGGCCCCCGTTCGCCCCGTTGCCAGGCCGGCATGGGCGCGCGGCTCACGCCAGCACTCCGAAATCCGCCGCCAGAAACTCGCGGGCGATCAGAAAATCCTTGAGGTTGTGGGCCTGCCGCAGCTGGGCCAGGGCCATCATGGCGCCCTGCAGCTCGTTGAGGGAGCGCTCCACCGGGCCGCCGGGGGCCAGCAGGGCCGGCTGTTCGGTGCGGGACACGAAATGCATGCCGGCGAGGGTCTGGCGCAGCTCGGCCACGCTCATGTTCTCGCGCCGGGCCATGATCGCGTGGGCCTCGTCGGGCTGGCTGGCCATCAGCGCGACGGCCTTGTAGTAGGCCGCCACGAAGGCCGGCACGTCGGAGCCGCGGCGGTTCACGAAGGCGCCATCGAAGACCAGGGTGTCGATCACCTGCCCCGGCACCTGGCCGCTATGGAACAGCACCTTGCCACCGGCCTCGAGGATGCGGTTGGACTCGGGCGGAAAACACACGGCGGCGCTCACCAGGCCCTCGGCAAACGCGTTGGGCATGGCGTTCTGGGGCATCGGCACCAGGATCACGTCGCGGATCGACAGCTTGACCGAGGCCAGCGCCAGCGCCAGCAGCTGGATGTGCAGCGTGCCCGGCTCGATCGCGACCCGGCGCTCGCGCAGGCCCGCCGGCCCGGACATGCGCGGCTCGCCGACCAGCACGTCGGCCCCGTTGGAATAGTCGACCACCGCGGAGATCTGCGGGCGCGTGCCCGACTGGTCGGCGGTGAGCAGGATCTCCACCAGCGTCGCGCCACAGCCATCCACCTGGCCCCGCTCGAAGGCCCGCCGCGAGGCGCCAAGCGAGGTGAGATCGACCAGCGTGACGTCGAGCCCCACCTCTTCAAAGAAACCTCTGTCGCGCGCCACGTAGAGCGGGTCGTAGCCGGGCCAGGGGTTGGTGGCGAACTTGATCGGCTCGCGGCTGCTGCGATTGCAGCCGCCGGCGGCCAGGAGCAGGGAGCTCCCGAGCCCGAGGGAAATGGCGCGACGACGCAGGGATGGCATGGTGGATCTGACTGAAATATGACGCGGACGTCGCAGTATGCCTCGGCTCCTGCCGGATGCCCACGACGGGAACAGGGTCTGATAGGCCTCGCCGCAGGACCATTGACCGTGGTCAAGGCCCTGAAATGGCACCCCGCCTAAAGTCTTTGCGCGATTTCGCAGCCCCATCTTCTCCCCCATGACTCCCGCGCGCCCCATCGAACTGGTCTGCCCCGCCGGCAGCCTCCCCGCCCTCAAGACCGCCGTCGACCACGGCGCCGACTGCGTCTATCTGGGCTTCAAGGATGCCACCAACGCCCGCAACTTCAGCGGCCTCAACTTCGACGACAAGGCCATCGCCGAGGGCGTGCGCTACGCCCACCAGCGCGGCCGCAAGGTGCTGGTGGCCCTCAACACCTACCCCCAGGCGGGCAACTGGAAAAACTGGACCACCGCCGTCGACCGCGCCGCCGAGTCCGGCGTCGACGCGATCATCCTGGCCGACCCGGGCCTGATGGCCTACGCCCGCAAGACCCACCCGGCGCTGCGCCTGCACCTGTCGGTGCAGGGCTCGGCCACCAGCTACGACGCCATCAATTTCTACCACCAACATTTCGGAATTTCGCGGGCGGTGCTGCCGCGGGTGCTGTCGATGGCGCAAGTCGAGCAGCTCATCGCCAACACCCCGGTCGAGATCGAGGTTTTCGGCTTCGGCGGGCTGTGTGTGATGGTCGAGGGCCGCTGCGCCCTGTCGGCCTACGCCACCGGCGAATCGCCCAACTGCCAGGGCGCCTGCTCGCCCGGCAAGCACGTGCGCTGGGAGCAAACGCCGAAGGGCATGGAGACCCGCCTCAACGGCATCCTCATCGACCGCTTCGCCGACGGCGAGCGGGCCGGCTACCCCACCCTGTGCAAGGGCCGCTTCGACGTGAACGGCGAAACCTATTACGCCATCGAGGAGCCCACCAGCCTCAACACCCTCGAACTGCTGCCCGAGCTGGCCCGCATCGGCGTCTCGGCGATCAAGATCGAGGGCCGCCAGCGCAGCCCGGCCTACGTGGCCCAGGTCACCCAGGTGTGGCGCGCCGCCATCGACCGCCTGCAGCAGGGCAAGGCGCCCTTCCGCATCGAGCCGGCCTGGATGGCCGACCTCAACAAGGTCTCCGAGGGCCAGAGCCACACCCTCGGCGCCTACTATCGCCCCTGGAAATGAGCCCGATGAAACTCGCCCTCGGCCCCCTGCTCTACTACTGGCCCCGCCAGTCCACCCTCGCCTTCTACGCCGACATGGCCGAGGCGCCGCTGGATATCGTCTACCTCGGCGAGACCGTCTGCTCGCGCCGCCACGAGCTGCGCCTGCCCGACTGGCTCGAGGTGGCCGACATGCTCGCCGCCGCCGGCAAGGAGGTCGTGCTGTCGAGCCAGGTGCTGGTCGAATCCGAATCCGATCTCAAGACCCTGCGCCGCATCATCGACAACGGCCGCTTCCGCGTCGAAGCCAACGACATGGGCGCCGTGCACCTGCTGTCGGGTGGCGACAGCCCCGCCCGCAACTGGGTCGCCGGCCCGACCCTCAACATCTTCAACCCGGCCACCCTGGGGCTGTTCGCCGACCTCGGCGCCACCCGCTGGGCGGCCCCGCCCGAGATGTCGCGCCAGCAGATCGCCGAACTCCGCGCCGGCCTCGGCCGCGAGATGGAGGTCGAGCTCTTCGCCCACGGCCGCCTGCCACTGGCCTATTCGGCGCGCTGCTTCACCGCCCGCCACTACAACCTGCAGAAGGACAGCTGCGAGTTCCGCTGCCTCGAGTTCGCCGACGGAATCCCGCTGAAGACCCGCGAAGGCGCGCCCTTCCTCACCCTCAACGGCATCCAGACCCAATCGGCCCACGTGCACACCCTGCTCCCCGACCTGCCCGCGGTGGTCGCCGACGGCCTCGAGATCCTGCGCATCAGCCCCCAGGGCGAGCACACCGGCCAGATCATCCAGCTGTTCCGCAACGCCATCGACGGCCTCGTACCGCCCCTCGATGCCTTGCAGGACGCCATCCCCCTGCTCCCCGAAGCCCCCTGCAACGGCTTCTGGCACGGCCGGCCGGGGGTCGAGCAACTGGTCATCCACTGAAGCCGGACCTTCAACCCAGAAACGGCCCCACCCATGAAAATCCCCGCCTTCACGCTGCCCGGCCCGTTCGCCCGAGTCGGCGCCCGCCTGCCCCAGCTGCCGCCCACCCTCGCCCTGGTCGGCGGGCTCAACCTGGCGCTGGATCGCATCCTGCCCCGCGAGCCGCTCGAGCCCCTCACCGGCAAGCGCCTGCTGCTCAAGGTGACGGACGCCGGCCTGGCCCTGCGCTTCACCCTCACCCCGCGCGGCTTCCGCCCCCTCTTCGATTCGCGCCAGCCCGACCTGACCATCTCCGCCACCACCCGTGACTACCTCGCCCTGGCCCTCCGCGAGGAAGACCCGGACACCCTCTTCTTCAGCCGCCGCCTGCTGATGGAGGGCGAGACCGACCTCGGGCTGCTGGTCAAGAACACCCTCGACGCCGTCGACTGGGACGCGCTGACCACGCGCCTGCCGGGTATGCTCCGGCACGGCTGATCCAGACCGCGCGCCGAACCGGCCGGACGCCATCCGCTGACGGCCCGCCGGCGGTGGCGCAAGTGTTCAACCCCGGTCGGGCCTCGCCCCGCCCGGCCCGACGCAGAACAAATGAGCGCGGCGGATCGCCATCCGCGAGCTGCCGACACACCGGCCTCCCCAGCCGGTCTCGGCCACGGCAGCCTGCCGAAAGCCCCACGGAAAACCCGCCACCGCCCTCCGGCGCCCCCTGCCCGGGCCCAGCGGCTAGAATGCAGGCACCGCGCCACTCTCCCGCTCCATGCCCGCGCATTACCGCAGCTCCCCCCTCGCCGCCTATGTCGCTGCCTCCATCGGGCTGCTGATCATCTACGCCTGCCTGCACCCCTTTGCCGGCTGGCGCGATCCGGGGCTGCCGGTGTTCGATTTCCTCACCCTGCCGTGGCCGCGCTACTACACCTGGGTCGACCTCACCGTTAACGTGATCGGCATCGCGCCCTTCAGCTTCGCGCTCACCGCCGCGCTGATGGGGCGGCTGCCGCGGGGGTGGGCGGTGCTGGGGGCGATCGTCGGCAGCTTCCTGCTCAGCCTGTCGGTGGAGACGCTGCAGAACTTCCTGCCCAGCCGAGTGCCGTCCAACGTGGACGTGGGCTGCAACACGCTGGGCGGCGTGCTCGGCGCGCTGGCCGGCGGGCGCTGGGGCGGGCGCCTGTTCGACCCCCGCAGCGGCCTCACCCGCTGGCGCAAGCGGCGCATCGTGGCCGGCCACGTGGGCGAGCTCGGGCTGGTGATCCTCGGCCTGTGGCTGCTCACCCTGCTCACCCCCGAGAGCCTGCTGTTCGCCACCGGCGACCTGCACCGCCTGCTCGACCTGCCCTCCCCGCTGCAGTTCAACCCGCCGCGCTTCGTCAAGGTCGAGGCTGCCATCGCCGCCAGCCAGCTGGTGGCGGTGGGGCTCACCGCGCGCAGCATGATGCGCGAATGGAGCCCATGGCCCATCGTGCTGCTGGTGCTGCTCGGGCTGGGCGCCAAGACACTTGCCGCGGCCGCCTTCTTCTCGCCGGGCGACCCGCTGCACTGGGCCACCCCGGGCGGGCAGATCGGCCTCGCCGCGGGCGCCGCCGTGCTGGTGGTGTGCCTGCTGCTGCCCGCCGGCGCCCACGGCATGCTGGCGGGCATGGCGCTGCTGGTGGGCACTGCGCTGGTCAACCTGGCCCCCGAGAACCCCTTCCTGCCCAGCGACGCGGCCCTGCTCCGGCAAGGCAACTTCCTCAACTTCCACGGCCTCACCGAGCTCACCGCCAGCCTGTGGCCCTTCATCACCTTCGCCTACCTCGGCCTGCTCGGCGCCGCACGCGACACGATGCGCCGGCGCGGCGATTGATCGATAATCCCCCCAATTTCCCATTCCCGATTTACCACTCCCCAGCCACCGCGGAGCCCCCATGAGCTACTTCACGCACCACGTCTTCTTCTGCTGCAACCAGCGCGCCGAGGGCGAAACCAGCTGCGCCAACCACGACGCCGTGGCCCTGCAGACCTACGCCAAGGACCGCATCGGCGCCCTCGGCCTCAACGGCAAGGGCCAGATCCGCATCAACAAGGCCGGCTGCCTGGGCCGCTGCGACAACGGGCCGGTGCTGGTCGTCTACCCCGATGAAACCTGGTACACCTTCATCGACAAGGATGACATCGACGAGATCATCGCCGAGCACCTGCAAAACGGCCGCGTCGTCGAACGCCTGAAGATCTGACCATGGCCGCCACCGAGACCGCCCTCATCAACGGCCCCGCCGGCCGTATCGAGCTGATCATCGACACCCCCGAGCGCGTGCGCGGCATCGCGCTGGTGTGCCATCCCCATCCGCTCTTCCACGGCGCCAACACCAACAAGGTCGCCCACACCCTGGCCCGCATCTTCCGCGACCTGGGCTACGCGGCGCTGCGGCCCAACTTCCGCGGCGTGGGCAAGAGCGAGGGCACGCACGACCACGGCGTCGCCGAGACCGACGACATGCTGGCCGTGATCAGCTGGGCCCAGAGCCGCTGGGGCGGCCTGCCGCTGGCACTGGGCGGCTTCTCCTTCGGCGGCTACGTGCAGACCCGCGTCGCCGCGCGGCTGGCCGAAGGCGTCACGCCGGCCGGGCGCATCGTGCTGGTCGGCACCGCCGCCGGCGAGGTGAGCGGCGCGCGCAGCTACCCGACCCTGCCGGTGCCCGACCACAGCCTGGTGATCCACGGCGAAAAGGACGAAACCGTGGCCCTCGACAACGTGCTGGCCTGGGCCGAACCCCAGGAGCTGCCGGTGGTGGTGGTGCCCGGCGCCGACCACTTCTTCCACGGCCGCCTGCACGTCATCCGCAAGATCATCGAGCGCAGCTGGAGCCCGCTGCCCTAAGCCTTCACCGCCCCCACCGGAGACAGCATGAAACTCGTCGCATCGCTCACCAGCCCCTACGCCCGCAAGATCCGCGTCGCCCTGGCCGAAAAAAACCTGCCCTTCGAACTCGAAGTCGACATCCCCTGGCTGGCCGACACCCGGGTGCCCAGCTACAACCCCCTCGGCAAGGTGCCGGCGCTGGTTGCCGACGACGGCGAGCTGTGGTTCGACTCGCCGGTGATCGCCGAATACCTCGACACCCTGGCCGGCCCGCTCCTGCTGCCCGCCGACCGCGCCGCCGCACTGCCGGTGCGCCAGGCCGAGGCCCTGGCCGACGGCATCACCGACGCCGCCGTGGCGGCCTTCCTCGAGGGCATGCGCCCGGCGGAACGCCAGGACCCGGCCGCCATCGAGCGCCAGCTCGGCAAGATCAGCCGCGGCCTCACGGCCCTCGAGGCGCGCGTCGCCCAGCGCAAGGGCTGCGCCGGCGAGGCGCTCAGCATCGCCGACATCGCCATCGGCTGCACCCTCGGCTACCTCGACCTCCGCTTCGCCCACCTGGGCTGGCGGGCCGCCCACCCGCAGCTTGCCGCCTGGGCCGCCGGGCTGCTGGCGCGGCCGAGCTTCACCACCACGGCCCCGCCCGCCGCGTGAGCCCCCTCGAGATCAGCGGCCTGGTCAAGCGCTTCGGCGAAGGGGCCGAGGCCCGCGAGGTCGTGCGCGGGCTCGACCTCTCCCTCGCCCCGGGCGAATGCTTCGCGCTGCTCGGCCCCAACGGCGCCGGCAAGACCACCACGCTGCGCTGCGCCCTCGGCCTCACCGCCGCCACCGCCGGCAGCATCCGCCTGTGCGGCCTGCCGGTGCCCGAGCGCGCCCGCGACGCCCGCGCCCGGGTCGGCGTGGTGCCCCAGCTCGACAGCCTCGACCCCGACTTCACCTGCGCCGAGAACCTGCTCGTGTTTGCCGGCTACTTCGGGCTGCCCGAGCGCGACGTGCGCCCGCGCATCCCCGAGCTGCTGGCTTTCGCCGGCCTCGAAGGCAAGGAAAACGCCCGCATCCAGTCGCTCTCCGGCGGCATGAAGCGCCGCCTCACGCTGGCCCGGGCGCTGGTGAACCGCCCCGAGCTGCTGATCCTCGACGAGCCCACCACCGGCCTCGACCCCCAGGCCCGCCACCTGATCTGGGAGCGCCTGCGCCGCCTCACCGCCGAGGGCACCACCATCCTGCTCACCACCCACTTCATGGACGAGGCCGAGCGCCTCGCCAACCGGCTGGCCATCATGGACGCCGGGCGCATCCTGGCCCAGGGCAGCCCGCGGGAGGTGATCGCCGCCCACATCGAGCCGCAGGTGGTGGAGATCTTCGGCGAATGGCAGGGCGAAGGCGCCGCCGCCTGGGCCGCCGCCCACGCCCACGCGCTGTGCCAGCGCTGCGAGGTGAGCGGCGAGACCGCCTTCTGCTACACCACCGACGCCGCCCCGCTGCTCGCCCACCTGGCCCACCAGCCCGGCCTGCGCAGCCTGCACCGGCCGGCCAACCTCGAGGACGTCTTCCTCAAGCTCACCGGGCGTGACCTCCGTGACTGATCACTTCGCCCCGCCCCGCCTGTCACTGCGCCTCTTTGCCGTGTGGCGACGCAACTTCCTGGTATGGTGCAAGCTCGCCCTGCCCTCCATCGTCGGCAACCTGGCCGACCCGGTGATCTACATGCTTGGCCTCGGCTACGGCCTCGGCATGCTGGTGCCGGAGGTCGAAGGCGTCTCCTACATCGCCTTCCTGGCCGGCGGCACGCTGGCGTATTCAACGATGAACGCCGCCACCTTCGAGGCGCTGTATTCCGGCTTCTCGCGGATGCACACCCAGAAGACCTGGGAAGCCATCATGAACGCCCCGGTCAGCCTCGACGACATCGTCGCCGCCGAGCTGCTGTGGGCTGCCAGCAAGGCCTGCCTGGCCGGCGTGGCGATCCTCGCGGTGATCGCCGCCTTCGGCTTCGCCGCGTCGCCGCTGGCTCTGGCGGTGATCCCGGTGATCTTCCTCACCGGCCTGTGCTTCGCCGCCCTCGGCCTGATCATGACCGCGCTGGCGCCGAGCTACGACTTCTTCATGTACTACTTCACCCTCGTCATCACCCCGATGACCCTGCTCTCCGGCGTGTTCTTTCCCCAGGGCCAGCTGCCCGACGCGGTGCGCGCGGTGGCCCAGTGGCTGCCCCTGTCCCACGCCGTCGCCCTGGTGCGCCCACTGCTCCTCGGGCAGATGCCCGGGCAGATCGGCCTGCACCTCGCCGTGCTGGCCGGCATCACCGTAGCGGCCTTCTGGCTGGCGCTGGGGCTGACGCGGCGGCGGCTGCTGAAGTAAGGGCTGCGGCGAGCTCCCCCCATCCTGCAACGCGGGCGAAAGCCGCGGGGATGGAGCGACCAAGCCTCAAACGCGGTCCCACCCAGGATTGGGGGATCCCACCCGCACCTCCATGGTATAACCTCAAAGCATCGAACCAGACCATGGAGCCGCTCATGAGCATGACCCTGACAAACCTGCAGGACGCTGCATCCAACGCTTCCGTCATCCGCTTGAATGTCGATCTATCGCCACTGACTGCCGATGGCCTCGTCTTTCCGCCGACCTATGCCGCCATCGACAAAGATGGCAGCCCCCACATCGATTTTCGAAAGGCTTGGGTTGATGGTTCGGTGCGCGACGTTGTCGTGTTGGATTCTGTCCAGAGTCAGGCAAATCGAATCGAGCAGGTCATCCTGTCCGCCAAGACGGAGCAGCGACTTGCCTACCCCGATATTCGCGTGACCTTTCCGACCGATCCGGACGAGCCTGACTACTCGGTACTTCAGCTCTCCCATCGGATCTTCGATGTGACCCTGCAGTGCTCGACCCTCGGCGAAAGTCCGTTCTTCGAAACCCCGATCGGGCAGCGCATCCGGGCATCACGACCGTCCAACGCCACTGCCCTTTTCGAGCAGGCTCCGGTGACACTTCTCCTTGGCGCCTGGGACAGTCATGCCGCGGGAGGCCCCCAGGCAGCAAAGCTGCCCCGTCTCCTGACCAGTGAAATCATCGGCCTTGATGCAGTTCCGGTGAACGTGTCGGCGACGAAGACCGACCCAATGGACATCCGCAAGAATTCTGCCGAGCTCGTCGCTGCGTCGCCAGGCTCGGGGCGCCTTTTCGAACTCAAAGCCGAGGGCGCCAAGGACAAGAGCCGAAAACCCAGCGAATTCGGATTTGGCAGCGTGCTCTCGACCGACAAGCCGCGAGCTGCTTCGATAAGCATGGCGAGGCAAACAAGCCTACTCTCCTGCTCAGGCCTCCGGCAATTGGGATTCCCGGAGGACAGCGGCGAAATCGACGCATCGCGCAACCTCGCGGCGCGCACCGTACTGGCAGCCCTGGGGCTCTACGGCCTGCTTGCGCAGAACGAAGCGGGCTATCGGCTGCGCTCCCGTTGCGAGTTGGTGCCACACTCGTCGGCCAAACTCGAAGTGATCGGACGAACCCTGGACGATGTGACCCGCTTTGATCTGGGAGCCGAAGACGCCCTCAAGCTTCTTGAAGAGGCGCTGGGCAACGCGGAACGCCACGGGCTTGCCTGGAAAGCCGATCTTGAGTTGACCGCCGACGACCGCCTCACCGCACTGGTCCGCCGGAGTCGTATCGCGGCAGGTAGCGGCGACGATAGCGGCGAGTGAGGAGCTCTGCCATGTTGCAGCTGGAACTGGCGTTTCCCCTCGCCCGCTGCTTTGCGGCAACCCATGACGACCCCGCCCACCCGGAGTGGCCGCCGAGCCCCTCGCGCGTATTTTCCGCGCTGGTCGCCGCGGCACATTGCCGGCTGGGCGGCATCGACGGCGACAGCGTCGCTGCGCTGCAGACGCTGGAAACCCTGCCGTCGCCGATGATCTTCTGCCCAGAGGCCGACGTTTCCCCGTCCCCCAAGCGTTACGTGCCTGTCAACGACATCGACTCCTTCTTCGACAAGAGAAAATCCTCCCATCCAGCGCGCCCTCTTCACGCAGAAAGGTATTTTCCCGCCGCCTTCATGTTGGGAGAACCGATCGTCCGCTACGTCTGGTCGGAGGACGTGAACGACGCAGAGCTGCGCCAACTCGATAAGCTCGCTGCCAGCATGACGCATGTCGGCACATCACACTCGATGGTCGTCGGCCGCTTCTCGCGCGCCGAGCCGACCTCCACGCCCGACTGGATCCCCGACGAGAGCCAACCGGAGCGCTTTCTTCGCGTTACCCGGGCAGGCCGTCTGGACGAGCTGGACCGCACGCACGCCCAGGGCGGCTCCATGCTCCGTCGCCCCCTCCCGCAGGCAGAGCATCTACAAGGCTATTCCGCCAGGCATCCAACGCTGCCCGAAGTTCGTCCCGCCTCCCATCGCTGGCTCGCCTGGCGACTACGCGGGGCCAGTTGGGGAATCGATACCCCGGAGCCCCTCGCACGGAGCGTGCGGCGCGCCCTCCTCGCCCTTCTCGGCAACAACGCGCCAGTTGCCGCCCACGGCCATGATCACACCTGCAGCCACCTGGCTTTCCTGCCCATCTCCGATGTGGGCCACCCGCACGCCACCGGCCACGTCATCGGTTTTGCGATCGCCTTGCCCGGCGGCCTTGCCCCGGAAGACGACTCGGCCCTCATGGCTGCGCTCGCGATGCTGCACAGCGTGATCCTGCCCGACCGGCAAGTGGCCCGCCTGGAGCCTGTCCTCGTCTCAGCCCGATTGCCGAAGGCACTCCACCCTTCCACCTGGTGTGCAGGGCGGACGGGGGCCACCACCTGGTCAACGGTCACCCCGGTGATCCTCGACCGCACGCCGAAGCGCAAGACGCCCGAGGCAATCGCCAGCGCCATCACCCAATCACTGGTCAATGCGGGCTACCCGGCGCCGGTAGAAGTCACCGTACGCCACACCTCCGACTTCCAAGGGGCACCGCGCGCCCTCGACGTCCCCTCGCCCTATCCCCGCTATCACGCCCGGGTAAGGTTTGCCCAAGCCCTGTGCGGTCCGGTCATCGCGGGCCGTGGGCGACATTTCGGGATCGGCCTGTTCCGCCCGCTTCCACAAGAGAACTGAGCATGCAATTCGAGGCGTTCTTCCAGCATGTCAACGAGCACCCCCCATTTCCTTGGCAGCGCCGGCTGGCAGACCGGCTGGCACCCGGATCAGATCTCGCCATCACCGTCCCGACGGGGCTAGGCAAGAGCGCGGCGATCGACGCAGCCATTTGGGGGGCACTCGCGGGGCGCTGGCGGTGCATCGTGTTCGTCGTCGACCGTCGGATCGTGGTCGATGAAGTCCATGAACGTGCCCTGCGCATCGACACCGCACTGCAAAACAAGCCCGAACTCGCAGAACTCCGGGATCGACTCGGCCCGCTGCAGATCGTACGCCTGCGTGGCGGGCTGTTTGGCGACGACGACTGGGTGCTCTATCCGGATCGGCTGTCGGTGGTGCTGTCTACGGTCGACCAAGTCGGCTCCCGCCTCCTGGGCCGCGGCTACGGAGTGAGCCCGCGGCGCTGGCCGTTGCACAGCGCCTTTTTCTCATCGCAGACACTCATCGTCGTGGACGAGGCACACCTCTCATCCCCCTTCCTTCACACCCTCACCACGCTGCGCCGCTCGGGCGCCGACATCACCATTCTCCCCATGTCGGCAACCCTTGCCGATCCATCGCCGGACGCCCTTGGGCTCGAAGCCGACGACCATGCCCATCCCCTGATCGCCCGCCGCCTCGCCGCCCGCAAACTCACCCGCCTGATTGACGCAGCGAGCGACGATATGAAGTTCGTCGGGCAAGCCCTTGCCGAAGCCATCACCCTCGGCCTCGGCAAACCCGGCCGCAAGCTCGGCGTCATCGTCAACCGGGTAGCGACGGCCCGGCTGCTATATGAAAACCTCAAGAAACGCGGCGAGCGCTGCATCCTGCTGATCGGCCGCAGCCGCGGCCTGGACCGGGAGCGGCTGCTGGCCAACTACCTGCCCGAACTCAAGGCGGGACGCCACCGCAGCGCCGACCAGCCCGCCCTATGCGTCGTCGCCACCCAGACCGTCGAAGTCGGTGCCGACTTCGATTTCGATGCCATCATCTCCGAATCCGCCTCCCTCTCGGCCCTGCGTCAGCGATTTGGCCGGCTCGATCGGCTGGGAGAACTCGGCGCAACCCACGCCGTAATCCTCAACCGCAAGGGCAAGAAGACCGACCCGGTCTATGGGGACGACGGCGCCAAGGCCTGGGCCTGGCTGAACGCCCAAGCGGCGGGAGGCACCATCGACATGGGCCTGGCCGCGCTGAGCACGGCCATCACTGCCAATCCGCCCCCAGCCGAGCAAGCGGCCGCCATCGCCACGCTGCTGCCCGCCCACCTGCACCTGCTGGCCCAAAGCGGACCCTACGCCCCTGAAATCGACGTTGCCCCCTGGCTGCACGGGCCGCAACCACCGCGAGCCGAAGTCACGCTCGTCTGGCGGGCCGACCTCGACCCCACCACGAGCGAGCACTGGCGCGACTGCGTCGCGGCCATGCCACCGATGCGCGCAGAGTCCCTCGACATGCCCCTGTCGGCCGTGCGTCGTTGGCTCCGTGGTGAGCACAAGCTCGACGACAGCCTTTGCGACCTCGATCACAGCCCCTCCAACGAAGGCACACCCCACACCGCCTCCGGCCATGCCCGTCTCGCGCTGCGCTGGCGTGGGCTGGAGGATAGCGGCCTCGTCACCGCCGACGAGATCCAGCCAGGTGACACGCTGATCGTACCGGCCACCTGGGGCGGCTGCGACGAATGGGGCTGGGCCCCCAACGCCACCCGGCCGGTGGAGGATCTGGCCGAGCAATGCCACGTCGCGCCCCCCGAGGGCCGGCAAGCACCGGCCCCCTTGCTGCGCCTGTGGCCGGAACGGCTCGCCAGCATCGACCCGCGCGAAAACCTCCGGGCCGCGCTGCTCGCCGCCCTCCAGGCCCGGGCCCAGTTCGACGCGCAGGAAGACACCGACCTGCGCGCCGACGCCGAATCGGCATTGGACGACACCCTCCATACGCTGCGCGAACAACTCGCAACCAGCCGCCACCCCTGGATCCGCCGGCTCGGGGTGGACTTCACCATCGACACCTACCCCGGCGGCCTGCTGCTGCGCGGCGCAGGGATCACCGAAGAGCACGGCGTGATCGAGACCGGCATCGCGGTGCCCCTGGACATCCACCACGGCGACGTGGCCCGCTGGGCCACCGCACTCGCCGGCCACCATCCGCAGCGTAACCCCATCTTGGCGGCCGCCCGGATACACGACGCCGGCAAGCGCGAGCCACGAATGCAGCGCATGCTCCACGGCAACGCTCTCGCGGCAGCAGCTGGTCCCCTGCTCGCCAAGTCCGCGCAGCGCCTGCCCGCCGACCGGCTGAACGCCCATCGGGAGTCCGGCCTCCCCCGCGGCTTCCGGCACGAACTCGCGAGCCTCGCCTACGAAGCCCCGAGTGCCCCGCTGGTCCGCTATCTGGTCGGCAGCCACCACGGCTACGGGCGCCCATGGTTCGTGCCCTGTGTCGACAGCACTGCCGACGGTGCCGCGATCGCCGCCCTTGGCAGCGGCTGGCTCGCGCTCTATGCCAGGCTCCTGAACGAGCACGGCCCCTGGCAACTGGCCCGCTGCGAATGGCTGCTGCGCACCGCCGACGCCCGAGCATCGATTGAAGAAGCCGCAGGAGATAACGCATGAACACGGTGGCACTCACGGGCATCCAGATCGGCAGCCCGCTCGGCTTCATGGCCGCCCTCGGGCTGCTGCGTGTGCTGCACGAAGACCATGGCCTCGACGTGAACCTGCGCTGGCAGAACGGCCATGCCCTGCTAGGCGGCATCGACACCTCCGCCCTCCTCGCCCTGCTCGCCGACCACATGCGCGGCCGGCATCAGGCGCCGGAATTCAACTTCAAAGTGGGCACCGGCGGCGGCACGCCGGCGCCAGTTGTGCACCTGCGCGAGATCCGCCCCGAGGATTACCACCGCGCCGCTGCCACGCTGGTCGACAACCCGCGCGCCCTCGGCTTCCTGGCCGGCTTCGCCACCGATGCCGTGGTGACCGACAATGGCTTCATCGCCCGCACCGCCTTCGATTTCTCATCAGCCCGCCAGGAGCTAGGCAAGGAGTTCCGCAACCTCGCCGCCCGCCTCGACACGGACCGCAAGCGCGGCCGCAAGGAAGCTCCCCTCGAAACCCTCTGGAAAAACAGCCTCTTCGGCGGCCCGTATGCCGAACAGCACAGCTTCGGCTGGGACCCGGCCACCCTCACGGCCCACGGGCAAGCCGCCATCGCCCCAACCTATACCAAGCCTCTGGCACAACCCGGCCTTGTCTGGCTAGCCGTCGAGTCACTGCCTTGGCACCCCGTGCTGCCCGATGGCAACGGCCGCGCCCAAACCACCGGCTGGCCGAACCGGCAGGCCTACGCCTGGCCAGAATGGAGCCTCCCGCTCAGCGCCCCTGAAGTGCGCTTGGTGCGTAGCCGCCCGGTGGCGTCCCTGCTACAGTTGCCCGGCGTCGCCGGCCTGTGGGCATCCCAGCGAACCAATATCGGGAAATTCGGATTCTTCCTGCCCGCCGCGCGAACCCTGAGCACCCACCTGAACCCCGGCAGGTTAGCGCACCGGTAAAGTCGAATCAGATCAATGAATTGCCCAACCCAGACTCCACCCGGTCGCAAGCCAGCCCCTGGATGTTGGGGGTTCGCGCAAACGACCAGTTTTTCCGCTGTGCATCAGAGGCTTGCCGATGTGGGGTGGCTATCCGACCTGATGGTCGGACTTCGTTGAAGGCTGCGGCCGCTGCGTGAGTTCGTGGAAGAGGCGACGTGGCTATCCGACCTGATGGTCGGACTTCGTTGAAGGAACGCTGCCGTAATGCTTTTCATCGCGACGATATTGTGGCTATCCGACCTGATGGTCGGACTTCGTTGAAGGAACGCGCCGGCGGATGCGGACTGGATTCGGCATCTGGTGGCTATCCGACCTGATGGTCGGACTTCGTTGAAGGATCGGCGGTGAGGGGCACGTACACCCGGCCCACCGTGGCTATCCGACCTGATGGTCGGACTTCGTTGAAGGCCGCATCTTCAAGCGCTACGCATCGGCCAGCGTCTGTGGCTATCCGACCTGATGGTCGGACTTCGTTGAAGGATTGCTTGGCTCCCATGATCTTGTTGTGGGCTTCGTGGCTATCCGACCTGATGGTCGGACTTCGTTGAAGGTACTTGAAGCAGCTTAATCCGCGCATCAAGGCGGCTGTGGCTATCCGACCTGATGGTCGGACTTCGTTGAAGGACCTGCTCCAGGCTCGCCCGATCAACGGGCTGCGAGTGGCTATCCGACCTGATGGTCGGACTTCGTTGAAGGTCGACCTACAAGACCGTTGCCGATCTGGTGTCCCGGTGGCTATCCGACCTGATGGTCGGACTTCGTTGAAGGATGCGCAGCACGCCCCCCTGGGGCCAGCCGCCGCCGTGGCTATCCGACCTGATGGTCGGACTTCGTTGAAGGAAGCCAAGCGCCGAAGTTGCGGAAATCCTGATTTCGTGGCTATCCGACCTGATGGTCGGACTTCGTTGAAGGATGGTCAAGTGGGCGGTCGCCTCGATCCCGGCGCTCGTGGCTATCCGACCTGATGGTCGGACTTCGTTGAAGGACCAGCAAATACGGAAGACTGAAAAAGGCAGACGAAAGTGGCTATCCGACCTGATGGTCGGACTTCGTTGAAGGTCACTCCGCAAGGGGCGATTTAGAGAGCTGGAAAGTGGCTATCCGACCTGATGGTCGGACTTCGTTGAAGGAAGCGATCCGCGCCGCCGTGCAGACGTCTCCACTGCGTGGCTATCCGACCTGATGGTCGGACTTCGTTGAAGGGCCTGGGCGCAGGTCGTCGATGATCGTGCCGGGGGTGTGGCTATCCGACCTGATGGTCGGACTTCGTTGAAGGCGGCAAAATTTTCGTGATCCCGTCGAGCATGACGATGTGGCTATCCGACCTGATGGTCAGACTTCGTTGAAGGCTGACCCCTGACCAGCTCAAAAGCCTGACTGACCGGCGTGGCTATCCGACCTGATGGTCGGACTTCGTTGAAGGATGGTGCCGGCGACGATGGCCGAATCCAGCACCCGTGGCTATCCAACCTGATGGTCGGACTTCGTTGAAGGTGCTTCTGGATATGCAAGTAGCCGTCGTGGGCGTCGTGGCTATCCGACCTTCAGGGCGGGAAGAATCAAAACCGCCTTGAACACAAAATTACTGACACTCCTGTGCATGAAGAAAATGCACGCTTCACGACAGCATCGGCGCGCTTCACGAAAGGATGTTCCCCCGTCACCAAGGCATGTGCCGCCGCCCCCGAAGGATGCGCACGCGTCACCGAAGCTCATGCCCTCACAACCAGAGCATCTGCGCGCCACACCAAGGCCGGCGTCCCCGTCACCCGGGCAACCCGCCTCAATCGCTCACGTCGGGGTCCTGCATCCAGGCCGGGATGTCGCGCTGGCCGTGCAGCACACGCCAGACGTCGACATGACCCGGGCGCTCGACGTAGAACACCAGATACGGGTAAGGGCTCAGCGGCCAGATGCGCAAGCCCGGCAGGTCGAGCTCGTGCGCGTAAGGCGGGGAGCCCAGCGCCGGGTGGCTTCCGATGTGGGCGTAGGCCTGCTCGAGGGCGTCGATGAAGCCGAGCGCAGCTTGGACTGCATCCTCACCCAGGTAATACGCGATGGCCCCGTCGATGTCCCGCTTGGCCTGCTCACGCGGGACGACTGGCCTGGCTTTCACCCGGCGGCCTTGGCGGCCTTGCGCACGCGCTCCCGCAGGCCCTCGAAGTAGGCGCCGTCGGCCGGCGCAGCGGGCGTGGTGGCAGCGCCGGCCAGGAGCAGGCTGCGCAGCAGCTGCCGGCCTTGATCCTTGCGGATCAACTCGCGCACCTACCCGCTGCTGGTGCCGTAGCCACGCTGGCTGACCTGTTCGTCAACAAAGGACTTCAAGGCGTCGGGAAGGGAAATGTTCATCGTGCTCATGGCTTCAGGCTGGACAGCTTGGCAAAATTTGGCAAGCCAAGCTTCCCGGAGCGCAAGCGGTGAGTCGAGTCCGTGCACAGCGCGGCTCCGGTGTACCCTCTCGCTCCGGTTTCCTTTTCGCACCCTCCCCATGCCCGACACCCTCCTCGTCCTTACCAACCTGCCCGATGCGGCCAGCGCGGAGCGCATCGCGCGGCTGCTGGTGGAGCAGCGCCTCGCCGCCTGCGTGAACATCCTGGCGCCGTGCACCTCGGTGTATCGCTGGAACGCCGCCATCGAGACCGCCGCCGAGGTGCCGCTGCTGATCAAGACCACCCGGGCGCGCTACGCCGAGCTCGAAGCTGCTCTCGCCGAAGCCCACCCCTACGAACTTCCCGAGATCATCGCGGTCCCTCTGGAAGCCGGGCTGCCGGGCTACCTGGCCTGGGTGGCGTCCGAAACCACACCGCCGCAAGCCTGATCGCCATTTCTTGATCCAGGCGGGCGCCGCTCCGCGCGCCTGCCCCTACACTGCCGGCCATGATGCCTACCGCCCGCCTTCCCCGCTTTCTTACCCTTCTGTTCGCCGCCCTGATCAGCCTGCTCGCCCTGGCCGGCCACGCTGCCGACGAGCCGCTGCCGGCCGAGGAGGCCTTCCGCGCCAGCGCGCGGCTGATCGACGACAAACAGGTCGAGATCCGCTTCCAGGTAGCCGACGGCTACTACCTCTACCGCCACCGCTTCAAGTTTGCGGCCGATGGCATCAGCTTCGGCGAGCCGGCGCTCCCACCGGGCAAGCCCAAGAAGGACGACGCCTTCGGCGACGTCGAGATCTACCGCGGAGAGCTGGTGTTCACGCTGCCGATCAGCGCCGGCCAGCCGCCCTTCACGCTGCAGCTCACCAGCCAGGGCTGCGCCGACATCGGCATCTGCTACCCGCCCCAGGTGCATTCGCTCGACGTGAGCAGTGGCAGCACGGTGGGCAGCCTGCTCGGCCGGGCCCTCGGCCGCAGCGAGGCGCCGGCGGCATCCTCCGCGCCGGCGCCTGCGGGCGACGAGCACGACGAGTCCGGCCGCATCGAACGCCTGCTGGGCGGCGGCTCGACGCTGGCCACGCTGGCCAGCTTCTTCGGCTTCGGGCTGCTGCTGGCCTTCACGCCCTGCGTGTTCCCGATGATCCCGATTTTGTCGGGCATCATCGTCGGCCACGGCCACGCCATCTCGAAGGGCCGCGCGCTGGCGCTGTCGCTGCTCTACGTGCTGGGCATGGCAGTCACCTACGCCGCCGCTGGCGTGGCGGCCGGGCTGTCGGGCACCCTGCTGGCCGCCGCGCTGCAGAACCCGTGGGTGCTGGGCGGCTTTGCGCTGGTCTTCGTGGTGCTGGCCTTCTCGATGTTCGGCTTCTACGAGCTGCAGCTGCCCACCGCGCTGCAGAGCAAGTTGTCCGACAGCGCCAACCACCGCCAGGGCGGCTCGCCCGGCGGGGTGGTGGCGATGGGCGCGCTGTCGGCGCTGATCGTCGGCCCCTGCGTGGCGGCCCCGCTGGCCGGCGCGCTGCTCTACATCGCCAAGAGCGGCGACGCGGTGCTGGGTGGCGCGGCGCTGTTTGCGATGGCCCTCGGGATGGGCGCGCCGCTGGTCGTGGTCGGCGTGCTGGCGCGTAGCGCGCTGCCCAAGCCCGGCCCGTGGATGGAGGGCGTGCGGCGGGCCTTCGGGGTGATGCTGCTGGGCGTGGCGGTGTGGCTGGTCTCGCCGGTACTGCCGAGCATCGTGCCGATGCTGGCCTGGGCCGGGCTGCTGATCTTCTCGGCGATCTACCTCCACGCCCTCGACCCGCTGCCCAGCCACGCGGCGGGCTGGCAGCGTTTCTGGAAGGGCGTGGGCGTGCTGGCGCTGATCGCCGGGGCGGCGCTGTTCATCGGCGCGCTGGCCGGCTCGCGTGACCCGCTGCAGCCGCTGGCCATCCTGCGCGCCCAGGCCGCCCAGGCGCCGGTGGCCGAGACCAGGTTCCAGCGCGTGCGCTCGGTGGACGAGCTCGACCAGATCCTCAAAACCGCCACCCGCCCGGTGATGCTGGATTTTTATGCCGACTGGTGCATCTCGTGCAAGGAGATGGAGCGCTTCACCTTCGCCGACCCGGCGGTGGCGCGGCGGCTCGAGGCCTTCCAGCTCGTCCAGGCCGACGTGACCGCCAACAACGACGCCGACAAGGCGCTGCTCAAGCGCTTCCGGCTGTTCGGCCCGCCGGGCATCATCTTCTTCGACGCCGCCGGCGCGGAGCGCACCGGCCTGCGGGTGGTGGGCTTCCAGCCGGCCGAAGCTTTTGCCAAGGTGCTCGACGCAGCCCTCGCCCGCTAATCGGCACGGCGTTCAAGAATCTGTCGCAAAAACCGATATAATCCTCGCCTCAATCGAGGAGCGCTGCAAGGCACGGGCTACAACCCGGCGCCCCAGGCTCGATGTCAGTGCCGGCAAAACCCGCCGGCACCGCCAACTGCGCTCACCCGTCCATGCTTTGTTTGCAAACCCGTGCCGGGCACGGGGAGACGCGGTGAGCCACCCTGAAGCCACGCGCAGTCCCCTCCCGGCCACACGTTCGAGGAAATCTCATGAACACTGTGGCTGAAAAGTTCACCGATTACGTCATCGCCGACCTCTCCCTGGCCGACTGGGGCCGCAAGGAGATCCGCATCGCCGAAACCGAAATGCCGGGCCTGATGGCGATCCGCGAGGAGTTCGCCGCCAGCCAGCCCCTCAAGGGCGCCCGCATCACCGGCTCGCTGCACATGACCATCCAGACCGCGGTGCTGATCGAAACGCTCACCGCCCTCGGCGCCCAGGTGCGCTGGGCCTCCTGCAACATCTTCAGCACCCAGGACCACGCCGCTGCGGCCATCGCCGCCGACGGCATCCCGGTGTTCGCCGTGAAGGGCGAGACCCTGGCCGACTACTGGGACTACACCCACCGCATCTTCGAGTGGGCCGATGGCGGTTTCTCCAACATGATCCTCGACGACGGCGGCGACGCGACCTTGCTGCTGCACCTGGGCGCCCGCGCTGAGAAGGACATCTCGGTGCTGGCCAACCCCAGCTCCGAAGAAGAGACCATCCTGTTCGCCGCCATCAAGGCCAAGCTGGCCGTCGACCCGACCTGGTATTCGGTGCGCCTGGCCGCCGTCAAGGGCGTCACCGAGGAGACCACCACCGGCGTGCATCGCCTCTACCAGATGCACCAGCGCGGCGAGCTCAAGTTCCCGGCGATCAACGTCAACGACTCGGTCACCAAGTCCAAGTTCGACAACCTCTACGGCTGCCGCGAGTCGCTCGTTGACGGCATCAAGCGGGCCACCGACGTGATGATCGCCGGCAAGGTGGCGGTGGTGTGCGGCTACGGCGACGTGGGCAAGGGCTCGGCCCAGGCCCTGCGCGCCCTGTCGGCCCAGGTGTGGGTCACCGAGATCGACCCGATCTGCGCCCTGCAGGCCGCGATGGAAGGCTACCGCGTGGTCACCATGGAATACGCCGCCAGCCTGGCCGACATCTTCGTCACCACCACCGGCAACTTCCACGTCATCACCCACGACCACATGGCCGCCATGAAGGACCAGGCCATCGTCTGCAACATCGGTCACTTCGACAACGAGATCGACGTCGCCTCGATCGAGAAGTACCAGTGGGAAGAGATCAAGCCGCAGGTCGACCACGTGATCTTCCCCGACGGCAAGCGCATCATCCTGCTCGCCAAGGGCCGCCTGGTTAACCTCGGCTGCGGCACCGGCCACCCGAGCTACGTGATGTCCAGCTCCTTCGCCAACCAGACCATCGCGCAGATCGAGCTGTTCACCCGCACGGCCGACTACCCGGTGGGCGTTTACACCCTGCCCAAGCACCTCGACGAGAAGGTCGCGCGCCTGCAACTCAAGAAGCTCAACGCCCAGCTCACCGAGCTGACCGACGAGCAGGCCGCCTACATCGGCGTGTCCAAGCAAGGCCCCTACAAGGCCGAGCACTACCGCTACTAAGACGCGGGATGAGTCGGGAGAGAGGAGCAAGGAGGGAAAACCTCCGCCTCTCTCCCGCCCCCACAGACTACAGGCCCCGCTGCGCCAAGGGCAGCGCACCTACGGAACAGTCATGACCTCCTCACTCCCCACGCCTCACCCCTCCCAGCATCTGAGCATCGAATTCTTCCCGCCGCAGACCGCCGAAGGCGCCGACAAGCTGCGCGTGGTGCGCCAGAAACTGGCGGTGCTCAAGCCCGAGTTCTTCTCGGTCACCTTCGGCGCCGGCGGCACGACCCAGGAGCGCACCTTCGAAGCCGTCTTCGAGATCCAGCGCGAAGGCCATCAGGCTGCGCCGCACCTGTCGTGCATCGGCTCGACCCGCGAGCACATCCGCGAGATCCTGCAGCGCTACCAGGCCGCCGGCATCCGCCGCATCGTCGCGCTGCGCGGCGACCTGCCCTCCGGCGTCGGCTTTGCCGGTGAGCTCCGCTACGCCAACGAGCTGGTCGAGTTCATCCGCGCCGAGACCGGCGATCACTTCCAGATCGAAGTCGCCGCCTACCCCGAATACCACCCCCAGGCCAGAACCCCGCGCGACGACCTGCTCGCCTTCAAGCGCAAGGTGGACGCTGGCGCCGACTCGGCGATCACCCAGTACTTCTACAACCTCGACGCCTACCTGCACTTCCGCGACGAATGCGCGGCGCTGGGCATCACCATCCCCATCGTGCCGGGCATCATGCCCATCGTGTCGTTCTCCAAGCTGGCGCGCTTCTCGGATGCCTGCGGCGCCGAGATCCCGCGCTGGATGCGCCGCAAGTTCGAGGCCTATGGCGACGACACCGACTCCATCAAGGCCTTCGGCCTCGACGTGGTGAGCGAGCTGTGCGCCAAGCTGCTGGCCGCCGGCGCCCCCGGGCTCCACTTCTACAGCATGAACCAGGCCGCCCCCACCCTCGCGGTGTGCGAGCGCCTCGGCATCCTTGCCTGAGCCATGCGCGACCCCTACGAGGTTCTCGGCGTCACGCCCACCGCCGCCGACGAGGCGATCAAGACGGCCTACCGCAAGGCCGCCCGCCTCTACCACCCCGACAAGAACCCCGACCCGTCGGCCGCCGCGCGCTTCCGCGACATCCAGGCCGCCTACGAGCTGCTGGCCGACCCGGCCCGCCGGCGCGACTACGACCTGCTGCGCCAGCGCAACCTGATCGACGACCCCCTCGCAGAAGCCACCTCGCTGTGGGCCTCCTACATTGAAAAGGTAATTTCTTGACCTCGTTTTACTTTGAAGACATCTTCGAGCGCTACTCCGCCGAGATTGACGACCTCCGCTCCGACTCCGAAGGCAAGGACGTCCTGAAGAAGCGCCTGCGCGACAAGCACAAAGAGTTTGCCTTCCTGCTGTCCATGATGGACACCGCCCCCGAGATGGTCGCCCCGGCCTTCCACGGCGCCTTCGGCTTCCGCAGCCAGCCCCTCGTCTATGGCGCCGCCCACAGCGAGCCCGGCGAAGACGACTTCCCCGCGTGGAGCGAACTCGCCCGCACCCTCGACATCGCCCCGTGGGCCGAGCCGCTGGTCGCCCAATGCCTGGCCAAGGACGGCGGCGACAGCTTCCTCGTCACCGCCGCGGTGCTCGAACACATGCTCGGCAGCGGCCTCGCGGTGCGCGCCGCCCCCGCCAGCACCCGCGACGACGAGGAGCAGGACGAAGACCTGGGCGAAGCCGGCGACGAATGGATGGCCGAGCAAGGCTTCGACTCCGTCGAGCGTTGAGCTGCGCCCCGGCCCACGCCGGGAGAAACCCCTGCACACCCCAGATCGAGATCTTCCATGAACGACCTGATCATCAAACAGACCCACGCCCTGATCCAGGCCGGCGAGATCGCCGAGGCCGAAGCCAACCTCGTCGTCATCGCCGAGCAGGAGGGCGACCACGCGCTCGTCGAGGTGCTCGACGAGATGGCCCCCAAAGACGTGCTCGCGGTGATGCGCGAGTTCGACGCCAGCAAGGAATCCATCATCAACCTGGTGGTGAGCCCCGAGCAGTTCGTGCAGGCCATCGTGCTCGAACGCCAGTACGGCGAGCCCCTCGAGCGCTACGTGCCGCGCCTGCGCAACACCATGAACGCGGTGATGCACCGCAACCCCGGCGCCTGCGCCGAGGCGCTCGAATGCCTCGCCGAGCACGACGAGGGCGTGCGCGTGCTGGCCGACTACTTCACCGACCACTACGACTCGCTGCAGGCGCTGGCCTACCACGGCGTCTTCGAGGCCGAGCTCGACCTCGAGAAGGCCTTCGCCCCCAAGTCGGCGATCACCTGGGATTCCGAGCGCGTCGACGAGCTCGACCAGGGCCTCGAGATCGGCGACGCGATCGAGATGGTGCGGGTGCGCATCCCGCGCTCCGAAGTGGCCGACGGCGACTGGATGGAGACCGCCTGGGTGCTCCGCCACGAGTTCCCCGACACCTTCGAGCTGATGATCATCGAGATCCAGGACCGCCTGCGCCGCGCCGCCGAGGCCGCCGCGGCCCCCGTCGCCGACGCCGCCGAGCCGGGCGTGCCCCGCCTCGACGAAGACGACGACGAGTCCGCCATCTGATGCCCGCCCGCGCAGCGCCATGACCACCCCAGCCCAAGCCATCGCCACCGTCGACAGCCGCCCCTACTTCGAGCGGGTGCTGTGCCACGCCCGCGCCGAGGGCCTCATCGACGCTGCGCGCCTCGACGCGCTCCACCGGGAGGGCGCCAAGGGCATCGTGCAGCTGGCCGCCCACTTCAGCACCGCCAACCTGCGCCCGGCCCTCGAAGCGGCCCGCACCCGCCTCGTCACCCTGGTCGGCCTGGCCCTCGAGGCCGAATCCGGCGGCAAGCTCGACGTGGCCGCCCGGCTCCTGCGCGACAAGACCCTGCTGGCCCTCTCCAAGGCCGGCGCCGACCGCCTGCGCCGGCTCCACGCCCTGCCCACCGAGCGCCTGCTGGGCGCCCCCGAGATCTTCCGCGAGAGCGAGAAGGAGTTTCTCGACCAATGCACCAGCGAGCCGGTGATCACCTACGCCCGCTACCTGGCCGAACACGCCGCCCGCGAGCGCAACCAGCACTACATCGACGCCGCCTACTGGCTCGCCGAGCGCTTCGGCGTGGGCCGGGCCGACGCCCAGGACTGGCATGTGTTCTGTGAATCGGTCATCAACAGCGCCCTGCTGGTGCTGTTCACCGAGAAAAAACCCGGCGGCTTCTTCAGCGTCGACCGCTTCACCAAGCTCGCCGACGCCGCCCGCAAGAAGCGCGGCGCCGGCTTCGGCCTGCTCGACGCCTGGCTGGCCGACGCCCCGCCGGCCATCCGCAGGCTCCTCGAGCGCGAATGCACGCGCTTCAGCGCCGAGGTCCTGCCCATCCTGCGCGACACCCCGGCCACCGAGATCTACCGCAACCAGGACCGCTTCTCCGGCCTGTTCTTCTTCGACGCCCACTCCGTCAGCGAAATCACCCACCACGACAAGGCCCGCGCCGAAGAGTGGCAAAAAATCACCGGCACCCAGGGCGAGCACGTGGACGTGCAGTGCGGCGTGCTCCTGATGGTCGCCTGCGGCCTCGAACCCGCCCGCAGCCTGCGCAAGAAAGACGCGCAGGCCATCTGGGACGCCTTCAGCGCCGGGGGCTTCGACGACGCCGCCGTGGCACGCTTCATCGACAACGTGGTGCCCTTCGAATACCAGGCCGACATCCGCCGCATGTGGGACGACGACCTCGGCCCCGAAGCCCGCGTGCACCTCGACAGCGACGACGAGGCCCGGGTGCTGGATTACCTCCAGGAGACCTGCCGGGCCAGCTGGAAGAAGCGCGCCAGCTGAAGCGCGCCGCACCCCTTACGCAGAAAGCACACCCATGAGCACCGAGACACAACCCCTGCAGACCGACCACATCAACTTCAAGGACTTCGACAAGGGTTACGCGCCCTTCGCGGAAGCCCTGCGCTCGCTCGGATTCAACTGGCAGATCGCGCTGACGGAAGACCTGAAGGGCTTCTGCCGGGTTCACGGCGGCGACGCCCAGCTGTTCTTCCGGCTTCCGGCGGCCACGCAGGGCCCGGCGGGCACAGAGGTCACCGAACGCACGGTGATCTCCGACCTGTGGTCGGGCGTCAGCGAGACCCTGGCGGTAAACCGCCAGAAGCAGCCCGGCAAGCTGATCAAGGTGCGCAGCATGCAGCTCGACGGCAGCACGCTGACGTTCTCGGTGTCGTAGTCCACCTGCAAAGAGGGGAGCAGACTTGAGCGACCGGATCACCAAGGTATTCGAGCACGACGACTTCGCCATCTGGCACGTGCCCCAGGCCAATGGCTACGTCTATGAGGCCGCCGGCATCGCGGTCGACGCCGACAGCTACGCCGACTGCCCGTTCGAGAGCACCTACGACGACGCGCTCAATGCGGCCTGCGAGCTGTACGACGTCGAGGTCGGCAGCCTCAGCACGCCCTTGCCGGTGGTGTATTCGAACGCGCTGTTCAAGGTGTACCAGACGCCGGCCGGCGGATACATCCATGTCGCCTGCGACGACGACGCCGAAACGCCAACCGACCAGAACGTGCAGGCGCATCCCGGCGAGGTCTACAAGCGCAAGGAGGACGCGGTGATCGCCGCCTTCGAGCAAGACCTCGCACGGCGCAATCGGCTCGGGGCTAGTCAGGGTGGGATTCAGGGCATGGAATGGCAGGTCACAGCTCGACCTCTCCCCCATTCCGCCCGTGATCGCAAGCAGCCGTTTCGCCCACCAACGCGTCTGCTCGCTCCCCTTGAATGCAGAAGGAATGGCCCTGTGTATATAATTTCAGCCGACCACCAATTCCATCAAAATCCAGGCTGAAGCATGAAAAAGACCCTCGCCCTTGTTGCAAGCATCACCGCCGCCGGCATCCTGACCGGCTGCGCCGCCACCGAAGAATCCCGCTCTCTGGCCGTCGCCAAGCCGGCCGCCGCCAGCCGCGCCTTCACCGGCGCCCGCACACCGATCTCAGTGGGCAAGTTCGACAACCGCTCCAGCTTCATGCGCGGCATCTTCTCTGATGGCGTCGACCGCCTCGGCAGCCAGGCCAAGACCATCCTCATCACCCACCTCCAGCAGACCAACCGCTTCAATGTGCTGGAGCGCGAGAACATGTCCGAGATCAAGCAGGAGGCCGCCCTCAACAAGGTGGAGCAAAAGCTCAAGGGCGCCCACTTCGTCATCACCGGCGACGTGACCGAGTTCGGCCGGAAGGAAGTTGGCGACCATCAGCTTTTCGGCATCCTCGGCCGCGGCAAACAGCAGGTAGCCTACGCCAAGGTGGCCCTCAACGTGGTGGATGTGCGCACCTCCGAGGTCGTCTATTCGGCCCAAGGCGCCGGCGAATACAGCCTCTCCAACCGCGAGGTGATCGGCTTTGGCAGCACCGCCAGCTACGACTCCACCCTCAACGGCAAGGTGCTCGATCTGGCCATCCGCGAAGCCGTCGATAACTTCGTCGGCGGCGTCGAATCCGGCGCGCTGCGTCTGGCCGATTAACGAGGGATGGAGTCGAACCCAATGCGACACCTCTCCATCCCTCGGGGCCGGCTGGCCTTGGGCGCGCTGGCCGTCAGCCTGCTCGGCGGCTGCGCCACCCGCCCTCAGCCGCTCTACTACTGGGGCGACTACCCCAACGTTGTGTACAGCCACTTCCAGAACGCCAAGGGGCAGCAGGAACAGATCCAGGCCCTTGAAGCGATCCGCGAGAAAGCCCGCGCCAAGGGGCAGGCTTTGCCGCCGGGCTTCCAGGCCCATCTGGCGATGCTCTACGGCCAGAGCGGCCAGACCGACCGGCTGGCCCAGAATCTCGAAGCCGAAAAGCAGCAGTTCCCCGAAGGCGCCCCCTTCATGGACTTCATCCTGAAGAAGTTCGAACGCAAACCCGCCGAGGCCCGCCCATGATCCGCCCGCGCCTTTTACTCCGGGCCCTGCTGGCTGTTGGCGTGCTGATGCTAGCCGGCTGCGCCACCCAGCCCGGCTACGACTACAGCGCATTTCGCGAGAGCCGCCCCAGGTCCATCCTGGTGCTGCCGCCGCTCAATGATTCGCCGGACGTGAACGCCACCTACAGCATGTACGCCCAGACCACGCTACCGCTGGCAGAATCCGGCTACTACGTGCTGCCGGTCACCCTGGTGGACGAAGCCTTCCGCCAGAACGGCCTCACCGCCCCGGCCGACATTCAGCAGGTGCCCCTCAAGAAGCTGCGGGAGATCTTCGGCGCCGACGCGGCCCTTTACATCAAGGTCACCCACTACGGCACCAAATACATGATCATCTCCAGCGAAACCCGCGTCTCCGCCGAGGGCAAGCTGGTCGATCTGCGTAGCGGCGCCACCCTGTGGGAAGGGCGCGCGACGGCCTCCAGCGCGGAAGGCGACAACAATTCGGGCGGCGGCGCGCTGGGCCTGCTCCTCAAAGCGGTCATCACTCAGATCGCCGACACCCTCAGCAACCGCGGCCACCCGATCGCCGGCATCACCGCCGACCGCCTGCTCTCCGCCGGCCGGCCCAACGGCATCCTGTACGGCCCGCGCTCACCCAAGTACCAGAAAGACGGCTCACCGGCGCCTTGAGCGGTGGGGTGTCGGGTTACGCCCGTTGGGCTAACCCGACACCCAGCTAGCCTATCGTCCCCGGCTTGTTGCCGAGCATCGCCCGCAGGTTGGCGATGCGGGCCTTGGCGTCTTCCTTGCTCACCGGCTCCTGGGACTTTTTATCGGCGCGGCGAATGCCCTCCATGCCCATCTCGTCGATGAAGCGCGACGGGTCGCAGGTGCGCACCTCGCGGCCGGCCTTGCGGCGTTCGCAGTAGCTGATGTTGAGGCTGCGCTGGGCGCGGGTGATGCCCACGTACATCAGGCGGCGCTCCTCCTCGATCTTGTCCTCGTCGATCGAGCTCTGGTGGGGCAGCAGGCCCTCCTCGACGCCCACCAGAAACACGTGCTTGAACTCCAGCCCCTTGGAGGCGTGCAGGGTGGCCAGCTGGACCTGATCGAGCTCGGCGTCGTCCTTGTCGAGCATGGTGATCAGGCTGATGGTCTGGATCATGTCGGAGAGGGTCTTGCCGTCCTCCTCGCCCTTGCGGCCGAGCCAGCCGGTGAAGTCGCCCACGTTGCTCCACTTGGTCTCGGCCTCGCGGGGCTCGCAGCTCTCGTACAGCCAGGCTTCGTAGTTGATCGCCTTCAGCAGGTCGTTGATGACCTGCCCGGCGGGCTCCCGCGGGGCGCGGTGGGCGATGCGGTTCATGAAGTGGCAGAACTCGCGCAGGGATTCGAGCTGCCGCGCCCCCACGTGCTCGGCCACGCCCTCTTCGAAGATGGCCGTGAACAGGCTGATGTTGCGGTGCGAGGCGTAGTGGCCGAGGGATTCGATGGTGGCGGCGCCGATGCCGCGGCGGGGCACGGTGATGGCGCGGATGAAGGCCAGGTCGTCGTCCTCGTTGGCGATCAGGCGCAGGTAGGAGCAGAGGTCCTTGATCTCGGCGTTCTCGAAGAAGCTGCGCCCGCCCGAGATGGCGTAGGGGATCTTGTGGTTGCGCAACTGCTGCTCGAAGAGCCGCGCCTGGTGGTTGCCGCGGTAGAGGATCGCGTAGTCCTTGAAGTGGGTGCGGTGCTCGAACTTGTGGGCCGACAGCTTCATCACCACCGATTCGGCCTCGTGCTCGGGGGTCTGGCAGGCCACCACGGTCACCGGCTCGCCGGCGCCGTGCTCGGACCACAGCTTCTTGTCGAAGAGCTTCTCGTTGTTGGCGATCACCGTGTTGGCGGCGTTGAGGATGCGCGTGGTGGAGCGGTAGTTCTGCTCGAGCTTGATGACCCGCAGGTTGGGGTAATCGACGGGGAGCTGGCGCAGGTTTTCGATGTCGGCGCCGCGCCAGGCGTAGATGGCCTGGTCGTCGTCGCCCACCGCGGTGAAGGCGGCACGCACCCCGGCGAGCAGCTTGAGCAGGCGGTACTGGGCGCGGTTGGTGTCCTGGTATTCATCCACCAGCAGGTAGCGCAGGCGGTTCTGCCAGCGCTCGCGCACCTCGGGGTGTTCGTCGAAGAGCTTGACCGGCAGGCGGATGAGGTCGTCGAAGTCGACGCCCTGGTAGGCACGCAGGGTCTTGTCGTAGTCGCGGTAGAGCAGCGCAGCGGCCGACGAGATCTCGTCGTTGGCGCGGTGGGCGGCCTCGTCGGGCTCGATGAGGGCGTTCTTCCAGCTGGAGATCTGCCACTGCAGCGCCTTGGCGCGGTTCTTGTCGGTGTTGCCGGTGAGCTCGGCGATGATCTGCGTGGTATCGCTGGCGTCGAGGATGGAAAACTGCGGCTTGAGGCCGAGCAGCTGGGCCTCCTGGCGCACGATGCGCACGCCCATCGCATGAAAGGTGCACACCGTGAGCCCCTTCACCCCGCGCCCGCCCATCAGCGCGGTGATGCGCTCGAGCATCTCCTTGGCGGCCTTGTTGGTGAAGGTGATCGCCGCGATGTTGTGGGGGCTCATCCCGCACTCGGTGATGAGGTAGGCGATCTTCTGGGTGATCACCCGGGTCTTGCCCGAGCCGGCCCCGGCCAGCACCAGGCAGGGGCCGTCCAGGTAATGGATGGCTTCGCGTTGGGGGGCGTTGAGGAGCAGCGACATGGCGGGGTGCGTCGGGTGGAGCGGGCCGTCGAGTCTACTCCAAGCCGCCCGCTGCTTCGACCCGCCTCAGCGCAGGTCAGCCCAGGTGATGATGCTGGCGGGCGTGGAACTCGTCGAGGGCGACGAACCGGAGCCGCGCCTCGGTGACCTTGACCACCTCGGGGTGCGCCGGGTTGCGCTGGGCGAAGACCTCGACATCCACGGTGACGCAGGTGTGCCCCACCTCGACGATGGCGGCGTGGAAGCTGACCAGGTCGCCCACCGAGACGGGCTGCTTGAAGACGAAGGAGTCCACCGACACCGTGGCCACCTTGGACTTGGCGTGGCGCATCGCAGGCACCGCGGCGGCGACATCCACCATCGACATGATCCAGCCGCCGAACACGTCGCCCGACGGGTTGAGGGCCGCCGGCATCGGCATCACCTGCAGCACCACCTCCTTGTCGGTGGGCAACTGGCAGGCCACCGCGGCGTGCCCGGCCGGGGCTTCGGCGGGGATCGTCCGCTTGCTGCCGTCCTCGCCCACCGCCACGTAGGTGAGGCGCGCCTCGGTGACCTTCACCACCTCCGGGGCCTTGGGGTTGCGCTCGGCGAAGACTTCCACGTCCACCGTCACCGAACTCTTGCCCACCGCGGCCACCTCGGCGTGGAAGCTGACGATGTCGCCCACGCCCACCGGCTGCTTGAAGACGAAGGAGTTGACCGCCACCGTCACCACCCGGGAGCCGGCCCGGCGGATCGCCGGCATCGCCCCCGCCACATCGACCATGGCCATGATCCAGCCGCCGAAGACATCGCCGGCGGGGTTGAGATCGGCCGGCATCGGCATCACACGCAGGGCGAGCGGCTTGCTCGTCAGGGCGTCGCTGGAAACATGGGGTGCATCGGACATGGCAGGCTCCTGTTGAAGAGGCCGCCTAGGATACCCAGCCCGCCAGCGCAGGCAATGGGGGCTGCTACCTATGCGCGCCGCTCCGGGCCTACTCGGTCCGGTTGCGGCCCCTGGTCTTGGCGCGGTAGAGGGCGCCATCGGCCACGCCGAGCAGCGCCTCGACATCGTCGCCATCCTCCGGGAAGGCCGCCACCCCCAGGCTGACCGTCACCCGCGGCGTGCCGGCCAGGGCCATCACCGCCTTGCGGACTTTCTCGGCCACCTGCAACAGCTGCGCCCGGTTGGAGTTGGGCGAGATGATGACGAACTCCTCGCCCCCCCAGCGGCACACCAGGTCGGAGCGGCGGATGCTGGCCTGGGCCTGCTCGGCCACCTGCTGGAGGACGGTGTCGCCGACCAGATGGCCGAAGCTGTCGTTGACGCGCTTGAAGTGGTCCACGTCGAAGAAGCACACCCCCAGCGGCAGGCCGAGCCGGCGGCACAGCGCCAGCTCGGCCTCGAGGAAGCGCTCGCCGTGGCGCCGGTTGGGCAGCCCGGTGAGGGTGTCACTGGAGGCGAGCTGCTGAAGCTGGAGTTCGAGCTCCTTGCGCGCGGTGATATCCTGCACCATGCCGACAGCGCGGGTCGGCGCCCCGAGGCCGTCGCGCTCGCAGACCCGCCCCCGGTCGTGGACCCACAGGTAGCGGCCGTTGCGGTTGCGCAGGCGGTACTCGGCCTCGTAGCGCACCCGCTTGCCGTCGAGATGCGCCTGCAGGATGCCAAGCACAACCTGGCGGTCGTCCGGGTGCAGCGCATCGCTCCAGGTGGCCAGCACCGGCTCCATCTCGTCGGGGCTGTAGCCGAGCATGCGCTTCAGCTGAGGGCTGAAAAACAGCCGGCCGGTGGCGATCTCCCAGTCCCACAGGCCGTCGGCGGCCTCGTTGAGGGCGAACCACAGCTGGTTCTCCCGGCTCTGCATGTCCTTCTCGAGGGCCATCCGCCGCCGCACGTCGCGGGCGACCGACAGGAAGTACGCGTGGCCATCGAGGCAGAAATGGGTGGTGTTCACCTCGACGTGGATCTCGTGCCCCTCCCGGTGGCGGTGCCGCCCGACGAAGGTGAAGCACTCCTGCCCACGGATCGCCGCTGCGATCTCCGACCACTGGGGCAGCCCCGTCACGTCCAGCTGCAGGCTCAGCACGCTGTGGTCGAGCACGTCCTCGCGGCTGAGGCCCAGCATCGCCCAGGCAGCCCGGTTGCCCCATACGATCGCGGACGTGACGGGGTCGATCAAATAGACCGCATCGGCCATCTGATCGAACAAGGCCTCGGCCGAGGGGAGCGCGCTGGGAGATGTCACCGCCTGCATCCAGTCGATGCTGAAGCCCGCATGGTACCCGGACTCCGGGATTTCGGCGGGCCCACACCACCCGGGCCCGGCCGCCGTGATGTAAGCTCCGGCCATCATGTCTGTCTTCACATCCGTCACCGAACCCGATCTGGCCGCCTGGCTGCAGAACTACGCCATCGGGCGGCTCGAACAGCTGCAGGGCATCTCCGCCGGCGTCCAGAACAGCAACTTCTTCGTCACCACCAGCCTGGGCCGCTACGTGCTCACGCTGTTCGAGACGATGCCCCGCTCCGAGCTGCCCTTCTACCTGCACCTGATGGCCCACCTCGCGCGCCACGGTCTGCCGGTACCGGCCCCCGTCGCCAACCGCGACAACGAATACCTGGGCACCCTGTCGGGCAAGCCGGCGACGCTGGTGTCGCGGCTCGCCGGCCGCTCCGAGATGACGCCCAGCGTCGGCCACTGCGCCCGCATCGGCGCGATGATGGCCGGCCTGCACCTGGCCGGCATGTCCTTCGGCCGCCGCCAGCCCAACCCCCGCGGGGCCGAGTGGCGGCGCGACTGCGCCGCCCGGGTGCGCGCCCACCTGCCCCCCGACCAGCAGGCCGAGCTCGACGCCGAGCTCGCCTACCAGGCCGGCGTCGACCTCAAGGCGCTGCCCCAGGGCGTGATCCACGCCGACATGTTCCGCGACAACGTGCTGTGGGACGGCGACTTCGTGGGCGGCGTCATCGACTTCTATTTCGCCGGGCACGATGCGCTGCTGTTCGACGTGGCGGTCACCGTCAACGACTGGTGCGCCGCCGCCGACGGCGGGCTCGACCCCGCCCGCAGCACCGCCCTCCTCGCCGCCTACGCCGAAAACCGCCCCTTCAGCGACACCGAGCGGGCCGCCTGGCCGGCCATGCTGCGCGCCGCGGCCCTGCGCTTCTGGCTCTCCCGCCTCGAAGACTTCCACCTGCCGCGGGCCGGCGAGATGGTGCTGGTGAAAGACCCCGACGAATACCGGCAGATCCTCCGCCAGCGGGCCCGGGCCACCGCCATGCCGGCGCTTCCCGCCTGACCCGCCAGGCGACAGCCGGTTTGAACTCGGCACACAATTTGGGCTAGCATTCTGCCGCAACGCAACATCCTGATTTTCCGCTCACTTTCCCCATGACCGAACCGGCCTCCCCGGCAGCCCACCCCTACCAAGACGCGCGCCACCCGCGGCCCCGCCATGTAGCCCCGGCTGCCAGCCTGGCCTGGCTTAAAACCGGCTGGTCGTCCTTCACGCGCAACCCCGGCGTCTGGATGGCGATCAGCCTGGTGTTCTTCGTGATCCTCGTCGCGCTGCTGGCGATCCCCATCCTCGGCATGGTCATCGCGATAATCGGCTTCCCGGTGATGGTGGCCGGCATGGTGCTGGGCTGCGACGCGCAGGCCCGGGGCGAGCCGCTCAAGGTCGACCACCTCTTCAGCGGGCTGCGCGTCCATGGCGCCCACCTCGCGCTGGTCGGCTGCTTCTATCTGCTCGGCACGGTGATCGCCGGCATCCTGCCGGTGCTCCTCGGCGGCCTCATCCTGACCGGGCTGTTCTATACCGAACTGCACAGCCTCAGCTGGCTCGCGGTTGCTCTCGGCAGCGCCGCCTTCGCCACCGGCGTCATCATCACGATCATGACCATCATGATCACCGCCCTGTGGTTCGCTCCTCCCCTGGTCATCCTCCGGGACACTCCGCCCCTCGACGCCATGAAGATGTCCCTGTCGGCCTGTTTCAACAACCTCGGCTCCTTCGTCGTGCTGGGGGTGCTGATCTACGTGCTCATCTGGGTCGCGCTGCTCCCCCTCGGGCTGGGCATGATCGTGCTGATCCCCGTTCTGGCCGGCACGCTCCACGCGTCCTACCAGGACGTCTTCGGCGAGCGCCCGGCCCTGCCGCCCGCCGCTGCCGCCAAGGAATAAACCCATGCAGGCACGCACCCTACCGGCCCAGCGCGGCTGGGCATGGATCATCGAAGGCTTCATGCTCTGGAAGCGCAACCCGGCGCTGATCACCTTCCTCGTCTTCGGCTACTGGCTGTGCCTGCTGGTGGTCGCCGCCGTGCCCTTCGTCGGCCAGGTGCTGATGTCGCTGATCATGCCGGCCCTGTCGCTGGGCATCTACAACGGCTGCAAGGCGGTTGGCGAGGGGCGCAAGGCCGGGCCCGACATCCTGCTCTCCGGCTTCCGCCAGAACCTCCCCGAACTGGTCAAGATCGGCGGCATCTACCTGATCGGCACCTTCGCGGTGCTCGGCCTCACCGCCCTGGCCGACGACGGCATCCTGGCCGAGCTGATGCTCGGCAAGCGCAAGCTCGACGAGGCCACCGCCGAAGACCCGCAGCTCGGCCTGTCGCTCCTCATCGGCGCCCTCGGCTCGACGCCGCTGATGATGGCCTACTGGTTCGCCCCGCTGCTCGCCGGCTGGGGCCGCATCTCGGCGGCAAAGGCGATGTTCTTCAGCTTCGTGGCCTGCTCGCGCAACTGGCGGGCTTTTCTGGCCTATGCGCTCGGGCTGATGCTCGTGGTGATGGTGCCCAGCCTGCTGATCGGCGTGCTCGCCCTGGTTTCGCCCCTGATCGGCCAGCTGCTCAGCATCGCCCTGCCGGCGGTGTTCATCCCGGTGGTCTTTGCCAGCTTCTACGCCAACGCCCTCGACGTGTTCGGCACGATCACCCCCGATGACGCTGCCTGAGGCCGGCCCGCTGGGCGTCTTCGGCGGCACCTTCGACCCGATCCACTACGGCCACCTGCGTCTCGCCGAAACCGCCCGCGAAGCCCTCGGCCTCACCCGGGTGCGCCTGATCCCCGCCGGCCAGCCGCCCCACCGGGCCACGCCCGGCGCCGCCGGCGCCCACCGGCTGGCGATGGCCCGCCTCGCCGCCGCCAGCAACCCGGCCTTCGAGGTCGACCCGGCCGAAGTCGAGGCCGCCCAGGCCAGCTACACCATCCTCAGCCTCGAACGCCTGCGCGCCGAGCTCGGCCCCCGGCGGCCCCTGGTGCTGCTGCTCGGCGTGGACGCCTTCCTCGGCCTGCCCACCTGGCGGCGCTGGACCGAGCTCTTCGATTTCGCCCACCTGGCCGTCGCCAACCGGCCGGGCTACAGCCTGGGCGGCGCCGCGATGCCGGCCGCCCTCGCCGAACAGGTGAGCCGCCGCCAGGCCACTCCCGACACCCTGGGCGCAGCGCCCGCCGGGCGCCTGGTGCAGTTTGCGATGACGCCGCTGGCCATCTCCGCCACCGACATCCGCGCCCGCTGCGCCGCCGGCCAGAGCCTGCGCTATTTGCTCCCCCCGCCGGTTGTTGACTATATTTCCCGGCATCAACTCTACCTCTGAATCAATGGACATCCAGCACTTCGAAACCCTCGTCGTATCCGCCCTCGAAGACATCAAGGGCAAGGACATTCGCGTCATCGACACCACCCGCCTGACCTCCCTGTTCGACCGGGTGATCATCGCCACCGCCGACTCCAACCGCCAGACCCGCGCCCTGGCCCGCCACGTGGCCGACAAGGCCCGCGAGGCCGGCATCGAGGTCGTCGGCATCGAAGGCGAGGGCGGCGGCGAGTGGGTGCTGGTCGACCTTGGCGGCATCGTCGTGCACGTCATGCAGGCGGCCGTGCGCAGCTATTACAACCTCGAGGAGCTGTGGGGCGCCGCCCCGGCCCGGCCCGGCCGCCCAGGCGGGCTCTCGGCCCACGCCGCCTGACCCCGGCGGCCCGGCGGTCGGCTCCGCATCATGAAACTCATCCTCGTCGCCGTCGGCACCCGCATGCCGGGCTGGGTCGACACCGGCTTCGACGACTTCGCCAAGCGCATGCCGCGGGAGCTGCCGCTGCAGCTCATCGAGGTCAAGGCCGAGCCACGCACCACCGGCAAGACCGCCGCTGCCATGATGGCCGCCGAAGCAGCCCGCATCGAGGCCGTGCTGCCACCGCGCTGCCGGCGCCTGATCCTCGACGAGCGTGGCGAAGACCTCACCACCAAGGCCCTCGCCCGGCGCCTCGAGCGCTGGCAGGAGGGCGGTGACGACGTGGCCATCATCATCGGCGGCCCCGACGGCCTCGACCCGGCCCTCAAGGCCAGCGCCCACGAAACCATGCGCCTCTCCAGCCTCACCCTTCCCCACGCGATGGTCCGCGTGATGCTCGCCGAGGCGGTCTATCGCGCCTGGAGCGTCCTCAAGAACCACCCCTACCACCGGGAATGAGCCGCCCGGCCCCCAGCACCATGTCCATCTACCTCGCCTCCAACAGCCCGCGCCGGCGCGAACTGCTGCACCAGATCCACGTCCGCCACGAAGCCCTGCTCTTCCGCGGCCCCGGGCGGGAAGACCACGACATCAACGAGGACGTCCGCCCCGGCGAGGACGCCTTCACCTACGTCCAGCGGGTCGCCCAGGCCAAGGCCGAGGGCGGCATCCAGCGCATGCACTGGCGCGGCCTGCCGCCGCAGCTGCTGCTCGCCGCCGACACCACCCTCGAACTCGACGGCGAGATCATCGGCAAGCCGGACAACGAAAGCCACGCCATGGAGATCCTGCGCCGGCTGTCCGGGCGCACCCACCAGGTGCTCACCGCGGTCGTGCTCACCGACGGCAAGCGCTTCGCCCAACGGCTGTCGGTCAGCCAGGTGCGCTTCCGGCGCCTCGACGACGAGGAGATCCACCACTACGTTTCCAGCGGAGAGGCCGCCGACAAGGCCGGCGCCTACGGCATCCAGGGCCGCGCCGCGATGTTCATCGAGGAGATCCGCGGCAGCTACAGCGGCATCATGGGCCTGCCCCTGTTCGAGACTGCGGCCCTGCTGCAGGAATTCGGCTATTCTCTGTGACCGCCCGCCGGCCATCGCCGGCACCGCAGCAGGAGACCCCACCCACCAACACACGCCCCCCGGCCGGAAGCCCGGAGCCGGGGAGCACCGGACGACGACGCCTCTGCCCGCCGGGGGCAACGAGCGGCGCCCCACGGGACAAGTGGCGATCGGTGATGGCACGGCAACGCGCCCGCCATCACCCATCACCATTTGCCATCCCCACCATGTCCGACGAATACCTGATCAACTTCACCCCCCAGGAAACCCGGGTCGCCCTCATGCAGCAGGGCGTCGTCCAGGAAGTGCATGTCGAGCGAACCGCCAGCCGCGGCATCGTCGGCAACATCTACCTGGGCCGCGTCGTGCGCGTGCTGCCGGGCATGCAGTCGGCCTTCATGGACGTGGGCCTTGAGCGCACAGCCTTCCTGCACGTGGCCGACATCTGGTGCGACCGCCACGCCGGCGACGCCCCGCGCCCCATCGAACGCATCCTCGCCGAGGGCCAGAACCTGATGGTGCAGGTGCTCAAGGACCCGCTGGGCACCAAGGGCGCGCGGCTGTCCACCCAGATCTCCATCGCCGGGCGGATGCTCGTCTTCCTGCCCCAGGACAAGCACATCGGGATCTCCCAGCGCATCGGCGACGAGACCGAGCGCGAAGCGCTGCGCGAGCGGGTGCACCGCCTGCTGCCGGCCGGCGAGACCGGCGGCTACATCGTCCGCACGATGGCCGAAAACGCCTCCGACGAAGAGCTCGCCGCCGACATCGCCTACCTCAAGAAGCTGTGGGCCGAAATCAAGAACCGCGCCGTCGGCGCCCGCCCACCCACGGTGCTGTACCAGGACCTCAACCTCGCCCAGCGGGTGCTGCGCGACCTGGTCACCGAAGACACCACCCGCATCGTCGCCGACTCCCGCGAGAACTTCCAGAAGCTCAGCGCCTTCGCCAGCGAATACATGCCCCAGGTCGCGCCGCTACTCGAGCACTACACCGGCGAGCGCCCGCTGTTCGACCTGCACGGTGTCGAGGCCGAGATCGAGAAAGCTCTCGCCCGCCGGGTCGACCTCAAATCGGGCGGCTACCTGATCATCGACCAGACCGAGGCGATGACCACCATCGACGTCAACACCGGCGGCTTCGTCGGCGCCCGCAACTTCGACGACACCATCTTCAAGACCAACCTCGAGGCGGCCCAGTCCATCGCCCGCCAGCTGCGCGTGCGCAACCTGGGCGGCATCATCATCGTCGACTTCATCGACATGGAGAACCTCGAGCACCGCAGCGCCGTGCTCGACGAATTCCGCAAGGCCCTCGCCCGCGACCACACCAAGATGACGGTGAATGGCTTCACCTCGCTGGGCCTGGTCGAGATGACCCGCAAGCGCACCCGCGAATCCCTGGCCCACCTGCTGTGCGAGCCCTGCTCCACCTGCAACGGCCGCGGCGAAGTGAAGACTGCCCGCACGGTGGCCTACGAGATCCTCCGCGAACTCCTGCGCGAAGCCCGCCAGTTCAACGCCAAGGAGTTCCGCGTGCTCGCCGCGCCCAACGTCATCGACCTCTTCCTCGAGGAAGAATCCCAGTCGCTGGCGATGCTCTCCGACTTCATCGACCGCACCGTCTCGCTGCACCCGGAGGCCAGCTACGGGCAAGAGCAGTTCGACATCGTGCTACTCTAGCCTAAACAGTTCCGAAGCATTCCGCACAAAGCCGGGAAAGCCAATTAAAATAAGGCTTTCCCGGCTTTTTTACTCCCTAAAGTTCCGGCACGTTCTACCCCAAGCCGGCCTCTCGTGGGGGTATCGATGGGGGTATCTTGAGTCCGAGCCTTTTCCGATACCCCCAAACGCTGGGACACCTCGACCCGGAGATACCCCCATGCCCCTGACCGAAACCCAGATAAAGGCCCTGAAGCCTGGCGAGAAGGCCCGCAAGGCGGCGGACGAAAAAGGGCTTTACCTGCTGGTGCAGCCCGGCGGCGGTAAGCTGTGGCGGCTCAAGTACCGGGTGGACGGAAAGGAAAAGCTGCTTGCCCTGGGGGCTTATCCCGATGTCTCCCTCAAGATGGCGAGGGAGCGCCGGGACGAAGCCCGCCGGCTCCTGGCGGATGGAATCGACCCCAGCGAACAGCGCAAAGCAGAAGCAAAGGCCCGGGCCGAAGCATCGGGCAACACCTTCGAGAAGATCGCCCGGGAGTGGCACACCAAGATGCTGCCGACGTGGGTGGAGGGAACCGCCAACAACACATTGCGGCGAATGGAAATCAGCATATTCCCCGTGATTGGACACAAGCCCATGGCGGACCTTGGAGCCCCCGAATTGCTGTCGACCATTCGGCGCATTGAAGCATCGGGGAAGCTGGAAACCGCCCACAGGGCGCTCCAGATCTGCGGGCAGGTGTTCCGCTATGCCGTGGCCACAGGCCGCGCCGAACGCGACCCTACGGGCGATCTGCGGGGCGCCTTGCCGCCAGCAAGAAAGAAGCACAGGCCCGCGATCACTACGCCGCCAGAAGTGGGGGCGCTGCTGCGATCAATCGAGGTCTTCAAGGGCACCCTGATTGTTCACTCCGCCTTGATGCTCTCGCCCTTGGTGTTCGTGCGCCCTGGCGAGCTGCGGAAAGCGGAATGGGCCGAAATCGACCTTGAAAAGGGTGAATGGAACATCCCGGCCGAACGGATGAAGGGATGGGTACGCAAGGGCATCACGACGCCTCACCTTGTCCCGCTGGCCCCGCAGGCGGTGGCGATCCTGCGCAACCTTCACCCGCTGACCGGGCGGGGCGTGTATGTCTTCGCCGGCCGTGACCCAAAGCAGCCGATGAGCAACGCCGCCGTGAATGCTGGCCTGCGCCGCATGGGCTACGACACGAAAACCGAGATGACCGGACATGGCTTCCGGGCAATGGCCCGGACGATCCTGCATGAAGAGCTAGGCGTGGACCGGGAGGTGATCGAACACCAGCTAGCACACGCGGTGCCCGATGCCCTGGGCACCGCCTACAACCGCACCAAATTCATCAAGGACCGGCGCCGGATGATGGATCTATGGGCGGACTACCTGGGGCGGCTCAAGGCGGGGGCGGAGGTCGTAGAGCTTCCCGGGCGAGGGGTTGCGTGATGGGTTCCGATCAAGCGGCATCACTAGAGATTGTTCGATCGGTCGTGATGGGATGGGACTACTTGTGCGGAAGCCGGCCCACTTACAACGCTTTATGCCGACTTGTGGAAAGAGAGGATGCTAAGGCCGCATGGGTGAAACTTTATTCCATGCCCGTTTTAGACGAATGGAGCTTTCATGATGTCGCCTTGTTTATAGGACGTGAGGTTATCGGGTGTTTCATTCCCGCCGCGTACAGGCGAACAGCCAAGGAAATCAAGGCTGCTGGCTCTAGGGCTGCAAAACTAGCGGCGGAGTTGGCCAGCCTGATCGAAAAAAACGGGACGCTTCAATTTCTTGACTCTGACTTGATGTCACCTATTGAATGCGCTTCGCTCGATCGCATACATCGTGGAA
>NZ_BJNV01000040.1 GCF_006539865.1 Zoogloea ramigera
GTAGGCGCGGCAGTGGGAATGGCTGGGTAATGGATGCACGGGCGGCGGCGGAATAGACGCCTGAAAGCGGCAACACTTCCGGCTTGAAGCGCGCAGCGGAGATTGATTTTTCGGGCAGGGGAAAAAGCCGCGAGGAACGCTGATTTTTTCAACAGCCTGCTAGCCTACCTGGAGCTGGGTTATGTCCCGGAGATCGACTGCACGCATTACCTGTCACCCCTCGTCGGCGCAGCTCCTCACGAGTTCGGCCTCCGCTTCGCCGTGCACGCACCCTGGATCACCGGCCTCGAAGGCCAGAAACGCGCCCAGCCCGGCAAGAAGTGGGCGGGCTTCCTGCAGAACGCCATCGACGACTTCCCCGCACTCGCCGCCAATGGTTTCCGGATCGAAGGTGAGTTCCTCTTCCACCCCATCCGCCTCGACCCCGCGATCCTCGCTGACGCCTACCCCGACACCCTGGCCGATGCCCTCGAGCCCGTCGACGAAGCCCTCGCCCACCTCGCCGCGGCCCTGCCCGAGTTCGACCGCCTGATCGAAGCCGCGCAGTCACACTTTGGGCGCCAAGCCATCGACGCCACGCCGCCGGGCTGACGATTCATCACGCCGGGGCCATCAACGCCCCGGCTTCCTCCGCACGTACAGCGTCTTCTCCACCGTCGCCACCACCTCGCCCTGGCGGTTGGTCACGTCCACGGCAAACACCGGCTCGTGCTTGTCGCCGCCGGCGGTGGCGCGGCGGATTTCCTCGACCTGCTCCGGCGTGATGCGGAAGATCGCGCGCACGGTGCCGCGGCCGGGCAGCCGGTAATCGATGCGCGACGCCTTGTCCCACACCACATAGTCGCGCCCCAGGCGGTGCATCACCAGCAGCGCGAAGAACGGGTCGGTCATCGCAAACAGCGAGCCGCCGAAGTGGGTGCCCATGTAGTTGCGGTTGAGGAGGCCCAGGCGCATCCGCACGCGGGCTTCCAGGTAATCGGAGGCGAGGTGCTCCACATGGATGCCGGCGCCGATGAAGGGCGGCCACAGGTTCATCAGCAGGCGCAGGGTGCCGGCGCGGAGCTTCACGTTGCGCATGAAGCCCTGTTTGAGCTTGGCGCTCACGCCTTCGACAGCCCCTTCAAGGCCTGGCGGATGCCGTCCGACACGCCCACGCCTTCGGGCAGCGTCTTGACCGCGCCGAGGGCCTCCTTCTCGTTGTAGCCCAGCGCCAGCAGCGCGTTGACGATGTCGGCCCGGTCGTCGCCGGGCAGGTTCGCGGTGACGCTGCCGGCCACCGCCGGCAGGGCCTTGGCGAGCTTGTCGCGGAGCTCGAGGAGCAGGCGCTCGGCGGTCTTCTTGCCGATGCCGGGAATCTTCACCAGCCGGCCGGACTCCTGCAGCGCGATGGCCTGGGCGAGGTCGTGCACCGACAGCCCGGAGAGCACCGCCAGCGCGGTGCGGGCGCCGATGCCGGCCACCTTGAGGAGCTGGCGGAAGGCGGCGCGCTCGTCCTCGGTGGCGAAGCCGTACAGGAAGTGTCCGTCCTCGCGCACCGCCATGTGGGTTGCGAGGCTGACGTTCTGGCCAAGGGCCGGCAGGCCGTAGAAGGTGCTCATCGGCACCTCGAGCTCATAGCCGACGCCGTTTACGTCGACGAGGATCTGCGGGGGGTTCTTTTCGGCCAGGCGGCCGGTGATGCGTCCGATCATGGGGCGTTGGGAAGTGGGAAGTGGGAAGTGGGGAAGAGGCTATTCGAAGCGGGTGGCCATGAAGGCCGGCAGCGCCTCGGCCTGGGCTGACAGGGCGGCGAGGTGGGGGTAGTCGCTGTCGGCGACGAGGCCGGGCGCGGTGGCATGGATGAAGCGCCAGGCCACCGCCACGGTGATGTCGGCCTGGGTGGGGGCGTCGCCGCACAGCCAGTCGCCCTCGCTGGGCACCCGCCTCTCGAGCTCGCCGAAGGTGTCGCGGATCTGCCCCTCGACCCGCCGCAGCCAGCCCAGGTCGCGGCTCTCCAGGGGGCGGACCTTGGTTTCGTAGACGCGGTGCACGCCCTTCTCGGCGGCGGCCAGCCCGAAGCCGGTGAGCTGCAGGCAGCGCTTCAGCTGCTCCGGGCCGGCGGGCCAGAGGCTGCGGCCGGCCGGCGCGGTGCGCTCGAACCAGTCGATGATGTGGCTGCTGTCCACCAGCAGCTCGCCGTCGTCGAGCACCAGGGTCGGCGCCTTGGTGAGGGGGTTGATGGCGTGGAACTCGTCGAAATTGCGAAACACCGACAGGCTCTGGTGCTCGAAGGGGATGCCGAGCATCCGCGCGGTGATGACGGTGCGCCGGACGAAGGGTGAATCGAGCAGGCCGACGATTTTCATGGTTTCACTCCGTAAGGCAGGGGAATCGGGGTTTCAGGCGGCCCGGCCGGCGAGGAAGCCCGCCAGGTCGTGCAGGCTGCCGGCCAGCGGCACACCGGCGGCACGCACGTCGTCGGCGGGGGCCAGCAGGTCGGGCACCATCACCACCCGGGCGCCGGCGGCCAGGGCGCCGCGCACGCCAGCGTTGGAGTCTTCCAGCACCAGGCAGTTCGCCACCGGTACGCCGAGGCGCTCGGCGGCCTTCAAAAAGATGTCCGGCGCCGGCTTGCCGCGGCTCACCTCGTCGCCGCACACCATGCCGTGCACCCGGCCGAGCAGGCCGGCGGCGGCGAGCTTGGGCTCGGCCCGGGAGCGCCGCGTGGACGTCGCCACCACGCGGCCCAGGGCCAGCGTGTCGAGCACGTCGAAGAGGTCGGTGACGCCTTGCATCAGCGGGATCGCGCTGCTCATGATGCGCGCCTCGTAGATCCGCCCGAAGTGCTCGTAGAGCTGGTCCACCGGGAAATCGTCGCCCAGGTGGCGGCGGATCACGTGCTGGCCGTCCTTCGAGTTGAGGCCGACCATCGCCAAGCCAAGCTCGGGCGGCCACTCGAAGCCCATCTCGGCCGCCGCCGCCGCGACGGTGGCCAGGGCGACCCGCTCGCTGTCGAGCAGCAGGCCGTCCATGTCGAAGATGACGCCGTGGATGTCGAGGGCGGCGAAGGCAGGTGCAAAACTCATGACAGGGCTCCGGGCCAGCGTCCGAGCGCCAGGGTGGCGGCCAGGACGAGGCCATGCAGGTGGGCGGCGGCGATCGTCAACCGGAGGGCCGGCGCCAGCTCGCAAGGTTCGGCCGCGTGGGCGAGCAGGCTGCGCGCCGCACGGAACGACAGGATCAGCGTGAGCGCCGCGGCCGCCGCGCCCTGGGGCAGGTAGCCGCGCCCGACCATCAGCACCAGCCAGCCGTAGGCCGCCAGCACCAGGCCGAGCCAGGCCCACTTGGCCCCATCCGGGCCGAGGCGCACCACCAGCGTGCGCTTGCCGGCGGCCGCGTCGCCGCGCTGGTCGGGGAACTCGTTGATGAACAAAATCGCCGCCACCAGCAGCGCATACGACAGCCCGGCCTGCAGCGGCGCGAGGGCGAAGGCGGCGCGCTGCACGTAATCGCTGCCCACCACCACCAGCAGCCAGCCGGCCGCCACCGCGGCTTCGCCCAGCCCGCGGGAGGCCAGCGCCAGCGGCGGCGCGCTGTAGGCCCAGCCGATCAGCAGCCCGGCCAGCCCGATGACGATTAAACCAGGCCCCGCCTGCCACGCCAGCCACAGCCCCGCCGGCACCACGGGCAGCAGCAGGCCCCAGCCGAGGCGCGCCGTCTCGGCCTCGCTGAGCACGCCGTTCTGGATGAAGCGGCTGCCGCCGGTAAAGGGAAAGACCCGCTCGACGTTGGCCGCGTCGGCGCCGCTGCGGGCATCAAAGTAATCGTTGAGCACGTTGATGCCGGCGTGGGCCAGCAGCGCGAAGAACACCGTGGCCGCGGCCCGGCCGGCGTCGACCGGCACGCCGCTGCCGTGGGCCACCGCGAGGCCGATCAGGCAGGCGCACAGGGTCACGCCCAGAAAGGCCGGGCGGGTGGCGAGCAGGCCGGCCAGAAACGGCCGGGCGCGCAGGGAGGGCAGCGGTTCGGAAGGAGTCACGACATGGAGGCGCTGGATGGCTGAAGCCTGCCAATGCTGCGGTGCGCCGCAGCGGCGGTCAAGCCGGGCAGGGTGCAGCGACAAAGCGCGGCCCAATCGGTTAGCATCGCCGGCTGTCATCGTTCCGCCTTTGCGCCGTGGAAACCACCGCCCCGCCCTCCTCCCGACACCCCTCCAGCAGCGTCGGCCCGCGCCTCTACGGAATGCTGGCGGCCCTCGCGGCCCTGGCCGCGCTGGCCGGCTGGTTCGCGGTCTACCCCCTCGACCGCTGGGTCGCCGGCGTCCTGCTGGGCCTCTACGGCCTCACCGTCGCGCTGCGGCCGGCCCTCTGGCTGGTGCTGATGCCGGCGCTCTGGCCGGTGGTCGATCTGGCCCCCTGGAGCGGCCACATCCACCTCACCGAAAGCGACGCGCTGGCCCTCACGACCCTGGCCGCCCTCGGCCTTCGCGAGGCGCTCGCCCCGCCCCCCACCACCCTGGCCGGGTGGGCCCCGGTCAAGCTGACGGTGAGCGCGCTGGCCCTCTTCGGGCTGCTGGCGGCGGGCGTGCTCATCTCGGGCCTCCGCGGCCTCGGCCCGCAGCCGGTTTTCGACGCGGCGGCGCTGGTCGGCTACAACACACCGCTCAATGCGCTGCGGGTCGGCAAGGGCTTCGTGCTGGCCTTTGCGCTGATCCCCTTCCTGCACCTGGCCGTCCGCCGGGACGGCGAGGCAGCCCTCGGGCGGATCGTCACCGGCCTCACACTGGGCCTTGCCACCTGCGGCCTGGCGGCCCTGTGGGAGCGCCTGGCCTTCCCCGGCTTCACCAATTTTGGCGCCGACTACCGCAGCTCGGCCCTGTTCTGGGAGATGCACGTGGGCGGCGCCGCCCTCGATGCCTGGCTGGCCCTGGCCCTGCCCTTCGCGCTGGCCGCCATCGCCCGTGCCCGCCACCCCCTCGCCCGGGGCCTGGCCCTGGGGGTGCTGATCCTCGGTTTCTACGCCGCCTTCACCACCTTCTCGCGGATCGTCTATGGCGCGATGCTGATCGCCGCGGCCATCCTCGGCGGGCTGGCGCTGCTGCGGCCCGCCACCGGCGCCACGGCAGCGCCGCGCCCGCGGCCGGCCAGCCTGCTGCTGCTCACGGGAGTACTGATCGCAGGCTGCGCGCTGAGCTTCTCGGAGGGCGGCTACCGCGCCCTGCTCGCCTTTGCCGGGCTGGCGGTGCTCGGCTACGCAGCGGGCGGAGCCCTCGCCGGCGCCACCACCGCGCGGGTGGCGGGCGGCGTGGTGGGCGGGCTGCTGCTCACGGGGCTCAGCGTGGTGGCGATGCTGGCGCTGCCCAAGGGGGTCTATCTGGCCTATGGCGTGGCCTGGCTGATCACCGCCGGTGCCCTCGCCGCCACGCGCCGCAGCGCCCTGCCGCGCCCCGGGCTGACGCTGGCGCTGCTCACCTGGCTCGCCGGCACGACGGTGCTCATCAGCGCCTTCTGGAGCATCAGCCACAGCTTTGCCGGCACCGCGGTGGGGGCCGCCCTGGCGCTGGCGCTGCTGGCGCGCCAGGCCCTGGGCGGCACGCCCCTGTGGACACCCCGCCTGCAGGAAGCCCCCGGCGTGGCCATTGCCCTCGCGATGGCCGGGATGCTGGTGACAACGCTCGGCAGCTATTACATGGGCGACCGCCTGGGTGCGACCGGCAACGACATCGAGATCCGCTCCCGGCACTTCAAGCTGAGCCTGGGCCTGGTGCCCGCGGGCATCGACAGCCTGGTGGGCATCGGCCTGGGGCGTTATCCGGCGGCCTATTTCTGGGAGCCGGGCGCCCCCCGCCCGAGCGCCCTCGGCCTTGGCCACGACGACAGCGGAGCCTTCATCCAGATCGGGCCGCCGGCAGGGGTGACCGAACCCATCCGGTTCTCCCAGCGCATCCCGATCGACACCGCCGGGGTCGCCCGTTACAGCCTCAAGGCGCGCAGCGAGCAGGATGCCGTCGTCAGCGTGAGCATCTGCCGCAAACACCTCCTCTACAGCGACAGTTGCGCCACCCAGAGCCTCCCGATCACCGGCGGCAAGGGCTGGCAGACCGTCGCTGGCCAGTTTGACGATGTGCCCGGCCCCCTGCGGCCACCCAGGCTGGCGGTGTTCAGCGTCGAGGTCGGCGCCCCCGCTGCGGTGGATCTCTCCAGCTTCGCCCTGGTGGACGCCCGCTGGCAGCCCCTGCTGGCCAATGGCGACCTGGCGCGTGGCACCGACTTCTGGTTCTTCACCTCCGACCACGAGCACCTGCCCTGGCACGCCAAGAACCTGTTCGTGCACACCTACGTCGAGCAGGGCCTCCTCGGCGTCACGGCCCTCGCCCTGATCCTGGCCACCGCTGCCCTGCGGCTGTTCCGGCAGGCCCTGCGCGGTCAGACGCTGGCCCCGACCGTGCTGGCGGCCGTCGCCGGTGTGCTCACCGTGGGGATGGTGGACAGCTTGATGGACATGCCCCGGATCACCGTCTTCCTGCTGTTGCTGCTGTGGCTGGCGCTGACCCTCCGCCAGCCGCCCGGCCCGCACCCCCAATAATCCTGGAAACGGCAGTTGACCGCTTTTCGTAACCTCAAGAACCGCATGAGCAAACGCTTTCGTACCTTCGCAGACGCTCACCCGGAGGGTGATAGCGCTACACGCCCGCTGGCACGCCTGCGCGGGCGCCTGGCTTTGTCACTCCGCCTTGCAGGCATGAGCCTGCCGCGTTGTCGCGAGAAAGCGCCGGGCCGCCCCAAGCTTTCTCGCGGCCCCCTCGGGGGGCAGGAGCGCCGCATCGCGGCGTCTCCGGGGGTGGAGCTCTTCGCGCCAGACACCCGCCCAGACGCACCAGCAAGCGCGTCCAACTACCGTTTCTAGAATGAACGAAGACACCCCCAGCGTGCCCGCCCTGCCCACCCCTTCCCTGCTGCGCCGCGTCCGGCGCCTTGTCGCCGCGGCGCTGCTCGCGGCCAGCACCGCCGCGCCCGCCGCGGTGATCATCGTCGGCCCCGACGAGAGCGTGACGCGCATCGCCGACGCCGCGCGCCTCGCCCGGGACGGCGACACCGTCCTCATCAAGCCCGGCACCTATCGGGGCGATGTGGCCGTGTGGCCCCAGAAATCCCTCGAAATCCGCGGCCTGGGCACCCGGCCGGTGCTCCAGGCCGACGGACGCGACGCGGAAGGCAAGGGGATCTGGGTGTTCGTGAACGGGCACTTCAAGGTGGACAACATCGCCTTCCGCGGCGCCCGCGTGGCCGATGGCAATGGCGCCGGCATCCGCATGGAGCAGGGCTCGCTGGAAGTCCGCAACTGCAGTTTCGAGGACAACCAGAACGGCATCCTGACCGCCAACTTCGACGACACCGAGCTGCGCGTCATCAACAGCACCTTCGACAAGGCCCCCCACGACGAGCTCGGGCTGCACCACCTGCTGTATGTGGGGCGGATCAAGCATTTCGTGCTCGAAGGCAGCCACCTGCAGCGCGGCTACCGCGGGCACCTGGTCAAGAGCCGGGCCCGGCTGAACGAGGTGCGCTACAACCTGCTCTCCGACGGGCCCGAGGGCGCGGCCTCCTACGAACTCGAGTTTCCCGAGGGCGGCGTCGCGGTGGTCACCGGCAACGTGATCGCCCAGAGCGCCGCCAGCGGCAACCCGGTGGTCATCGGCTACGGGGCCGAAGCGGGCAACCGGCCAGTGAACCGCCTGTTTCTCTCCCACAACACCCTGATCAACAAGGGCATCCGCCCGGCCTGGTTCGTTCGGGCGTGGACCGACAAGCTGCCCGCCGGCACCGAGATCGTCACCCGCAACAACCTCACCGTCGGCTTCGGGCTGTTCACGCTGCTGCTGCCCGGCGACCATCGGGGCAACTACATGCTGCCCCCGGGCGCCATCGACCCCGACAAACTCGAACTCGCCCCCGCTCCGGACTCCTGGCTGCGCGGCCGGCTCAGCCGCGCCGAAACCCTCGGCGGCACCGAGCTCGCCCCCCGCGCCGAGTTCGCCTTCCCGGCCGGCACCCAGCCCCTCTCCCAGCCGCCGGTGTGGACCCCGGGCGCCTTCCAGGGAAGCGGCGTCGCCCTCCACCGCCCGGCCGATCGCTGAAGCCCCCCATGCCTGTCCGCCGCCCCATGGCGCTGCAGCTCACGTTGCAGATCGCGCTGCTGGCCCCGGTCGGCGGGCCCGCCCTCGCCGAAGTCATCACCGTCGGCCCCGGCGGCACGGTCGAGCGCATCGCCGACGCGGCCCGCATCGCCCGGGACGGCGACACCGTCCTCATCAAACCCGGCACCTACCGGGGCGACGTCGCGGTGTGGCCGCAGCAGGATCTCGAAATCCGCGGCGTCGGTGCCCGGCCGGTGCTGCTGGCCGACGGCCCGCTGGCGGAGGGCAAGGGCATCTGGGTGCTCAGGAGCGGCCGCTTCCGGATCAGCAACATCGAGTTTCGCGGCGCCCGCGCCCCCGCAGGCAATGGCGCCGGCATCCGCTTCGAGCGCGGCACGCTGGAGCTGGCCGACTGCGTCTTCGAGGACAACGAGAACGGCATCCTCACCGGCAACGAGGCCGACAGCGCGCTGCGCATCGCCAATAGCGTGTTCGGCCACGCCCCCAAAGGCGGGCTGCTGCTGCCGCACCTGCTCTACGTGGGGCGGATCGGCCATTTCGTGCTCGAGGGCAGCCACTTCCAGCAGGGCCACCGGGGGCATCTGGTGAAGAGCCGGGCGCGGGTGAGCGAGGTGCGCTACAACTGGCTGGCCGACGGGCCGGGCGGCACCGCGTCCTACGAGCTGGAGTTTCCGGAGGGGGGCGACGCACAGGTGGTGGGCAACCTGATCGCCCAGAGCCCCACCACCGACAACCCGGCCATCGTCTCCTACGGCGCCGAGCACGGCCGCTGGCCCGTGAACCGGCTGCAGCTGTCCCACAACACCCTGATCAACGACGGCGACAAGCCCGGCCAGTTTGCCCGCGTGTGGTTCGAGCGCCTGCCCGCCGACGCCCGCGTGAGCACGCGCAACAACCTGCTGCTCGGGCCCGGCAGCTTCGTCGAGGCGATGCCCGGCGACCACCGGGGCAACGCGCATCTGCCGGCCGGGGCTTCGGCCTGGCCCGGCCCGCAGCTCGCGCCGGTGCCATCGGCCGACGACATCGGGCTGGCGCCCGACGCAGAGTTCCGCTTCCCGGCCGGCACCCGCCCGCTGGCCAACCCGCCACACTGGCTGCCCGGCGCCTTCCAGACGCCCCCGGCCGGCGACGCCCCGGAGCGCTGAACCCCGCCCTCAGGCCCGGCGCAGGGCCACGTGGGCGCGGACCATCTGCTCGGCATCCCGCCGGAAGGGCGACTCGGGCCCGCCCCCCAGCCAGTGCTTTATCAGCCCGCCGACGAACATGAAGGTGTCGGTCGCCAGCGCCGCCGGGGTCACGCCCGGGCGCAGCAGGCCGCGGGCGGCGGCCCGGGTGTAGGCCTGGGTCAGGTCGCTCAGGAAGACCTCCTGGCCGGACGAGCAGCCCATCAGCGGCAGGAGCTCGTCCACGTATTCACATTTGAAAGCCACGATCTCTATCGTCTCGCGGGTCTTCGGCTCGTCGGCGAGCACCCGGAAGATCTCCAGCAAGGCCGTCTCGATGCCCGCGAGCGGGTCTTCGTCGTCGGCGTCGAAGACCACCCGGTCGACGAAGGGCAGCGTGGCGTCCTCGCGCATCGCAAAGAACAGCTCGCTCTTGTTGCGGAAATGCCAATACACCGCGCCGCGGGTCACCCCGGCGGCGGCGGCGATCTTTTCGAGGGAGGTGTGGCTCACCCCGCATTGCAGAAACACCCGGCGCGCAGCATCGATGATGTGCAGGCGGGTGATCTCGGCTTCTTCTTTCGTTTTACGAACCATCGGCCTGTTCTAAAGTCGGTATTATTTCGTCGGCATTCCCGGGGCGACCTTCGGTGTGGCGCGATCTTTACCCACCCTTACGTGCCGGGCTATTTACATACAACCGTGTTTGTATAAACTATGCCCCAAGCCCCATCAGAAATCCAGCCCCCGGAGATCACCGTGACCGTCCGTTCCGCCACCCGCCTCGCCGGCCTTGGCCTGTCGACCCTTTCCGCCACCCTCCTGCTCGCCGCCTGTTCCAGCAAGGAGCAGCCGCCCGCCGGCCCCCCGGGCGGCGCGATGCCGCCGCTGCCCGTCACCGCCCTCGAAATGCAGCCGACCCGCGTCGAGACCAGCGTCGAAGCCGTCGCCCAGACCGAAGGCGCCCGTGAGGTCGAGGTCCGCGCCCGCGTCGGCGGCATCCTCGAGAAGCGGGTGTTCGACGAAGGCTCGCCGGTGAAGGCCGGCCAGGCGCTCTACCAGATCGACCGGGCGCCCCTCGAGACTGCCGTCGCCCAGGCCAAGGCCCAGCTCGCCGAAGCCAGGGCCCGCGTCGAGCAGACCCAGCGCGAAGCCGCCCGCCTCAAGGGCCTGCTGGCCCAGCAGGCCATCAGCCAGCGCGAATACGACACCGCCAGCTCCGACAACAGCGTCGCCGTGGCCACCGTACAGGCCGCCCAGGCCGCCCTGCGCCAGGCCGAGCTGAACCTCTCCTATGCCACCGTCACCGCGCCGGTGGGCGGCATCAGCGGCCGTTCGGTGGTCTCCGAAGGCACCCTGCTTGCCACCGGCGGCGGCACCCTGCTGACCACCGTGGTGCAGGTCAACCCGATGTGGGTGCGCTTCTCGATCCCCGAGGCCGAGCTGTCGGCGGCGATGCCCGAGGGCCGCTTCAAGCCCCAGGCGATCCGCGGCGTCGAGCTCGTGCTGCCCGACGGCAGCAGCTACCCGGTGCGCGGCAAGCTCAACTTCGCCGCCAGCCAGATCGACCCCAAGCTCGGCACGCTGCAGTTGCGCGGCGAGTTCGCCAACCCCGAAGGCCGCCTGCTACCGGGCCAGTTCGTGCGTGCGCGGCTGATCACCGGCGAGCGCAGCGGCGTCTTCAAGGTGCCCCAGGCCGCAGTGATGCAGACCGAAAAGGGCCCGATCGTGATGACCGTCGACGCCGACAACAAGGTCGCCCCGCGCCCGGTCAAGACCGGCCAGTGGAGCGGCCCCGACTGGATCATCCTCGGGGGCCTCCAGGCCGGCGACAAGGTGATCGTGGACAACCTCATGAAGGCCCGCCCGGGCACGACGGTCGCTCCCCACGCACCGGGCCAGGGCCCTGGCGCGCCGGGTGCCGCCAAGCCGGGCACCGCGCCCGCCGCCGCTCCGGCGGCGAAGGGTTGAGGGGGCACGCACAATGTCACGTTTCTTCATCAACCGGCCGATCTTCGCGTCGGTCATCTCGATCATCATCGTGATCGCCGGCCTGATGGCCGCGCGCGCGCTGCCCATCGCCCAATACCCCGAAATCACCCCGCCGACGGTGGTGATCACCGCCTCCTACCCGGGCGCCTCCGCCGACACCCTGGCAAAAACCGTGGCCGCTCCCATCGAGGAGCAGCTGTCGGGGGTCGAGAACCTGCTGTACTTCAACTCCACCGCCTCGTCCAACGGCAGCCTGACGATCACCGCCTCCTTCGAGGTCGGCACCAACGTCGACATGGCCACCGTCAACGTCAACAACCGGGTCAAGATCGCCGAGCCGCGCCTGCCCGACGTGGTGCGCCAGTTCGGCGTGACGGTGCAGAAGCGCTCCAACGACATCCTGATGGTCGCCACCCTGACCTCGCCGGATGCCAGCCGGACGCCGCTGTTCCTCTCCAACTACGCGCTGGTCAACGTCGTGGACGACCTCAAGCGCATCCCCGGCGTGGGTGACGCCCAGATCTTCGGCGCCCTCGACTACTCCATCCGCCTGTGGCTGAAGCCCGACCGCATGGCCCAGCTGGGGGTAACGGCCAGCGACATCGCCAACGCCATCGCCGCCCAGAACCGCCAGAACGCCGCCGGCAAGATCGGCCAGGAGCCGGCCCCCGCCGGCCAGCAGCTGGTGTACACCGTCACCGCCAAGGGGCGCCTCAGCTCCCCCGAGGAGTTCGGCAACATCGTGGTCCGCGCCGCCGGCCCGAACGGCGTGCTCCGCGTGAAGGACGTGGCCCGGGTCGAGCTCGGCGCCCAGAACTACGACGCCAGCACCACGCTGCTCGGCAAGCCGGTGGTTGGTGTCGGCATCTTCCTGCAATCCGGCGCCAACGCCCTCGAAGTGGCCGCCAAGGTGCGCGCCCGCATGGACGAGCTGAAGCTCAAGTTCCCCACCGGCGTCGACTACGTCATCCCCTTCGACACCACCAAGTTCGTGCAGGCTTCCATCGAGGAGGTCGTGCGCACCCTCGGCGAAGCCATGCTGCTGGTGGGCGCGGTGGTTTACCTGTTCCTCCAGAACTGGCGCGCCACCCTGATCCCGCTGATCGCCGTGCCGGTGTCGCTGATCGGCACCTTCGCCGGCCTGTGGATGTTCGGATTCTCGATCAACACCCTCACCCTGTTCGCGATGGTGCTGGCGATCGGCATCGTGGTGGATGACGCCATCGTGGTGCTCGAGAACGTCGAGCGCCTGATGTGGGAAGAGAAGATGCAGCCGCGCGAGGCTGCCGTCGAGGCCATGCGCGAAGTCTCCGGCGCGGTGATCGCGATCGTGCTGGTGCTGTGCGCGGTATTCGTGCCGGTGGCCTTCCTTGGCGGCATCGCCGGCAAGCTCTACCAGCAGTTCGCGGTGACGGTGGCCATCGCGGTGACCCTCTCCGGCGTCGTCGCACTCACCCTCACCCCGGCCCTGTGCGCGCTGCTGCTGCAGACCAAGCACGAAGAAGCCCCCATCTTCCGCCCCTTCAACCGGCTGTTCGACGCCTTCACCGGCTCCTACACCAGCATGGTGCACAAGACCCTGCACCACCGCATCATCGGCGCCGTGGCGTGCACGATCATCGTCGGCGGCAGCATCTTCATGTTCCGCGCGGTGCCCGGCGGCTTCGTGCCGGCCGAAGACCAGGGCTACCTGATCAGCGCGCTGATGCTCCCCGACGGCGCCAGCCTGCAGCGCACCCGCGTCACCGGCGAGAGCTTCCAGCAGAAGCTCAAGCAGGACGACAGCGTCGACAAGGTCTTCGTGATCGCCGGCAACGACATCATCGGCGGCGGCCTCAAGCCCAACGCCGGCACGGTGTTCATCCCGCTCAAGGACTGGTCGGAGCGCAGCACCGGCGCCGACGAGCTGGCCAAGAAGTTCACCGGCCTCGGCATGACCCTGCCCGACGGCCTGGGCATCGTGTTCAACCCGCCCGCGATCCGCGGCCTGGGCGCGGCCGGCGGCTTCGAGGCCTACATCCAGGCCCGCGGCGACGCCGACCCGCAAAAGCTGGCCGGCGTGATCCAGCAGTTCATGGAAGCCCTCAAGAAGCGCCCCGAGCTCACCGGCATCAACACCTTCTTCCGCCCCACCTCGCCCCAGCTCTACGTGGAAGTGGATGAAGCCAAGGCCATCTCGATGGACATCCCGGTGGCCGACGTCTACCAGTCGCTGCAGGCCACCATGGGCTCGCTCTATGTGAACGACTTCAACCTCAACGGCCGCACCTACCGCGTCCAGCTCCAGGCCGACGGCGCCTACCGGGCCAGGCCCGACGACCTGGGCAAGGTGTATGTACGCTCCACCGCCGGCGCGATGGTGCCCGTCGGGGCGCTGATCAAGGTCAGGCAGCAGGTGGGCGCCGAGCAGCTCGAGCGCTTCAACGGCTTCCTGGCCGCCAAGGTGCTCGGCAACTCGATCCCCAAGGTCAGCACCGGCGACGCCATCAAGATCGTCGAGGAAGTCGCCCGCGAAACCCTGCCGGCCGGCTACGAGCTGGCCTGGACCGGCCAGGCCTTCCAGGAGAAGCGCACCGGCACCACCTCGGCGATCGCCTTCGTGTTCGGCATCATCATGGTCTTCCTGATCCTCGCCGCCCAGTACGAGAAGTGGTCGCTGCCGCTGGCGGTGATCATGTCGGTGCCCTTCGCGCTGTTCGGCGCGCTGGCGGCGGTGATGATCCGCGGCATGCCCAACGACATCTACTTCCAGATCGGCCTGGTGGTGCTGATCGGCCTCGCCGCCAAGAACGCCATCCTGATCGTCGAGTTCGCCGCCCAGAAGCGGGCCGAGGGCATGCACGTGCTCGAGGCCGCCCTCGAAGGCGCGCGGCTGCGCTTCCGCCCCATCGTGATGACGTCCCTGGCCTTCATCCTCGGCGTCTTCCCGCTGGTCATCTCGACCGGCGCCGGCGCCGCGGCCCGCAAGTCCATGGGCACCGGCGTGTTCGGCGGGATGCTGGCGGCCACCTTCATCGCCACCCTCTTCATCCCGATGTTCTTCAGCTGGTTCGCCGGGCGCCGGGCGCCCCAGGCGGCCGCCACCCCCCACAGCTCCGAGGAGAAGGCATGATGCGCCGCCCTGACGCCCCCCACTTCACCGCGCGGCCCTTCGCCCTCGCCGCGCTGACGCTGGCCCTGCTGTCCGGCTGCGCCATCGGGCCCGACTACGTGCGCCCCGCCGCCCAGGTCGGCCTGCCCGAGGCCTACAACGCCGCCGGCCCGCTGGCCGCCGCGCCCACGGTGGCCGACAACTGGTGGTCGCTGTTTGGCGACAGCCAGCTCGACGGCCTGGTCGCCCAGGCCCTCGCCACCAGCCCCGACGCCCGCATCGCCGCGCTGCGCATCGAAGAGGCCGACGCCCTGCTGCGCCAGGTCGACGCCGCCCTGCTGCCGCAGGTCAACGTGGATGCCAGCGGCAGCCGCAGCCGGATCAGCCAGACCAACGCCACGCCGATCCCGTCCACCGCGCCGATCACCCGCAGCAGCGCCCGCCTCGCCCTGTCCACCTCCTTCGAGCTGGACGTGTGGGGCAAGCTGCGGCGCGCCTCGGAGGCCGCCCGGGCCCAGGCCCTGGGCACCCGCTACGCCGCCGACACGGTGTCGCTGAGCCTTGCCGCAGCGGTCACCCAGGCCTACCTCAACCTGCGCGCCATCGACGCCCAGCTGCTGGCCGTCGACGACTCCCTCAGCAGCCAGAGCCGCAGCACCCAGCTCACCCGCACCCGCTTCGAGGGCGGCATCGCCTCGCAGCTCGACGTGCAGCAGGCCGAGGGCGCACTGGCCACCTACACCGCCGCGCGGGTCGAGCTCGACCGCGCCCGCGGCCTGTCCGAGAACCTGCTCGGCCTGCTGGTCGGCCAGCCCGGCCTCAAGGTCGCCGCGGGCGACCTGCGCACCCTGCCGGTGCCGCCGGCGCCGCCCGCCGGCCTGCCCTCCGCGCTCCTCGAGACCCGGCCGGATGTGAAGAAGGCCGAGACCGACCTGATCGCCGCCAACGCGAAGATCGGCGTCGCCAAGGCCGCGCTGTTCCCCAGCATCACCCTCACCGGCAACTTCGGCCGCGAGAGCAAGGACCTGTCGCAGCTCTTCAGCGCCCCGTCGGCGGTGTGGTCCTTCGGCGCCGGGCTCACCCAGCCGATCTTCGAAGGCGGCCGCCTGCGCGCCCAGGTGGACCAGATCACCGCCCAGCAGCAGCAGAGCCTCGAGACCTACCGCAAGACGGTGCAGGGCGCCTTCCGCGAAGTGAACGACGCCCTCGTCAGCGTAGGCCGCAACGCCGACGCCGAGGACGCCTACACCCGCGCCATGAACGCCGCCAAGCGCGCCCTGCAGCTCGCCCAGGCCCGCTACGACGCCGGCTACTCGCCCTACCTCGAAGTGCTGAGCGCCCAGCGCACCGCCAACGACGCCACCGTGGCCTGGATCCAGAACCGCCAGGCCCGCCTCACGGCCACCGTGGACCTGTTCAAGGCCCTGGGGGGGGGCTGGAAGGGCGCCTGAGGGCACCTGAGGCCGCCCCGCCGCCCGGGCCGCAACACCCGCCCGGGCGGCCGGCGCCGACGGCATCCCCCGTGATGCCACACAAACCCGGCAAGCCGCGCCGAAAACACCTTATTTCACGCCCAAAAAACCGCCAGCCACGTCACAAAAACCGTTCTCCACGCCGCCGGAATTTTTTGTCGTGTGGCAAAAAGCCCCAGTTATGCCAAGGAATGGATCCGTCAGGGCTGCCAAGCAAATTTTTCATATGAAAAAATGCCCCAGCGGCCTGTCCGCTCGCACTGGAAAACGCTTGAAACCCAGCGCTGGCGCGGGTTTCGATAGTTTCAGGGTTACGGCACACGGTTCATCCCCACGCACGTGGGGAACACTTTAAATAGCTCGCTTGCACTGCCGCTACACCCGGTTTATCCCCACCTGCGTGGGGATAAACCATGTTGGGACAATCCTAAGCCACGGTGCAGTCGTGCGCCTGGCGCCCGTCGGGACGAACAGGAGAGCACAGCTAGCCCGCCGCCACCGCCCCACCACGCCTCCGCCCGACCCGGTTGAGCACCAGCGACAACATGATCACCCCACCCCCCAGGGCGATCTTCTTCAGGTCCGCGTCGCGGTTCCAGATCAACAGGTTCACCAGCAGCCCCAGCGGGACGTGCAGCTCGTTCATCACCGCCAGCGCGCCGGCGTCGACGCGGGTGCTGCCCTTGACCCACCAGAACATGCCCAGCGCGGTGGCGAACAGGCCCATCCACACCAGCACGCCCCATTGCAGCGCGGTGTGGGGCAACTTGGCCGGGTTGCCGAAGATGAGCCAGGAGGGCAGCGCCAGCACCAGGGCGCCCAGAAAGAAGTGGCCGAAGAAGCGGTACAGCGGCAGATCGGTAGGGTGGCGGGCGAGCAGGTGGCGGCACAGCACCTGCCCGGCGGCGAAGGTGGCGTTGGCGAGCTGCAGCAGCAAAAAGCCCATCAGGTAGTCGCCCTCCAGCGGCTGGAAGCGGATCGCCACCCCGCCGGCCACCGCCACCAGCGCCGCCAGCAGCGCCCAGGGGTTGAAACGGCGTGCCAGGGCGTCGTCGAGGAGGGTGACGTAAATTGGGGTCAAAACGGTAAAAAGCAGCACTTCTGGCACCGTCAGCACGGCAAAACTGCGGTAAAGGCACAGATAGGTGACACCGAACTGCAAGGCACCAGCGAGCCACAGCCCGCCAACCAGCCGCCCGGGCAGGCCGCGCCAGCGCATGATGGGGACGAACACCAGCGCGGCGATGGCGACCCGCACCAGCACCGCGAAGTCGCTATCGACGCGGCCGGCCAGGTATTCGCCGATCAGGCTGAACGAGAAGGCCCACAGCAGGTTGACGGTGACGAGGTAAGGCATGGATAGGGCTCCGCGACGACAGGCCGCGGATTATCCTGGAAACGGCAGTTGACCGCTTTCCGCAGCCTCGAGAACCACACGAACACTTGCAATAGCGCCTTCGCCGAGGCTCACCCGGAGGCGGCAGGCGCGGCACGTCCGCGGTGCCGATGGCGGCGCGCCCTGGCCAGGCTCAGCCCTCCGGCGCCTCCACGTCGGGGGCCGCGGGCAGCTTGGCGGGCGCCTTCGCCCGAGGCTTCGCCCGGGCCTCCGCCTGAGCCTTCTCGAGCTGCGCCTGACGCTCGACCCATTCGGCCTCGGGCATCACCGTGACGCGCACCTCGGGCGTCTGGGCGAGGCCGCCGAGGATCACCCCGCGCAGCGGCGAGACGTCCTGGAAATCACGCCCCCAGCCCAAGGTGACGTGGCGCAGGTCGGGCTGGATGCCGTTGGTGGGGTCGTATTCGATCCAGCCGTGGCCGGGGCACCACACCGCCACCCAGGCGTGGGAGGCGTCGGCGCCCACCAGGCGAGGCTTGCCGGGCGGCGGGTCGGTGAGCAGGTAGCCCGACATGTAGCGCGCCGGCAGGCCGATGGAGCGCAGCGCGGCGATCATCAGGTGGGCGAAGTCCTGGCACACGCCGCGCTTGCGCTTGAGCACGTCATGGACCGGGGTGTTCACCTCGGTGGCCTCGGCGTCGAAGGTGAAGGTCTTGAAAATCAGGTCCATCAGCGCCTTCGCGCCGGCCAGCAGCGCTAGCCCGGGTGTGAAGGCCTGCCGCGCGAAGTCGGCGAGGGCGGCGTCCCGCGGGACGCGGGGCGAGGCGTAAAGGTAGCGCTCGGCGTCGAGGCGTTCGCGGCTGTGGGGTTCGGGCCGGTACATGAAGGCTTCGCGCACGCTCTCCCAGGGCGGCGAATCGGCGGGGGCCGGCAGGGCGCGGCGCACCACCGTGACGTGGCTCTCGGCGCGCACCAGCAGGCCGTCGTGGGGGGTGTCGAGGGACAGCCAGGTGACCGGGTTGCCGAAGGCGTCCTCGCCGTGGGTGAGGCGGCCGACGTCGGGGGCGATGGTGATGCCGGCCGATGCGCGCAGTTGGTGCGGCAGCGCGCGCGGGATGAGGTGCAGGAGGTGCTGGGCCAGCGACACCGGCACCCCGCAGTGGGGGTACTCGGTTTCGTGGATGACGATGTAGGCGACGCTCTGGCTCATGGTGGCGGGCGGGGCGCTGGGCAGGGTTTCAGGCGGCGAAGGTGGCCTGGCGGTTGCCGCCCACGTGGCTGAAGAAGCGCATCGCGAGGCGGTCGGAGAGCTGCCGGCCGGCGTCGGCCAGGGCCTCCAGGCGGGTGGCGAGGAGGACGCAGGCGGCGTGGCGGTCGGCCTCCGGGGTGCTCGCCTCGAGACGCTTCCAGGGGAAGACCTGGAGGCCGGCGAAGGCCTGCTCCAGCTCGGCCAGGCCTAGGGGCGAGCCGCTCTTCTCGAAACGGCTGAGGTAGTTGCCGGCCATGCGCAGCTGGAAGGCCAGCGCGTGGGGGTTGGCCTCGTCCATGGTGAGGAGGTGGATCGCCGGCAGCAGCTCGGGCTGGGCGCGGTAGCGGGTGCGGTAGGTGATGACCGAGTCGCACAGCTCGAGCAGGGCTTCGATGGCCAGCTCGCGGTTGAGCGGGGAGTCGAGCCCGGTGTAGCGGCGCAGGAAGCGCGCCAGCGTGCCGGCCAGGTTGTCGAGGCGTTCGAGGCGGCGGCCGATGATGTGCAGCCGCCAACCCATGTCGCGGGTCATGGTGTCCATCGCGAAGCCCGACAGGGAGACGAAGGTGGTGAGGGCTTCGTCGAGGAATTCGAGCAGGGCCGAGACGTCGCTGGCCCGATCGCGGCAGGCCTCGATCTCGGCCGACAGGCGCTTGAGGGCATGCCAGTGGTCGAGGGAGAGGTGCTCGCGGGCCTGGGTGGCGCACCAGCTGAGGCGCTGCAGGTTGGCGGCCAGGCCGTGGTCGGCGCGGCGGTCGAGGACTGCGCGGAAGAGGTCGAGCTCGGCCTTGACCACCGGCCCCTCGACGGCCTCCTCGTCGATCAGGCCGGCGCCGGCGGCCAGCTCGAGCATCACCGCGAGGGCGCCGGCGCGCTCGGTGCGGCGGCCCTCGGAGAGCCGCGTGAGGGCCAGCCGGGCGAGGCGGGCGACGGCGTCGCAGCGTTCGCTGTAGCGGCCGAACCAGAACAGGTTCTCGGCCAGCCGCGACGACAGGGTGCCGGTCTCGCCGATCAGGTCGTCCACGCCGATGACGGCCTTGCGCAGGCTGAAGGTGGACACCGGCCCGTCGGAGAGCACCCAGGTGTCCTTGCTGCTGCCACCCTTCTGGAGCGTGAGGATGCGGGTGTTGTCGACGCCGGCCACCCGCGCCAGCCCGCCGGGCAGCACGCTGTAGCCTTCGGGGGTGATCGCCGCATAGACGCGCAGGCCCATCGCCCGCGGGCGCAGCTTGCGCCGGTGGCCGCCGGCCCACACCGGGGCGCGGGACAGCTTGACGAGTTCCTGGGCGACGAACTCGGTCGGGTGGGCCTCGATACGCGCCGCCAGGGCGTCGAGCTGGTCTTCGGCCAGCCGGTCGCCGAACAGCACCTCGCTGGAGCGCCCGGGAAAGGTGGGCTTGAGCACCAGGTTGCGCAGGTTGTCGAGCACCTCGGCGCGGGCCGGCGCCTCGCCGCACCACCAGGTGGCCACCGAGGGCATGGCCAGCTCCTCGCCCAGCAGGTGGCGGCAGATGCCCGGCAGGAAGCCCGGCAGCGCGGCCGATTCGAGCAGGCCCGAACCCAGCGCGTTGGCCACCAGCACCTTGCCAGCGCGCACCGCGCCGAGCAGGCCGGGCACGCCGAGGGCGGAGTCGGCGCGCAGCTCGACCGGGTCGCAGAAGTCGTCGTCGAGGCGGCGCAGGATGGCATGCACGCGCTTGAGGCCCGAGACGGTCTTGAGGAAGACGGTGTCGTCGCGCACGGTGAGGTCCTGCCCTTCGACCAGCGGAAAGCCGAGGTAGCGGGCTAGGTAGACGTGCTCGAAGTAGGTCTCGTTGAACGGGCCGGGGGTGAGCAGCACGGTGAGCGGCGGCTCGCCGTCGCCCGGGGCCTGGGCGGCGAGGGCGCGCTGCAGGCCGCGGAAGAAGCCGGCCAGGGTGTGCACCTGCATGTCGCGGAACAGGTCGGGGAAGGCCCGCGACACGAGCAGGCGGTTCTCGAGGGCGTAGCCGGCGCCCGACGGGGCCTGGGTGCGGTCGGCGATGACCCACCAGCGGCCGTCCGGCGAGCGGGCCAGATCGGCGGCGTAGAGGTGCAGGTAGTGGCCGCCGGCCGGCCGGATGCCCTGGCAGGGCCACAGAAAACCCTTGTGGCCATACACCAGCTCGGTGGGCAGGAGGCCTTTCTCGAGCGTGGTCTGGGGGCCATACAGGTCGCCCAGCAGGGTGTCGAGCAGGCGCGCGCGCTGGGCGATGGCGGTGGCGATGCCGCGCCATTCGTCAGCCGGCAGGATCAGCGGCAGCAGGTCGAGGGACCACGGGCGGCCAGCGCCACGGGGGTCGGCGTAGACGTTGTAGGTGACGCCGTTCTGCTGAATGCCCCGCTCCAGCTGGGCGCTGCGGGCGCGCAGGGTGTCGGTGCCGGTCTCCTCGATGTGATCGACGAACGCCTGCCAGTGCGGCCGAACATCCTTGTCGCCGATCAGTTCGTCGTAGCTGTCGGGGCGGTAGGGATAGTGGGCGAGGAAGGGGTGGGTCATGGGTTGGCGATGGGGGCGATGGGCACCGGGCGGCGCTTCCACGGACAAGCGCGGGCAGCCCGCACGATAAAGCACCGGCGGCCCGCGGGCAAAGGCCGGGGCGGGGTGCAGAGGCAAAGCTCCACACTCCGCCCCTCGCCGGCCTGGGGGGCTTCAGTGATGCAACTTCAGCGGCGCAGGTCCAGCGTGAAGGGGAACTCCTTCTCGACCGGCGACGCCTGCAGCGACGGCTGGCCCGGGGTGTGGCCCATCCGGAAGAAGCGCGCCAGGCGCCGGCTCTCGGCTTCGAAGGCGTTGATCGGGAAGGTCTCGAAGCTGCGCCCGCCAGGGTGGGACACGTGGTACTGGCAGCCGCCGAGGGAGCGCCCGGTCCAGGTGTCCACCAGGTCGAAGACCAGCGGCGCATGGGGCGGGATGGTGGGGTGCAGGCAGGACGGCGGCTGCCAGGCGCGGTAGCGCACGCCGGCCACGTGCTCGCCGACGGTGCCGGTGGGCTGCAGCGGGATCGTGCGGCCGTTCACCGCGAACAGGAAGCGCTCCTCCGACATGCCCGACACCTTCACCTGCAGGCGCTCCAACGACGAATCGACGAAGCGCACCGTGCCGCCGCTGCCGCCCTCCTCGCCCATCACGTGCCAGGGCTCGAGGGCGCTGCGCAGCTCCACATGGATGCCGCGCACCGAGAAGTCGCCGATCTTGGGGAAGCGGAACTCGAGGTGCGGGGCGAACCATTCGGGCTTGAACGGCAGGCCGTGGGCCTGCATGTCCTCCATCACGTCGTTGAAATCCTGCTCGACGAAGTGGGGTAGCAGGAAGCGGTCGTGCAGCTCGGTACCCCAGCGCACCAGGCGCTCCGGCGCGTAGGGCGTCTCCCAGAAGCGGGCCAGCAGGCCGCGCAGCAATAGCTGCTGGGCCAGCGACATGCGCGCGTGGGGCGGCATCTCGAAGGCGCGCATCTCGACCAGGCCGAGGCGGCCGGTGGGGCCGTCGGGCGAGTAGAGCTTGTCGATGCAGAACTCGGCGCGGTGGGTGTTGCCGGTGACGTCGATCAGCAGGTTGCGCAGCAGGCGGTCGATGAGCCACGGCGGCACGGTTTCGCCGGCCTTGGGGAACTGGCGGAAGGCGGTTTCGATTTCATACACCGAGTCGTTGCGCGCCTCGTCGATGCGCGGGGCCTGGCTGGTGGGGCCGATGAACATGCCGGAGAACAGGTAGGACAGGCTCGGGTGGTTGTGCCAGTAGGAGATCAGGCTGCGCAGCACGTCGGGCCGCCGCAGGAAGGGCGAGTCGGCCGGCGTGGCGCCGCCCAGCACGAAGTGGTTGCCGCCGCCGGTGCCGGTGTGGCGGCCGTCCACCATGAACTTCTCGGTGGTGAGGCGCGAGTAGTGGGCTGCGTCGTAGAGGTGGGTGGTGCGCTCGACGAGTTCTTCCCAGTTGCTGGCGGGGTGGATGTTGACCTCGATCACGCCGGGGTCGGGGGTGATGCGGAAGTGCGTGAGGCGCGGGTCGGAGGGCGGCTCGTAGCCTTCGATGACCACCGGCATGCCCAGGTCGGCGGCGGTGGCTTCGATGGCGGCGACGAGCTCGAGGTAGTGCTCGAGGCGGGCCAGCGGGGGCATGAAGATGTGCATCGTGCCGTTGCGCGGCTCGGCGCACAGCGCGGTGCGCACGATCCCGGCGGCGGACTCGAAGGGCTGCGGCGGGCGGTCGGTGGGGGTGAGCCTGCCGGCGTCCTGGGCTGCCTTCAGCGCCGCGGCGGCGCGGGCGGCGGCCGACGTGCCGGCACCGGCCTCGTCGGCGGAGAGGGCATTGACCACCGCGGTCTGGCCGCCCGGCAGCTGGCGGCGGATGGCCGCGTAGGCGGGCAGCGGCACCTGCGGCTGGTGGGGGTCGGGCGGGTTAACGTAGGGGTAGTCGCCCTTCGCGACCCAGGGCTGGGAATCCAGCGGCAGGCGGTAGCCGAGGGGCGAGTCGCCGGGGATCAGGTAGCAGCGCTCGTCGCGCAGGAACCACGGGCCGGTCTCCCAGGCGCCGGTGTAGGCGTTGATGCCCACCGGCAGCACGTAGCCGACCGGGTTGGGCAGGCCGTATTCGTACACGCGGCGGATGCGGTCGCGCTCGAGGGGGTCGTCGAGGCGGGCGTCGAAGGGGTCGACGTTGCCCGGCAGGCGGCGCTCGCGCCACAGGTAGTAGAAGGCGTCTTCGTAGGCCGGGAAGACGCGGCGGCGGTCGATCTCGAGCCGCGCGGCGACGCCGGCGAGGAAGGTGTGGGCCTTGTCGGCCTTGGCCTCGCCGGGGGCGGAGGCGTCGGCGATGAGGTCGGGGTTGAGCCAGATCGGCTCGCCGTCCTTGCGCCAGAAGCAGCTCAGCGACCAGCGCGGCAGCTGCTCGCCGGGGTACCACTTGCCCTGGCCGAAGTGGGCCAGGCCCTGGGGGGCGTACTTGTCGCGCAGGCGGTGGTAGAGGTCTTCGGCGCGGATGCGCTTGGTGGGGCCCATCGCCTCGGTGTTCCACTCGGCGCCGTCGGGGTCGTCGATGGAGACAAAGGTGGGCTCGCCGCCCATCGTGAGACGCATGTCGTGGGCGTCGAGGTCCACGTCGATGCGGTGGCCGAGGGCTTCGATCTCGGCCCACTGCTCTTCGGTGTAAGGCTTGGTGACCCGCGGCGCTTCCAGCACGCGGGTGACTTCCATGCGGTGCTCGAACTCGCACTCGCACTCGTCGATGAGGCCCGAGACCGGCGCGGCGGAGGACGGGTCGGGCGAGCAGGCGAGCGGGATGTGCCCTTCGCCGGCGAACAGCCCGGAGGTGGGGTCGAGGCCGACCCAGCCGGCGCCGGGCAGGTACACCTCGGTCCAGGCGTGGAGGTCGGTGAAGTCGACCTCGGTGCCAGAGGGGCCGTCGAGGGATTTGACGTCGGCCTTCAGCTGGATCAGGTAGCCGGACACGAAGCGCGCCGCCAGGCCCATGTGGCGCAGCAGCTGGACCAGCAGCCAGGCCGAGTCGCGGCACGAGCCGGTGCGCTTGGTGAGGGTCTCGTCGGGCGTCTGGACGCCCGGCTCCATGCGGATCACGTAGCCGATGTGCTGCTGCAGGTCGGCGTTGACCCTGACCAGGAAGTCCACGCTGCGCATCGTCTCGCGGGGGATGCTGGCGAGGTAGTCGGCGAAGGCCGGGGTGGCCGGCTCTTTCAGCAGGAAGGGGGCGAGCTCGTGGGCGAGGGTCTTGTCGTAGCTGAAGGGGAAGTTCTCGGCTTCGGGCTCGAGGAAGAAGTCGAAGGGGTTGATGACCGACATCTCGGCCACGAGGTCGACCTCGACGCTGAACTCGGTGACCTTCTCGGGGAAGACCAGGCGGGCCAGGTAGTTGGATTGCGGGTCCTGCTGCCAGTTGATGAAGTGAGGCTTGGGCAGGACGCGCAGGGAATACGAGAGGATCCGGGTGCGGCTATGGGGCGCCGGGCGCAGGCGGACGACCTGGGGCCCGACGTTGATCGGGCGGTCGTACTTGTAGGAAGTCAGGTGATTGAGGGCTACGTGGATGGTCACTGGAGACTCCGTTAACAGGACGGCAAAATAGGTTGGCCATACGAGCAAGCAAGCTTCGAGCCAGCACTAAAAGCCCGAATAATTGCACCAGCATGGCGGTTTGCCGCCCAACTCACGTCACATCTACGTCCCACCCACGTCCGGCGCACCAAAGTGATGCGCCGGGTGCGCACCGGGGCGGTGCGCGCGCCCTCTTGCCGCGCCCAGGGGAACGCAGGGCCGCCCCAGGTTTCCCTGCCCCCCACGGGGGCGGAGCCCGACCCCGGGGGCGCTCAGTGGGGCCCGTGCTCCTCGCGCATCGCGCGCTTGTTGAGCTTGCCCACGCTGGTCCGCGGCAGCACGTCCACGAACTGCACCTGGAGCAGCACCCCGTAGCGCGACACGCCGGTGGATTCGATGAGCCGCGCCGAGAAGTTGCGGATCTCGTGCTCGCTCACCTGGCCGACGTGCTCCGGCTTGAGGGTGACCCGGGCCAGCGGGCGCTCGCCCCATTTCTCGTCGGGCACGCCGATCACCGCCACCTCGGCCACCGCCGGGTGCTGGGCCACCACGTCCTCGATCTGCAGCGAGGAGGTCCACTCGCCGCCGGTCTTGATGACGTCCTTCATGCGGTCTGTGATCTGCAGCCAGCCGGCGGCGTCCACGTGGCCGATGTCGCCGGTGTGCAGCACGCCGCCCTGCCACAGGGCCTCGGAGGCGGCCGGGTCGTGGAGGTAGCCCTGGGTCAGCCACGGGCTGCGCACCACCACCTCGCCCACCGTCTGGCCGTCGTGGGGCTGCTCTTCGAGCACCTCGTTCACCACCCGCATGTCCACCAGCGGCAGCGGGATGCCGGTCTTGGCGCGCAGGGCGGCCTGCGCCTCGGGGCCGTCGGCCAGCGCCGCGGTGGGCAGCTGGGCGAGGCTGAGGATGGGGCAGGTCTCGGACATGCCGTAGCCGGTGAAAGCGTCGATGCCCCGCGCCAGCGCGGCCCTGGCCTGGGCCTGGGACATCGCCGAGCCGCCGATGATGAGCTTCCAGCGGGACAGGTCGATGACCTTGGAGAGCGGGTGCACCAGCAGCATGTGCAGGATGGTGGGCACGCAGTGGGAGAAGGTGACGCCCTCGTCGCGGACCAGCTTGAGCAGGGTTTCGGGCACGTAGCGGCCCGGGTAGACCTGCTTGAGGCCGAGCATTGTCGCCACATAGGGCAGGCCCCAGGCGTGCACGTGGAACATCGGGGTGATCGGCATGTACACGTCGTCCCGGTGCAGGCGGCCCTGGGCCGGCGCGCTGCCGAGGGCCGCGGCGGTGGCCAGGGTGTGCATCACCAGCTGGCGGTGGCTGAAGTAGACGCCCTTCGGCAGCCCGGTGGTGCCGGTGGTGTAGAAGGTGGTGGCCTGGGCGTTCTCGTCAAAATCGGGGAAGTCGTAGTCGGGCGACGCCGCCGCCAGCAGGGCCTCGTACTCACCGGCCAGGTCGACCGGGGCGACGGCGGCCGGCGCGTCCTCGATCAGCACGAAACGCTTCACCGTCTCGAGACGCGGCGCGATGGCGGCAAGGATGGGCAGAAATTCGGCGTTCACCAGCACCACGTCGGCGCGGGCGTGGTTGAGGGTGTACAGGATCTGCTCGGGCGTCAGGCGCACGTTCACCGTCTGCAGGATCGCGCCCATCATCGGCACCGCGAAAAAGCACTCGAGGTAACGGTGGCTGTCCCAGTCCATCATCGCCACGGTGTCGCCGGCCTCCACGCCCAGCCCGGCGAGCATGCTGGCCAGCCGGCCGATGCGCTGGCGCAGCTCGCGGTAGCTGTGGCGCCGCCCGCCCATGTAGGTGATCTCCTGGTCCGGCGCCACGGCCAGCGGCGTGTGCAGGAGCTGCTTGATGAGCAGCGGATAGGCGTAGGCGTCGGGCGTGCGCTCGATCAGGCGGACGGGCATGGCTTTTCCCTCCCATTGTTATGGTTTTGTGAAGGATGGGGAGCTTAACAGGCCGCCCGGCCGGTGGACGAGCAACGGCCGCCCGCAGGCGGCCGCCATCATCGGAGCGGCGTGGCCTCAGGCGGCCTGCACGGCGGCCCCGGCGGGCGAGAACCACGCCAGCTTGCCGGCCAGGCTGACCACCTCGCCGACGATGAGCAGCGCCGGCGGCCGGATGCCGGCCTCGACGGCCTTCGCCGGCAGGGTCTCGAGGGTGCCGACGACGATCCGCTGGCGCGGCGTGGTGCCGTTCTCGACGAGGGCCGCCGGGGTGCTGGCGGCGCGGCCGTGGGCGACCAGCGCAGCGCAGTGGGACTGCAGCATGCCGACGCCCATGTAGATCACCGCGGTCTGGTGGGGGCGCGCCAGCGCGTCCCAATCCAGCGCCGATTCGCCGGCGCGGCGGTGGCCGGTGGCGAACACCACCGACTGGGCGTAGTCGCGATGGGTGAGGGGAATGCCGGCGTAGGCGCCGGCGCCGCAGGCAGCGGTGATGCCGGGTACCACCTCGAAGGGCACGCCGGCCTCGAGCAGCTCCTCGAGCTCCTCGCCGCCGCGCCCGAAGATGAAGGGGTCGCCGCCCTTCAGGCGCACCACCTGCTTGCCCTCGCGGGCCAGGCGCACCAGCAGCTGGTTGATCTCGTCCTGGGGCAGGGTGTGGTGGCCGGCCTCCTTGCCGACGTAGATCATCTCGGCGCCGCGGCGGGCGAACTGCAGCACGCCGTCGCTCACCAGGTGGTCGACCACCAGCGCGTCGGCCTCGCCGATCAGGCGCGCAGCGCGCAGGGTGAGGAGCTCGGGGTCGCCGGGGCCGGCGCCGACCAGGGCGACGCGGCCCATCGCGCCGGCGTCGTGCGAGCGGGGGGTGTCGCCCGCCCCGGCCCGACGGCTGCCGACCCATTGGTCGAGGAACGAACGCAGGGTGCCGGTGGCCGGCAGGGCGAGGCTTGCGGTGACGGGCGGCGGCATGGCGTTACTCCCGGAATCATGACGGAAGGAATCTATCAGCCGGAGCGACTTTTCGAACTTGACCCCTGTCAAGGAAGGGGAATGCCCCACAGGCGCAACCTTGCCGGCAAGCGGGACTGTCCGCTCGTCGCGTTCATTAAAGGGAGATGCACTATGAGAATCTGGAAGACCGGAGCAATCGCCGCGGCCATGCTGCCGCTGGCCATCGCGCAAGCCCTCGCCGCCGGCAAGGATGTCAGCTCGGCCGAAGTTCAATACCAGGCCGGCAGTTCGCCCCTCGCGAACGTCGAGATGTACCAGGACATCAACCCGAAGGCGCCGCCGCTGACCAAGGCCGAGTTCGACAAGGCCCGCCAGATCTACTTCGAGCGCTGCGCCGGCTGCCACGGCGTGCTGCGCAAGGGCGCCACCGGCAAGCCGCTGACTCCCGATAAAACGCTGGCCGCCGGCACCGATTACCTGAAAGTGTTCATCAAGTACGGCTCCCCCGCCGGCATGCCCAACTGGGGCACCTCGGGCGAGCTCAGCGACGACGAAGTCGACCTGATGGCCCGCTACATCCAGCAGACGCCTCCGCAGCCGCCCGAGTACGGCCTGAAGGACATGAAGGCGACCTGGAAGGTCATCGTGCCGCCCGAGGCGCGCCCGAAGAAGAAGATGAACAACTACAACCTCGAGAACATCTTCTCGACCACCCTGCGCGATGCCGGCGAGATCGCGCTGATCGACGGCGACACCAAGAAGATCATCAGCATTATCAAGACGGGCTACGCGGTGCACATCTCGCGCATGTCCGCCTCGGGCCGCTACCTGTTCGTGATCGGCCGCGATGCCAAGATCAACATGATCGACCTGTGGATGGAGAAGCCCGACAACGTCGCCGAGATCCGCGTCGGTCTCGAGGCCCGTTCGGTCGAGACCTCCAAGTTCAAGGGCTACGAAGACAAGCTGGCAATCGCCGGCACCTACTGGCCGCCCCAGTACGTCATCATGAACGGCGACACCCTCGAGCCGCTGAAGATCATGGCCACCCGCGGCATGACCGTCGGCGAGCAAGAGTTCCACCCCGAGCCGCGCGTCGCCTCCATCGTGGCCTCGCACTACAAGCCCGAGTTCGTGGTGAACGTCAAGGAAACCGGCAAGTCCCTGATGGTGAACTACAGCAATCTCAACGAGATCACCACCAAGGAGATCCCGGTCTCCAAGTTCCTGCACGACGGCGGCCTCGACAGCTCGAAGCGCTACTTCATGGTCGCAGCCAACCAGTCCAACCAGGTCGGCGCCATCGACCTCAAGGACGGCACGCTGGCCGGGCTGATCGACGTGGGCAAGATCCCGCACCCGGGCCGCGGCGCCAACTTCACCCACCCGAAGTACGGCCCCGTCTGGGCCACCGGCCACCTGGGCGACGAGACCATCGCCCTGATCGGCACCGACCCGGCCAAGCACAAGCAGTACGCCTGGAAGATGGTCGAGTCGCTGAAGGGCCCGGGCGGAGGCGCGCTGTTCGTCAAGAGCCACCCGAAGTCCAAGAACCTCTGGTCCGACGCCCCGTTGAACCCCGATCCGAAGATCTCCCAGTCGATCGTGGTGTATGACATCAACAACCTGGCCGCCGGCTACAAGACCCTGCCCATCGGCGAATGGTCCGGCATCAAGGACGACGGTGCCAAGCGCGTGGTGCAGCCGGAGTACAACAAGGCCGGTGACGAAGTGTGGTTCTCGGTGTGGAGCGCCAAGAACAAGGAATCCGCCATCGTGGTGGTGGACGACAAGACGCTCAAGCTGAAGGCTGTGATCAAGGACCCGCGCCTGATCACCCCGACCGGCCACTTCAACGTGTATAACACCCAGCACGACGTCTACTGATCGTCGTAGCCACCGCCGGCCTCGGCCGGCGGAAAACCTGCCAAAGGAGTTCTCGATGAAATATTCGCTGATTCTCGCCGCCCTCCTCGCCACCGCCGCCAGCGGCAGCGCGCTTGCGGCCGACCCGGCCGCCGCCGCCCAGAAAGCCGGCTGCATGGCCTGCCACGCAATGGACAAGAAGCTGGTCGGCCCAGCCTTCAAGGACATCGCCGCCAAGTACAAGGGCCAGGGCGACGCCGTCGCCAAGCTGTCCGACAAAGTCCGCAAGGGCGGCGCCGGCGTCTGGGGCCCGATCCCGATGCCGCCGAACGCCGCCGAAAAGATCAGCGACGGTGACCTGAAGGACGTCGTGGGCTGGATCCTGAAAGGCTGACCCCCCGGAAACAGGGAGCGGGCAGTAGGAAACAGGGGCGGGGCTGGATGCGGTTGCGCTGACGATTGTCGGCACAGCCAAATCCAGCCCCGCCCCACTTCCCACGCCCCACCCCCCACTTCCCCAACTTGACAGCCATCAATGCCCCTCGACCCCCGCCGACCTAATCTGGCGGCATTGTTTGAAGGAGGTCGTGATGGATCGATCGTTGCTCATCCACGTTGCCGTGCTGCTCGGCCTCACCGCGCTTGCGGTGAGCACCACCCAGGCCGCCGAGCCGGCCCCCGCCCGTCAGAAAGAGCTGGTGCACATGGTCCGCCAGGACTGCGGCTCCTGCCACGGCATGCGCCTCGCCGGCGGCCTCGGCCCGGCCCTGCTGCCCGAACGCCTCGCCGACTGGCCCGATGACTCCCTCGTCGCCACCATCATCCACGGCCGCCCCGGCACCGCGATGCCCGGCTGGCAGCGCTTCATGAACGAAGCCGAGGCCGGCTGGATCGTCGCCCGCCTCAAGCAGGGTTTCCCGGAGCTCGACTGACATGCGCCTGCGCCCCGCCATCGCCAGCCTTGTAGCGGCCCTCGCCCTCGCCGGCTGCGCCACCACCCCGCCCGAGGCCCTGCGCGGCACCGGCGACCTGGGCGTGGTCATCGAACGCGCCGCCGGCCGCGTGCAGATCGTCGAGCACAGCACCAACAGCAGCCTCGCCACCGTCCCCGGCCTCGGCGACCTCTCCCACGCCCACGTCACCTTCTCGCGGGACGGCCGCTTCGCCTATGTGTTCGGGCGCGACGGCGGGCTCACCAAGGTCGACCTGCTGGCCCGCCGCATCGACAAGCGCATCATCCAGGCCGGCAACTCCATCGGCGGCTCCATCTCCCAGGACGGCCGGCTGATCGTCGCGCAAAACTACGAACCGGGTGGCATCAAGGCCTTCGACGCCGACACCCTCGAGCTGCTCTCCGAAGTCCCCGCCGAATACGCCCCGGGCAAGTTCTCCAAGGTCGTCGGGCTGGCCGACGTGTCGGGCCAGCGCTTCGTTTATGCGCTCTTCGAGGCCGGCGAGATCTGGGTCACCGACTTCACCAACCCGCGCCGCCCCACCACCACCCGCTACCCGGCCGGCAAGCAGCCCTACGACGGCCTGGTCACCCCCGACGGGCGCTACTTCCTGGCCGGCCTGTTCGGCGAGGACGGCATCTCGCTCCTCGACCTGTGGCAGCCCGAGCGTGGCGCCACCAAGATCCTCGCCGGCTACGGCCGTGGCGAACAAAAACTGCCGGTCTTCAAGATGCCCCACCTGCGCGGCTGGTCGCTGGCCGGAGGGCAGGCCTGGCTGCCCGCCATCGGCCGCCACGAGGTGCTCGTCGCCGACGCCCGCAGCTGGCAGGAGACCGCCCGCGTAGCGGTCAAGGGCCAGCCGGTGTTCGTGATGGCGCGCCCCGACGGGCGCCAGGTGTGGGTCAACTTCGCCTTCCCCGACAACGAATGGGTGCAGGTCATCGACACCGTCGAGAAGCGCGTGGTGCACACCTTCAGCCCCGGCAAGGCGGTGCTGCACATGGAGTTCGAGCCCCGCGGCGAAGAGGTCTGGCTGTCGTCCCGCGACAGCAACCGGGTCAGCGTGGTCAACACCGCCACCTTCGCCACCCGCAGCGAGCTCCCCGCCGACGCCCCATCCGGCATTTTCTTCACCGCCCGCGGGCAACGGATCGGCTTCTGATGATGAACATCACCCCCCAAAAAGGGGGCTCGGCCGCTCTACCGAGCCCCCCGCAGGCAGCCCCGGCCGTGGTCGACACCGACCCCCTCGACTTCGCGCTGCTCAACGACTTCCAGCGCGGCTTCCCGCTGGTCGCCGAGCCGTGGGCAGCCATCGCGGCGCGCCTCGGCTGCGGCGCAGGCGACGTGCTCGCCCGGCTCGAGCGGCTGCGCGACGGTGGCAAGATCAGCCGCGTCGGCCCGGTCTTCGCCCCCAACCGGATCGGCGCCAGCACCCTCGCCGCGATGGCCGTGCCGGTGGGCGACCTGCCCCGCGTGGCGGCCATCGTCAACGCCTTCGCCGGCGTCAACCACAACTACCGGCGCGAGCACCGCTACAACCTGTGGTTCGTCGCCAGCAGCACCGACGAGGCCGCCCTCGCCCGCCTGCTGGCCGACATGGGCGCCGCCACCGGCTGCCCGCCCATCGCGCTGCCGCTGCTCGAAGAGTTCCACATCGACCTGGGCTTCGACCTCGCCAACGGCCGCCGCACCCGCCATGTGGTCGACCCCGCCGCGCCGCGGCCCCGGCTGTCGGCGGCCGACTGGCGGCTGATCGACGCCCTCCACGACGGCCTGCCCTGGCAGCCGCGCCCCTACCAGGCCGTCGCCGAGGCCGCCGGCCTCACCGAACCCAGCGTGCTCGACACCCTCGCCGCCTGGCAGGCCGACGGCACGCTGCGGCGCTTCGGCGTCGTCGTGAAGCACCGCGAGCTCGGCTACCGGGCCAACGCCATGTGCGTGTGGGCGGTGCCCGAGGCCGAGGTCAGCCGCCTCGGCCACCTGCTCGCCAGCCACGACGGGGTCAGCCTGTGCTACCGCCGCCGCCTGGACGGCGACTGGCCCTACAACCTGTTCTGCATGATCCACGGCCGCAACCGCGAGGCCGTCGCCGCCCGCCGCGAGGCCCTCGCCGCCGAAGTCGGCCTGGCCGCCTTCCCCCACGCGGTGCTGTTCTCCACCGACTGCTACAAACAGTGCGGCGCCCGCTACCAGGCCCCCGGCCTGCCGCCCGCCGCCGGCCACGCCGCCCTCGCCCCATGAACGCCCGCAGCCCCGCCGCGCCCCTCGACGAGCTCGACCGGCGCATCATCAATGCCCTGCAGGGCGGCTTCCCGATCAGCGACGAGCCCTACCGCGAGGTCGCCGACAGCCTCGGCACCACCGAGGCCGAGCTCCTCGCCCGCCTGCAGCGCATGCTCGACACCAAGGTGTTGACCCGCTTCGGCCCGATGTTCCAGATCGAACGCCTGGGCGGGCGCTTCGTGCTGGCCGCGCTGGCGGTGCCCGAGGCCCGCTTCGCCGAGGTCACGGCCCAGGTCAATGCGCTGCCCGAGGTCGCCCACAACTACCGCCGCGAGCACGCCCTCAACATGTGGTTCGTGCTCGCCACCGAGACGCCCGAGGGCATCGCCCAGGCCATCGCCCGCATCGAGGCCGCCACCGGCCTGCCGGTGTTCGCCTTTCCCAAGCTGCGCGAATTCTTTGTCGACATGAGGCTGAAGGCATGAACGCCCCCGACGACCTCGACCGCCGCCTCGTCATCGCCACCCAGGCCGGCCTGCCCCTTGTACCGCGGCCCTACGACCTGCTCGCCGAGCAGCTCGGCGTGAGCCCTGCCGAGGTCAAGGCGCGCCTCGCCGCCATGCTGGCCAGCGGCCGCATCCGGCGCATCGGCGCGGTGCCCAACCACTACGCCATCGGCTACACCGCCAACGGCATGTCGGTGTGGGACGTGGACGACGCCCACATCGAAGCCCTCGGCCAAGCCATCGGCCGGCTCGACTTCGTCACCCACTGCTACGAACGCCCGCGGCGCCTGCCCGACTGGCCCTACAACCTCTTCGCGATGGTCCACGCCGGCGACCGCGCCACCGTGCAGGCCCGGGTGAGCGAGATCGCCGCCCTCCTCGGCCCGGCCTGCCGCGGCCACGATGTGCTGTTTTCCACCGAAATCCTCAAAAAGACCGGCCTGCGTATCGGCGGCGACGGCTAACGCGGGCAAAAAGCCTCAAGACCGGGCATGATCGGGCCGTAAAACGCCTCGAACCGGCACACCAAGCGCCGCATCACTCCGCTCCGCCCGCTTCGGCGAGACACCCCGCCAGGCAGGCAGCCCTGCCGTCGGAGCGGAAGGCGGGCGGCGCACCCAGGATGGAACAGATCATGCGCGCCCTTATTATTGCAGGCCTCCTGCTGATGTTCGGACTCAACGCGGCCCTCGCCGACAATCCGACCCTCACCGTCAGCACCAACAACACCCCCCTCGACCGCAAGGCCCTGGAGCAGCTCTCTCAAGAGAGCTTCCGCCGCGTCGGCGTCGATCTCAAGCTGGTCAGCCTGCCCTCCGAGCGCTCGCTGGTGGCCGCCAATCTGGGCGAAGTGGACGGCGAGGGCCTGCGCGTCGCCGGCCTGGGCGGGCCCGGCGGCCCCTACCCCAACCTCGTCCAGGTACCCGAACGCTTTGTGCGGATCAGCTTCGTCGCCTTCTCCAAAGACGCCACGATCCCCCTCGACAACGGCTGGGACAGCCTCAAGCCCTACCGCATCGCCTTCATCAACGGCTGGAAGATGTTCGAGGCCAATGCGCTGGGCGCGCGGGTCGTGCACAAGGTGGACAAGCCGGAACAACTCTTCCGCATGCTGGAAGAAGGCCGGGTCGACCTGGCGCTCTACACTCGTGCCGACGGCATACTCCTGGCCCGCAACCTCGGGCTGCCGGCCATCGCGCCCCTGTCGCCGACCCTGAAAGACGTGGACATGTACCTCTACCTGCACAAGAAGCACCAGGCCCTGGTCCCGAAGCTGAGCCAGGCGATCCGTGACATCAAGGCCGACGGCTCCTACAACCGCATCCTCTCGACCATTTACTGACCCACGCCGGCATGAGCCTTTCAACGCCGCCACAACGCGAGCCTCTGCGCGACCGCCTCGGCCTCACCAGCCATGTGGTGCGCCGCCTGCTGCTGTGGGCTTTCCTGGTGGGAGGTATCGGCACGCTTACCGTGTCGGTGGGCGAGTCGGTGTATGCCTACCGCCAGCACGTCGACAACCTCGCCATCCAGCTCCAGTCGATCGGCCGTTTTGCGGCGCCCTCGCTGGCCAAGAGCGCCTGGGCCTTCGACCGCGACCAGATCGAGCTGCAGCTGAAGGGCTTCACCCGGCTGCCCGACGTGTCGGCGGCACGCCTCAACCTCAAAGGGCAGGAGCCGCTCCACTTCGGCGCCCGGCAGCTCTCGCCCGACACCTTCGAACACAGCCTCCCGCTGATCTACGAGGAAGACGGGCAGCTCCATAATCTCGGCACCCTGACCCTCGTCAAAGACCTGCGGGAAGACCGCAACACGATCATCCGCCAGTGGGTCACCACCTTTGCCGGCAATGCGCTGGTGATCCTGCTGGTCGCCATCGTCTCGGTGCTGATCTACCAGGCGGTGGTCACCCGGCGCCTCGTCGCCATCGCCCGCCAGCTGCGCGCCGTGACCGCCGACGACCTGCGCCGCCTGGCCCTCAGCCCGGCGCCCACCCGGGGGCCCGAGATCCGCGACGAGATCGACCAGCTCGCGGCCTCCATCGACACCCTGCAGCGCACCGGCAGCACCGCCCTGATCGCCGCCGCCCGCAACGAGGCCCGCTACCGCGCGGTGATCGAGAGCATCAGCGAAGGCATGCTGACCGCCGACGCCGGCGGGCGCATCCTGTCGGCCAACCCGGCCGCCGAGGCGATGCTGGGCTACGCCGGCGACGAGCTCCGCGGGCAGACCGCCGTCGAGCTGCTCGCCGACAGCGCGAGCAGCCTGCAGCTCGCCACCCTGGTCGGGCACATCACCGAAGTCGAGGCCCGCCACAAGGCCGGGCGGCGCGTCTCGGCGGAGCTCACCGTGTCACGCATGGCGGTGCCCGACGACATCCACTACGTGCTGATCCTGCGCGACATCAGCGAGCGCCGCAAAGCCGAGAGCGCCGAGGCCGCCAGCGTGGCCAAGAGCGCCTTCCTGGCCAACATGTCCCACGAGATCCGCACTCCGATGAACGCCATCATCGGCATGGCCCACCTGATGCGGCGCGATGGCGTGACCCCGCGCCAGGCCGAGCGCCTCGACAAGATCAACATCGCCGGGCAGCACCTGCTGGAGGTCATCAACGGCATCCTCGACCTCTCCAAGATCGAAGCCGGCAAGTTCACCCTCGACGACACCGCCCTCGACGTGGCCGCCATCGTCGGCAACGTCGCCTCCATCGTCTTCAACCAGGCCCAGGCCAAGCATCTCAAGCTGCTCATCCAGACCCAGGCCCTGCCCCGCCCGCTGCGCGGCGACCCGACCCGGCTGCGCCAGGCCCTGCTCAACTACGCCAACAACGCGATCAAGTTCACCGCATCCGGCAGCGTCACCCTGCGCACCACCCTCGCCGAAGAGACCCCCGACAGCGTGCTGGTGCGCTTCGAGGTGCACGACACCGGGATAGGCATCGCCCCAGCCGACATCAACCGCCTGTTCACCAGCTTCGAGCAGGCCGACAACTCCACCACCCGCCAGTACGGCGGCACCGGGCTGGGCCTCGCCATCACCCGCAAGCTGGCCCAGATCATGGGCGGCGAGGCCGGCGCCACCAGCACCCCGGGGGTCGGCAGCAGCTTCTGGTTCACCGCCCGGCTCGCCAAGGCCGCCGGCCAGCCCGGCGAAGCATCGACCGGCGCATCCGCCGAGGCGGCCCTGCTGCGCCAGCACAAGGGCCGGCGCATCCTGCTGGTGGAGGACGAAGAGATCAACCGCGAGGTCACCCTAGGCCTGCTCGAAAACCTCGAGCTGGAGGTGGACATCGCCGAAGACGGGCTGCAGGCCGTCGAAATGATCGAAGCGATGCTGGAAACGCGGCCCTACGACGTGGTCCTGATGGACATGCAGATGCCGCGCATGGACGGCCCCGAGGCCACCCGCCAGATCCGCCAGCTCCCCCACTGCCGCGACCTGCCCATCCTGGCGATGACCGCGAACGCCTTCGCCGAAGACAAGGCCCGCTGCTTCGACGCCGGCATGGACGACTTCATCGCCAAACCCGTCGAGCCCGACGTGCTGTTCTCAACCCTGCTCAAGTGGCTCGCCCGCCCGGGGCGCGAGGGCTGAGCGGCGCCAGGGCTTCGCCCAGCCTGCCCCCGCGGCATTGGCGCTTGGGGCGGCCTGGCGCTTTCTTAAATGGATGCCCCGGCGGCCGCGCCAAGCGCCACCGCCCCCCGAGGGGGTGGCAATAAAGCCTGGGGCGGCCCGGCGCTTTCTTGCTGATCCACGCTCAAGCGCGGCCGGCCGCCTCGATCACCCTGACGAGCGCGAACACCGCCCGGTGGGTGGGGAGTTCGGTGCCCTGGCGCTCGGCCAGCGCCAGCAGGCTACCGGTGATCGCGTCGATCTCGGTGCGCCGGCCGGCCAGCACGTCCTGCAACATGCTGGCCCGGTTGGCGCCGGTGGCGCGGGCCACCGCGATCACCCGCTCCCGCGCCGCGGCCTCGTCGAGGGCCAGGCCTTCGGCCCGCAGCACCGGCCAGGCCTCGGCCAAGAGCGCGTCGAAGAGCGGCCGCTGGGGCGGCTCGAGCACCGCCCCGTTGGGCACCCGGAAGATCGCCGCCAGCGGGTTGATCACCACGTTCATCAGCAGCTTGGCGAGGCGCGCCGCGGCGATCTGCGGCTCGACCCGCGCGGCGATGGCGGCCTCCTGCAGCCGCGCCGCCACCGCCTCGAAGCCCGGCGGCAGCAGCGTCTCGCCGGCCCCGGCGGGCTGCACCCCGGCCCCGTCGCGAAACGCCCCCTCGGTGGTGATGCCCTGCCCCACCGGCACGCTGCCGCACACGCCGCGCAACACGTCGTCCACCAGCCCGTTCTGCAGCGACACCACGCCACGGGGCCGCAGCGCCAGGGCGGTGTGCGCCGCGGCGGCGGTGTCGTAGGTCTTGACCAGCACGATCACCCAGTCGGCGGCGGGCAGGCTGTCGGGGCCGAAGGCCTGCGGGCGGAAGATCGCATCGCCCACCTGCACGCCGGCCCTGAGCTCGGCCGCCCGGGCCTCGCTGCGGGCAATCAGCGCCACCGGCCCGACGGCCGCCAGCCGGGCGGCAAAGTTGAGCCCGAGGGCGCCGGCCCCGACGATGACGAGCGGGTAGCGCGGGGCGGCTTTGGTGTCGGGGAGCATGGGTCGATCCAGGGTAAGGGGCAGTGTCAGGATTTGGGTGCCGTCGGCGGCAGCGGCTCGTCGGGCCCCGGCACGGGCGGCTGCCAGGCCGGCGCTGCGGGGGGCTGGGCGGGTGCTTGCGGTGGCGGCGGGGCTTCCGGCGTGGGCGGCTTCCTGCGCCGCGGGGTGGGCTCGGGGGTGGGCTCCGGCGCCGGTGCGAACAGGCCCTTCACCCAGCTCCAGCCCTGCGCCAGCCAGCCCGGCTCTTCGGTGGACACGAAGCGCACTTTGGCGTCGACGAGGCGGTTGGCCAGCGCGTAGTGAAAGGTGTCGCCGACCACCGGCAGCGCGCTGCGGGCGCCCTGGCCCCAGTAGTCGCTGCGCAGGGTGATGCGGTTGTCGTTGAAGCCGACCCAGGCGCCGCCCACCAGCTGCGGGTGCATCAGGATGAACCAGCCGTCGGTGTTGTCCTGGGTGGTGCCGGTCTTGCCGGCGAGGTCGGCGCGCAGGCCAAACTGGCGGCGGATGGCGCTGCCGGTGCCGCGGTCCACCACCCCGCGCATCACGTCGAGCAGGGTGTAGGCGGTCTCCGGTGCCAGCGCCTCTTCGGGCTCGGCGGGGGCGAAGGCCTCCAGCAAATTGCCGTCCTTGTCCTCGACGCGGGTCACCAGCACCGGCTCGAGGTAGCCGCCGCCGTTGGCGAGGGTGGCGTAGGCGGCGACCATCTCCCTGAGCGTCACCGGGCTGGTGCCGAGGGCCAGCGAGGGCACCTCTTCGAGCGGGCTCTGGCGCACACCCATCGCGCGGGCGAGGCGGGCCACCCGCGCCGGGCCGACGTCAGTCATCAGCTGGGCGGTGATGCGGTTGCGGGAATACACCAGCCCGTCGCGCAGGCTCACCGGCTGGCCGCTGGGGGCCGCTTCGTCGCTGGGGCGCCAGACTTCGCCGTTGGGCAGCGGGATCTCGACCTCCTGGTCCACCCGGGTGTCGGCGGGGCTCATGCCCTTGGCGAAGGCGGCGCCATACACGAAGGGCTTGAAGGTGGAGCCCGGCTGGCGGCGGGCCTGCTGGACGTGGTCGAAGGGGTCCTGCACGAAGTCGCGGCTGCCGACCCAGGCGCGCACCTGGCCCGTGCGCGGGTCGACGGCCATGAAGCCCACCTGCACCCGGGTCTTGTCGCGCTTGAGGGCGTCGATGAAGGCCTTGTCGGCGGCGAGCTGCTTGAGCGCTTCATCGGGGCTCTGGCCGCTGGCGACGGCAGCCCGGTAGGGCTTCGATTCGCGGATGAAGGCCTCCACCAGCGCCGGGCTGGCGCCCCAGCCCGTGCGCCAGGCTTCGTCGGCGAGGCCCTGCAGCTGCTTGCCGCGGCGCACCACGGCCTGGGTGGCCTGGGCCTGCAGGCGACTGTCGAGGGTGGTGCGCAGCACCAGGCCGTCGGTGTAGATGTTGTAGCCGCGGCGGTCGGCCCAGTCGATCAGCCAGCGGCGCACCTGCTGGGCAAAGTGCGGCGCCGGCCCGGGGGCTTCGAGCTGGCGTTCGAAGTCGATGCGCAGCGGCTTCTTCTGCAGCGCATCCAGGCGCGCCGGGTCGAGCCCTCCGCGGCGGGCCATCTGGGCCAGCACGGTGTTGCGCCGGGCCAGCGCCCGCTCGGGGTTCTGCACCGGGTTGTAATAGCTGTTGCCCTTCAGCATGCCCACCAGGGTGGCGCTCTCGAGCACGTCCAGGCTGCGCGCCGGCTTGTCGAAGTAGGTGCGCGCCGCCATCTCGATGCCCCACGCGTTGTACAAAAAGGGCACCGTGTTGAGGTAGGTCTCGAGGATCTCGTCCTTGCTGTACACCGCTTCGATCTTCAGCGCGGTGATCGCCTCCTTGAGCTTGCGGGTCAGTGTGGGGGCGCGGCCGATCTCGTCGGGGTAGAGGTTGCGGGCGAGCTGCTGGGTGAGCGTCGAGCCGCCCTGGCGCTCCCCCGAAAACGTGCGCAGCGCGGCGCCGCCGAGGCGGTAGAAATCAATGCCGTGGTGTTCGTAGAAGCGGTGGTCCTCGGTGGCGATCAGCGCGGCCTTCACCGAGGGCGCCATCTGCGCCAGCCCCACCCATTCGCGGTTGGCCCACTTGAAGACGGCGAGCTCCTTGCCGTCGGCCGACAGCACCCGCGCTGGCTGCTCCAGCCGCGCCTTGCGGATGTCGCTGATACCGGGGGTGAATGGGATCAGGATCAGGCTATAAAGAAGTAAGGACGCCGGCACCGCCGCCACGGCCAGCACCATGCCACGCCGGGTGGGCCGGCGCAGGCGGGCCAGCAGGGGCTGCAGACGCCGGGCAGCCCGGGCGGGGAGATCGGAGAGAGGCATCGGCGTAAATCAGCGGCGGCTCGGGGTAGCTCGGGGGGCTCACGGTGGCTGGCGTTGTATCACAGATCAGCCGCCGCCTCGCGGTGGGCCGGGGCGGGGTCAGGGTATTTACGGAGTCAAGCCCGCGGCGGGCCGACCGTAAAAATACCTATCCACCAGCCAGCGGCACCCGCGGCGCCGCATCGCACCAACACTTCGAGAGCGGGGTGAAGCCATGACCCACGATAGCGCAGCCGACAAGGACATTCCCCACCGTTTCTGGTTACTGGTGATGCTGCGCGCCATGGCCAGGGGGCACGCGCTGGTGGTCACCGGCCCCAGCTCCTTCCAGAGCTTCCTCGACGGCCTGCCCCATGTGGCGATCCTGTTCCAGTACATCCTCGACCACGAATGGATCGCCGAGCGGGAGTCACGCGACGGCATCCACTTCTACCGCCTGACCCAGCGCGGCTTCGACTTCTGGCGCGAGGGCGAGCAGTGGTGGCACAACCTCACCTGGCGAGACCGCCTGGTGGTGCGGCTGGTGGGCTGACGGCGCCCCGCCGCAGCCCGCGCGGGGTGATCGGCGGAATGTGGTAGCGTGCCGGCTTGGTCACGCAAGCATCCTCCATGGAATTTCTCGAACTCGACATCCGGACCCTCCTGCGAGCGCTGGTGATCGGCAACCTGGTCGCCATGGCCATGGTGTTCGCCTACAAGAGCCCCGGCAACCACGCGGTGCCGATGCGGCTGTTCGTGCTGAGCAGGCTGTTCCAGGCCGTGGCCTTCTGCCTGCTCAGCCAGCGCGGCGAGATCCCGCTGTGGCTCTCGGCGCACCTGGGCAACCCGCTGCTGTTCTCGGGTTTTGCCCTCGAGATGCTGGCCGTGGCGCGGCTGTGCGAGTCGAGGCTGCGCATGGAGAAACCCCTCGCCGCCTGGGTCATTGCCGGCAGCCTGACGTTCTGGGGTCTGGGCAGCACGCCGTCACTGCTGGTGGTCATTGCCAGCGCCACGGGCGCGGTGATCTATGCCATGGGCGGGGTGGGGCTGCTGGCCGCCAGCCGTCGATCAAGGCTGCAGCAGCTGACAGGCCTGATCTACCTCGGCTTCTGCCCGATCCTGCTGCTGCGCAGCTACCTGGCGCCAACCGACAACATCGGCGTGATGACCTCCCACACCATCCAGTCGATCATCTACATCATCCAGTTCTGCCTGCTGCTGGTCGGCACGGTCGGCTTCCTGCTCCTCATGAAAGAAAGCGACGACCAGCTGCTGGTGGAGAGCGAACAGCGCGAGCGGCAGCGGCGCATGCTGCAGAGCAACTTCATCGACATGCTGACCCACGAACTGCGGGCGGCCCTGGCGGTGGTGAAGATCTCCAGCAGCTCGCTCAAATGCCAGCTCACCGACCAGCCACCCGAGGTCACCCGGCGGGTCGACAACATCGGCCGGGCCACCGACTCGATGAGCGCCATCGTCGACCGCTGCATCGAACTCGAACGGCTGGACCGGGGCGAGCAGTCCATCCACCTCTCGGAGTGCATCCTGCTGGACGTGGTGACCGCCCTCGACGTGGTGTGCGGCCCCGACAACCCGCGCCTCCGCATCGAGCTCAACGACGTGGACAGCGTGCTGGCCGACCGCCACCTGCTGGAGGTTGCGCTGGGCAACCTGATCGACAATGCGCTCAAGTACGCCCTGCCCGGCACGCCCATCACCCTCCGCAGCGATGCCGAGCAGCGGGACGGCAAGCCGGGCTTCCGGCTCTCCGTCGACAACCAGGTCGCCGCAGGCAGCGCACCCGCGGCCGGGCAGGTTTTTGTGCGCTACTTCCGGGGCGCCAACGCCCACGACGTCAGCGGCACCGGGCTCGGGCTCTACCTCACGCGGGAGCTGGCCCGCCTGCAGGGCGGCGACGCGGACTACCGCTGCGGCCCCGAGGGGCGGGTGAGCTTCAGCATCTGGCTGCCGGCCCCCGATTACCCGCCGGAGGCCGAACAATGAGCGCGGGCGGGCGGCCTTCCGTGGTGGTGGTCGAGGACTACGGGATCCTCCGCGAAGAGCTGGTGCATTTTCTGGCCCTCAACCACTTCGACGTCGCCGGCGTCAATTGCAGCCTGGGCCTCGATGACTGGCTGGCCAGCCGGCCGCGCCCCCCCGACATGGTGGTGCTCGACCTCAACCTGCCGGGCGAAAGCGGGCTCGACGTGGCGCGCCGCCTGCGGGCCACCTACCCCACCCTGGGCATCGTGATGCTCACCGGCCGCAAGGAGCCCGCCGACCGCCTCAGCGGCTATGTGTCCGGCGCCGATGTTTACCTCACCAAGCCGGCCTCCGGCGAGGAGCTGCTGGCGGTGCTGGCCAGCCTGCAGCGCCGGCTCCGCCCGCAACCCAGCGCCGCCTGGCAGCTCGACCTGCAGCGCCGCACCATCACCAGCCCCGGCGGCGCGAGCAGCGAGCTGTCGGCCAATGAATGCGCCGTGCTGGCCGGCATGGCGCGGGCCCGCGAGCGGATCGCCGACTCGGCCGAGCTGCTGCTGCTGTGCTCGGGTGACAAGGACACGCTCAACAAGGGCTACCTGGGCGTGCTGCTGAGCCGCCTGCGGCGCAAGCTGGCAGAGGTTTCCACGGGCGCAGACAGCCAGCTGATCCGGGCCGTGCGCCGCAAGGGCTACCAGCTGCTGATCCCCATCGAGATTCGCTGAGAATCAACGCGGCAACGCCGCATTTTTCGACTTTATCTATATCAGCAGCCGATAATTCAGTGAAATATATTGAAATATTCGGCCAAGCCAGAGTGTTACAGTCGCGCCTCTCCCGATCTGCGATCGGCATAGTCTCATGCCGAAGGCAAAATCATGGCGCTGCTCGAATGGTCCTCCGCTCACGCAACAGGCAACCCGGAAGTCGACGGGGCCCACCGCCTGCTCATAGACCATGTAAATAGCATCGCTGCCCGCCAGCCGGCGGGCAGCCCCGAGCAGGACGAGCTGATCCAGGCCCTCGTCCAGCTGTACCGCATGATGTCCGACGCCGCCCGCTCGGCCGAAGCCGCCCGGCAGGCCAAGTCCCGCTACCTCGCCACCGTCAGCCACGAGATCCGCACCCCGCTCGACGCGATCATCGGCCTCACCCACCTGGCCGGGCTGGCGGCGAGCAGCGAACGGCAGCGCAAGCTGCTGCAGCAGTCGTCCCAGTCGGCCCAGCACCTGATGCAGATCACCAACGACGTGCTGGACCTGGCCAAGATCGAGTCCGGCAAGTTTGCGATCGTGCACGCCGATTTCAGCCTCGAGCAGGTCATCGACTCAGCCCTCGCGATGATCCGCCAGAAGGCCGACGACAAGGGGCTCGCGCTGGCGGTCAGCATCGCCCCGCCCCTGCGTGGCCCGGTCGTGGGCGACGCCCTGCGCATCCGCCAGATGCTGCTGAACTACCTGGGCAACGCGGTCAAATTCACCGAAACGGGCACCATCACCTGCCGCGCGGTGCCGCTTGCCGAAGCCGGCGGCCAGATCACCCTGCGCATCGAGATCGAAGACAGCGGCAAGGGCATAGACGCCGGGCGGCTCGCGCAGCTCTTCCAGCCCTTCGAGCAGGCCGAGGCCGGCATCGCGCTCAACAGCGGCACCGGCCTCGGCCTCGCCGTCACCCGCCGCCTGGCCGAGCTGATGGGCGGCAGCGCCGGCGCCACCAGCGAACCCGGGCGGGGCAGCCGCTTCTGGTTCACGGTGCAGCTGATGCGCGGCGAGCCCACCGCCCACACCGCCCCCAGCGGCAGCACCGACCTGGCCGCCACGGCGCTCCACGCGCTGAAGGCATCCTGCGCCGGCGCCCGCGTGCTGGTGGTGGAAGACGAGCCCATCAACCTCGCGGTGATGCTGGCCCTGCTGCAGAGCGCCTTCCGCCACACCCATTTTGCCAAGGACGGCGAGGGCGCCATCGCGCTGGCACGGCACACCCGCTTCGACCTGATCCTGATGGACATGCAGCTGCCCGGGCTCGACGGAGCCGCGGCCAGCCGGCAGATCCGGGCGCTGCCGCTCAACGCCACCACACCGATCATCGCCATCACCGCCAACGCCTGCGAGGAAGACCGGCAGACCTGCCTGGCCGCGGGGATGAGCGACTTTCTGACCAAGCCCGTCGCCCCCGAGCGGCTGTACTCCGCCGCCCGGCGCTGGCTCATGCCGGCCCCCGTGCCAAGCACCGGATGAGCGGCGCAGCCCCGCCCGCCCCGGGCCAGCCACACCCCGCCGACGACCATGCAAAGCCCCGAATGGCGATGATGCGCCTCGCCCTGTTGTACCTCGCCCCGGGCCCAGCGCTGGAGATCCTCACCGCGCTGCGCGCCGCGGGGCATAGCGTGCACGCCTACCGCGAGCCGCAACACCTGCTGCGCGAGCTCGGCCGCGAGACCTTCGACCTCCTGCTGATCGACGAATCGGCCTGCGAAAGCGGCCTGCAGCGCTTCGTGACGCGCCTGTTCGCGCTGGCCGGCGACGACACCGCGCTGATCTTCATCAACTGCCACGACAACGAACACCGGCTCGCCGATGCCCTGGCCCTGGGCGCCGACGACTTCATCCGGAGCGGCGTGGGCAGCCGCGAGATCGCCGCGCGGGTCGACGCCGTGCTGCGCCGCCGGCAGCCCCTGCGCTACCAGTCCAGCCTCGACCACCCACCCTACTTCTTCGACCTGGAAACCCGCGGCTGCCGTTTCGACGGCCACGAGATCACTCTGACCGACAAGGAGTTCGAGCTGGCCGTCTTCCTGTTCCAGAACCTCGGCCGCATCTTCTCGCGGGGCCACCTGCTCGACGCCGTCTGGCGCGGGCAGCACGCCCAATCGACCCGCACCGTCGACACCCACATCAGCCGCCTGCGCCGCAAACTGCAGCTCACCGACACCAAGGGCTACCGCCTCGCCTCCACCTACGGCAGCGGCTACCGCCTGGAAAGGTTCGAGCCTGGGCACGAAAAGCCCACCCCGGCTCGGGAACAGCCGACGGGAGCCGGGACAGGGGAATGCTGCCAGCCCTTGTGCTGAGGCGGGGCAGGCAGGGCGCAGCTTGAATGCGGGGCGCCTGGACTGCCCTGGCACCGACATCCGCAGAAATTCACCCAGGCCTCGACGCCCCTGTACAAGGGGCGACTTCAGTCGCCCGCGGACGTGAAATCGGCGACCAGCCCCGATCAACCAGGGCCTGTGCGGCTGAAGCCGTCGACCGGGCCTCCCGCGTGGTGGCCCAGGTTGAACCTAGAAACGGCAGTTGGACGTGCCTGCTGGCGCGTCTGGGCGGGTGTCTGGCGCGAAGCGACAACGCCGCAGGCTCATGCCTGCAAGGCGGAGCGACAAAGCCAGCCGCCCACGCAGGCGTGCCAGCGGGCGTGTAGCGTCCTCACCCTCCGGGTGAGCGTCGGCGAAGGCACTATCGCAAGTGTTCATACGGCTCTCGAGATTGCGGAAAGCGGTCAACTGCCGTTTCTAGGTTG
>NZ_BJNV01000041.1 GCF_006539865.1 Zoogloea ramigera
AGTTTCCTTGACCCCCACGGGGGGGAGCCTGGCCCCGGGGGCGCTTACAGGCTCCAGCGCGCCCGGCCCTGCTTCTTGGCGCGGTACATGGCGTGGTCGGCGTACTGGATGAGGCTGTCGGCCGTGTCGCCGTCGTCCGGGAAGCGGGCGATGCCGACGCTGCAGGAGATCGTCAGGCTGCGGCCGGCCACCTGAAAGGGTTCCGACAGGCTGGCCACGATCTTGCCGGCGGCGTTCTGGCTGAGACCGGAGTTTGGCTCCGTGTGCATCGCCACGACGAACTCGTCGCCGCCCAGGCGCGAGACGGTGTCTTCGTCGCGGAACAGGCGCCGCAGGCGGCCCGCCACCTCGCGGAGCAGCAGGTCGCCCACGTCGTGGCCGAAGTCGTCGTTGACCGGCTTGAAGTCATCCAGATCGATGAAGAGCACCGCCACCTCGGTGTGGTTGCGGCGGGCGCGGCGCAGCATGCCGTCGATGCGGTCGGCCAGCAGGGCCCGGTTGGGCAGGCCGGTGAGGCGGTCGAAGTTGGCCTGGTGCCACATCTCCCTGTCCTTGCGGCGCAGCTCGGTGACGTCGGAGAGCAGCACCACGCGGCGCACCTGGTGCTCGTCGCTGTCGGCCACCGCGGAGATCACCGCGTGGCCGATGTAGTGGCTCCCGTCGGCGCGCTGGCCATCGAAATCCCCGGACCAGTGGCCGCTGCCGGTCTGGCTGACCAGCCTGCCCAGCTCGCACGGTTCGCCGTCGGCGCAAAGGCTGGAGACGGGCTGCCCCTCGAGGGCGCCCGGGCTGAAGCCGGTGATGGCGCAGAAGGCCGGATTGACCCGCACGATGCGCTCGTCTGCATCGACCACCACGATGCCATCGGCCATGTGCTCGACGATGTGGCGGGAGTGCGCCTCTTGTTGGGCGAGCCGGCGCCCGGCGCCCTCGTAGCGGGCGAGCGCCAGCAGCAGCGCGCCGATCAGCGCCGTGAACAGGACGGCGGATACCACGGCGCGCATTCGCATCCGGTTGCTCATCTCACGCACCGGGGCGAGGGCGTCTTCAAGGGCGATCCCCGACAGCATCACCAGCTCGGGGTTGCGCAGGCGCGTCCAGCCATACACGCGCAGGACGCCATCCACCGAGGCGTGGGCCACGTAGTGCCCCTCCCGCTGTTCCGGGTGCAGGATGTACTCGCGTTTCTGGGGCGCCTGTTTGCCGAAGTGCGAGGCGCCGTCGAGGGTCCGCAGCAGCACGTGCCCGCGGGCGTCCACAAGGGTCAGGGTGTCGCGCGGGCCGGCCTCGAAGCTGGCCAGCTGCTTCGCCCATTCCTCGGGCGACACGGCAATCGCGACGACGCCGTCGAAGCGGCCGTCGCGCTGGATCGCCCGGGCGACCTGGATGCTCCATTTTTTGGTGAGCCGGCCCAGCACGGGAGGGCTGACGACCAGTCGGTCGGCCTTGTCGGCGGCGAGCTCCTTGAAGTAATCCCGGTCGCCCAGATAGTTGTGCGGGGCCGGCCCCAGGGACGAGTACTCGAGATAGCCGTCGGCCCCGATGCGAAACTGCTGCAGGGCCAGGTTCGAGGGCAGGGTGCGGGCGATCACCTGTTCCTGGAACGCCATGGCGCCGGGGCCGGCGATGGCCGCCTCGCGGGCGGTCTGCAGGGCGAAGTCGAAACGGTCGAGGGAGGCCTGCACCATCTCGGCGGCTGCCCGCGACTGGACCAGGGCCTGCTGGCGGGCGGAGTCGAGCGCCGCCTGCTCGGTGCGCTGCCGGTCGGTGACGAGGTCGTAGGCCACCACCCCGAAGGCCAGGATGCTGGTGAGCACGATGATCAGCCGCACGAGGCCGAGGGGGTGCTCGAGGATGCGGTGGAAGGTCCGGGAAAGAAAAAGCCGCGAGTCCATGCCTCCCTCGTCAGACGTCTTGGTTGATGGCGCCTGGATGGGCATCGGGGCCGCCTTTTTTCCACCAGTTTGCCTGAAGTGAGGCAGTGCGTGCGGTTTGCGGTGTCGTGGATCCGGGTGGGCGTGGCGCGAGCGTGGTTTTTCCCTGTGTTTAGGTTTTTGTACTGCAAAAAAATGGCGGGGTGTCGAGATTTTTTACAGATCTCCACTGTTTGGCGGCGATGTAAAAATCCCGTTTTTGACATCTTTTTGTTTTTTATGGATTTTTTGATGTGTTGAGAAAATTGGCACGGATCTCGCTGCACTTGCCGAATATTTCACCGATCCAGCAATACCCTGCGAGGAGCCAACAATGAAGTCGTCTCTCAAAATCAGCTGCGCCCTGACCCTGGCCCTCCTGGCGGGTGGCGCTTCGGCAGCCCCCATTTACTGGATGGACTGGACTGGTAGCGATCAAGACCCCGGCGTCGGCTTCATCGGCAGCGGGACGATCACCACGCCCACCTCAACCGTAAATGTCACTTACACCAACGCCAGGGGCATCGCCTTCTACCAGGCCGCCGGTGGCACCTATTACTACAGCAACGGCAGCGACGGCCCCGCCGGCACCTCGCCCTACACCAGCGCCCAGGTGGACAACCGGCCGCCGACGGCCGACATCGTCGCGCTGCAATATGCCGGCACCCAGTCGCTGGTGTTCTCCCAGGCCATCGCCAATCCGGTGTTTGCCTTCGTCAGCCTCAACGGCAACGGCTATGGCTTCGACCAGGATTTCGACATCCTCAGCTTCGGCGATGCGTCCGACGGCAATGCCTGCGGCTACTGGGGCTGCGGCACCTCGTACAAGAACATCGTGACGGTGAACGGCAAGACCGAATACCAGCTGCTCGGCACCGGCGAGCCCCACGGCACCCTGCGCTTCACCGGCACCTTCGACACGGTCAGCTGGCGCAGCCTGAGCAACGAGGGCTGGAACGGCTTCACCGTGGGTGTCCAGGAGACCGCCGTCGCGTTCTGCGTCGCCAACCCCACCGACCCGCAGTGCACCCCGCTGAACCACGTGCCCGAGCCGGCCTCCGTGGGCCTCTTCGGCCTCGGCCTCGTGGGCCTGCTGGCCGCGCGTCGCCGCAGGGCCTGACACGCGTTTGCTGCTGGCCAGCGACGGGAGCCGAGGCTCCCGTTTTTTTGCCCATCGCCGCCGCCCGGCGCGCCCGGGAGGCCGGCTTCGAATGGCTCGAGCTGCACTTCGCCCACGGCTACCTGGGCCAGAGCTTTTTCTCGGCCCACGCCAACCGGCGCACCGACGCCTACGGCGGCGACTTCGCAGGGCGCAGCCGCTTCCTGCTCGAGACCCTGGCGGCGGTGCGCCGTGAGTGGCCCGAGCGGCTGCCCCTCACCGCCCGCTTCGGCGTCATCGAATACGACGGCCGGGACGAGGAGACGCTGGCCGAATCCATCCAGCTCGCCCGCGCCTTCCGCCGCGGCGGGCTCGACCTGCTCAGCGTCAGCGTCGGCTTCACGATCCCCGACAGCCGCATTCCCTGGGGCCCGGCCTTCCTGGCCCCGGTGGCCGGGCGGGTGCGCCGGGAGAGCGGCCTGCCGGTGGCGTCATCGTGGGGCATCGACGCCCCGGCGACGGCCGACCGGGTGCTTGCCGACGGGCTGATGGATCTCGTGATGGTCGGCCGCGCCCACTTGGCCAACCCCCACTGGCCCTACCATGCCGCCCTGCAGCTGAGTGAAGAGAAGGCCTCCTGGGTGCTGCCCGCACCCTACGCCCACTGGCTGGAGAAATACCGGCCGAACGTCTGAACGCCGCAGCGCTCGCGAGGCATCGACAGGCTGCCGCCGAAGCAGTCGGCCGCCGCAGGGTGAGGGCGTCGGGCAGGCCGGCCAGCCCGTCGACGCCCGTAGCCCAGGCGAGCGCCCGGGTGCATCCGATGGCGGCTTCCGTTGGACACCTTACCCCGGCTGCTGCCACGAGCGCACCCGCGCCACGCACCCTGAGGCCAGCGGCGTGCCGCCGATGTCGCCTCGCCGCTGGTGAGGCGCCGCCACGACGGGCGCCACGTGCAGGTGCGCCGACGATTGTTCGACCCGGCTGAATAGTGTTGCAGTGCCCAGCCTATTTATCCAGGCGGGGCGAACAAGCAGAATCCACGCTTTCACCGTGCCTCACGCCGCGCGGCTTTCCATCGAGAGGAGACATCATGCAGCCCACCCTGTTCATCACCGGCACTACCTCGGGTTTCGGCGAGGCCTGCGCGCGGCGCTTTGCCGCCGCTGGCTGGAAACTGGTCATCACCGGCCGCCGCCAGGACCGCCTGGAGGCGCTGGCCGCCGAGCTGTCGGCCACCACCTCGGTGCTGCCGCTGGCCGTGGACGTGCGCGACCGCGCCGCCATGCAGGCCGCCATCGACGGCCTGCCCGCCGACTTCGCCACCCTGCGCGGCCTCGTCAACAACGCCGGTCTGGCCCTCGGCATCAACCCCGCCCAGGGCTGCGACCTGGACCAGTGGGAGACGATGGTGGACACCAACATCAAGGGCCTGATGTACACCACGCGAATGCTGCTGCCGCGGCTGATCGCCCACGGCGCAGGGGCCAGCATCGTCAATGTGGGCTCGGTGGCGGGCAACTGGCCCTACCCGGGCGGCAACGTGTATGGCGGCACCAAGGCCTTCGTGCGCCAGTTCTCGCTGGGCCTGCGCTGCGACCTGGCCGGCACCGGGGTGCGCGTCACCGACCTGGAGCCGGGCCTCTGCGAGAGCGAGTTCACGCTGGTACGCTTCGGTGGCGACCAGGCCCGCTACGACGCCACCTATGCCGGCGCCAAGCCGGTGCAGCCCGAGGACATCGCCGAGACGATCTTCTGGCTGATGAACCAGCCGGCCCACCTCAACATCAACAACCTCGAGATCATGCCGGTGAGCCAGACCTGGGCCGGCTTCGCGATCCACCGGGAGTGAGCGCCTGGTGTAGCCTTGCGGGCTTTGGTTGACGCCGGTTGCCGGCGAGGAGTCTGTTGCGATGAGTTCCACCCCCCTCGACGCCCGCGCCCTGTGGGCCGACCTGCAGGCCGTGCGCACGCACGCGCCGCTGGTGCATAGCATCACCAACCTGGTGGTGATGAACTTCAACGCCAACGCGCTGCTGGCGGTCGGCGCCTCGCCGGTGATGGCCCACGCCCACGAGGAGGTGCGCGACATGGTCGGCATCGCCCAGGTCCTGGTGCTCAACATCGGCACCCTCGAGCCCGCCTGGATCAGTGCGATGCAGGTGGCCCTGCAGGCCGCCCGGGCGCGGGGCATCCCGGTAGTGCTCGACCCGGTGGGCGCCGGCGCCACGCCCTACCGCAACGCGGCGCTGGCCGAGCTGATCCGCGCCGGCGCGCCGGGCATCCTGCGCGGCAACGCCTCCGAGATCATGAGCGTGGCCGGCCTGGCCGCGGCCACCCGGGGCGTCGACAGCGCAGCGAGTACCGCCGACGCCAGCGACGCCGCCGCGGCGCTGGCCCGGCAGCTGGGTGCCGTGGTGTGCGTGAGCGGCGCCGACGACCTGATCGTGGATGCCGCCGGCCGCCGCGCGGTGCTCTCCAACGGCCACCCGTGGATGACCCGGGTCACCGGCGTGGGCTGTTCGGCAAGCGCGCTGGTGGGCGCCTTCGCCGCGGTGCAGCCCGACCCGTGGCGGGCCACGGTGGCTGCGATGGCGGTGCTGGGAGTGGTCGGCGAGCTGGCCGTCGAGCGCGTCCAGGCGGCGGGGGCCGGGGTCGGGCGGCTGCAGATCGAGCTGCTCGACGGGCTGCAGCTGCTCGACGAGGCGTCCTTCACCGGCCGCCTGAGGATGGTCGTCGATGCGTGAACGCCTCGTCGAGACCCTGCGCCTGCACCTCGTCACCGACAGTGCCCTGTGCGGAGAGCGCGGCGTACTGGCGGTGGTCGAGGCGGCGGTGGCCGGTGGCGTGAGCTGCGTGCAGCTGCGCGAGAAGCAGCTGGAAACCCGCGCCTTCGTCGAGCGGGCGCGGGCGCTCAAGGCCTGGCTGGCGCCCCGCGGCGTGCCGCTGATCATCAACGACCGGGTGGACGTGGCCCTGGCCAGCGGCGCCGACGGCGTGCATGTGGGGCAGAGCGACATGGCCCCCGCCGACGTGCGCCGGCTGATGCCCGGCGCGCTGATCGGCCTGTCGGTGGAGTCCCTGGCCCAGCTCGAGGCCGCCGAGGCGGCGCCGGTGGATTACTACGGCGTCAGCCCGGTGTTCTCCACCGCCACCAAGGCCGACGCCGCGCCGGCCCTGGGCCTGGCCGGGCTGGCGGCGATCCGGGCGCGCACGGCCCGCCCGCTGGTGGCCATCGGCGGCATCCACGCGGGTAACGCGGCGGCGGTGCTGGCGGCCGGCGCCGACGGCCTGGCGGTGGTCAGCGCGCTGTGTGCGGCGGCCGATCCCGCTGCGGCCGCGCGGCTGCTCAGCGCGCGCATGGGCTGAGGGCGCCGCGCCGGGGCTGCGCGCAACCCCGTCACCTGTGGTGTGCCGGGGTTGAGGGGCAAAGCGCTTCAGGGGGCGCTGCGTGCTGCCGTTAACCGCTCGTTCGGCGGCGTTCGGCTGCCGCTCTTTTTGTGCTGCCATGACCGATGCTTTGCCGCCCCGCGCCACCACCCGCCAGATCCCCCGGCTGATCCAGGATCGTCGCTGGTGGCTGCTGCCCGTGGTGCTGTGGGGGCTGCTGGTGGCCCTGTCGCTGCAGATGCAGGTGACCCGGATCTCCGAGCAATCCGTCGAGGTGGCCCTCGAAGGTGCCCGCAACATGTTCCGCATGGTGATGCTCGCCCGCAACTGGAACGCCAGCCACGGCGGCGTCTATGTGCCGGTAACGTCCCAGACCCAGCCCAATCGCTACCTCGAACACCCCCGCCGCGACGTGACGACTACCGACGGGGTCGCGCTGACGATGATCAACCCGGCCTACATGACGCGGCTGATCGGCAACATGTCCACCGAGGACGGCGGGGTGTCCTTTCACCTCACCAGCTTGCACCCGGTTCAGCCTGCCAATCGGGCCGACCCCTGGGAGGTGAAGTCCCTCCAGGCTTTCGAGCGGGGCGCACGGGAGGCCACCTCCATCGAGGCCGGGCCCGACGGCCCCGAGCTGCGCTACATGGCGCCCCTGATCGTGCGGGAGAGCTGTCTCTCCTGCCACGAGAAGCAGGGTTACAAGGTCGGGGACATCCGCGGTGGCCTCAGCGTCTCCCAGCGCCATGCGCCCATCGAGGCAGCTTCGGCGGAGGCCATCCGCCAGTCGGCGCTGGCCCACGGGGCGGCTTTCATGGTGGTGGTGGTGATCGGCTGGGGCCTGCTTGAGCTGCTGCGTCGGCGCTGGCTCGAACTGGCCGGCAAGATGGCCGAGCTGGAGGAGGCCCACGGCCAGCTGCTGCAGTCCGAGAAGATGGCCTCGATCGGCGTGCTGGCGGCCGGGGTGGCCCACGAGATCAACAACCCGGTGGGTTTTGTCGGCTCCAACCTGGGCACGCTGAAGTCTTACAGCGAGGAGATGATTGCGCTCCTCGAGGCTTGCCGGGCCGGGCGGGCGACCGAGGCGGATTTCGCCGCCGCCGATTTCGATTACCTCAAGACCGACCTGGCGGACCTGATCCGCGAATCCCGCGATGGGCTCGAGCGGGTGCGCAAGATCGTCTCCGACCTCAAGGATTTCTCGCGGGTGGACCAGGCCCAGTGGCAGGACGCCGACCTCAACGCGGGCATCGAATGCACCCTCAACGTGGTGTGGAACGAGCTGAAGTACAAGGCCGAGGTGGTGCGCGCCTACGACCCGTCGTTGCCCCGCGTGGCCTGCCTGCCGGCGCAGATCAACCAGGTGGTGATGAACCTGCTGGTCAACGCGGCCCACGCCATCGCCGAGCGGGGCGTGATCACAGTGCGCACCGGCCACGACGCCGAGTGGGTGTGGATCGAGGTGGAGGACAGCGGCAGCGGGATGCCCCCCGAGGTGCAGAAGCATATCTTCGACCCCTTCTACACCACCAAGCCGGTGGGCAAGGGGACGGGACTGGGGCTGTCGATCTCCTATGACATCGTACGCAAGCACGGCGGACGCATCGAGGTGAGGAGCGAGCCGGGGCAGGGCAGCTGTTTTCGGGTTTGTCTGCCTGTGAGAACTAGTTCACGGGGCGAGTGAAATACCTTCGGCATCTGTCAGAATGTGTCACGAAATATCGTTTTGATGTATATAATAAATTTGTCAATTTAAATAGAAGCCTGGTCTGTTCGAGGCGTGCTCGTTTGCCGCTACGCATTGGCTTGGCCGGAGCCTTGCCTGCCATGCGTCCACGTCAGATATCCCCGCGCGGTGTGATCCGGGTTGCGCTTGTTTACGCGCTGCTCGGTGCGTTCAGCATGTTGCTGGCCATCGCCCCCGGCTTTGCCAGCCCGGTCTTTCCGTCGGCCGGGGTGGCGCTGGCCTGCGTGTTGTGGATGGGGCGCACGGGGCTGGTGGGGGTCGCCCTCGGCTCCCTGTTGCTCAATCTGCCCCATGCGCTGCTGATCGGCCAGCCGCCGGCCACGGCGCTTGGCGTCGGGCTGAGCACCGCGCTGGGGGGCGCGCTCCAGGCCGGCGTCGGCGCGTGGCTGGTGCGGCGCTCGATCGGCGAGGGCTGGCGCGAGCTGACCCGTGAGCGCGATGCTCTGCGTTTCCTGCTCCTGGGCGGCGTGCTGGCCTGCCTGGTCTCGGCCTCGGTCGGGGTCACGGGCCTGTATGGCCTCGGGGTGATCGACCCGGTCGAATACGCCTACGCGTGGTGGAACTGGTACGTGGGCGACGCGCTGGGGGTGATCGTCTTCGCGCCCCTTTCGCTGTGCTTTCTCGATCGGCACAGCCCCCTGTGGGCCGAGCGCCGGCGGCGTTTCGTGGGGCCGATGCTGCTCACCCTCGGGCTGGTCGGGCTGGCCTTCTTTGGCGTCAGCCAGTGGGAGCAGCAGATCCAGAAGAACCATCTGCAGGCCGACGGCGAGGGCGTGGCCAAGGTGATCGCGGACCGCCTGGTGACCCACCGGGAGGTGCTCGCCTCGCTGCGCAATTTCATCGAGGCGACGCCCGATTTCAGCTTTCAGCAGTTCGAGCATTTCACGCGCATCACGCTGCGCGACGACCCGGACATCTTTGCGCTGAGCTTCAACGACATCGTCCGGGCCGCCGATCGGCCGGCCTACGAGCAGGCCATGGGCCGGCTGGTGCCCGGCGGCAGCTTCCGCATCACCGAGCGCGACAGCGAGCGCAGGCTGGTGGCGGCCGGCGCCCGCCCGGAGTATGTGGCGGTGCGCTACATCGTGCCGCTGGCGTCGAACCGGCCGGCGCTGGGTTTCGACATCGCCTCCGAGCCGATCCGGCAGGACGCGGTGCGCCGCGCGACGGCCTCTATGGGCGTGGCGGTCACCTCGCCGATCCAGCTGGTGCAGGAGAACCGCCCGCGGGTCGGCATCCTCGAGGTCCTGCCGGTGCGCGACGTTCGGGGCGGAGATGAGGCTCGGCGCCCGCTGGGCTTTGCCGTGTCGGTGGTGAAGGTGGACGAGATGGTCGACATCGCGACCCACGGCCGTGTCCCCGATGGGCTGACCTTCCAGCTCACCGACCCCGGCGCCCCGGCGGGCCAGGGCGTGCTCTACCGCTCGCCCGGCTTCGATACGTCGATGGCCGATCAGTCACCGGGTTGGCAGACCACGCTGCGGATGGGCGACCGGGGCTGGACGCTGGCGGTCCATCCGACCCGGGCCTACCACCACGAACACCGGGCCGGCATGGTCTGGGCCCTAGGTGTGGTGGGCCTGCTGCTGACCCTGCTGCTGCAGATCCTGATGCTCGGCATGACCGGGCGGACCGCGGTCATCCAGCGCCAGAACAATGCCCTGAAGGCCAGCGAGGAGCGTTACCAGCGCCTCTTCAACGACAGCCCGTTGCCGGTGTGGCTGTACGACGCGGAGAGCCTGCGCTTCCTGATGGTCAACGACTTTGCGGTGGCCCACTACGGCTGGTCGCGGGACGAGTTCCTGCAGATGCGCCTCTCGGATGTGCTGGCCCCCGACGCCGCGCCGGCGGCCGGGCCGATGCCGGAGGATGCGCCGCCCCAGTGCCGGCATCGGCGGCGGGACGGCTCGACGATAGACGTGATCGTGCGCGCCACGCCGGCCCCCTACGGCGCGGTGGATGCCCGCATGGAGGTGATCCAGGACATCTCCAAGGAGATCCGGCTGATCGCCGCCCGCGAGTCGGCCGAGCAGGCCAGCCTCGCCAAGAGCCGCTTCCTGGCCATCGTCAGCCACGAGCTGCGCACCCCGATGAACGGCATCCTGGGCATGGCCCAGCTGCTGCTGCGCCCCGCCCTCGACGACGACCAGCGGCGGGAGTACGTGCACACCATCCTCAAGTCGGGCAAGCTGCTGCTCGGCCTGCTCAACGACATCCTCGACTTCTCGAAGGTCGAGGCCGGCAAGCTCGAGCTGCGCCCCGCGGTGCTGGATGTGGCCAGCCTGCTGGCCGAGGTGCGTGAGCTCTTCGAGGAGCAGGCCACCCGCAAGGGGCTCGCCTTCGAGGTGAACTGGCAGGGGCCGGCCGGCCTGTGCTGCCTGGCCGACCGGCAGCGCCTGGTGCAGATGCTGTCCAACCTGGTGGGCAACGCGGTGAAGTTCACCGACCGGGGCAGCATCCGGGTGGAGGGGCGTCAGGTGGGCGCGGCCGATGGCCTGGTGGAGCTGGAGTTTGCGGTGACCGATACGGGCGTCGGTGTGCCCGTCGACAAGCAGCATCTGCTGTTCCAGCAGTTCTCCCAGGCCGACAACACCTCCACCCGGCAGTACAGCGGTACCGGGCTCGGGCTGTCCATCGTCAGCAGCCTGGCCAGCCTGATGGGCGGCAGCGTGGGGCTGGACAGCGCCGCGGGCGAGGGCGCGCGTTTCTGGTTCCGGGTGCGCGTCGAGCCCGCCGCCGACGCCACCACGTTGCCCGAACCGGCCGACGAGGTGCCCCAGGCGCCGGTGGCCGGGCTGGGCGGGCGGGTGATGGTCGTCGAGGACAACCTGATCAACCAGCGGGTGGTGGTGGCGCTGCTGAACGCCCTCGGCGTGGCTTCGGTGTGCGTGAACAACGGCCTGCAGTGCATCGAGCGCCTGCAGGCGGGCGATGCCCCCGACGCGATCCTGATGGACATCCAGATGCCGGAGCTCGACGGGCTGGCCACCACCCGCTGGCTGCGCCAGTGGGAGACCGAGCACGGACGGCCGCGCCTGCCGGTGATCGCCCTCACCGCCAATGCCTTCGCCGGCAACGTGGATGTGTGCCTCGAGGCCGGCATGGATGCCTTTGTCGCCAAGCCGGTGATGCTGCAGCCGCTGGCGGCGGCGCTGGGCTGCTGGCTGCCGGCGGCGGGGGCGGCGCCCAGGCTGCCGAAGCCGTCGGAGAAGGCGGTGGACCAGGCCCGGCTGGCCGAGCTGGTGGAGCAGATGGACACGCTCCTCGCGCTGGACGACTTCGATGTGTTCGTGCGCTTCCGCGAGCTGCAGGCCCTGCTTGCCGGCACGCCGCTGGCCGGCGGGTTCGACGAGGTCGGGCGCTTGATCGAGCAGCTCCGCTTTGATGCGGCGCGGGCGTCGCTGCGTCGCGCCGAGGCCCGCGCCTGTGAGGCTGCGACGTGATTCACTCCTTGAACCCCGCGCCGGGGTTATGATTTGCTCATGAAAGTCATCCTTGTCGTCGACGACGACGCCACCAACCTGCGCACCCTGGGCGAGCTCCTGCGCCCCGAATACCGGGTGCGCCTGGCCAGCTCCGGCGAGGATGCCCTGCGCATCGCCGGCAGCGACCCGCGCCCCGACCTGATCCTGCTCGATGTGATGATGCCGGTGATGGACGGTTACGAGGTGCTGCGCCGCCTCCAGGCCGACGAGGCGACCCGGACGATCCCGGTGGTCTTCGTCACCGCGCTGCACGACGAAGACTCCGAGCAGCGCGGTTTCGAGCTGGGCGCCGCCGATTTCATCCACAAGCCTATCCGCGCAGCGGTCGCCCTGTCGCGCATCCGCGCCCAGATCGACGCCCGGACTGCCCGGGAGAGCCTGCGGCGCAAGGCCCAGCATATGGCGCGGGTGGCCGAGCAGGGTGCCGAGCAGCTCGAAAACACGCGGCAGCAGCTGCTGCAGTCCGAAAAAATGGCCTCCATCGGCCAGCTGTCGGCGGGCATCGCCCACGAGATCAACAACCCGGTCGGTTTTGTGGCCTCCAACCTGGCGGCGCTCGGGCGCTACCTTGACGATCTCTTCTCCATCATCGACGCCTGCGCCGCCGAATCCGGCGCCCCGGCGGAGCAGCGCCTCGCCGAAGTGCGAGGCCTGATGCAGCGCCTGGAATACGATTATTTGAAGGAGGACGTGCTCGATCTGCTCGCCGAATCAAAGGAGGGCGTCGAGCGGGTCCGCCAGATCGTCGCCGACATGAAGGGCTTCTCCCATGCCGGGGCGTCAGGCTGGCAATGGGCCGATCTGCATGGCGGGCTGGATTCCACGCTCAACATCGCCCGCAGCACCTTCAAGCACCACTGCACCCTCGTCAAGCGCTATGGCGAGCTGCCGCAGATCCACTGCATCCCGTCCCAGCTCAACCAGGTGTTCATGAACCTGGTGGTCAATGCCGCCCAGGCCATCGAGGGCTCGGGCGAGATCACCGTCACCACCGGGCGGGTCGGCGACGATTCGGTTCAGGTGAGCATCGCTGACACCGGCAAGGGCATCTCCCCGGAAGGCCTGCGCCGCCTTTTCGAGCCCTTCTACACCACCAAGCCGGTGGGCGAGGGCACCGGGTTGGGGCTCACCCTGTCGCGGGAGATCGTCCAGCGCCATCGCGGGCAGATCGAGGTGAACAGCGAGCTGGGCAAGGGGACGGTGTTCACGCTGACATTACCCATCGACCCGGTGCTCGACATCGACGCCGACACCGAGCCCCCTGCGGCTGCCGTTTGACGGCCAGCCCCTCCGGCGCGGTGCTGCATTGCAGGGCCGGGCTACCCGGAACGGTGTTTCCCGGACTGAATAAGCGCAAGTCCTAGCGCAAGACAACCCCGCAATGTGCCAGAATGTCACCCGTTTCGGGTGTGCTGGACACTTTTCGGGGGATTTTCATGGGTTTGCGCCTCAAGTTCAATCTGGTTCTGCTGGTGGTCTTTCTTGCCGGCTTTGGTGTGGCGGGTTACATCTCCCACGATCTGCTCTTCCGGCACGCCCGCGAACAGGTGCTCGCCGAGGCGCGGCTGGTCATGGAGGCGGCGCTGGCGATCCGTGGTTATACCGTTGCTCAGGTGCGCCCGCACCTCGACCCGATCATGCATGAGCAGTTCCTGCCCCAGACGGTGCCGGCTTACGCGGCCACCGAAACCCTGGCCGAACTGCGCAAGAAGTACCCCAACTACAACTACAAGGAAGCCACCCTCAACCCGACCAACCCCCGCGACCGGGCGTCGGACTGGGAGGTCGATCTGGTCCAGAACTTCCGCAACCGCCCCGACAGCAAGGAGATCACCGGCCAGCGTGACACGCCGACCGGCCGCTCGCTGTACGTCGCCCACCCGATCCGCATCGAGACGGCCGCCTGCCTGCCCTGCCACAGCACGCCGGGGGTGGCGCCCCCGAGCATGATCAAGGTGTACGGCAACGCCAACGGCTTCGGCTGGAAGCTCAACGAGGTGGTGGGCGCGCAGGTGGTTTCGGTGCCCATGTCGGTGCCGCTTGAAAACGCCAACCAGGCCTTCCGCACCTTCATGGTGTCGCTGGCGGGGGTGTTCGGTGCGGTCTTCGTGGTGCTCAACCTGATGCTCTCCTCGCTCATCATCGGGCCAGTGTCGCGCATGTCGGCGGCTGCCGACAAGATCAGCACCGGCGACTTCGACCAGCCCGAGTTCCCCGAAGAGGGCAAGGACGAGGTGGCAGTGCTGGCGAATGCCTTCAACCGGATGCGTCGCAGCCTGGAGAAGGCCATGCAGATGATCGATTCGTGAGCCGGGGCGCCCCATGAGTGAAACGCTGAACCCGGCCGCCGAGCGCGACGCCTTTGCGCTGCGCGTCGGCTACGCCCTGAACGAATACCGCATCGAGCGGGTGCTCGGCGGCGGCGGCTTCGGTATCACCTACCTGGCCCACGACACCCACCTCGACTGCCGGGTGGCGATCAAGGAATACGCCCCCCGCAACCTGGTCACCCGGGGGGCGGGGTTCTCGCTGGTGCCCCGCTCGCCGGACGTGAGCCGCCGTTTCGAGCGCGGCCTGCAGCGCTTCCTGCTCGAGAGCCGGGCCCTGGCCAGCTTCCACAACCCGGGCATCGTGCGGGTGCTGCGCTATTTCCGCGCCAACGAAACCGCCTACATGGTGATGGACTACGAAACCGGCCAGCCGCTGCAACGCTGGCTGGTGGGCCGTCTGCCCCTCGACAAGACAATGCTGCTGCGCATCGTGCGGCCGCTGCTCGATGGCCTCGAGGTGGTGCATGGCACGGGCTTCCTGCACCGCGACATCAAGCCCGAGAACATCTACATACGTGCCGACGGCTCGCCGGTGCTGCTCGACTTCGGCTCGGCCCGGCGGGTCGAGGCCGACGGCTCCGACCAGGCGCTCACCGCCGTCCTCACCCCGGGTTTCGCCCCGGCCGAGCAGTACCACCGCCACGGCAAGCAGGGGCCATGGACCGACCTCTACGCGCTGGCCGGCGTGATGTACTGGATGGTCACCGGCAACCGGCCGATGGAGGCCTTCGCCCGCCTGCGCGAAGACACCATGCCGACGGCCGCCGAGATCGGCAACAAGGACGTCTTCGACATCGAGCTGCTGCGGGCCATCGACTGGGCCCTCAAGCCCGACGAGGACGACCGCCCGCGGCGAGTCGCAGATTTCCGCCGCGCCTGCCTGGGCGGCCCGGTGGGCGAGGTGGCGCCACCCGAGCCGCCCCGCTCCGAACCGCTACCCCTCGGCCTGTCGGCCTACGAGGCGCGCGCCTTCATCGGTGCCGTGCTGTTCGCCGACGTGGCCACGCCGGCCGACAAGGGTGCCAGCCGCTCGGAGGCCCGGGCGCTGCTCGCCCGCCTGCTGCGGCAGGTGCTGGGCCATGTCTCGCCTACCGCGCGTCTGGTGGTGAATACCAAGGAGGGTTGCGCCGTCTGCTGCGTGGGCGACCCCGAAGACGCCCTGCGTGCCGCGGTGCAGCTGGGCGAGATCGCCGCCGCCGAAGGCCTGGGCGTGCATATGGGCATCAACCTGGGCCCGGTGCGGGTGGCCCCCGACCCGGGGCCGGACGGGCGTTCGCGCATCCTCGGCGACGGCATCACCATCGCCTTCCGCATCATGCGTTTCTCCGAGCCCGGCCAGGTGCTGGCCGGCCGCTCCTACGTCGAGGTCATGCAGAACCTGGGGCGCAGCGTCGGCGAGCGTTTCCGCTACCTGGGCGTGCACCGTGACCCGCAGGCCCGCAACCACGAGCTCTACCTCTACAGCGGCGAGAGCATCACCACAGGTCTGCGCGGCCCCGACACCGTCGACCGCGGGGACGCGCCGCTACCCGGCATCGACGCCGCCGCCGTCGAGCACGCCGAGCGGGTGCTGGCCCAGCACATCGGCCCGATGGCCAGGCTGCTGGTGCGCCGGACGGTGCCCCGGGCCGCGAACCTCTTCGACCTGCACCGCCGGCTCGGCGCGCTGATCCCCGAGTCGGAGCCCCGCACGGCCTTCCTGTCGGCGGTGGTGACGATGGACTCGCGGCCGCTACCGGGCACCACCGAGATGCGCACCGACCTCGCCGCCAACCGCAGCGGCCCGGCCACCACGGCGCCGGGCATGATCCCCGACGCCGACCTGGCCCGCATGGAGAAGCTGTTCGCCCGCTACATCGGGCCGATGGCCAAGGTGCTGGTGCGGCGCGAATCGCGCAACGCCAACAGCCTCGACACCCTGTGCCGGGCCCTCGCCAGCCACATCGACAAGGACGCCGACCGCCGGCGCTTCATGGCCGAAGCCGGCTTCTGAGCGCTCCCAGTGCCGGGCTCCGCCCAGCCCGCCCCCGTCGGGGGGCAGAGGCACTTGGTGCGGTCCTGCGTTTCCTCGAGCTCCCGGCGGGCTCCGGTCAGGCCGGCCTGATCTGGCGGCCTGCGGCGACGCCCAGCAGCGGCATCCCCAGGGCCGCGATGGCGAACACAAGTGTGATCCGACCCTGGTCCACCAGCCAGCCGGCTGCGCTGACCCCCACCGATTGCCCCACGAAGAACAGTGAGACGGACAAGGCCAGGGCCAGGCTGCGGGCTTCCGGCGCGCGCTGGGTGATCTGGAACAGCAGGGCGCTGTGCAGCTGGTAATAGCCGAAGCCCGAGAGCAGCGCCGCGGCGAAGATCCAGCCCGGGTGCCCGGCGTAGAGGGCGACACCGTTGGCCAGCGCCACCAGCCCGGCCGCGCCCACCGGAAACGCCCAGTGGTTGATCCGCCGGCCCAGGCGCGCCGCCACGAAGGAGAACAGCAGGCCCCCCGCGCCGTACAGCAGCAGCGGCAGCGTGGCCTGGGACAGCGCCAGCCCGAAGCGCTCATGCAGGTAGAGGGGCAGGAAGGCGAGCACCCCGAAGACCAGCACCGCCTCCACGAAAAAGCAGGCCAGCACGCCCCGTGTCTCGCGGGCGTGGAGCATTCCCAGGGCCCTCCGGTAGAGGCTGGCCATGCTGCCAGCCGGGCCGGCCGCGCCGCGGGTTGTCGCCCCCAGGTGGGCCTTGCGCCAGAGGGCAAAGGCTATCAGCAGGTACAGCCCGGTGAGCACCCCGAAGGCCAGCCGCCAGAGCCCGAAGTCCACGCACAGGCCGCCCAGCACCTGGCCGAACACCATGCCGAGAATCTGCCCCGAGAAGAGGCGGGCGAGGGTCGCCTGGCGCTGCTCGGCCGGCACGAGATCGGACACCGTGGCCATCGACATCGGGATGATGCCGGCCGCCGCCACGCCGGTCAGGATGCGGCAGGCGGTGAGCATCTCGAGGCTGGGCGCCAGCGCGGCCCCGAGGCTGCCGACGGCGCACAGGGCGGTGGCCCGGGTGACGATGCGGAAGCGCTCGAAGCGCTCGCCGAGGGGGCCGTAGACCAGCTGCATCGCGCCGTAGGCGATCGTGAAGCTGGTGATGATCAGTGCCACCTCGGCGGTGGAGGCGGCGAACTGCCCCGCCAGCTGGGGCAGCATCGGATCGCAGACGCGAAACGAGGCTGAGCTGGCGAAGGCCGCCAGGGTCAGCAGAAACAGCAGCTGGCGGGTATCGGAGGTGGGGGCGGAGGGCATGGCGTGGGCGGCAAGCGCGAAGGTGGTTTCCGGGTGTCGCCGGTGACGTCTGCCGGGGCCCGCCTTCGATGCGCTTCGCGGGAGCAGGCTGAGCGGGAGGGCTGGCCCGGCGCTACCGGCTGACTGCGGATGATCCCGCGTCTGCAAAGGCGATTGCCGGTTTGAGGCGTTTCGACGGACAGCCGTGACATGGCAAACAAAAAGCCCTTGCCGATGGCAAGGGCTTCATGTCTGGTCCGGGCCTTGTGCCCTGCGGGCGGGAGCCCGTCTTAGTAGCGGCGGGCAGGCGGCGGCGGCATGTTAGCCGATTTGGCCGGCAGGTGACGGAAGGTGATGCGGCCCTTGGTGAGGTCGTAGGGCGACATCTCGAGGGTGACCTCGTCGCCGGCGATGATGCGGATGTGGTTCTTCTTGAGCTTGCCGCCCGCATAGGCGATCAGGTTGTGACCGTTTTCGAGGGTGACGCGGTAGCGGCCGTCGGGCAGCACTTCGGTCACGCTGCCGTGCATTTCGATGAGTTCTTCTTTGGCCATCTTCGGGCTCCTTGAGGGTGGCCGCGATGTCCCGGGCTGATCGGGAAGGGTCCGGCCATGGCCCGCCACCGCTTGGGTGGGCCAAGTTTCGTTGCATCTGCGCGCCAGCGCAGGCGCGTCGGAAAGTGGTGCTCATGGGCAGGATTGAACTGCCGACCTCTCCCTTACCAAGGGAGTGCTCTGCCACTGAGCTACATGAGCGAAAACGCTTGTCGAATCCGGTATTGCAGCGATGGCGTATAGACGCTGCTCGGATCAAATAACATCAGGCCGACGACTGCCGGCCCGAGTGTTGAATTCTGGGCTACCGCCGGGTAGCCCCTGTCGCTGCCGGGAGGCCATCAAGCGGCTTAAAACACATGCCGGCGCGCATTTTCAGCGAGCCGCCCCCGCAAGTCAAGGGGAAAGCCGGCCTGCGCCGTGAAGATTTTCGCCCAGGCGGCTCATTGTGGGGCGATTTTTACAAATTTGAGCGTGAACTTGTCGCTCTCGCCGATCTTGAGGTAACGCTCGCGGTCGAGCGCCTTCAGCCGCAGGCTGGGCGGAAGGGTCCATACGCCCTGGGGATGGTCCTTGGTGTCCCGGGGGTTGGCGGCAATCTCGGCCCGGGCGACGAGCCGGAAGCCGGCCTTCTCGACCAGGGCGATCACGTCGTCCTCGCGCAGATAGCCGGCCTTGAGCTGTTCGGCGGCCGGGCGGGCAGGGTCGGCACGGTGGTCCACCACGCCGAGCACGCCGCCGGGCTTGAGCACACGGTGGAATTCCTGGATCACCTCGTCGGCGTTGCCGTCGGTGATCCAGTTGTGCAGGTTCATGAAGGTCAGCAGCAGGTCGGCGGAGTCGGGCGCGACGCTGTCCGGCAGGCCGGGGCTGTGGGCGATGCGGACCTTGCCGTAGAGCGCGGGCTGGCGGGCGATGCGCCCCTCGATGGCTTCGTGCTCGGCCCGGGCGGCAGGCGGGTTGTGGGCGCCGGCGTGGAGGGCGGCGATGTACTGCCCGGTGTCACGCAGGTAGGGGGCGAGGACTTCGAACCACCAGGCACCGACGCTGGGCCAGATCTCGATAACCGTGAGCCCGGGCTGGAGGCCGAAGAAGGCCAGCGTCTCGGCGGGCTTGCGTGCCGCGTCCCGGGTGCGGTTGGCCTCGCTGCGCTGGGTGCCGTCGAGCCAGTGCTGCAGCGTGCTGTCGGCGGCGTGGGCGGGCCCCAGGAGGGGCAGGCAGAGCAGGGCGGGCAGAAGGAGGTGCTTGAGGCTGCGCATGGGGCGTGTTCCGTCGGGCGGCAGAGCCGCGGCGGCCCATTGTAGTGTGCTTGCGCGCCCGAAGGTGCGGGTGGGCGGCGTGCTCCGGACGCAGCGCTGCAGGGCCGTGCAGCGCGTAAAAAAGCCCTTGGCGTTTCCGGCAAGGGCTTTCGCTGCACTGCGCTGGGTTCAGCGGCGGCGCTGAAAGGCCGGGCGGGCCGGCGCGCTGCCGGTGCGGGGCGGGAGGTGCCGGAAGGTGATGCGGCCCTTGGAGAAGTCGTAGGAGGACATCTCGAGGGTGATCGCGTCGCCCGCGATGATGCGGATGTGGTTCTTCTTGAGTTTGCCGCCAGCGTAGGCGATCAGGGTGTGGTCGTTTTCGAGGGTGACGCGATAGCGACCGTCGGGCAGCACTTCGGTGACCGTGCCCTGCATTTCGATGAGTTCTTCCTTGGCCATTATGGGGCTCCTGGTGAGCTGGCCGGCGGTTTCCCGTGTCTGGGGTGCGTCGGCCACGGCCTGCCACCGCCATGGTGGGCCTGGTGTTTCGCGGCCAGCTATTGGTGGCTGTCGCGATTGGATGTCGGCGCGAAGATCGGCGGGCCGGTGAAGGGTGTGCCAGCGAGCAGTCTCGCAGGCGAAGATGAAGGAGGTGGGCGCTGTGCTGACACGCGCCTCGCGGTGGGGCGTCTGGCGCGCTCCTTGGGAGTGCGCCGGCAGGTGCGCGGCCATGGAGTTGTGCGTGAACCTACCCTAAAGGCACAGGCCACCCTAGGGTGAGTGTGTCTTTGCGTTCGTCGGAGCTTTTATGAGCTCTTCAGAAGCACGACCGGAAGATTTTTGCTCCTTACTTTTACCCCTGGTCGCCCATTCGGTACCTCTTAGCTTTTGAAGTATAGCGTAATTCCCGGCTTGCTGGTCGGTGCGCATTCGCGCGCGGAGGTCGCTGCCCTGTGCGCTTGACTCTAAAGCTCGTGGCCGACCTTCCGTTAATACGTGCAGTAAATAATTTTATGGGTGGCCTTTGAGCGCTCCCGGGGTTGGGCTCCGCCCAGCCTACCCTCCGTGGAGGGCAAGGGCACTTGCTGTGGCCCTGCGTTTCCTTGAGAGACCTCCAAAGTCATGTCGGCCCCGGCGTGGACAGAGAAACATTGCATGTTTCTCAAGAGCCGGAGGGCGGCATTTGTCGCTGCGGGTTCGTGGGCGCGCCCGGCAATGTCTTGGTGCGCGCTCCTGGAAATGTTGAAAAGGTAATGTTGTATTTGATGAATTAGTTAATTTTTCTCAAAATGTGCCGACATAACGGTTCGGCTACGCATTTTCGGGTTGTGCGCATCCCTGTGCCCCAAGGATGGGGGCAAGGAGGGGTGTTGCAAGGCCTGGTCTTTTCAGAAGAGGTCAGTTGTGAACCATATCTATCGCGTCGTTTGGAATTCCGTCATGGGCACATGGCAGGCTGTGGCGGAGTGCGCCCGCGGCCGCGGCAAGTCCCGGTCCGTGAAGCCGCTGCTCGCCGCCGCGTTGCTGGTGCTGGCTGGCGCCGGCCAGAGCCAGGCGGCCGGTATCCTTCCCACGGGGGGGAGCGTCGTCGCCGGTAGCGGTAACATCAGCCAGAGCGGTAACGCCATGACGATCAACCAGGCGTCGAACAGGCTTGCGATCGACTGGCAGAGCTTTTCCGTTGGCGCGGGCAACACGGTGAACTTCGTTCAGCCGGGTGCCAGCGCCGTCGCGCTGAACCGTGTGCTGGGCGCTGACGTGTCGAGCATCCAGGGCGCGATCAAGGCCAATGGCCAGGTTTTCCTGATCAATCCGAACGGCTTGCTGTTTTCGCCGACCAGCCAGGTGGATGTTGGCAGCCTGGTAGCCTCGACGCTCAACATGCGCACCGCCGACTTCATGGCCGGCCATTACACCTTCGAGGGCGCCAGCAGCAACGCGGTCGTTAATCAGGGCAACATCACCGCCGTCGGTGACGGCGCGAAGGGGGGCACCATCGCGCTGATCGCCGCCCGGGTGAGCAACGATGGCGCGCTGAGTGCCAACGGCGGCAACGTGCTGATGGCGGCGGGTGGCAATGTGACCCTCGACCTCGGCGGTCCGGTGAAGCTTGAGGTGAGCCAGGGCGCGCTCAACGCCCAGGTGGACAACGGCGGCGGCGTCCGGGCCGACGGCGGGCTGGTCTACCTGACGGCAAAAGCCGTTAACGAGCTGACCAGTGCGACGGTCAACAATACCGGCGCAATCCGCGCGCAAACCCTGGCAAGTGGCGCTAAGGGCGAGCTCCGCCTGATCGCCGACATGCAGCATGGCGTGCTCAATGTGGGCGGCAGCCTGGATGCCAGTGCGCCCAAGGGGGGCGACGGAGGTCTGATCGAGACGTCCGGTGCCCGGGTTAACACCTTGCCCGATCTGGCGATCAACGCCGGAGCGGCGGCCGGCAGGGGGGGGGGAATGGCTGATTGACCCCTACGACTACACCATCGGCGCCAGTCAGGCTGCGACCATCGTCAGCTCGCTCAACAACGGCACCAGCGTCACCGTGTCGACGGTGGCGCCGGGCGGTCTCTCCGGCTACACCGCGCCCTCCGGTTCCGGCGACATCACCGTTAACAGCGCGATCGCCAAGACCGCCGGAGGCGATGCCACCCTGACGCTGCGCGCCGACCGCAACATCGCGGTCAACCAGAGCATCACCTCGACCAGCGGCGCCCTCGGCCTGACCCTGAGCGCTGCCAACAACGCGTCCGGGGCGCTTGGCGGCGTCCGCGTCGCCAGCGGCGTGACCCTCGATTCGAACGGCGGAAAGATCCTGATCGGCGGTGCCGGCGGGAGCCTTGCGGATGCCCAGACGCTCTCCAACGGTATTGGATACGCTCTCAACGCCTCCGCAAGCCTGGAGGCAGTTTCGATTGGCAGCAGCGCCCGCGTCCTGTCGCGCGGCGGGGACATCACCATCAACGGCTACTCAACCCAGCCCAAGGCCGGCAGCAACGATACGACCGGTGTTCGCATCGGCGCCAGCGCGATCATCGACAGCGGTTACTATGCCCCTGGCGCCGTCGACGCGGCGAGTGGTGGCTACATCAACATCTCGGGCAAGTACGCCGGCCCCGCGAGCACGGTCTTCGGGGTCAAGATCGAAAACCCGAGCGGCAACAGCGGGCAGACGACCCTTTCGGCATCGACCACCACGGGCAGCATTCGCATTGAAGGCAGCAGCACTTACGACGTTGACGGCTCCTATGCGCTCAACATGGCAACCGGCGGGTTGGCCGGCAACATCTACTTCAACGCGTATTCCGTAGCAGACCTGATCTTCATCCTGAATGGGGGTCTCAAAGGGGTGGTGTTCACATACAGTGGGCCGAACTCCGGCTGCCGTAGCGGCTACCCGAACTGCGGCTTGCTGTCGGTCACCTCCAGCGCCAACAACTCGTATCTGTACGCCACCTACAACGCCGTAAACATGGCGACGCGGCCGATCTACGTGTCTGCAACCCTCACCGGCACCAAGGTCTATGATGGGACGCTCAACGCTTCGGGCCTCAGCTTCAGCAATATTGCGATCCTGGACCCCGCTTCTTCGGGCTACTTGAGCTCCAGCGTCACCTCGGCCAGCTACGTTACACCCAGCGCGAACGTCGGCGAGTATTCGAACCTGAGCGCCTCCTCCCTGTCGCGCAATTACTCGGCCAACGGCAATAACTACGTAGTGGGTTACAACTTCACGGTGTCACCCAGCTACGCCATCATGCCTGCCACGGCCTACCTGAGCGCCGTCAAGACTTACGATGGTAACGCCAGCTTCACGCCCGCCAAGGTCACCGCATCGGGTGTGAATGGGGAAACCCTTTCCCTGACGGGCAGCGGCCCGGCAACGGCCAACTCGCCCGACGTGGTCGACAACGCCACCAATTACCTGACGGCCATTGGAGACCTGATGCTCGCCAACGGTGTGTCCGGCACGCAGGGCCTGGCTTCCAACTACGTGCTGCCCTCCCTGGCAGCACGTAGTGCACATAACATTGCCAGCATCACGCCTGTCGGCTTGACCGTTCTGGGGGTCGGCGGCAGCAAAAACTACGACGGCACCGCGAGCTTCAGCGCCGGTCAGCTCAGCCTTGGCAGCGGCGTGGTCGACGGCGATATCGTCCGGTTAGCTGGCAGCGCCGCAGTGGCCAGCAAGGACATTGGTGCCTACACCCAGTGGGCCTCGTCGAATCTGTCTCTGACGGGCTCTGGCGCCTCGAATTACACGCTCATCGGCGGCGCGGTCTCCGCGCTCATCAATCCCGCGCCGCTGGGCATCGCGGTGAACGCCATCTACAACGGGACGACCAGTTTCACCCACGGTAGCGGGGCCACCCTCACCACCGCCGGCCTGATCGGTGCCGAGACGGTCACCGGGGTCACCGTCTCCGACGCCAACGTCGACGCGGTGACGGCGGCCAAGTTCGTCACGGGGGTTACCGGCGGCAACGGCTTCGTCGCCAGCAACTACGTGCTCTACGGCGCCGGCACCCCGGCCTACAACCAGAGCCTGAGCGGCGGCAACATCACCACGAGCAACAACACCTCCAGCATCGCCCCGGCGCCCCTGGGCATCGCCGCAGCGCCCACCTACAACGGCACAACCGCTTTCGCCACGACGGCCGGCGTCGCCAGCGGCGGCACCGGCAGCCTCGTCACCGGCGGCAGCGTCAGCGTTGCCGGCCTGGTCAATGGGCATACCCTTGCCGGCTTCAGCCTCGACAGCGCCAACGTCGCCAGCGCCGGCAAGGTGACCGACGTCACCCTCGGCGGCGGCATCGACGCCCGTAACTATGTGCTGAACGGCAGCGTCTTCGGCTCCGCCGCATCGGTGAGCGCTGGTGCCCTCGCCGACGGCTCCGCCGCCACCAACGTGGCCAGCCTCGCCGCTGCGCCGCTGGGCATCGCGGTGAACGCCACCTACAACGGGACGACCAGCTTCACCCACGGTAGCGGGGCCATCCTCACCACCGCCGGCCTGATCGGTGCCGAGACGGTCACGGGGGTCACCGTCTCCGACGCCAACGTCGATGCGGTGACGGCGGCCAAGTTCGTCACCAGCGTCACTGGCAGCAATGGCTTCCTCGCCAGCAACTACGTGCTCTACGGCGCCGGCACCCCGGCCTACAACCAGAGCCTGAGCGGTGGCAGCATCACCACGAGCAACAACACCGCCAGCCTCACTCCGGCGCCCCTGGGCGTGGCGGTGAGCGGCGCCTACAACGGCAGCACCGTGCTGTCCTCGGCCGAGGGGGCGACGATCGCCGGTTACGGCCTGGTGGGCCAGGACGCTGGCGTCAGCCTCACCACGGCGACGCTGAACGCGAAGAACGTGTCGGAAGCCAGCAAGGTCGTGGCGCTGACGGGCTCCGGCTCCTTCGACCAGCGCAACTATGTGCTCAACGGCGCCGTGAACACGGCTCCCGGCACCGCTGGCGTAGTGCTCGACGGCTCCGGCGCGACCAACACGGCGGCCCTCTCCAGGGCTGCGCTGGGTGTGGCAGTAAGCGGCACCTACAACGGCAGCACCAGCTTCGACTCGACCAACGCCACGCTCACCACCAACGGCCTGGTCGGCGGCGACACCCTGATCGGGGTGACGGTGAATGACGCCAACGTGGTCGGGAACGGCGGCAACTACATCACCGCTTTCACCGGCGGCACCGCCAGCCTGAGCAACTACCGCATCTCCGGCAGCATCGACACCACCACTACTGGAGCTGGCATCTCGACGACGCACAATAGCGTCACCCTCCGCCGCGCGCCCTTGGGCGTGGCGGTGAGCGGCACCTACAACGGCAGCACCAGCTTCGTGCAGGGGTTGAATGGCACCACAATCGCCGCCTACGGCCTGGTTGGTCAGGACGTCAACGTGCAGCTGACGAGCGCGACCCTGGCGTCCAGGAACGCCGGAACCAACAGGGTGGTGTCCATCGCCGGGCCGGCGGGTTTCGAACCGGCCAACTACGTGCTCGACGGCTCGGTCAATACCACTCCCGCCACGGCGGGCACGGCGTCGGATGGCTCCGGCGCCACCAACGCTGCAACGATCGGCGCACGGGCCCTCACCCTCGTCGCGGAGGACAAGGCCAAGACCTTCGGCCAGCCCGACCCTGAGTTCACGTATCAGGTGAGCAGCGGCGCGCTGCTGGCCGGCGATGCCTTGCTGGGTCAGGTTGCCCGCCGCGCCGGTGAAAACCTTGGCGCCTATCCGATCTCGGCCGTGGGCCTCGCCAATGGCAACTACGCGATCACTGCGATCGACGGCACGCTGACCATCGTCGCTCCGGTCGAACCGCCGCCGCCGCCGACGCCGATAATCGTCCCGGCCTTCATCGACAACGGCATGTCGGCGCTCAGCAGCGGGGTCGTGCCGGCTACCTTCGGCGGTCTCAACTACGTTCCGGCCAGTGGTGGCCAGGCTGGCGCGCAGGGCGTGGGCCCGCGCGCACCGGGCAACGCCGGCAGCGAGCCGGCCGCCACCCCCCGCTCCGCACTCAACTTCGTCGCCAGCAGCTCGGCCGAAGCCAGCCCGGCCGCCGCGAGTGGGGCCACCAACGGCCAGACGGGTAATGGCCCCACCGCAGAGCGCCGCGCGCCGACCGATGCGGGCAGCGAACAGGCGCCCGCCGCGCGTTCCTCCCTGAACTTCGTGGCCGACAGCTCGACGGAAGGTGCCCCCGAGGCGGCGGCCGGCGGCACACGCAAGGCCGCCCAGGAGCTCAACGTCAATAACGTGACCGTCCCGAGTTCGTCCGGCCCGCTCGATGTCTTCGTCATCGACAGCGGCATCAATACCGGCCGCTTGGGTACGCTCAATTCGCTGAATAACTGATAGGAAGTCGTATGAAGAAGAACACTCTCTCAAGGGTACGCAGGGTCGTCCCGAGCTTCCTTGGCCCCTGCGGGGGGCCGGCTGGACGAAGCCCGGCCATGGGGGCGCTTGGTACCTGCCTGGCGCTGGCCGTGGCGACCTTCGCTGCGCAGGCTGCGGCCCAGGGCAACGCCCTGCAGGGTACGCCGCCGCCGCAGCCGCTGCCCTCCGATGCCGGTGCGCTACCGGCCGGCCCGCCCGCGACCCCGGCCAAGCCGGTGGCAGCGGGGCCAAGCGTGGTGCTGAAGGTGGTCGAGATCTCCGGCAACACCATTCTCGACAGCGCGAGCCTGCTCGCCGAGCTCGGCGAGGTCGCCGGCAAGTCCTTCGACATCGGCGGTCTCAACGCTCTGGCGGCTAAAGTCGAGGCCCGCTATCGCGCCGCCGGCCATCCCTTCACCCAGGCCTTCCTGCCGCCGCAGGACCTGAACGGCGGCGTGCTCAAGATCAGCGTCATCGAAGGCCGCTACGGTTCCATCCGCGCCGTGGGCAAGGATGAGCTGCCGGCCGGCGCCCAGCCTTTTCTCGATCACGCCCTGCAGCCGGGCGACGCGATCGAGAACAAGGCGCTCGAACGCACGCTGCTCATCCTCGACGACCAGCCGGGCATGAAGGTCCGCCCGCTGGTCCGGCCCGGTGCCAGGCTGGGCGAGGCCGATTTGCAGGTTAACGTCGAGCGGGTCTCCCATGTGAGCGGTGAAGTCGGCCTGGACAACACCGGTGCCCGCTCCACGGGCGAGCACCGTGCTCGCGGTGCGTTGTTTGTCAACAGCCCCTTCCGGTACGGTGACAAGATCTCGCTGAATGGCCTGTACACCGACAAGGACATGTGGCTGGGGTCGGTTGACTACGAAACCCCGCTAGGGCCTTCCGGGCTGCGCGGTCATGTCGGCTTCGCTCACACCAACTACCAGCTCGGGGCACAGTTTGCCGCGCTCAATGCCAAGGGCTACGCGGACATCGCCAGTGCAAGGCTGAGCTACCCCCTGATGCGCTCGCAGGCAATTAACGTCCTGTTCTCGGTGGGTTACCAGCACAAGAAACTCGAGGACCGCTACGAGAGCACCGACACCGTTCGCAGGAAGCACAGCGACGGCTTTCCGGTGGCCCTGCAGTTCGACAGGCGCGACGCCTTGCTTGGCGGCGGCGTGACCTACGGCTCGCTCACCTGGCTCACCGGCCGCCTCAGCCTCGACGCCGACATGGCGGCGCTGGATCGCATCACTGCCCGGACCGAAGGCAGCTTCAACAAGGTTAATCTCGACGTCGCCCGCATCCAGCAGGTCGTCGGCCCGCTCAGCGCTTATGTGCGTTATTCTGGGCAGTGGGCAGGCAAGAACCTGGATTCGTCCGAGAAGTTCAACCTCGGCGGTTTCTATGGCGTACGCGCTTACCCGCTGGGCGAAGGCGTCGGCGACGAGGGCTGGTTCGCCCAGCTTGAGTTCCGCTACGCGCTCGGCCCGGTGACGCCCTTCGTCTTCCACGACCTCGGTCAGTCCGACACCAATGCCAACCCGTGGGACGCTGCATCCACCGCCAAGCGCAAGCTCGCGGGCTCCGGTATCGGTGTCCGCTCCATCTGGGATGGCTGGAGCTTCGATGCGAGCGTCGCCTGGCGCTCGCAGGGCGGTGCCTCAACGGCGGAAGACGTCGATCGTAATCCGCGCATTTTTGTGATGCTCGGCCGCCGTTTCTGAACCTGCGGCACGGGGTTCTGGCGAGCCCCGCTGCTGCTTGGCCGGAACCGCGCTTGGCAGACGCCTGGGCTTCCTGTCGGTCTGCCCCAGGTGTCTGCCATGCTGGCGCCACTACCCGCCGCCCTCAGCGGTAGCGGGTGACGAGGGCGTTGTAGCGTGGGTCGTTCCGGAGCGCGGTGAGGTCGCTTGCGGCTTCGAGCAGGGCAAAGTCGCGGAAGCCGTTCTGGAAGGCATCCCGCAGCTTGCGCACGGCGCCGTCCGGGTCGCCCCGGCGCATGGTCAGCACGGCCAGCTGGTAGTCGATCATCGGGTCGTCGCCGTACTGGCGGTGAGCCTCGATGAGCAGGGCTTCGGCCTCGGCGAGGGCGTTGCCGGCGATCTTCTGTTCGGCCTGGCGGATCAGGTCGATGGTGCTGGCGCCCCGGGCCGCGGGGGCGCCCCGTTTTGGCGCGGGTGCTGCGGCGCTGGCCGGTGCTACAGGTGCGGGCCGGTCCGCGGCGGCCGCCACGGGTGCCGGCAAGACGGGCGCTTGTACGGCAGCTGGCGGAGGCGCGACCGGCGCCGGCGTTGGGGCCGGTGCCGGCGCGGCCAGCGGCGCCAGGGCCTGGGGCGCCGGGGCCGGATTGGCGCGGGCAGGCTGAACGGCGTCGGCGACGCGCTGGAAATACACCCGGCCGGCCAGCGGCATGTCGAAGTAGATCCGGTCGGCGCTCTCGAAGTAGAACGACAGGCCGATGCCGAAGGGGGCGCCGAGGGTGACCACCTCGCCTTCGGCCTCGATCGACGAGATCGGGATGCGGATGTCGCCCTCGGCGGACATCAGCTCCCGGGGGGTGACCACGAACTCCGGGCCCATCGGCAGGCTGACGCTCTGAACCTGGAGGCGGTCGGCCCGCCAGTGGCCGAGGATCCGCTGGCCGTCGTCGCGGCCGCAGGCCGTGAGGAGGGTGGCCAGCAGCAGCGCGGAGGCGAGGCCGCGGCAGCGCCCGGAGGTTCGCCGGATCATCTGGCGGGCGCGTTGCGGTACTGGGCCACGAGCTCGGTGAAGCGCGCGTCCTTGCGCAGGCCGTCCAGGTCGGGGTCCTGGTCCATCTTGTCGAAGTGGCTGAAGCCGGCCATGAAGCTGGCTTCGAACTCCTTCAGCGCGTCGTCGCGGCGGCCTTGCTTGAGGCGCAGCACGGCCAGGTTGTAGGCCACCAGCGCCTGCTTGGGGTCGCGGGCGCGGGCTTCGAGGAGGTCCTTCTCGGCCTCGTCGAGCTTGCCCTGGGTCATCTTGGCGATGGCCAGCTTGAGCATCTCGTTGGCAGCGGCCCGGCTGCCGGCCTGCTCGGCGCTGGCGGCGTCGCCGGCGGTGAGCTTGTCCTGGCTTTCCTGGCGCAGGGCCTTGGTTTCCGCTTCGGAGGGGGCGATGCCGGGGGCGGCCGCCGGGGGCTCCGCGGGGGCCGTCGGGGCCACGGGGGCCGGTGCCGGCGCGGGCGCCTGTTCGACGACCGGGGCGGGCGGCGGCGGGGGTTCCTGCGCCGGCTTGCCCATCGCGGTGAAGTAGTAGCCGCCGCCGGTCAGGGCTACCAGCACGGCGGCGCCGGCGGCGATCAGCGGTGTCCGGCTGGCGCCGCGGCTACCGCCGTCGGGGGCGGCGACGGGGTTCAGGAGGGTGTTGCAGCCGGGGCACTTCAGGTCTTCGCCGGGGGCGCGTTCAAAGATCTCGCCGCGGTTCGCGTGGTCGCAATCGCCCAGGGTCGGGCACTTGTATTTCGCCATTTTTAGGCCTCTTCAGATGTCGGTGTTGGCTTGGGTTCGGTGGTCTCAGTCGTCCTGGGCGGGCAGGCCGACGATCTCGAGCAGCGGCTTCTGCATCGCGGCCAGCGCCAGGAACTCGGCGTCCTGGTCGTCTTCGCCCGAGTCGGTGAAGCGGGCCAGCACCAGCTGCTCGTAGGCGCTGCGCAGCTCGGTCTTCTTGTCGATGTGCTTGTAGTCGGCGTCGATGCGCTTGGCGACTTCCTTCTCGATGGCGGCCTGGACGTCGGCCGGGTGGTCGCCCTCGATGATGTCGGTCCAGCCCTTGCCCTTCAGCACCACCACCTTCGGCAGGCCGCCGGAGATGTAGCTGAAGACCCACTCCATCAGGCCGGTGGTCTTGTTCTGGCGCTCCTTGACCATGCCCAGCAGGCGGGCCACGAGGAGGTAGGGCTTGCGGCGGGCTTCGGCGTTGACCTCGGCACTGGAGCGGGCGAACAGCGGCGGCAGCTTCTTGCCGTCGCCCTCGCCGTGCAGCAGGATCGCCTCCTTGTCGTCGGCGAGCAGGCCGTCGTAGTGGCGCTTGAGCTCGCCCAGCGACTCGACGAAGCGCGCCGGCATCAGCGAGGCGATCTTCATGATGACGATCTGGTTGGAGAGCTTGCCGACGGCGACCTTGGTGTCCGAGGCCGGGTCTTTCTGGGCGTCGAAGAGCGCCGCCAGGCTGCCCCGGAAGTCCTTCTGGTTCTCGCACTCGGGCAGGAACACGCCGATGGTCTGGGTGCGCCCGCGGGAGCCGCCGGCGTTGTTGGCGACGCTGCGGTCCACCTCGGTCTTGTTGAAGGTGAGCAGGCTGCCGGCCTCGTCGTAGAGCTCGGAGACGAAGGCCTTGAGGCCGCTGGGGTTGGCGTCGTACTTTTTCTGCAGGCGCTCGACGATGTTCACGTGGAGCACCGGCGGCAGGGTCTTGGCGATCTCGGCGTGGGCCATCTCGACGATCTGCGCCGATTCCTGCGACAGGGTCGAGATCACGCTGCCCAGGCTGATGCCCTGCAGCAGCTGGTCGAAGCCATCTACGTCGGTGCCGGCCAGGTCGATGAGGGTCTGGCGGACGCGCTGGGTGCGGGCGGCCTGGGCGGCCTCGTCGGTGATCAGCGCCTTCAGGATGCCGGCGATGGCGTTCTGGTCGAAGATGCGCTTCTGGTAGGCGGCGTCGGCGGGGCCGAGGCGCGCGGCGCGCTCGAGCTTGACCTTCTCGGTGGCGGCGGCGAGGTTCTGGTGCAGCGCGTCGATGGCGCCGCGCAGCGCGGTGAGCTGCTCCTTGACGAAGGGGAGCAGGCTGCAGGCAAACTTGAGGCCCTGGTAGCTGGTGTTGAGGATGTACTGGTCCTGCAGCTGGGTGCCGATGTCCGAGAACAGCGCGCCGCGCTTGTCGGTGAGGTGCTTGCCGAGGAAGCCGACCTTGTTGAACTGGGCCGACAGCTCGGCGATGCGGGTCTGCACCGCCTGCATCTCGGTGGGCATCTTGGTGAGCTTCTCGGTGAGCAGCTCCAGCCGCTCGTCGAGCATCGCGACGAGGGCGTCGGTGAGCTGGCGCAGCTGGATCAGCGAGGCGGTGCCCGACTTCCAGCGCCCGAAGAGCTCCTTCTCGATGTGGCGGCCGATGTGGCGGGCCATCTCGAGGCGGGCGTTGCCCTTCACCTCGTAGAACTTGCGCACGCCGCCCATGGTCCGGTAGGTGTCGTCGAAGACCTTGGCGAGCCGGCTGTTGAGGACGTGGATCCAGTTGGTCTCCTCGATCGTCTTGTCGGCCTTGATGTCGGGCACCTGCAGGCTGACGATCTGCTTCCAGTACTCGCGCGGCGGCTTCCAGCTGGCGTTTCTGGCGTCGTCCTCGAGGATGCCGGTCTCGAGGGTCAGGTGGGCGTCGCTCAGCAGCAGCGACTGCAGGGTGTCGGGCTTGCGGGCCTCGAAGCCCCAGTCCTTCTCGATGGCCTCGTCGGCGTAGCCTTCACCCTGGCGGAAGTTGTTGTACATCAGCTGGCGGGTGGCCTGTTCGGCGAAGCCGTAGGCCAGGAACTCCTTGATCTCCTGCTCGGGCACCACCACCCGCTTGATGCCGAAGGACAGGAAGAGCTTGGCGCGGGCCTTGCCGATGCCGTCCTCGCTCTCGAAGTTCTTGATGTCGTTCTCGCCCTTCTCGGCGCGGCCGAGGCCTTCCCACTCCTTGTTCATCGTCTTCTGGAAGATGAACTCGGCCATGATGCGCGGCACTTCCGATTCGACCTCGAACTGGATGCTGTGCTCGTTGATGTTGTTAACGAGGTAGCAGCCGTTGAAGTAGATGTCGTGGTCGAGGCGCGAGCCGTCGAGCAGGTGGGTCGGCTTGTACTTGCCCACGGCCAGCGCGTTGAGCTCGGAGAGGGCGGCGTAGCCGTTGGCGTAGTAGGGCGAGAAGCCGGCCACGTCCTTGACGCGGCGGGAATTCTTCTCGGGCAGCATCGCGTAGATGAGGATGCGGTACTGGTTGGCGTCGGGGCACTTGTGGCGGATCTGCGCCACGGCGTCCACCACCGAGCCGCTGCCGGTGCCGCCGGCCAGGCCGCAGACCACATGGATCACCGCGCCGACCTTGCCGCCGGGGCCGGATTCGAGCACCGCCAGGCGGTCCTCGACGGCCTTCACGAAGTTGGAGGCGTTCTGGGCGAACACCAGCCGGCCGAGCTTGCGGCGCTGGGCGGCGCCGGCAGTGGTGGCCATGAACAGGTCGAACACGCTGCGCGGCTCGATCCAGCCCTTGAGGCCGGGGAAGGAGTTCGGGTCGCTCAGCACCGGGCGCACGCTGCTGACCTCGTTGATGAGGTACTGGCTGCGGGCCAGATCGATCTCCTTGCCGAGGACTTTCCACTCCTCCTTCTTGTCCAGCTCGTCGCGGGAGGTGTCGACATAAAGGAACTCGAAGCGGGCGTCCGAGGGGCTGTTGCCGTGGGCGTCCTTGCTGCGTTCGATGGTCTTCTTCAACTGGCGGATCACTTTGCCGCCGGTGCCGCCGAGGCCGATGATCAGGTGGTTGTTGCTCATGAGCGTCTTTCTGCGAAAAAGGGGGAAGGGGCCGCGGGGGCTTACTGATGGGCCAGCTTGATCTTCAGGAACAGGCCGGCGTCGCGGGTGGCCTTGGTCTTCACGACGTAGGAGGCCACCTGCCCGCCGGCGGCGGGGGCAGGGTCGTCGCTGAAGGCGATGCCCTTCGAGGCGTAGCTCTCGCCCGCCGGGGCGGCCGCGTCGGCGGTGCAGCGGCTGTCGTCGGTGAAGTTGATGGCCTTCGAGGCGTACTCGCGGTCACGGTTGAGGGTCGGGTCGGTGTCCAGGGCTACCGCCGCGCAGTTGGCCGCCGGCGCGTCGGCGAGGGTGGACACGATGTCCGGCCGCATGGTCTTGACCCGCTCGGGCATCGCGCCCGGCATCGGCTTCTTCGACACATACACCAGCAGCTGCTCGGTGCCCGGGTTGTGGTCGAACTCGAAGGCGCCCTGGCTGGGCAGGAACACCACGCCCATCGCATTCACGAAGTTGTCGCGGCCCGGCTGGGGGTAGATCTGGGTGATCTGGCCGTTGGGGTCTTCGTTGAGGATGTAGATGTAGGAGGGCGTGTTGACCTTCACGCCGAGCTGGAAGCGTTCGCCCGACTTGAACTTGCGGTTGGCCAGCACGTCACGGGTGCTGCCGTCGGGCTGCTTGAGGCGGATGAAGTAGCTGGCGCCGATGTGGGCCGGGGCCGCCGGCTTCTTGTAGGCAACGGCCTTGGCGGGCTTCTTGTCGGCCTCCGGGGCGCTGGCGAGCGGAGCGGCGGGCTTGCCCTTCTGGGCGGTGGAGACGGCGATGACCGAGTCGTCCTCGCCAAAGAACAGTGACTTGGCGCTGTAGCTTTCTTCGGCGCAGGCGCCACCGGCAAGCAGCAGGAGGGGCAGGATCGTCAGGGTTTGTCGCATGGTGTCGGGTTCTCCGGATGGCAATTCAGGGTGCGGTTCAGGGGCGTGCCGGGCCGGGCATCAGTCGTAGATCGTGCTCGGGTCGTTGGCCGGCAGGGGCGGGTTGAGGCGGGGGACCTGCTGGATGGGGACCGGCCCCTTCCAGTCGCGGGCCGGCGTGATCGTGCTGACCTTCTGCTGGGTGTAGGCCCTGGCCGCCGCGAAGGCCGGCTCGATGTGGCCGTCATGGCGCCCCAGGTATTCGAAGAAGGCCTGGGTGAAGAACGAGCCCTTGAGGCGCTTGCCGGGCGTCACCGGGCTGTCGAATTCACCCGAACCGGTGCCCGAGGGCCCCCACGAGAGCTGGCCGTCGCTGGTGGCGGTGATGATGGTGTAGCGGCTCGCGCCGGGGGCGGCCCGGGGGCCGGTGGTGCGCGGGCGGCGGGCCTTGTCGGCCCCCGTGGCGGCCGGGGCTGCGCCGTCGTCGGTGGCGAAGATGCCCTTGGCCGCGTAGGCCTCGCCGCTCCAGGCCGCCATCGAGATGCCGGCCCGTTCGGGCACGCCGCCGTTGGTCTTGAGGATGTAGCGCTGGCTCTCGTCGGGGATGTCCTTGAGGATCTCGCCGCTGTAGCAGGTGTCGATGATGACCCGGGTCTGGCGGGTGGGGAGCTGGGCCAGCTCCTGCACCCTGGTGTCGGGCACCGAGCTGGAGTGCACCTTCCAGCGCCAGTCGAGGTTGGCGCGCATGGTGGCGTCGCCGGTGTCGTAGGCGGCGATCGACATCTTGCGGGCGTCGCGGGAGCCAGGCTTGGGCACGGGCTGGGTGCCGTGGCTGGAGATGTAGATCAGCAGGCTGTCCTGGGGGCCGAGCTCGCGCTTCATGCGTTCGAGGGCGGCCTCGATGTTGGCCTTGGTGGCCTCGCGGCCGAGCAGGGTGACGCTGCGGTAGCCGGCCTTTTCGGCTTCCCGCTGGACGAGGCGGGCGTCGTCCTCACCGAGGATCGGGCTCAGTCGGCTGTCCTGGAAGGTGTTGATGCCGACGATCAGCGCGCGCTTCACGCCGGCGCCGGCCGTCGGGCTGCGGCTCGCCCTGGCGTGTTGGGCGAGGGCGCGCTTCGCGTCGGCTTCCCAGCGCTTCTCCTGGATGTTCTCGGGGTAGAAGGGCGAGGTGGACTTGAGGCCGACCAGGCTCTGCACGATGAGGTAGGCGCGATCGACCTCGTCCTCGTTCCGGTAGTTGCCGACGAGGCGGATGCGGCCGACGTTGTCCCGCGTGACCTGGGCGTTGGTAAGGCCGACCCGCTTCAGCTCGAGCCGGATCTGCTCGACCAGCGGCTCGGGCACGCTGTAGCCCTGGTAGGCGTTCTCGAACCCGTGCATCTGGCTGGCAGCGCAGCCACCCAGCAGGATCGGGCCGGCAAGGATCAGGATGTTGTGCAGTGACTTGAGGTTCATGGCGTAGCTCGGGCGCCTGGCGCGCTCTGGAGTTGAAGCGGGCGCTGCGGGGCCGGCCAGCGCGGCACGGCCCCGGCGGCCTTACTGGACCGTGACGGTCGAGGTGACGCTGGAGACGGGCTTGCCGCCGGCGATCACCCCGAACTCGTAGCGATACTGGGTGCCGGCCTTGGCGTCCGGCGGAATCGGCAGGCGGGCGGTGTCCTGGTGCTCGCCCGGCTCGACGGTGCGCTCCTCGTTGTTCTTGCCGGTGAAGGTGAGCGGGGTCTCCTTGCCCTCGACGATGGCGAACAGCTTGCGCTCGAGGGTCACGGGGGTTTCGGCGCCGTTCGGGGTCAGCACGATGAAGGTGCTGGCGATGTCGAGCGCCTCACCGGCCTTGACGGTGGCCGGCATGGCGAGCTTGGTCGCCTGGGCCTTGATGCCCTCGCTGGCCTTGTACTTGGTCTCCTTCTTGACCTGGGCGTAGGCCTTGGTGCGCTCGATCTTCGATTCGGGGATCCAGGCCGGGTTTTGCTTGTAGCAGGTGTCGATCGCCGTGAAGTAGGCAGTGGCGAAGCCCGCCGCGCCACCGACGACAGCGCCGATGGCCGCGTTCTTGAGGGCGTCCTTGTTCTTGGAGAACAGCGCGGTGCCCAGGCCGGCGAGGGCGCCCATCCCGGCGCCCTTGGCGGTCAGGACGATCTGCTGCTCCTTCACGCAGGCGTCCAGATCCGCGTTGGCGGATTCCTGGGCGTGGGCGGCCAGGGACAGGCACATCAGGGAGGCGACGAGGCTGGTGGCGAGGTGGCGGGTGGGGTTCATTTTGCGGTCGTGCATGATGAGTTCTCTGGACGAATGAGAGGACGCCGGCACGCAGCCCCGGGCGGGCATGAGCCACAACGGGATGGGCAAAGTAGGGCGCTCCGGCAGAAAGCCCGGCGGCACGGATTCAAAGGGCGCGGAGGTTCGCCGAAGTGCGGAGGGCTGCACCCGGACGCCAGTCAGGGCGACGGACGACCTGTGGCCTGCAGCGCGCTGGGCGCGGTGCCGGGTGCAATCGACGGTGGGGGGCGGGAGAAGAATTTTGCGCTTCCTATGAGTCCTGAGCCGGGCTGCTCATCAAAGGAAACGCTGAATTGACGCACTGACCCTGGAGGGATCAGTCAATTGCAACCCGGCTACCCTTGCTCAAAAGGGCCCGTGGCTTTGCGTCCTGCAGTTACCTGCAGTTTGCCTTTGAATTGCGAAACACATTAACACAAAAAATGCGACAGGCCTAAGCGCGGCGCGTGCCTGCGTGACGTATTTCGCGGGGGTGGCCTCTGCGTGGCTTCGAGCTCGCTGGGGGGAGGGGGGTGCGACGGAAGGGGCTCTTGCGGTGTGATCGGCGGTGCGCCCGCGTGTCGTGCTGGGGCTGGCGTCACAGTTTGACACATATCAAACCGCCGACGGCGCGCAGGGGTAGTCTGTAACTGTTTGCAGTTGTCAGAGAAAAGCAAACGGGGTGTAAGCCCCGGACGCAAAGCCTCGGGCCCCAACCAGATCATGGCGGGTGGCCGGGTTGCCTCAGCCAGAGCGCCTTCGCGCCCGGCTTCTGTTGCTTCCCTCTGGGCTGTGTCTTCAGCTTGTCCTCTCCCGGGGGCATCATGACTGAGCGCAAGAACCGACAACATCGTCTTTCGGGCCCGCGTGTCGAAACGCCGCCAGGGGTCGTCCCGCCAGCTGTTCCGCAGGGGGCCTCGGGGTCACATCTGCTCCCTTCCCGGGTGTCGGCGGTCACTGCGCGTGGGGCCTGTCTCGCCCGTCAATCCCCGTCGCAGCCCGCCACGCATCCCGTTGTAGAGGTTGGCTTGGAGCTTGGCCGGTGGTTCGTGGCGAGCGCTTGCAGCCAGTCGAAACAAGCGGGCCTCCCGCCTGCTTTCCGATTCATTTGAACAAAGACGAGGCACAAAATGATCTCCGGTCTCGGTTCAGCCTTATCCGGCATTCTTCAAGGCACAAGCCTTGCCAGTGGTATCCGGCAGAGCAGTGGCATCCAGTCGGCGAGCGCCAAGGCTCCCGCCCAGGCTGCGGCGTCGGCGACATTTACCCGGCGCACCGATTACACCAACGCCAATCTCTTTGGCGCAGACCTGAGCGGGCAGGATCTGAGCGGGGTGGACTTCACTGGCGCCAACCTGCAGGGCGCCAATTTGAGCGGGGCGAACCTGAAAGGCGCCAACTTGAACAGCGCAAACCTTTTCGGCGCCAACCTCAAGAGCGCCGACCTGAGCGGCGCGAGCATGACGTCCGCGACGGTTCAGGGCGCAGATGTGAGCGGCGCGAACCTGAAGGGGGCCAACCTGAACAGCGCAAACTTCTTCGGCGCCAACCTGAGGGGCGCCAGCCTCCTAGAGACGAAGATCGGCGATGCGAACGTGCAGGGGGCAGACCTGAGAGGGGCGGCCATCAGGGATGTCGATTTCAGCCGGGCCAACACATTTGCCGCCCAGTTCGACAAGGTCTTGTCCCAGGCGCCCACCGCCGAGCTGGCGGCTGCGGCTCAAGCGCCGCAGATGGCCCTGAGCCTGATGAGATAAGGCGGGTGGCGGGAACCCCTGGGGAGATCCGTGGGGCAATGAGCCCTTTATTCTCGGTGTGGGCGTTGCTGTCGGCTGTCGGTCTGCAATCTGCCGATCGACCCTGGCTGGAGTCCCGCGATGAAGACTGTTCCCGTCCACGAGGCTGAAACCCGGCTCTCCGAGTTGCTGGCTGCCGTCGAACTCGGTGAGGAAATCACCATCACCCGACATGGCCGGCCCGTTGCCCGGATCGTCGCGGTGGCAGACGCCTCCGCCGTCGCCCTCACCCAGCGCGAGCGGGTCGCCGGCATCTTTGCGCGCCTGCGGGGGCTGCGCCAGGGGAGGGCGCTGGGTGGCAGTTTGCGTGAAGCGATCGAGGGCGGCCGCGACTGATTGAGCCGTTGACCCGTCAAAGGGGCTCCGACCCGATCCGGCGAGTCAGCGGAGCGCTGCCAATGCGGCTTCGGGCGCCTTGTCCAGAACCTTGAGCAGCGCCTTCGCCGCGCTTGCCCGTCTGCGAACCGCCGTTTCGCTGGAAACCCGCGCCAGGGCAGGGTTTTACGGCTTCAAGGGGAGACTGGAGGTGCGCGAAAATAGCGTTTTGGGGGACTTTTTTTGTTGTGAAAAAACTCCCTGTCGACGTGACGAAAATTTCTGGCAGCGTGTAAAAACGATTTTGTGACATGACAAAATATGCGGGATGCCTGACAAAACCATCCGGCGGGGTGACGAAAAATCCGAGAGGCGTGACTGGAACTTCTGGCAGCGTGTAAAAAACCGCCAGCAGAGGGAAAAAATGTTTTTTTCGCATGAAAAAAACTTCCGGCGGACAAAATAATTTTTTTGGCGACGTCACAAAAGATGTTGGCGGGCCTTCGCAGCTTTTTTGTCGCGCCACAAAAAATCCGGGCAGGCAGAAAAAATCGTTCCGCGACATGAACAAATGTTTTTGTGACGCGCCCCGAGGTTTTTGCGATGCCGCCCCGGGGTTTTTTTTGCGTGAAAAAATGATCTTTCGCCCGCCTTCTGTGGCTGGGCGAGGGCGTTTTGGCGGCGCTCCGGCGCGCCCCGTGCTTCTGGACGCCGTATGGGCTGATGGGTGCACGGCGGTGGTCGGCCCGCGGCGTGTCGGTCTGTCGCTGCCCTGCCCGGGGAATGGGCAGCGCCGCGTACCGAAAGCCCACGCAAAAAGACTCAGGCCACCCGAAGGTGGCCTGAGTCTTTGAAAGCTTGGTGGGTTGTGAGTGGCTCGAACACTCGACCTACGGATTAAGAGTCCGCTGCTCTACCAACTGAGCTAACAACCCGGCTACTGCTGTTTTTTGCTGCGTCCTGCAACCCATGGGCTGCGGGAGGGAATTCTGTGGTGGGTTGTGAGTGGCTCGAACACTCGACCTACGGATTAAGAGTCCGCTGCTCTACCAACTGAGCTAACAACCCAACGTTTGATGGTAGGTCGGGCGAGATTCGAACTCGCGACCAACGGATTAAAAGTCCGCTGCTCTACCAACTGAGCTACCGACCCATCAAAACGAAGCGCGCATTTTAGCGGATTTTACAGGGACGTCAAGCGTTTTTTAGCTGGACCTTGAGGGTGAGGGCGGCACCGGTGATGATGCCGGCGACGGTGAGGGCGGCGCCCGCCGACAAGGTGGACAGCCCGCTCAGGCCCTGGCCGATGGTGCAGCCGAGGGCGGTGACGCCGCCGAAGCCCATCAGGGCGGCGCCGGCCAGGTGGCGGACGAGGTCGGGGGTGTCGCGGAAGCCTTCGACGCGGAAGCTGTGGCTGGCTACGGCGGCGGCCAGGGCGCCGGCAATCACGCCGGCGGTGGTGGCGATGCCGATGCTGACGTGGCGGCTGGCGTCGGTCCACAGCATCAGCAGCTCGAGGCTGTAGGCGTAGGGGGCGACGAAGCTGAGGGATTCCATGCGCCCGCTGTGGGTGGCGAGGAAGGCCGGGGCGAGGGTTTCGGGGTCTTCGGCCGTAAAGGCGAGCTGGCCGCTGAGGTACCAGCCTGCGACGACGGTGGCGCCGATCAGCACGCTGCCGATGAGCGGGCCGGGCTGCCAGCTGTCGCGGCTGGAGAGGGCGAACAGCCCGAGGCTGCCGGCGCTCACCACGGCGCAGGCGAGGAGGGCGCTGCCGGGGGCGAGGCCGTAGCGCTCGGCGACGAGGGCGGGCAGGTCCTGCGGGGCGGGGAGCTGCACGGCGACGGTGTTGAGCCACAGGCGCCCGTCGGCGAACAGCCCGCGCAGACTCATGTAGGCGGAGAGCCCCAGGAAGACGAAGACCACCAGCGACTTGAGGTTGCCACCGCCGAGGCGGATGAGGGTCTTGGCGCCGCAGCCGGAGGCCAGCACCATGCCGACGCCGAACAGCCCGCCGCCCACCAGGTGCGACAGCCATTGCAGGCGCTGGGCGGTGTAGATGGATTCATGCACGTCGATGAGGCCGGCGAGCTGCAGCCAGCTGGTGCCGGTGATGGCGACCGCGGCGGCCAGCGCCCACATGCGCAGGCGGGTCCAGTCGCCCATCAGCAGGATGTCGGCGACGGCGCCCATGGTGCAGAAGTTGCTGCGCTGGGCCGCCGCGCCGAACACGGAGCCGATGGCGAAGGCGATCCAGGCGATCGTCGGCAGGGCGAGGGGCGTTTCCATGGCGGGGCGCCGGGCTTAGCGGTAGGGGGTGGGGTCGGGCAGGCCGGCGGCTTCGAAGCCGGCCCGGCGCAGGCGGCAGGCGTCGCACAGGCCACAGGCGCGGCCGTCGTCGTCGGCCTGGTAGCAGGACACGGTGAGGCCGTAGTCGACGCCGAGCTCGGTGCCGCGCTGGATGATCTGGGCCTTGGAGAGATCGATCAGTGGCGCGTGGATGGTGAGGCGGTGGCCCTCGACGCCGGCCTTGGTGGCGAGGTTGGCCATGGTCTCGAAGGCTTCGATGAAGGCCGGGCGGCAGTCGGGGTAGCCGGAGTAATCGACGGCATTCACGCCCACGTAGATGTGGCGGGCGCCCAGCACCTCGGCCCAGGCCATCGCGATGGACAGCATGATGGTATTGCGGGCTGGCACGTAGGTGATCGGGATGCCGCCATCGAGGCCGTCGGTGGGCACGGCGAGGGCCGGGTCGGTGAGGGCCGAGCCGCCGAACTGGCCGAGGTCGACGTGGGCGACCCGGTGGGCGACGGCGCCGAGGGCGGCCGCCACACGCCGGGCGGCGGCGAGCTCGGCGGCGTGGCGCTGGCCGTACTCGACCGACAGGGCGTAGGTTTCGAAGCCGGCGTCGCGGGCGATGGCCAGGCAGGTGGCGGAGTCGAGCCCGCCAGACAGCAGGACGAGGGCGCGCGGTTTGGTCATGGTGGTTCCTGGTGATGGACGCGCGGGGGGCCGGCGCGTGGCCGTGCCGCCCGTTTGTTCAGGGGCTCAGCGCCCGGGTTCGTTGCCCCAGATGACTTTGTGCAGCTGCACCTGCATGCGCACCGGCAGCCGGTCGCGGAGGATCCAGGCGGCCAGCTCGGCGGGCTTGAGCTGGCCCTGCACCGGGGCCATCAGCACCGGGCAGCGTTCGGTGAGGCGGTGTTCGGCGATCCGCGCCTTGGCCCACTCGTAGTCGGCCTCGCTGGCGAGCACCAGCTTGAGCTCGTCGTGGGGGCTGAGCAGCGGGATGTTGGAGAGCAGGTTGCGGGCCTCCTCGCCGGAGCCGGGGGCCTTGAGGTCAACGATGCGCGAGACGCGCGGGTCGACGCCGGCAATGTCGAGGGCGCCGCTGGTCTCGAGGGACACCGAATAGCCGGCGTCGCACAGGGCGGTGAGCAGCGCCAGGCAGCCCTTCTGGGCGAGGGGCTCGCCGCCGGTCACGCAGACGGTGGGGCAGTGGTGGCTGGCGACTTCGGTGAGGATGTCGTCGAGCGCCCGGGTGGTGCCGCCGGTGAAGGAGTATTCGGTGTCGCACCAGCTGCAGCGCAGGGGGCAGCCGGTGAGGCGGACGAAGACCGTCGGCAGCCCGCTGCGCGAGGTTTCCCCTTGCAGCGAGTGGAAGATCTCGGTGATGCGTAGGCTGGTGGTGCGGCCGGATTGGGTCATGACGGGGAGTGCTTGACTGGCGATGCGATGGCGGGGCCGCCCCGCGGTGGTGTTGCGGGGCGGCCCGGGCCGGATTACTTCTTGAGGCGCTGCCGGGCGATCTGCGCTGCGGAGCTGCTGGGGTATTTGGCAGCCAGGCGCTCGAGGCTGCGGGTGGCGGCCTTGGCGTCGCCCTGGGCCTGCTGGGCACTGGCGAGGCCGAGCAGGGCGTCGGGGGCGCGGTTGTCGTCGGGCCACTGGTTGGCGACCTTGGCGTAGTACTCGGCGGCCGCAGCGTTGTCCTTCAGCTGATACAGCGAGCTGGCGGCCCAGAAGTGGGCGCTGGGCTGGAAGCTGCTGCCGGGGTGGCGCCGGATGAAGCCGATGAAGCCGGTGGCGGCCTCTTTGTACTTGCCGCCGCGCAGCTGGGTGAGGGCAGCTTCGTAGTCGCGGCTCTCGGCGGCGGGGTCGGCGGCGGTCACCGGGGGCGCCACCGCAGCTGCCGGGGCGGCCGCCGGCGCGGCCGTGGCCGGCTGGGGCGCCGCAGCGGCGGCGTCGGCGTGGGGCTCGAGCTTGCGCAGGCGGTTGTCGAGATCCACGTAAAAATCCTTCTGCCGCTTGATGGCGTTGGCCAGATCGTTGCTGAGGACTTCGTTCTCGCCGCGCAGGCGGGCGATCTCGGTCTTCAGGAGTTCGATCTGGTCGGCCAGCTCGAGCTGGGCCCGGGCGCCGGATTCGAGCTTGCTGACGCGGCCGTTGAACTCGTTGCGCATCTCGTTGATGCGCAGGCGGGCTTCCTCGTCGTCAAACAGGCCGGCGTGGGCCTGGCCAGCCGCGAGGCCGACGAACAGGCCGGCCATCAGCGCGGGCAGAAGGCGGGGGAACATCAGAATTCACCCGAGTAGAGCATGTCGCCGCGGCGGTTGGCGGCCCAGCAGCTTTCGCCGGAATCGGAGCAGCTGGGCTTCTCTTCGCCCAGGCTGACGGATTCGAGCTGGCCTTCGGAGACGCCGAGCAGGCCGAGGGCCTTCTTGACGGCGTCGGCGCGCTTCTGGCCGAGGGCGAGGTTGTATTCACGGCTGCCGCGCTCGTCGGTGTTGCCCTGGATCAGCATCTTGACCTTGGGGTGGGACACCAGGAACTTGGCGTGGGCTTCGACCAGCGGGCGGTATTGGTCCTTGATCACGTAGCTGTCGTAGTCGAACAGCACGCTGCGCTTGGACAGGATGTTCTTGGGGTCCTTGAGCTCGGGGTAGGCTGCGCCCGGGGTCCGGCCGTCGGCATTGACGGTGGTGACGCCGCTGCCGCCGACACCGGAGGCGTTGGCGCTGGAGCGGTCTTCCACGGCGGCGCCCTGCCCGTCGGTGCTGGGGGCGGAGCTGCAGGCGGCCAGCAGGCCGGCGGCGAGGAGGGACAGGGTGAGACGGGCGTACTTCATGGTTTGACTCCGTGAGCGGCCGGGTGGTCGCAAAAAATTTGGATGCGGGACGGGGCTTGGACCTCAGTTGCGCGGCTGCGGCCCCCACGCCGGCTCGCGTACATCGCCCGATTGTACCGACAGACGCTGCTTGACACGACCGTCGGACGACACGGCGGAGAGCACGCCGCGCCCACCGACTTCGGTGGCGTAGAGGACCATGCGGCCGTTGGGGGCGAAGCTGGGCGACTCGTCCTTGGACGAATCGGTGAGGATCTGGGTCTGGCGCGAGGCGAGGTCGAGCAGCGTGACCTGGAAGCGCCCGCCGTTGCGGGAGACGTAAACCAGGCTCTTGCCGTCGGGGGAGGGGCGCGGGCTGACGTTGTAGCTGCCCTCGAAGCTGACCCGCTGGGCGTCGCCGCCGCCGGCTGGCACGCGGTAGATCTGCGGGCTGCCGCCGCGGTCGGAGGTGAAATAGATCATGCCGTCGGCAGACCAGGCGGGCTCGGTGTCGATGCCCGACGAGGACGCGAGGCGCTGCACGCCGGAGCCGTCGGCATTGACCGAGTAGAGCTGGGACTGGCCGTCCTTGGTGAGCACCACCGCCAGCCGGCGGCCGTCGGGCGACCAGGCCGGGGCGGAGTTGGAGCCCTTGAAGTTGGCGGCCACGTTGCGCTGGCCGCTGGCGAGGGAGTGCACATACACCACCGGCTTCTTGGCCTCGAAGGAGACGTAGGCGAGGCGGGTGCCGTCGGGCGACCAGGCCGGCGAGATGATCGGCTCGCGGGAGGCCAGCGCGGTTTGTGCGTTGCTGCCGTCGGCGTCGGCGATCTGGAGCTCGTAGCGGGAGCCGGACTTGACCACGTAGGCGATGCGGGTGGAGAACACGCCGGGCTCGCCGGTGAGCTTCTCGTAGATGAAGTCGGCGATGCGGTGCCCGGTGGTGCGGTACTGGTTGGGCGTCATCGTCATGGCCTGGCTGCCCAGGCTGACCTGCTTGGGGGCGTCCATCAGGCGCACCAGCACCTGATAGCGGCCGCCGCCGGCCGGCGAGATGGTGCCCACCGCCACCGAGTCGGCGCCGCGTGAGCGGACGCGGGCGTAGTCGGGGGCGTCGGCGCCCATTGGCGTGGGGCCGAGTTCGACCAGCTTGAAGAGGCCGCTGCGTTCGAGGTCGGCGCGGACCACGTCGGTGACGGCGCGGGGCAGGGCGCTTTCGCCCTCGAAGGCGGCGACGGCCACCGGCACGCGGTTGCTGCCGGCGCCGCTCACCTCGACGGTCAGCTGGGCGTGGGCGAAGGTGCTGGCCAGCACCAGGACGCCGGCCGGCAGGGCGCTGCGCAGAATGGACAGGATGAGGTTCATGGGCGTGGGCTCGGGGAGGGGTTAGTCGCGGAGCGGGTAGAACTCGAAGTTGAGGGTGCGCTGGAACAGCTCGGAACGGTCGGGCTTGGGCAGCGGGCTGGATTTCTGGATGGCGCGTTCGATCGCGGCGTCGAGCTGGGCGTTGCCGGTGGAGCGCTTGAGGCGCACCTCGATCACCGAGCCGTCGGGCAGCTGGTCTACATAGAACAGCGCCACCGGGTCGCCGGAAACGCCGGGCGGCAGGATGATGTTGCCCCGCACCTTGGCGGCGATCTTGGCGGTGTAGGCCTTCAGGGCGCGGCTGTCGGCGGCCTTGGCTTTTTCGTTGGCGATGCGGGCCAGCTCTTTCTGGATCTCGCCCGATTGCTTGGCGTTCTCGCTGTCGCGGGCCATCAGCTCGCGCATCCGGCGGTCTTCGAGGGCGCGGCTGCGCTCGGCGGCAACTTTGGCGTCCTTCGCTTCCTTGTCGGCCCGGATCTTGTCGAGGCGTGCCTGCTCGGCCCGCGCCTGGGCCTCGGCCTTGGCGGTTTCGCGGGGGTCGGGTTTTTTGGGTTCAGGTTTGGGTTCGGGCTTCTTCGGCTCGGGTTTGGGCTCGGGCTTTTTCGGCTCCGGTTTTTTGGGTTCCGGCTTGGGCTCGGGTTTCCTGGGCTCGGGTTTCGGCTCGGGCTTTTTGGGCTCCGGCTTGACGATTTCCTTCTCGGGCTTGGGCGGCTGCTTCTTGGGTTCGGGGGCCTTGATCGCGATGTCGGGCTGCTTGCGGGGCGGCGGCTCGGGCTCGTCGTCGGGCTCGGGGCGCGGCGGCGGGGGCGCCGGGCGGGCAGGGGCCGGAGGGGCTGGTGGAGGCGGCGGGGCAAGCTGTGCCGCGGCGGG
>NZ_BJNV01000042.1 GCF_006539865.1 Zoogloea ramigera
ATTGACCTACTTCGACTCGGAGCGTCGACATCGACCTTCGGAAGATCGACATCCACCCTCGGAGCGTCGACATCGACCTTCCGAAGATCGACATCGAGCCTCGGAGCGTCGACATCGACCTTCCGAGCGTCGATATCGAGCCTCCGCGGGTCGACGTCGAGCCTCGGAACATCGACGTCGACCTTCGGAGCATCGACGTCGACCCTCCGAACCTCGACGTCGCCCCTCCGAGGCTCACCCGCCGTGCGGTGCACGAAAAACGGGCCGCCTCCCGGGGGAGCGCGGCCCGTCGTGGGGTGAGGGGGCGCCTCAGCCCAGCTTCTTCTTCAGGATCTCGTTCACCTGGGCCGGGTTGGCCTTGCCCTTGCTGGCCTTCATGCACTGGCCGACCAGGGCGTTGAAGGCTTTCTCCTTGCCGGCGCGGAACTCCTCCACCGATTTCTGGTTGGCGGCCAGCACCTCGTCGATGATCGCCTCGATGGCGCCGCTGTCGGTGACCTGCTTGAGGCCCTGGGCTTCGATGATGGCGTCGGCCGACTCGCCTTCGCCGCTCCACAGCGCCTCGAAGACCTTCTTGGCGATGGCGTTGGAGATGGTGTTGTCGGCGATGCGTGCGACCAGGCCGGCCAGCTGCGCGGCGCTCACCGGGCTGGCGGTGATGTCGAGCTCGGCCTTGTTGAGGCGCGCGGCGAGATCGCCCATCACCCAGTTGGCGCAGGTCTTGGCGTTGGCGGCGCCGGCGGCGGCGACCACGTCCAGGTAGTACTGGGCGGTCTCGCGGCTGGCGGTGAGAGTGGTGGCGTCGTAGGCCGAGAGGCCGTATTCGCCCTGGAAGCGCGCCGACAGCGCAGCCGGCAGCTCGGGCAGTTCGCCCTTCACGCGTTCGATCCAGGCACTGTCGATGACCAGCGGCAGCAGGTCGGGGTCGGGGAAGTAGCGGTAGTCGTGGGCGTCTTCCTTGCTGCGCATGGCGCGGGTCTCGCCGGTATCGGGGTCGAACAGCACGGTGGCCTGCTGCACCTTGCCGCCGTCCTCGATGAGGTCGATCTGCCACTGGATCTCGTAGTCGATGGCCTGCTGCAGGAAGCGGAAGCTGTTGAGGTTCTTGATCTCGCGGCGGGTGCCGAACTCGGCCTGGCCGCGCGGGCGAACCGACACGTTGGCGTCGCAGCGGAAGGAGCCTTCCTGCATGTTGCCGTCGCAGATGTCGATCCAGCGCACCAGGGCGTGCAGCGCGCGGGCGTAGGCCACGGCCTCGGCGGACGAGCGCATGTCGGGCTCCGAGACGATCTCGAGCAGCGGCGTGCCGGCGCGGTTGAGGTCGATCCCGGTCATGCCGTGGAAGTCTTCGTGGAGGCTCTTGCCGGCGTCTTCCTCGAGGTGGGCGCGGGTGAGGTTGACGCGCTTCTCGTAGGCGCCACCCTTGCCGTCGGGCACCAGCAGGTCGATGTGGCCGCCGACCACCACGGGCAGCTCGAACTGGCTGATCTGGTAGCCCTTGGGGAGGTCGGGGTAGAAATAGTTTTTACGGGCGAAGACGCTCTTCGGGGCCACCGTGGCGCCGATCGCCAGGCCGAAGCGGATGGCTCGCTCGACGGCGCCCTTGTTGAGCACCGGCAGCACGCCGGGCAGCGCGATGTCGACGCCGCAGGCCTGCACGTTGGGCTCGGCACCGAAGGCGATGCTGGCACCCGAGAAGATCTTGGATTGCGTGTTGAGCTGGGTGTGGATTTCCAGCCCGATGACGACTTCCCAGTCGGTTCTGCTCATGTTTTTTCTCTGGATTCCGGTTTGTTCAGTTCAGTCGCATTGGCCGGTGGCCTTGTCGATCAGCAGCGGCCACACATAGTCGTGGGCGCTGGCGGGGGAACACATCTGGTGGCAGTCGGCGAAGGCCACGGTGATCTGCTCGGCCTGCTCCCAGATGTGGATGCGGCAGTTGCGCGGGCCGGTGAGCTCGATGGACGGCAGGGCCTGGGTCTGGCGGAAGCTGCCCAGGTCGTAGCGGCAGCTGCCGCGCTTGGGCATCGTGAGCTCGACCTTGAGGGCGTTCACCTTTGAGCTGGCGATGTCCACCGTCGCCTTGCCGAAGTTGCCGGTCTCGTCGCGGAAGTTGCACTGGGTGTTCACCGAGAAGCTGCGCAGCGGCATCGGCTTGAGGCGGGCCTTGCCGCCGCTGGCCGGGCGTTCGGTGATGCCGCCCTGGTCGGGCTGGCGGCCGGGCAGCTCGACCGGCAACACCGAGCAGCCGGCCAGGCCGGCGAGCAGCCCGGCCAGGGCGAGGCGGCGGAGCAGGGCGGGCATCAGGCCTCCTGCACCGCCGGGGCGCGGGTGTGCCAGTCGGTGGCTTGCTGAAACTGGTGGGCGGCGCCCAGCAGGTTCGCCTCGTGGAAGTATTTGCCGATCAGCTGCAGGCCCACCGGCAGGCCACCGGCGCCGAAGCCGGCCGGGTGCGACAGGGCGGGCAGGCCGGCCAGGTTGACGGCCACGGTGTAGATGTCGCCGAGGTACATCTGCACCGGGTCGGACGTCTTCTCGCCGAGGCCGTAGGCGACGGTGGGGTTGGTCGGCCCGGCGATGATGTCGCACTGCTCGAAGGCGGCGGCGAAGTCCTGGGCGATCAGGCGGCGCAGTTTTTGCGCCTTGATGTAGTAGGCGTCGTAGTAGCCGTGGGAGAGCACGTAGGTGCCCACCAGGATGCGCCGCTTGACCTCGGGGCCGAAGCCTTCGGCGCGGCTCTTGCAGTACATGTCGTTGAGGTCGGTGTACTGGGCGGCGCGGTGGCCGTAGCGCACGCCGTCGAAGCGGCTGAGGTTGGAGCTGGCCTCGGCCGGGGCGATCACGTAATAGGCCGGGATCGCCAGGCGCGCGTTGGGCAGGCTGACCTCGACGAGGGTGGCGCCGAGCCTGCGGTATTCGGCGATGGCGGCGTCGACGGCGGCGCGAACGTCGTCGGACATGCCCTCGGCGAAGAACTCGCGGGGCAGGCCGATGCGCAGGCCGGCCAGCGGCTGGGCCAGGCTGGCGCCGCAGTCGTCGTAGCTGCGCTCGAGGCTGGTGGAGTCGCGCGGGTCGTGGCCCATCATCGCGGTGAGGAGCGTGGCGCAGTCTTCGGCCGAGCGGGCGAAGGCGCCGCCCTGATCGAGCGACGAGGCGTAGGCGATCATGCCGAAGCGCGACACGCTGCCGTAGGTGGGCTTGATGCCGGTGATGCCGCACAGGGCCGCCGGCTGGCGCACCGAGCCGCCGGTGTCGGTGCCGGTGGCGATCGGCACCATGCGCGCGGCCACCGCGGCCGCCGAGCCGCCCGACGAGCCGCCGGGCACCTTGGTGGTGTCCCAGGGGTTGCGGGTGGGGCCGGCGTGGGAGCTCTCGTTGGAGGAGCCCATCGCGAACTCGTCCATGTTGGTCTTGCCGACCATCACCGCGCCGGCGGCCTTGAGCAGGCTGACCACGTGGGCGTCGTAGGGGCTGGTGAAGTTGGCGAGCATCTTCGAGCCGCAGGTGGTGAGCACGCCTTCGGTGCAGAACACGTCCTTGTGGGCGAGGGGGATGCCGGTGAGCGGGCCGGCGCTGCCGTCTTTGATGCGCGCGTCGGCGGCGCGGGCGGCGGCCAGGGCGCCACCCTCGTCGACGGTGACGAAGGCGTTGATCTGCCCGTCGCGGGCCTGGATGCGGGCGAGGCTGTCGGTGGCCAGTTCGACGGCGGAGACGGTTTTCGCGCGGAGGGCCGCGGCGATGTCCTTGAGGCTGGAATCAATCATGGGCGTGGGCGACGATGAATGCGGTACGGGGCGCGGGCCGTGGGGCCCGGGCCGGGGGTCGGGGCGGCGGCTTACTCGATGACCTTGGGCACCAGGTAGAGCCCGGCCTCGGTCTGCGGCGCGACGGCCTGGAAGGCGGCGCGGCGGTCGGTTTCGGTGACCGCGTCGGGGCGCAGGCGCTGGGCGAGCTCCTGGGGGTGGCTCATGGGCTCGACGCCGTCGGTGTCGACCGCCTGCATCTCCTCGATGAGGCTGAAAATCCCGTTCAGTTTGGCCTGCGTGGCTTCGAGTTCGCCGGGGGCGAGTTCGAGACGGGCGAGCTTGGCGATGTGGCGGACTTCATCGAGGGAAAGTGACATGGCAATTTACAAAGTTGCTTAAACGACAAAGGTTTGTAGGTTATCATAAGCGATTCTGTTGCCCCAATTCCCAACCCTTTCAACGGTTTTTCCGGGATTTTTCTCCGATGTTTGGTTCTCTGCGCTCTTATTTTTCGAACGATCTCGCTATCGACCTCGGCACCGCCAACACCCTGATCTACGTGCGTGGCAAGGGTATCGTCCTCGACGAACCTTCCGTGGTGGCGATCCGCACCGAAGGCGGGCCGAACGCCAAGAAAACCATTCTTGCGGTGGGCATGTCTGCCAAGCAGATGCTGGGCAAGACGCCGGGCAACATCACGGCCATCCGACCCATGAAAGACGGCGTGATCGCCGACTTCACCGTGACCGAGCAGATGCTCAAGCAGTTCATCAAGAAGGTCCACGACACCCGCCTGTTCTCGCCCAGCCCGCGCATCATCATCTGCGTGCCCTGCGGCTCGACCCAGGTGGAGCGCCGGGCGATCCGCGAATCGGCCCTGGGCGCCGGCGCCAGCAATGTTTACCTGATCGAGGAGCCGATGGCCGCGGCGATCGGTGCCGGCATGCCGGTGGCCGACGCGACCGGTTCGATGGTCGTCGACATCGGTGGCGGCACCACCGAGGTGGGCGTGATCTCGCTGGGCGGCATGGTGTATGCGGGCTCGATCCGCGTCGGTGGCGACAAGTTCGACGAGGCCATCGTCAATTACATCCGCCGCAACTACGGCATGCTGATCGGCGAGACCACCGCCGAATCCATCAAAAAGGGCATCGGCTCGGCCTTCCCGGGTTCCGAGGTGCAGGAGATGGAAGTCAAGGGCCGCAACCTGGCCGAAGGCATCCCGCGCGCCTTCACGATCTCCTCCAACGAGATCCTCGAGGCCCTCACCGAGCCGCTCAACCAGATCGTCTCGGCGGTCAAGATCGCCCTCGAGCAGACCCCGCCCGAACTCGGCGCCGACATCGCCGAGCGCGGCATGGTGCTCACCGGCGGCGGCGCGCTGCTGCGTGACCTCGACCGCCTGCTGATGGAGGAAACCGGCCTGCCGGTGATCGTTGCCGACGACCCCCTCACCTGCGTGGTGCGCGGCTCTGGCATGGCCCTCGAAAAGATGGACCAGCTCGGCTCCATCTTCACCAGCGAATAAGCATCGGCTGAACGGCCGGGCGCCCACGTGAATCTCCCGATCCACCGTGAGCGTCAGCGACCCGGGCATGTCCCGGGTCGTGCCGTTTGTCGAGCGACCTGATCCCGCCCAGTCGTGGTCGGCCATTCGCCTCCTCCCTTCTTCAAGCGCGGGCCGGCTCCGCTGGCCAAGCTCGTCTTCTTCGTCATCGTCTCGCTGGCGCTGCTGATCTCCGACCTCAACCTGCGCTACCTCGACGCCTTCCGCCAGGGCCTGTCGGTGCTCGCCTATCCGCTGCAGATGGCGGCCGCCACGCCGGCGGATTTCGTGCGCAACGCCTCCAATTATTTTTCGTCGCTGGTGCGCTTGCAGATCGAGAACAAGGAGCTGAAGAGCCGCCAGCTGCAAGGCGCCGAGCGCCTGCTGCGGCTCGACCAGCTGGAGCAGGAAAACCGCCACCTGCGGGCCCTGCTGGAAGCGCGGGAGCGCCAGCCGGTGAAGTCGGTGGTGGCGGAGATCATGTACACCGCCAAGGACCCGTTCTCGCGCAAGGTCATCCTCGACAAGGGCGACCAGGCCGGCATCGCCGCTGGGCAGGCAGTGGTGGACGAATCCGGCGTGATCGGCCAGATCACCCGCGTCTTTCCGATGCAGTCCGAGCTCACGCTGCTCACCGACAAGGACCAGGCGATCCCGGTGATGATCGTGCGCAGCGGCCTGCGGGCGGTGCTGTTCGGCTCAGGCAATGGGCTGATGGAGCTGCGCTACCTGGCCGCCAACGCCGACGTGCAGCCGGGCGACAAGGTCGTCACCTCGGGCCTCGACGGCGTCTTCCTGGCCGGGCTGCCGGTGGCCACGGTGGCCAAGGTCGAGCGCGACCAGGCGCAGACCTTCGCCCGCATCCCGTGCCTGCCCGCCGCGGGGGTCGAGCAGTTCAGCCACGTGCTGGTGCTGGGACACCGGGAAAACCTGCCGCCGCGGCCGCCGGAGGCCGAGGTGATCAACAAGGGCAAGGGCGCCAAAGGCCGCAAGGCCAAGGCAGGCAAGGAGTAAGCCGTGCAACCGACCAACCGCTCGAGCCGCATCCTGCTCCCGGTGAAGATGTGGTTTGTCTACCTCACCCTCTTCATCGCGCTGTTCCTCAACTACATCCCCACCGGCCATCTGCCGGCGGTGCCGGATTTCGTCGCCCTGGTGCTGGCCTTCTGGTGCGTGCGCGAGCCCCTCAAGATCGGTATCGGCGCGGGCTTCGCGTTCGGCCTCCTGACCGACATCGGCGTCGGGGCAGCCCTCGGCCAGCATGCCTTCTCCTACGTGCTGCTGGCTTACGCGGCCAATGAGCTGTCGCGCCGGGTGCTGTGGTTCACGCCGGTCGAGCAGGCCCTGCATGTGCTGCCGCTGCTATTCATGTCCCAGGTGGTGATGGTGCTGGTGCGCCTGATGGCCGGCGCCGAGTTTCCGGGCTGGTGGATGTTCTTTGGCGCCTTCGTGGCCGCGCTGCTGTGGATCCCGCTGCATTACGTGCTGCTGCTGCCCCAGTATCAGCCCGTCTCGCGGGACGAGAACCGGCCGATCTAGCCCCCCATGACCGTCATGCGTACGCCCGAGCAGGAGCTCGCCCGTTTTCGCGGCCGTCTGGCGGTGGCCGGGGTGGTCGCGCTGCTGTGTTTCGGGCTGCTCGCGGCGCGCTTCTTCTACCTGCAGGTGATGCGCTACGACTACTACTCGACGCGCGCCGAGGACAACCGCATCTCCCTGGTGCCCATCGTGCCCAACCGCGGGCTGATCACCGACCGCCATGGCACCGTGCTGGCCCGCAACTACTCGGCCTACACGCTTGAGATCACGCCCTCCCGGGTTGCCGACCTCGACGCCACCATCGAGGAGCTGTCCACGCTGGTGGATATCCAGCCTAAAGACCGGCGCCGCCTCAAGAAGCTGATGGACGAGAGCAAGAGCTTCGAGTCCCTGCCGATTCGCAACCGGCTCTCCGACGAAGAGGTCGCCCGCTTCATCGCCCAGCGCTACCGCTTTCCCGGCGTCGAGCTGAAGGCGCGGCTGTTTCGAGACTATCCGATGGGCAGCTTCGCCTCCCACGTGATCGGCTATATCGGCCGCATCAACGACCGCGACCTCGAGCGCATCGAGGAGAGCGACGATTCCGCCAACTACCGGGGCACCGACCACATCGGCAAGTCAGGCCTCGAGAAGAGCTACGAGCGCGACCTGCACGGGATCACCGGTTTCGAAGAGGTCGAGGTCGACTCCGGCGGCCGCGCCGTGCGCCTCCTGCGGCGCACCCCGGCGATCCCGGGCAACAACGTGGTGCTGACCCTCGACCTCAAGCTCCAGGAGATCGTCGAGAAGGCCTTCGGCAACCGCCGCGGCGCGCTGGTGGCGATAGAGCCTTCCACCGGCGGGGTGCTGGCGCTGGTGTCCACCCCCAGCTTCGACCCCAACCTGTTCGTCGATGGCATCGCGCCCCAGGACTGGGACCAACTCAACACCGACCAGGACAAGCCGCTCCTCAACCGGGCCATCTACAGCGCCTACCCGCCGGGCTCCACCTTCAAGCCCTTCATGGCCCTGGGGGCGCTCACCACCGGCAAGCGCACGCCCGGCCAGACCCTCGCCGACCCCGGCTATTTCAACTACGGCGGCCACCGCTTCATGGACGACAAGGTCGGCGGCCATGGCGGCGTCGACATGTACAAGTCCATCGTGGTGTCGTGCAACACTTATTACTACGTTCTCGCCAACGACATGGGCATCGAATCGATCGCCAACTTCATGCGTCCGCTGGGCTTCGGCCAGCGCTCGGGCATCGACCTGCCGGGCGAGGCGGAGGGCGTGCTGCCCTCGCCCGAATGGAAGAAGCGCCGCTTCAAGCGCCCCGAGCAGCAAAAATGGTTCGGCGGCGAGACCATCTCGGTGGGCATTGGCCAGGGCTACAACGCCTACACACCCCTCCAGATGGCCCAGGCGCTGGGGGCGGTGGTGAACAACGGTGTGCTGTACCGGCCCCACATCGCCCGCCATGTGGTCGACGCCAAGACCGGTGAGAAGCGGACGATCGAGCCTGAGCCCCTGCGCACGATCCCCTTCAAGCAGTCCCACATCGACCTCATCAAGCGGGCGATGGTGGGCGTGAACAAGGCCGGCACGGGCTCGCGGGCCTTCGCCGGCGCGCCCTACGAGGTGGGCGGCAAGACGGGTACGGCTCAGGTGTATTCGCTGAAGGGCGGCAAGTACGTGGAGGGCCGGGTGGCCGAACGCCTGCGCGACCATTCGTGGTTCATCGCCTTCGCGCCGGCCGACAAGCCGGTCATCGCGCTGGCGGTGCTGGTGGAGAACGGCGGTTTCGGCGCCCAGTCTGCCGCGCCCATCGCCCGCCAGGCGCTCGACTACTACCTGCTCGGCAAGGTGCCGGCGGGCATCGCGGCCGAAGATCCGGCGGCCGAGGAGTCGGCCGAATGAACTCGCGCCTCGACCCCCGCCGCTGGCTGCACTACCTGCTGGCGCCGCTGGACGGCCCGCTGACCCTGCTGATCCTGATCCTCGTCGGCTACGCCGCGGTGGTCATGGTGAGCGCCTCGCCAGAGCGCCTCGGCACCCTCGCGCTGAATACCGCCGTCGCCTTCTCGGTGATGTGGATTGCCGCCAAGACGCCGCCGTCGCGCATGATGAGCGCGGCGCTGCCGCTCTACGCGATCGGGGTGCTGCTGCTGATCGCGGTGGCGCTGTTCGGCGATGTCTCGAAGGGCGCCCGGCGCTGGCTCAACATCGGCGTGACTCGCATCCAGCCGTCCGAACTGCTCAAGATCGCGATGCCGCTGACCCTCGCCTGGTACTTCCAGAGCCGCGAGGGGATGCTGCGGGCGCGGGATTTCTTCATCGCCGCCGGGCTGCTGCTGCTGCCGGTGGGGCTGATCGCCAAGCAGCCCGACCTCGGCACGTCCATCCTGGTGGCCGCCTCGGGTTTTTACGTGCTGTTTTTTGCCGGCCTCACCTGGCGCCTGATCCTGCCGGTCGCGGTGGTGGGCATCGTCGGCATCGGTGCCATCGTGGCGATGGGCGACACGATCTGCCAGCCGGGCGTCGACTGGCCAGGCCTGCGGGAGTACCAGAAACACCGGGTGTGCACCCTGCTCGACCCCACCTCCGACCCCCTCGGCAAGGGCTTCCACATCATCCAGTCCACCATCGCCATCGGCTCCGGCGGCGTGTTCGGCAAGGGTTGGGGCAAGGGCACCCAGACGCACCTCGACTTTCTGCCCGAACGGCATACCGACTTCATCTTTGCGGTGCTCACCGAGGAATTCGGGCTTGCCGGCGCCCTGTTTCTTGTTGTAGTCTATATATTGTTGATTTTTCGCGGCCTTTTTATTGCCGCTGGTGCCCCGACCCTGTTTTCGCGCCTCCTCGCCGGCGCACTGACGCTGATCTTCTTCACTTACGCGTTCGTAAACATGGGCATGGTGAGCGGAATCCTCCCCGTTGTCGGGGTCCCGCTGCCCTTCGTCAGTTACGGTGGCACTGCACTCGTTACCCTGTGTCTTGGTGTTGGAATGCTGATGAGCATCCAGCGCCATCGTCGCCGGGTAGGTACCTGAACCCGCGCGCGTCTTGCTGCGCGCGCCCGAACAGGAATGAGCGTCATGCCCCCTGTAGCGATGTTCCGTCGCGCCGGCTCCCTGCTGGCGCTCCTTCTGGCTGCCCTGTCGTTTTCGGCGCCTTCTTCCGCACTTGCCACTGATTCCGCGCCGCTGATGCCGGAAGCCTCCGCACGTTCCGGCCTCAAGCTCTCGTCGCCGGCCGCGTTGGCCGCCGGCCGCTTCAAGTTCGACGGCGAACCCGAAGCCGCCGAGGACGAACCGGCCGCAGACGTCGCACCGCGCCCGATCCACAACGTCGACAAGAGCGAGTATGCGCTGCCGACCACCTTGCCGGGCAGTGGCAGCCAGTTCCGTGAGAAGGGTGTCGCCAGCTGGTATGGCAAGATGTTCCACGGCCGCAAGACCTCCAGCGGCGACACCTACGACATGTACGCGATGACCGCAGCCCACCCGAGCCTGCCGATTCCCAGCTACGTGAGGGTGACCAACCTCAATAATGGCCGTTCGGCGGTGGTCCGGGTGAATGACCGCGGCCCCTTCCATCCGGGCCGCATCATCGACCTCTCCTACGCCGCAGCCTACAAGCTCGGTTATACCGACCAGGGTCAGGCCAATGTCGAGGTGGCGCTGGTGCTGCCTGAAGACGTGGCGCTGGTCCACCCGGCGCGCCCGATCCCGCCGGTGCGCAAGGCCAGGCCGGCGCTGCAGCCGACCATCGCAGCCGCACGTCAGCAAGCGGCTCCGGCGGCGGCCCCTGCCGAGGTGCCGCGCCCGATGCAGCCCGAGTTGCCCGTGGTGGCGAGCGTTCAGCCGGCCGTGGTGCCTGTCGCCTTGGCCACCGTCGCTGCCGCTGGCGGCAAGCAGCCCGAGCGCGGTGGTTCGCAGGTCTTTTTGCAGCTGGGGTCCTTCCCGTCGCTGCCCAATGCAGAGTCCTTCAAGGTCTTCGTCGAGAGTGAGCTCAAGTGGCTCCGCGAGTCGGTGCTGGTGCTGTCCTCCGAGGGCAAGTACCGCCTCCATATCGGCCCCTTTCCGTCGGCTGCCGAGGCTCGTTCGATGGCCGAGCGGATCGCCGGGACGCTCAAGCTCAAGCCTTTCGTCGTCCAGCGCTGACCCTTTTGCCGTGGCTGGCCACGCCCCGGCGTGGGCTGGTTTGCGGGTTGGGTTGCAGGGGTGCAACGCATGTTGTTTTTTTGCGAAAAGCATAAAACCATGCTGGTAACAAGGAAATTTTTCTCATCTCGTCTATAGTGAAATAAACACGCGAGGAGAAAGATCATGAGCTTCATCGATTCGCCCATCAGCCGTTGCGAAGCCGTTCGCGAAATGGTGCTGACCGACCAGACCCAGGGCCAATGTGCGCTTGAGCACGGATGTCCGCCAGGGCGTAACTGCCCGCTGGATGGTTGTTTTGCCGAAATCTCCGGTGTCACCGAAGCGGCCGTGGTTGCCGAGGTGCTCGCTGCCGAAGCGGCCCATCATGTTCAGGAGGAGTCTCCGACCTCATGGCAAACCGAACCCTCGGAACCCGTCAAAAGCTCGTTTTCCGCGGTCCCGACAAAGGACCAGGAAAGGCTGGCAGCCTGAGCAGGCCCCGAAACCCCCTTGTGGCGCCGGCGCTGCTGCGCAAGGCCGGTGCCCACGAGAAGACGGTGGGGGCTATGCGGCAGGCGTCAAAGCGCGAGCTTGCCCGGCAGCTTGAAAAGCCTGCCGGAGGTGAGGGGGCCAAGAAGCCAGGCTGAGAGTTCCGCTGGAAGCCCTGCGGGCTGTGGCTGTGGTGGTATTGACTTGCGAAACGCCTTGTCGGGCAGGCTTGGGAAGCGTTGTGTGCCGGGTTTATGGCCGCAGCGCTTTTTTGCTTTTTGTCGTGGCGCTGTTGCTGTTACCCGTGGCGTTTTCCGAAACACGTTTTTATCCGCCTTTGCTGCAGCCCCGATGCTGCTACAGGTGAGAACAAATTCGCACTTGGTCGGTAGAGCCGGGGTGGGGCCTTTATTTTGGCCTCCGTGCGCAAATGAATTCGCACCGACAGGGAGCCAGGCCGGTTTGGAGTATTGCCAGCGGATGGCTGGGGCAGAGCCTTTGTTTTTGGCTTGCCGAGGTTCGGCCACCCAGGTCGCCGATGAGCGAGCGCCTTCGGTAAAACCCAGGCGCTGCCTCAGCACCCGCTATCGTGTCTCCATCGTGCCCTTGACCCACTCGCCCGACACAGGATGCGGGCTTTCCGCCGGCTCGTCTGGTGAGGGCCCGGCTTTGCCGGCGGGGTGCCCGCGACGGCGCAAGGCAGCTCGGTGCCGTAGCTCGTATTCATGCGCCGCTGGGGGGGCGGCGTGGTGTTTTCGTAACGCCCGACATGCGTCGTTGCCGAGTCGAGGGCTCGCCGGGAAACGGCCGTCGACCGCTTCCCGGCTCCGCGATGAACGCTTGAATACCCGATGTAGTCAGGTTCAGCGCAGTTTCTCTAGCAGGCCTTCGAGCTGGTCCAGGTCACCGAACTGGATGGTGACGGCGCCGGCGCCTTTCTTGTTGGCCTTGATCTTCACCGTCGCGCCGAGGCGGTCGGCGATTTCCTCTTCGAGGCGCAGGATGTCCCGGCTCGGTTGCGGGGTCGGCAGCTTGGACTTGGGGTTGAGCGCCTGCTGGGCGAGGCGCTCGGCTTCACGCACCGACAGCCCGCGGGCGGCGATCAGGTTGGCCAGGCCGATCTGGGTGGCGCCGTCGAGGGGCAGCAGCGCCCGGGCGTGGCCCATGTCGATGTCGCCCGCCATCAGCAGCTCCTGCACCGGTGCGGCCAGCTGCAGCAGACGCAGCAGGTTGGAGGCAGCCGGGCGGGAGCGCCCGACGGCCTCGGCGGCCTGCTGGTGGGTCATGCCGAACTCGTCGATGAGGCGCTGGATGCCGCCGGCCTCTTCGAGGGGGTTGAGGTCTTCCCGCTGGATGTTCTCGATGAGGGACATCGCCAGCGCCGCCTCGTCGGGGATGTCCCGCACCAGGCAGGGCACCTCGGCGAGGCCGGCGATCTGGGCGGCACGCCAGCGGCGTTCGCCGGCGATGATTTCGTAGCGCTTTGCGTCGAAGAGCCCGCCCTGGGGCCCTTCCAGGCGCCGCACCAGGATCGGCTGCATCACGCCCTGGGTCTTGATCGAGGCGGCGAGCTCTTCGAGGGAGCCCGGGTCCATGCGGGTACGGGGCTGGTATCGGCCCGGCTGCAGCTCGGTGGCGGGCAGGGTCTGCAGTTCGCCCCCGGAGCTGTCGCCGTCGTCGTTGTTGGCGGCGAGGAGGGCGTCGAGGCCACGGCCGAGGCCTTTGAGTTTGGGAGGTGCCATGTTCGCTCTCAGGGATTCGCCGGGTGATGCGGCGATCCGGTGGCGCCGCTGTCAGGGGTGTGTCGTTGCATCAGAGGGTCTTGACCCGTTCGATCATCTCTTTGGCGAAGGCCAGGTAGGCCTGGGCGCCCTTGGCGCTGCGGTCGAAGACCACGCCGGGGATGCCGTGGCTGGGCGCTTCGGCCAGGCGCACGTTGCGCGGCACCACGGCCTTGAAGACCTTGTCGCCGAAGTGCGCCTCGAGCTGGGCCGAAACCTGCTGCTGGAGCGTGACGCGGGGATCGAACATGACCCGCAGCAGGCCGATGATGGAGAGGTCGCGGTTGAGGTTGGCGTGCACCTTCTTGATCGAGTTGACCAGGTCGGACAGGCCTTCGAGGGCGTAGTACTCGCACTGCATCGGGATGATCACGCCGTGGGCGGAGCACAGGCCGTTGAGGGTGAGCAGCGACAGCGAGGGCGGGCAGTCGATCAGGATGAAGTCGTATTCGCCGGCGTGCAGGGCGAGGGCGTCGCGCAGGCGGTTTTCGCGGCGGTCGAGGCCGACCAGTTCGATCTCGGCGCCGGCCAGGTCACGGTTGGCGGGGATCAGGTCGTAGTTGCCGGTCTCGGAGCGCACGCGGGCTTCGGCCACGGTGCACAGGCCGACCAGCAGGTGATACACCGACTGGCTGAGGCCGCGCTTGTCGATGCCGCTGCCCATGGTCGCGTTGCCCTGGGGGTCGAGGTCGATGAGCAGCACGCGCTGGCCGGCGGTGGCGAGGCCGGCGGCGAGGTTCACGCAGGTGGTCGTCTTGCCGACGCCACCCTTCTGGTTGGCGATGCAGAAAATGCGGGCCATGTCAGGTTCGTTTCACGATGAGGAGGTGACGCTCGGCGTCAAGGCCGGGCACGGCCAGTTCGATGCTCTGCTCCAGCGCGAAGCCGGCCGGGATGCGGGCGATTTCGTCGGCGGGGTAGATGCCTTTCATGGCGAGGATGCGGGTGTCGGGGCCGGCCAGGTGGGCGGTTAGGGCGACGAAGTCGGCCAGGTCGGCAAAGGCGCGGGAGATGATGCCGTCCGGCGCCTCGGGGGCGTAGGCGGGCTGCCAGTTTTCGATGCGCGCGTGGTGGGCGCGGAAGTTGGGCAGCTTGAGCTCGATGCGGGCCTGGTTCTGGAAGCTGGCCTTCTTTTGCACGGTCTCGACGGAGTCGACCTGCAGGTCGGGCCGGGCGATGGCCAGCACGACGCCGGGCAGGCCGCCGCCGGAGCCTACATCCACCAGCCGCTTGATGCCGGCCAGGGCCGGCAGCGCCGACAGCGAATCGAGCAGGTGGTGGGTGAGCACCTGGCCTTCGTCGCGGATGGCGGTGAGGTTATAGACCTTGTTCCACTTGATCAGCAGCCGGGCGAAGGCGTCGAGGCGCTCGGGCGTGTCGGCGGGCAGATCGAGGCCGAGGGCCTGGATGCCGCTGGAGAGGGCGTCTTGCAGGTTCATTCGGGCTTGTGCTCCGTGCCGCGGGCCAGCTCGCCGCGCTTGAGCCACACCAGCAGCAGCGAGATGGCGGCGGGGGTGATGCCCTGGATGCGGCTGGCCTGGCCGATGGTCTCGGGCTTGTGCTGGTTGAGGCGGCCCTGCACCTCTTTGGAGAGGCCGCGCACGGTGGTGTAGTCGAGGTCGGCGGGCAGGCGGGTGTTCTCGGCGCCGGCGTGGCGGGCGACTTCGTCCTGCTGGCGGTCGATGTAGCCCTGGTACTTGGCGGCGATCTCGAGCTGCTCGACCACCTGCGGGTCGGTCTCGGGGGCTTCGGGGGCGCCGGGCAGGGTCATCAGCGCGGCGTAGCTCACGTTGGGGCGGCGCAGCAGGTCGAAGTAGCTGTATTCGCGCTCGATGCTCTTGCCGAGCACGGCCTCGGCGGCTTCCGCCGGAACCTTGGCCGGGGTCGCCCAGGTGGCGCGCAGGCGGGCGGATTCGCGCTCGATGGCCTCGCGCTTGGTGCAGAAGGCGGCCCAGCGTTCGTCGTCCACCAGGCCGAGGCCGCGGCCGATTTCGGTGAGGCGCAGGTCAGCGTTGTCCTCGCGCAGGCTGAGGCGGTATTCGGCGCGGGAGGTGAACATCCGGTAGGGCTCGGAGACGCCGCGGGTGATGAGGTCGTCCACCAGCACGCCGAGGTAGGCCTCGTCGCGGCGCGGGCACCAGGGCTCGCGGCCCTGCACCTGCAGCGCGGCGTTGATGCCGGCCAGCAGGCCCTGGGCGGCAGCTTCTTCGTAGCCGGTGGTGCCGTTGATCTGGCCGGCGAAGAACAGGCCACCGATCGACTTGGTCTCGAGGCTGGACTTGAGCTTGCGCGGGTCGAAGTAGTCGTACTCGATGGCGTAGCCGGGGCGCAGGATGTGGCAGTTCTCGAGGCCCTTGATGGAGCGCACGATGTCGAGCTGGACGTCAAAGGGCAGGCTGGTGGAGATCCCGTTGGGATAGATCTCGTGGGTGTCGAGGCCTTCGGGCTCGAGGAAGACGTGGTGGCTGTCCTTGTCGGCGAAGCGGTGGATCTTGTCTTCGATGCTCGGGCAGTAGCGCGGGCCGACGCCTTCGATCACGCCGGCGTACATCGGCGAGCGGTCGAGGTTGGCGCGGATGATGTCGTGGGTGCGGCTGTTGGTGCTGGTGATCCAGCACGGCAGCTGGCGCGGGTGCTGGCTGGCCTTGCCGAGGAAGCTGAACACCGGCACCGGGTCGTCGCCGGGCTGTTCCTGCATCACCGAGAAGTCGATGGTGCGGGCGTCGAGGCGCGGCGGCGTGCCGGTTTTGAGGCGGCCCTGGGGCAGCGCGAGCTCCTTGAGGCGCTGGCCGAGGCTGATCGCCGGCGGGTCGCCGGCGCGGCCGGCGGAGTAGTTCTGCATCCCGACGTGGATCAGCCCGTTGAGGAAGGTGCCGGCGGTGAGCACCACTGCGGGCGCCTCGAAGCGCAGGCCGATCTGGGTGACGACGCCGGTGACCCGGTCGCCCACCACGGTGAGGTCGTCCACGGCCTGCTGGAAGATCTGCAGGTTGGGCTGGTTCTCGAGGCGGCGGCGGATCGCGGCCTTGTACAGCACCCGGTCGGCCTGGGCGCGGGTGGCACGCACGGCCGGGCCCTTGCTGGCGTTGAGGATGCGGAACTGGATGCCGCCTTCGTCGGTGGCCGCAGCCATGGCGCCGCCGAGGGCGTCGACCTCCTTCACCAGATGCCCCTTGCCGATGCCGCCGATGGACGGGTTGCAGCTCATCTGGCCGAGGGTTTCGATGTTGTGGGTGAGCAGCAGGGTGGAGCATCCGGCCCGTGCTGCGGCGAGAGCAGCTTCGGTGCCGGCATGGCCGCCGCCGACAACGATCACGTCGAATCGGGTGGGGTGAAGCATTGGGAAACCGGGGAAGGTGGATCGGGGGAGCCGAATAATACGGCCTTGCGCTGCAAAAATACAGCGCTGCGCACCCCGGTTGAGGCGAAAATCAACGCTTTTACAACGGCTTACCGTATTTTGAAGAGCGCTCTGGGGGCGTTGCCGGCAGTCCGATGGCGGGAGTTCGGGCCGTACGTTTCATGGGGGGCTCAATACCGGCGCCGTGCCGCCGTTAAAAAGTGAAGGTCAGACGGCGGTCGGCCGCTTTCCGCCAACCGGAGCGCCGCGAGGACGCTGGCTCTCTGCTGTGGTGATCGCCCGGTGGCTTTCTCCAGCCGGGCCCGGGTAGGGCCTGTTTTCTGGATAATCCGAAGTACGGTATTCGGCTGCAGCGGAAGCGGGTGTGGGTGGGGGTTTCCGGGGCTGAAGGTGCGAGTTCCGTAAGTGTGCAATCTGTGATGGTGATCGAGCGGGTCCATGGTCAATGTCTCCTTCGTCTAATCCTGCTGGTCAGAGCGCCGAGCAACGGCTTGCCGAATACATGCATGTGGAGCTGGTGGCGGTGTCGCCGGCTTTGCCTGTCGCCGAGGCCCTCCGGAGAATGGATGGCGGAGGGGCGTCGTGCGTGGTGGCGGTCGAGGACGGCCGGCCCGTGGGCATCCTGACCGACACGGATGTGCTGCGGCTGCAGGCGCGGGCCGATCTCGCGGGCGTCACGGTTGCCCAGGTGATGACGACGCCGGTGGTGCAGGCTGCTGCGGGCGGCCGCCTGGCCGATGCGGTGAGCCTGATGAGCGAGAAGCGTATCCGCCACCTGCCGCTGGTGGGCCCGGACGGCCGCCTGCAGGGTGTGCTCGGGCGCCAGTGGCTGCTCGACCTGCCCGGGCTGGAGCGGATCGCCAGCACCGAGGCGCTGCCGGAGGTGCAGCGAGCCCGCCTGTTCGGCGCGGCGCTGGCTGTCGAGGCCGAACGCAATTTTCTCAAGGCGATGGTCCGGACCTTGCCCGATCTCGTCTGGCTGAAGGATCCGGATGGGGTCTACATCGCCTGCAACACCCGCGTCGAAGCGCTGGTGGGGGTGCCCGAGGCGCAGCTGGTTGGCAAGACGGACTACGATTTCTTCAGCTGGCCGGAGGCCGATGGCTTCCGGGGCGGTGATCTGGCGGCCATCCATGCGGGCTGTGCGGTGCGTAGCGAGATGGAGGTGGTCTTCGCCGCCGACGGGCACTGGGAGCAGCTCGAGGTGATCAGGACCCCGATGGTCGACGACAACGGCCGCCTGATCGGTGTGCTGGCGGTGGCGCGGGACGTCACCGAGACGCGGGCGATGCAGGCCGCCTTGCGCGACCGCGAGGAGATCTTTTCGAGCATCGTCGGCCAGGCGGGAGATTCGATCGCCGTGGTGGATGCGCGAACGGGGCAGTTCGTCGAGTTCAACGAGGCGGCCCATCGCAATCTGGGCTATAGCCGCGCCGAGTTTGCCCGGCTGTCGGTCCGCGAGATCGACTGCCTGCTGGACGATGCGGTGCTCGGCGAGCGGCTGGCGCAGATGAACACGCCGGCCGGGCTCGTCCTCGAAAGCCGCCTGCGGCACCACAGCGGTCAGGTCTGTGATGTGCGGATCAGCGCCCGGGGCATCAGGATTCGCGGTGAGGCGCATTATCTCTCGGTCATCTGGAGCGACATCACCGAGCGCAAGCGGGTCGAACAGAGCCTCAAGCGCGCCAATCGTGCGCTGCGCACCGTCGGCGAATGCAGCCAGCTGCTGGCGCGGGCCGGCGACGAAATGAGCCTGATGCAGGATGTGTGCCGGCTGATGGTGGAGCTGGGTGAATATCGGATGGCCTGGTTCGGCCTCGCAGAAAACGGCCCGGGGCGCTCGGTGCGGCCGGTGGCCAGTGCTGGTTTTGCCCCGGATTATCTGGACGGGCTGCAGGTTTCGTGGGCCGACGATGAATCCGGCCAGGGCCCCACCGGTACCGCCATCCGTGAGCGTCGTCCGGTCCGCTGCCGCGACATCCAGGCTGATCCGGCCTGCGCGCCGTGGCGGGACGCCGCCGCCGGCCGGGGCTATGCCTCGTCCTGTGCGCTGCCGCTGGTGGACGGCTCGGGCACCTGCTTCGGTGCCCTCAATGTGTATTCGGTCGAGCCGGACGCCTTCGACGACGAAGAGATGCGCCTCCTCGAAGAGCTGTGCAGCGACCTGTCCTTCGGGCTGCGCGCCCTGCGTGACCGTGGCGAGCGCGACGAGGCCCAGCGCCGTCAGCGGGTCGCGGAGGGGCAGCTGGGCCGGCTGGTCGAGGCCAGCCCGACCATCCTCTATTCGCTGCGTCAGGTCGGCGGTCAGCGGGTGCCGACGACCGTCAGCGAAAACGTCCAGCGCATCCTCGGCTATACCCCCACCGAAATGCTGGCGGCCAACTGGTGGGTGGACCACGTGCACCCCGACGACGTGTCCCGGACCCTGCGTGTCCCGGGCGAAATCCTCGCCAGCAGCCAGGTTTTCTCGGAATACCGCTTCGCCCACCGCGACGGGCACTACGTGTGGCTGCGCGACGAGGTGCGGATAGGCGGGGTGGGCGCGGGGGGCGAGGTCGAGGTGTTTGGCGTGATGACCGACGTCACCGAGCACAAGAAGGTCGAGCAGTCCCTCGAGAACCAGCGTCAGGTGCTGGAGATGGTGGCCTCCGGGGCGAGCCTGTCGGCCACCCTAGACAAGCTCGCCCGCGGCCTGGAGGCGCTGCTGCCGGGCATGTGCGCGTCCATCCTGCTGCTCGACGCCGACGGCCTCCACCTGCGGCATGGTGCCGCCCCCACCTTGCCGGAGGGCTATGTCCGGGCCATCGACGGGATCGCCATCGGGGAGGGGGTTGGGTCCTGCGGAACCGCGGCCGCCATCGGCAAGGCGGTGATCGTCGAGGACATCGCCCGGCACCCCCTGTGGGCGCCCTATGTGACGCTGGCCGCCGCCTATGGCCTGTGCGCCTGCTGGTCGTTCCCGATCCTGAGCCGGGAAGGGCGGGTGCGGGGAACCCTGGCCCTCTACCCGCCGCGGGTTTCCCGGCCCACGCCGGCGCACCTCGAGCAGGTTCGGCTGGCCACCGACGTGGCCGCCATCGCCATCGGCCGCCACAACGAGGAGTCGGCGCTCCGGGCCAGTGAGGCGCGCTTCCGCAAGCTGTTCGATCTGGCCCCGGTGCCCTTTGTTTACATCATGGCCGACGGCCGGATCGGCGACGTGAACCGCAGCTTCGTCGACGCTCTCGGCTATGTACCCGCAGATCTTCCCACGACCGATGCCCTGTGGGAGCGGGCCGTGCCCGACCCGGAATACCGCAGGTGGGCCCAGGACGTGTGGGCGCAGTCGATGGACCAGGCCCGCCGCAGCGGCCGGCCCGTCGAGCCCCGTGAGTTGAGGGTGGTCAGCCGGGATGGCACCGAGCGAACCCTGATGGCGTCCGGCATCCCCGTGGACGACAGCCTGCTGGCCACCTTTTTCGACATCACCGAGATCCGCCAGCTCGATGCCCAGCTGGCCCATTACCATCACCATCTCGAGGAGCTCGTCGCCGAGCGCACCGCCCAGCTGGCCGAAGTCAGCCAGCGGGCCGAGGCGGCGAGCCGCGCCAAGAGCGCCTTCCTGGCCAACATGAGCCACGAGATCCGCACGCCGATGAACGCCATCCTGGGCCAGGCGCGGCTGCTCGAGCGCAGCCGCCTCGAAGCCGGCCAGCAGGACCGCCTGGCGCGTATCCGCCATGCCGGCGCCCATCTGCTGGCGATCATCAACGACATCCTCGACATCTCGAAGATCGAGGCGGGCAAGCTGCACCTGGATGCCGTCGATTTCTCCCCCGAGGTGCTGTTCAGCCAGACCCATTCGCTCATCCACGACCGCATCGTCGCCCGCAAGCTGGGTTTCCGCAGCGACACCGGCGACCTGCCGCCGGTGTTGCGGGGCGACGTGACCCGCCTTCGCCAGGCCCTGCTCAACTATCTGAGCAATGCGGTGAAGTTCACCGAGCACGGTGCCGTGACCCTGCGCGCGCATGTCGAGGACGACGCCGGCGATACGCTGCTGGTGCGCTTCGAGGTGAGCGACAGCGGCATCGGGATCGCGCCCGAACAGCTCGGCCGCCTGTTTCAGTCCTTCGAACAGGCCGACGCCTCGACCACCCGCAAGTACGGCGGCACGGGCCTGGGGCTGGCCCTGACCCGGCACCTGGCCAGTCTGATGGGCGGTGAGGCGGGGGCCCAGAGCGAGCCCGGCCGGGGCAGCGTGTTCTGGTTCACCGCACGCCTCCAGAAGCGGCCCGGCGTTGCGCTGCCGGCGGCCGAGCCCGATGCGCCGGTCGAGATCATGGCCTCGGCCGCCGGCCAGCTGGCGGGCGCCCAGGTGCTGCTGGTCGAGGACAATCCACTCAATCAGGAGGTCGCCGTGGACATGCTGACCGATCTCGGGCTCGCCATCGACCTGGCCAACAACGGCAAGGAAGCCGTCGAGCGCGCAGCCCGGGGCGATTACGACTTGATCCTGATGGACATGCAGATGCCGGTCATGGACGGCCTCGAGGCGACCCGGCAGATCCGCCGTCTGCCTGGCCACGCCGACATCCCCATCCTGGCCATGACCGCCAACGTCTTCGACGAGGACAAGGCCGCCTGTCTCGCAGCCGGCATGAACGACTTCATCACCAAGCCGGTGGCGCCCGAGGCGCTGCAGCGCGTGCTCTTCCGCTGGCTCACCGCTGACGATCCGGCACCGCCCCCCGAGCCGCCTCCTGCGCCGCCGGCAGCCCCGGCGCCCGGCAGCGACATCGACTGGACCGCCCGGCTGGCGGGTATCGACGGTTTCGATCCAGCCCGGGGCGTGGCCATCGTGCGGGGCAAGTGGCCGATCTACCTGCGCATCCTCGGGGTTTTCCTGAGCTCCCAGGCCGACGTGGCCGACGGCCTCCTCGCCTGTCTGGCCGACGGGCGCCTCAAGGAGCTCGAACAGCTGGCGCATTCGCTCAAGGGCTCGGCCGGCAACATCGGCGCGGTCCGGGTCTTCGAGCTGTCCGCCGAAGTCTGCGCCACGGTGCGTGGGCAGCGGGATGCGGCCGGGCTGGCGGCGACCGTCGAGGCCCTGGCCGGGAGCACCAAGGCTCTCATCGGGGCCCTGCGCGAGCGCCTGGCCGCGGAGGGCTGCCCATGAGCGCCCCGGCCATCAACCCCTTTGTGTGGGCCGACTACTTTGAAACCGGCTTCGATGATGTCGATGGGCAGCACCACAAGCTGGTGGACTTCATCAATGCCCTCGCCGGCCGTGCCATCAGCGGTGTCCCGATCCGGCCGGACGAGCTCTCCCATTCCCTCGACGGGCTGGCCCGCTATGCAGTACATCACTTTGCGACCGAGGAGGCCCTGATGGAGCGGGCCGGGCTGGACCCGCGGCACATCGGGGCCCATCGCAAGGCGCACGCTGATTTCGTCACCCAGGTCGAGGCGATGCGTGGCACCGCCGACCCGATGGGGGCGCTGCCGGGGCTGTACAACTTCGTGACCAGCTGGCTGAGCTTCCATATCCTGGACACTGACCAGAGCATGGCGCGTCAGCTGCGCGCCGTGGCGGCCGGCGCCTCGCCAGCGCAAGCCTTCGTCGCCGACCAGGCCCAGAGCCGCGACCCGGGCAGCACCGCCCTGATCGCTGCGGTGCGCAGCCTGCTCGGGCTGGTGGCCGAGCGCAACAAGGAGCTGCAGAACATCAACGCCAGCCTCGAGGCCCGGGTCGCCGAACGCACCGCGGCCCTGACCGCCGCCAACCGCGATCTGCTCGCGGCCCAGCGGCGCCTCCACGAGGCCGACCGTCTTGCCGTGGTGGGGCAGCTGGCCGCCGGCGTCGCCCATGAAATCAACAACCCGCTGGGCTTCATCACCGCCAACCTGCGGACGCTCCATCAATACGCCAGGCGTCTGCTCGCCCTGACCGAGGAGGCCGGCCGGCTGGCCGAGGCCGGCGGGCAGGGCGGCGCCTGGAAGGCCTTGCGGGGGGCGGCCGACCTGGACTACGTGGCGGCCGACCTGCCGGGCCTGCTCGAGGAGAGCACCGGGGGGCTGCAGCGGGTCGGCGATATCGTCCAGGTGTTGCAGGGCCTGGCCAGCCCGGGGCCGCTGGAGTTCGCTCCGGTGCCGATGGCCCAGCTTCTCGACGGGGTGGTCGCAGCGACGGCAGACAGCCGTCAGCCCGGCCAGGTGCTGGAGCGCGACTATGGCACCCTGCCGGTGCTCGAGGTCAATGCCGCGCTGCTCAGCAGCGCCCTGGAGGCCTTGCTCCACAACGCCGCCCAGGCCCTGGGCAGCGGTCCTGGCCGCATCATCCTGCGGGCGCGGGAGCACGATGGCGAACTGGTGATCGAGGTGGAGGACAACGGCTGCGGCATGGACGAAGCCACCTGCGCCCGGGTTTTCGAGCCCTTTTTCACGACCCGGCCGGTGGGGCAGGGGCGCGGGCTGGGCCTGTCTTCGGCCTATCGCTTCGTCGCCAGCCATGGTGGCCGCATCGTCGTGCGCAGCCGGCTTGGCCGGGGCACCTGTTTCCGGGTCACGCTGCCCCTCGAGCGGCCTCGCTGAGCGCCCCCAGGGAACCCATCCCCCGTGGGGGGGCAAGGAGACGTGGGGAGGCCCTGCGTTTCCTTGGGAGAACGATATGAAAAACCCGGCCGCGGCCGGGTTTTGCATCTGGGTATCCGGGGTTACGGGCGCTTCAGCGCCTGCCGCCCGCCAGGGCGCGCAGCCGTGCGACGCGTTCTTCAGTGGCCGGGTGGGTGCTGAAGAGCCCGCGCAGGCCGCCGCCGGAGAGCGGGTTCATGATCATCATCTGGCCGGTTTCCGGGTGGGCTTCGGCGGTCGGCATCGGGATGCCGCGGGCGAAGGCGTCGATCTTCATCAGCGCGTCGGCCAGGGCGTGCGGGTCGCCGGCGATCTCGGCGCCGCCCCGGTCGGCCTCGAACTCGCGGGCGCGGGAGATCGCCATCTGGATCAGGCTGGCTGCCAGCGGAGCGAGCAGGGACACGGCGATCGAGGCGATCATGTTGGTCGGGCGGCCTTCCTCGTCGCGACCGCTGAAGAACATCGCGAAGTTGGCCAGCGCCGAGATGGCACCGGCCATGGTGGCCGAGATCGTCGAGATCAGGATGTCGCGGTGCTTCACGTGGGCGAGTTCGTGGGCCATCACGCCGCGCAGCTCGCGCTCGGAGAGCATCTGCAGGATGCCGGTGGTGGCCGCGACGGCGGCGTTCTCGGGGTTGCGGCCGGTGGCGAAGGCGTTGGGCTGGTCTTCGTGGATGATGTAGACCTTGGGCATCGGCAGCTGAGCCCGGCCGGCGAGCTCGCGCACCATGTTGTAGAGGTAGGGCGAGGAGGTCTCGTCGACCTGCTGCGCGTTGTACATGCGCAGCACCATCTTGTCGGAATTCCAGTAGGCGAAGATGTTCATCGCGCCGCCGAAGACCAGCGCCAGCAGCATGCCCTGCTTGCCGCCCAGCATCATCCCGATCGCGCCAAAGAGGGCGATGATGCCGGCCATCAGGATCGAGGTTTTCAGCCAGTTGCCTAACATTTTTGACTATCCATCCTTTCGGGATGCTAAGTGGGGAACCGACGTTTAGATGATGCCGGCCGCAGAAAATTCAATCGGCCGGCAAGGTTTTCAGTCGAATCGGCTGCCCGCGGCGATCGGCATGCCGCGCAGGAACTCGGCGGCGGGCAGGCGCTTGCCGCCCGGCTTTTGCAGCTCGGTGATGCACAGCGCGCCTTCGCCGCAGGCGACGATCACGCCGGCGCCCTCGGCCAACAGCACTTCGCCCGGCGTGCCGGCGGCGTCGATGGCCCGCGCCCGCCACAGCTTGACGGGTGTTTGCTGCAGCGTGGCGACGGCCCCGGGGAAGGGGTTGAAGGCGCGGATGGCGCGCTCGAGCTCGGCGGCCGGGCGGTTCCAGTCGACGCTGGCCTCGGTCTTGCCGATCTTGGCGGCGTAGGTCACGCCGTCGGCGGGCTGGGGCGTGGCGGTGAGGCCGCCCGGCAGCGCCCGCAGCGCCTCGACGATCATGTCGGCGCCCAGCTGGGCGAGGCGGTCGTGGAGGCTGCCGGTGGTGTCGTCGGCGTGGATGGCTTCGGCGCGGGACAGCAGCATCGGCCCGGTGTCGAGGCCGGCATCCATCTGCATGATGGTGATGCCGGTCGCCGCGTCCCCGGCCTGGATCGCCCGGTGGATGGGGGCGGCACCGCGCCAGCGCGGCAGCAGCGAGGCGTGGATGTTGAGGCAGCCGTGGCGCGGCAGGTCGAGAACGGCCTGGGGCAGGATGATGCCGTAGGCGGCCACCACCAGCACGTCGGCCTGCACGGCCGCCAGCGGCGCCTGCTGCTCGGGCGTGCGCAGTTTTTCGGGCTGATGCACCGGGATGCCGGCGGCCAGCGCGACCCGCTTCACCGGGCTGGGCTGCAGCTGCATGCCGCGGCCGGCCGGGCGATCGGGCTGGGTGAGGACGAGGGGGACGTCGAAGCCGGCGGCGAGGATGGCCTCGAGGGCGGCAGCGGCGAATTCGGGGGTTCCGGCGAAGGCGACTTTCATCAGGCGGTGATCCGGGCCTTCTTGGCCAGTTTGCCCTTTATGCGGGTCTGTTTGAGCTGGGACAGGTATTCGACGAAGACCTTGCCGTCGAGGTGGTCGAGCTCGTGCTGAACGCAGACGGCGAGCAGCCCGTCGGCGTCGAACTCGATGGTCTCGCCCTTTGGGTTGAGGGCGCGCACGCGCACCTGCTCGGCGCGGGCGACCTTGTCGTAGATGCCGGGCACCGACAGGCAGCCTTCTTCACACACCTGTTCGCCCGAACGGGCGATGATCTCGGGGTTGATCAGGGCCAGCAGGCCGGATTTGTCCTCGGAGACGTCGATGACGACGACGCGCTTGTGCACGTCAACCTGGGTAGCCGCGAGGCCGATGCCGGGGGCTTCGTACATGGTTTCGGCCATGTCGTTGACCAGCTTGCGGATCTCGTCGTTCACCTCGACAACTTGGGTAGCGCGGGTGTGGAGGCGGGGGTCGGGGTAGCGGAGAATGGGTAGGAGAGCCATAAAGATTGCCGGATTAAGACTTTACGTGCAGAATTTTGAGCCAAATCTGGGATGCTCGCGTCGTGTCGAGGCGAACATCCGGCTCTGCACATCAGACCGCTGAAAGCGCGCGAAATTCGAAAGCGAGCAAAATTTCAATGATTCGCATTATATCCGCCCTCCTGATTGGCGTCGCCGCTCTGGTTCCTGCAGCTGCCGGGGCCGCCGGCCCCATCCAGATTGCCGATGGCGCGCCCGATAGCCATGAAGTCGTGCCCGGCGATACCCTGTGGGGTATTTCCGGCAAGTTCCTCAAGGAACCCTGGCGCTGGCCCGAAGTCTGGCGCCTCAACCGCGAGCAGATCCGCAACCCGCACCTGATCTACCCGGGCCAGATGATCTTCCTCGACCGCCGGGGGCCGACCCTCAGCCTGGGGCGGCGCATCGGCCAGGGCGGCAGCAATCGGGCGCTCTACGAAAAGCGCTTCCCGCAGGTGTATTCCGAACCCGCCAAGGCGGCGATCCAGAGTATTCCGGTGCGCGCCATCGCGCCCTTCCTCACCGAGCCGCTGGTGGTGAGCGACCAAGAGGACAACGGCGCCGGGATCATCGTCGCGACCCAGGAAGGTCGGGTGTTCACCAGTGCCGGCGATACCATCTTCGCCACCCGCATCACCCCGGGCGTGCCCACCTGGAACATCTACCGCAAGGCCAAGCCCCTCCGTGACCCGGTGACCGGCGAGGTCCTCGGCTATGAAGCCACCTACCTTGGTCAGGCGCGGGTCAGCTCCGAGGCGGGCGTGCTGTCTCCCGACGATGCCGCAGCCAAGGCCGATGATGGCAAGGTGCAGATTCCCGCCGGCCTCGTGGTGAGCAGCTCCAAGCAGGAAATCGGCAAGGGCGACCGCCTGCTGCCGGCCGGCCGGCCCGAGCTGTTCAGTTACGTGCCCCACGCGCCCGACCAGGATCTGGACGGCCGTGTCGTGTCCGTCGTCAATGGCGTGGCCGAAACGGGCCGCTACAACGTGGTGTCCCTCAGCCTCGGCAAGCGCGAGGGCGTCGAAGTCGGGCATGTGCTGTCGCTCCATCGCAACCGGGGCAAGACCGTCTATCGCGAAGACGACGTGGGGGCGCCGCAGCAGTTCCAGCTGCCCGAGCAGCGCTACGGCCTCGTCTTCGTCTTCCGTGTCTTCGAGCGCATCTCCTACGGGTTGGTGATGGAGAGCGTCGGGCCGGTGACGGTGGCCGACAGCGTCCGCAAACCCTGACGCGTCCAGCCCGTTCGCCTTGCCGTCCAGCGACCCCCTGGCGCCCTGGCTGCGCCTGATCCTCACCCCGGGTGTCGGGCCCGGCCAGCAGCGGCAGCTGCTGGCTGCCTTCGGCCCACCCGAGGGCATCTACGCCGCCGGGCATTCGGCGATTGCGGCGGTCATCGGCGGCCCCGCAGCGCGCACCCTGCTCGAGCACGATGCCACGCCAGCGGTGGAAGTCGCCCTCGAATGGCTGTCCCAGCCGGGCAACCGCCTGCTGACCCTCGGCGACGAAGCCTATCCCGCCGCGCTCCTCGAAATCCCCGACCCGCCCGTCGCGTTGTACGTGAAGGGCGACGCGGCGCTGTTGTCGCGGCCTTCGCTGGCGGTGGTCGGGGCCCGCAACGCCACGCCCCAGGGCGAGGCCAACGCCGAGTCCTTCTCCCGCGCGCTGTCGGAGGCCGGGCTGTGCATCGTCAGCGGCCTGGCGCTGGGCATCGACGCCGCTGCCCACCGGGGCGGCCTGGCCGGGCCAGGCTCCACGGTGGCCGTCATCGGCACCGGCGCCGACCGCATCTACCCGGCGCGTAACGCCGCGCTGGCCCGGCAGATCGCCGAGGCAGGGGTGATCGTCAGCGAGTTTCCCCTCGGCATCGGCCCGCTGGCCCACAACTTCCCGCGCCGCAACCGCCTCATCGCTGGGCTGGCCCAGGGGGTGCTGGTGGTCGAGGCGGCCTTGAAGAGCGGTTCGCTGATCACCGCGCGGCTGGCCACCGACTGTGGGCGCGAGGTCTTCGCGATCCCCGGCTCGATCCATTCGCCGGTCGCGCGGGGGTGTCACCAGCTGATCCGCGACGGCGCCAAGCTCGTCGAGACCGCCGTCGATATACTCGATGAATTACGGCTCGCGCCACGCGAAGCCGCACCGCAGCTTGATTCGGCGCCCGTCGACGACGAGGGTGACGAGGCGCAGGTGATACGTGCAATGGGGCACGACCCGGTTGATATGGATGCCCTGGTGCAGCGCACCAACTTGACGGCGGAAGCGCTCTACGCCATTCTGCTTGCGCTGGAGCTTGACGGACGGGTGTCGCGCCTGCCCGGCGGGCGTCTCCAGCGCCTCTGAAATCGACCGGCCCCAGGCCCCGAGCCATGTTCGACATCCTCGTTTACCTCTTCGAGAACTACGTCCACGCCGATGCGTGCCCCGAGCCCGCACAACTGGCGCGCAAGCTCACCGCCGCGGGTTTCGAGGAAGAAGAAATCGCCGATGCCCTCGAATGGCTGTCGGGCCTGCGCCAGATGTCCGACGGCGAAAGCCCGTCCCACTGCGCGCGCCCCGGTTCGCTGCGCATTTATGCCCAGGACGAGCTGCTGCGCCTGGGCGTCGAGTGCCGTGGCTTCCTGCAGTTCCTCGAAAACTCCGGCATCCTCGATGCGGCCTGCCGCGAGATGATCGTCGAACGCGCGCTGGCGCTGGGCGAGACCGAGATCGAACTCGAGAACCTGAAGGTCATCGTGCTGATGGTCCTGTGGCAGCAGGACAGGCCGATCAATGGCCTGATCCTCGACGAACTCCTCAACGACGCCGACGAGCCCGAGGACGACATCGAGGCCATCGTCCTGCATTAGCCGGCCCCCCGCTTGCAAGCCCGGCGCAGCCTTTCGTATGATGCGCCGCTCCCCCATAACCAGAGTCAGGCGTCTTCGGTCGCACCACGGGCATGAGCAAGCAACTGATCATCGCGGAAAAACCATCGGTTGCGGCGGACATCGCCCGCTCCATCGGTGGCTTCACCAAAGAAAAAGATTACTTCGAGTCGGAGCACTACGTGCTCTCGTCGGCGGTCGGGCATCTGCTCGAGCTCACCGTGCCGGCCGAGTTCGAGGTCAAGCGCGGCAAGTGGTCGTTTGCGCACCTGCCGGTGATTCCGCCGCATTTCGCGCTCAACCCCATCGAGAAGACCGAAGACCGGCTCAAGCTGCTCACCCGCCTCATCAAGCGCAAGGACGTCACCGGCCTGATCAACGCCTGTGACGCGGGGCGCGAGGGCGAGCTGATCTTCAGTTTCATCGTGCAGCATTCCGGCACCACCAAGCCTGTCCAGCGCCTGTGGCTGCAGTCGATGACCGCCACCGCGATCCGCGACGGCTTCTCCCAGCTGCGGGCCGCCTCGGATGTCGAGGGCCTGCGCGAGGCCGCGGTGTGCCGCGCCGAGAGCGACTGGCTGATCGGCATCAACGGCACCCGGGCGATGACCGCCTTCAACTCCAAGACGGGCGGCTTCCACCTCACCACCGTCGGCCGCGTACAGACGCCGACGCTGGCGATCGTCGTCGAACGCGAAGAGAAGATCCGCGCCTTCAAGCCCACCGACTACTGGGAGCTCGAGGCCAGCTTCGGCTGCCAGGCTGGCGCCTATGCCGGCCGCTGGTTCGACGAAGGTTTCCGGAAGCCCGAGGAGGGCGCCCCGCTGTTCGAGCACGCCACCGCCTTCCGGCTGTGGGACAAGGCCCGCGCCGAGGCTATCAAGGCCAAGTGCGAGGGCAAGCCGGGCACGGTGGAAGAAGAATCCAAGCCGTCCACCCAGCTCTCGCCGCTGCTGTTCGACCTCACCTCGTTGCAGCGCGAGGCCAACGGCCGCTTCGGCTTCTCGGCCCGCACCACGCTGCAGCTGGCCCAGGCCCTCTACGAAAAGCACAAGGTCCTCACCTACCCGCGTACCGACGCCCGCGCGCTCCCTGAAGACTACGTGGGCCAGGTCAAGGGCATCCTCGGCGGCCTGCCGGACACCTACGCGCCGTTTGCCAACGAGATCGTCAAGCACGGCTGGGCCAAGCCCAACAAGCGCATCTTCAACAACGCCAAGATCTCCGACCACTTCGCCATCATCCCCACCGGTACGGCGCCCAAGAGCCTGTCTGAGGCCGAGGCCAAGATCTACGACCTGGTCACCCGGCGCTTCCTGTCGGTGTTCTACCCTGCAGCCGAGTACCGCATCACCACCCGCATCACCCGGGTCGAGGGCGAGGCCTTCAAGACCGAGGGCAAGATCCTCGTCAATCCGGGCTGGCTGGCGGTGTACGGCAAGTCCGCCGCGGTGAGCGAGGATGAGGGCGGTGCGCCCCAGCTGGTGGCCGTCGAGCCCGGCGAGAAGGTGAGCACCGACGAGATCCTCGTGAAGTCCCTGGTCACCAAGCCGCCTGCCCGCTTCAACGAAGCCACGCTGCTGTCGGCCATGGAAGGTGCCGGCAAGATGGTGGATGACGAGGAGCTGCGCGCCGCGATGGCCGGCCGAGGCCTCGGCACCCCGGCCACCCGGGCCCAGATCATCGAGAACCTGATCGGCGAAACCTACATGCTGCGGGACGGCAAGGAGCTCATCCCGACCGCCAAGGCCTTCTCGCTGATCACCCTGCTGCGCGGCCTTGGCACCAACGAGCTCACCTCGCCCGAGCTCACCGGCGAGTGGGAGCACAAGCTGGCCCAGATGGAGCGAGGTGCGCTGTCCCGCGCCGAGTTCATGGAGCACATCCAGGCCATGACCCGGGACATCGTCGAGCGGGCCAAGCGCTACGAATCCGACACCGTGCCCGGCGACTTCGCCACCCTGGCCACGCCCTGCCCCAAGTGCGGCGGCGTCGTGAAGGAGAACTACAAGAAGTTCGCCTGCCAGAGCTGCGACTGGAGCGCCTGGAAGATCGTCGCTGGCCGCCAGTTCGAGATCGACGAGATCGAGATGCTGCTGTCGTCCGGGCGGGTCGGGCCGCTGCTGGGCTTCCGCAACAAGATGGGGCGCCTCTTCAACGCCGAGATCCGCCTCAACGACGACAAGCAGCCCGAGTTCGACTTCGGTCAGCCGAAGGAGGACGAGAACGCCGAGCCGGTGGATTTCTCCGATCAGCAGCCCCTGGGCGCCTGCCCGAAGTGCGCGTCGCGGGTCTTCGAGCACGGCCTTTCCTACGTCTGCGAGAAGTCCGTCGGGCCGGGCAAGTCGTGCGATTTCCGGTCCGGCAAGATCATCCTGCAGCAGCCCATCGAGCGCGAGCAGATGTACAAGCTCCTCGAAACCGGCAAGACCGACCTGCTTCGTGGCTTCGTCTCCAGCCGCACCAAGCGCAAGTTCTCGGCCTTCCTGGTGCGGGGCGACGACGGCAAGGTCGGCTTCGAGTTCGAGAAGAAGGAGCCCAAGGCGCCCGCCGCTAAAAAACCCGCAGCCCGCAAGAAGGCCGCGTCCGAGTAGCCCGGCCCTCGCGGCGTAAAAAAAGCCCGCCATCTCCGGCGGGCTTTTTTACGTGTGCGCGGCCTCAGGCGAGGGCGGCGATGATCGTCTCTCGGAAGTCGTCGATCTCGGCATCGGTGGTGCCGAGGAAGATCTTGGCGTTGTCCAGGGCGCGCTCGCTCACGATGTCCGCGTCGTCGACGAAATCGCTGATCACGTGCTCGGCGATCAGGGTGACCGCGATCAGCGCGAGGGCGCCGGCCGGCAGCTCCTTCTCGGGCAGGATATAAACTTCCGGGTCGTGGTGATAGCGGATCGCCGCGGCGATCGTCGGCGGCAGCCCCCAGTTGCGGGCCAGCAGCCAGCCGACCACCGCGTGGTCGCACTTGAAACGCTGCTGCTCCTGGGTGATCAGGGCGGCGGCACGATCCTGGGAGGCGGCATAGACGGCGGCGTAATCCGGGAAGTTGGCCAGCATCACCGGGATCGCCGCGTCGTGGAACAGGGCGTAGGTGTAGGCGCTCTCGGGTGAGATGCCCACATGCTTGCGTGCCAGCACACCGGTGGCCAGGGCCAGGGTCGAGGCGCGGGACCAGAATTTTTCCATCAAGGGCGTGGGTGGGTTGCCCGAGGCATTGCGCAGGGCAACCGAGATCACCACGTTCAGGATGTTGCTGATGCCCAGCCGGCTCACTGCCTGCTGCACGCTGCGCACCGGTGCCGCGCTGCCGAAGATTGGCGAGTTGGCCAGCTTCACCGCCATCGCCGACATGCCCACGTCAGACGACAGGATGCGGGTCAGCACCTTGATGGAGGGGTCTTCGCGCTGGGCCTCGAACATCACCTCGTTGACGGTGGCCGGGCAGGCGGGGATGCGGATGTTGGCGAGGACTCCCTCAAGTTCCGCTTGGGAGGGCGTCTGGAGTAAGGTGTCTGTATTCATGGCGGTGGGGGCCTGTAATGCTGGGTTTGGAACGCTCTCAAGAAACATCTTTCCATCTGGAGGCCATGGCCGGCCGTGTCTGTTCGCCCTTTTGCGGGGAGCGCCAGACCGGCCTTGCCGAGGAACGGAGGGCTGAGCCATGACACGCAAACCGCGCGGCGTGTTGATCGTCGCCAGCCTGGCCTTCGTGTCGTCCCAGACATACCTCGCTTACCTGCTCGGTGGTTTACGGCCAAATATTCTGACTCTGCAGTTAACTTTTCATGCCGGACGCTATTGGGAGATTCTAGGCCTATGGGGTGAGCTTGGGCAAAGAGCATACCAGGGGCATTTTGGTTACGACGGAGTGCACGCCGTCATTTACGCGGTTTTCGGTTACCTGCTGGCCACCCGCAGCGGCCTGTACCCGGCCGCCGAGGCGCAGGCCATGGCCCGCACGGCCTGGATGCTGCCCGGGGCCGCGCTCTTCGATCTGCTGGAGAACCTGCTCCAGCTACAGGTGCTGGCTGGCCCCTTCGGGGCGCAGACGGCGGCGATCCCCTTGTCGGCCCTGTGCGCGGCGTGCAAATGGGGCCTCGCGGCGTGGTTCGCGCTGCGGATCGGGCGCCGCGTGGTGTCTAAATTAGGGGTTTGAGGGCGTGCGTCACGGCGGACCGTCGGACGCCTTGTGTATAAATGGGGGCCGACAAACCGGACGAACACCTTCCCCATCCCCATGACCCAGCAGTCCCGATCCGGCGGCTCACCGGCCGAGCGGGCAGAGGCCCTGCTGACCCGCAGCCGGAGCCGCTTCCTGCAAGCACTCCGCGAGGCGGCGGAGGAGGTCATCCACCATCCCGACTGGCTGGATGCCTTCACTGGCGCGGCCGGGGAGTGTTTCGACGAGCTCTCCAGCCAGCGCCCAGGGCGTGGCCCCGAGGACGTCCGCGGGCTCACCGCGTCGCGGATGAATCTCGTTCACGACAACGAGACGGATTACTCGATCGCCCTGATCAACCTCGATCAGCGCCTGCACGATTACTGCGGGCGTGATCTGGCGGCCCTCCACATGCGCATGAGAATGCAGCTGGTCGGCACGCCGCTGGTGCTGCAGGACGAGTCGCCCCTCGGTACCGAGAGTGTCTGCCGGGCCCTGCGCGGCCTGAAGGAAGCCGAGCGTCTCAGCGCCACCGAGGCCCTGGGCCTCCTCCAGCAGCTCGAGGAGCCCTTGCGCCGGCATCTGTCCGGTTTCTACCGGGCCTTCGAGCACGAGCTGGCGAACGAGGGCCTGGGGGCCCGCGTGCGAGGCCGGCCCCAGCACGTGGAGCCGGACGAGGAGGCCCCTGATTCGGCGGACAGCCCGGCGGCCCGTGTGAAGCTCGGCGTCCATCCGGTGGATGCGCTGCGTCTCTCGGTGCTGGCCCGCCACAAGGGCAAGCCCCAGCCGGCGGGCGGCCTGGACCGCAGCCTCGCGTCGGCGCTCATCGATCGCATCGAGGCCTGGCTGGGCGAGCGCCAGCAATACGGCGCGGGTGTCCCGGTGTCGCTCGGGGCCAGCGAGCTGGGGGCCCTGCTCAGCCCGACCAAGGCGGCCGCGGTCGAGGTCATCGAGACCATCTGTGGCTATGCCGCCGAGGCGCCCAGGCTGCCGACCCCCTTCCGCTCCCTCATCGCCAGGCTGCGGGTGCCCTTGCTGCGCCTGGCTTTGCGTAGCGAGACCCTGCTCGCGGCCGAACGCCATGCGGCCCTGCGCATGGTGGATCAGATCGCCAACCTCGGGCGCACGGTGGCCCCCGATTGCTCGCCGGACCTGCCGGTCTGCCGCGGCCTGCTCACCATCGTGAACACCCTGGCCCAGGCCCCGCGCATCTCCGACAAGGATTTCGAGGCGGCGCTGGGGGCCGTGGAAGCCCTCGTCCTCAGCCGTCAGCGCAGCGCCGTGGCCCGGGCGGCGGCCTTCAAGAGCGAGGTCGAGCGCATGGAGCGGCGCGATGTGGCCCTGCAGCACGCCTGCCGCGCGCTGTATCTGGTGATCGGTCACGCCAAGCCCAGCCCGGTGCGCAACTTCCTCGAAAACTACTGGGTCCATGTGATCGCCAAGGTGGCCTACCGCCACGGCTCCGACAGCGCCGAATGGGCGACCCGCCTGCACACCGCCAACCGGCTGCTGGCCACGGTGGACGACAGCCAGGGCGCGCGGAGCCTGAAACGGCGCGTCGCCGAGATCCCCTATCTGATCGAGGAACTCAAGGAAGGCCTGGGCTGGGTCGGCCTGACCGAATCCCGCATCTGGGACGCCCTGGCGCCCTGCATGGCGCTCCACGCCAACCTGATTGCCGGCAAGCCGGCCCCCGAGTTCGTGCCGCGCCGCTCCTCCTGCCGGCCCACCTTGAGCAGCCGCGCCGAAAAGTCGGGGCTGCGCGTGCTCAAGCACAAGCAGTACGTGCCGGGCGAGCTCCCGCTGCCGCCCGCCTGGGCGGCCCTGGAGGTCGGCGACACGGTCTCCGTCGCGCTGCCCGACGGCAGCGTGATGCGCGGCTTCGTGGCCCAGTTCGCGCCGCTGCGGCAGGTCATCCTGATCGCCGACGGCGATGACAACGTGCAGCTGGCGATCACCGCCCGGGCCCTGTCCCAGCAGGTCGAGCTGCCCGAGACGCAGCTGTTCCGGCCGGTTTCCATCGTGGACGAAGCCGCCAGCAGCAAGCTGGTCCACACTTGAGGGGCTGAGCGGAGGGCCGAGGGCGCACCCGCAGCGCCCGGGCGCTCTACAATGCGGATCGCCCGCATTTATAGCCCCTCGCCATGTGCTCCGATCCCGCCTGCCCGGCCCCCCACGCTGCCGGCCCCGACGACAGCGCCGCCATCCGCATCCGCGGCGCCCGCCAGAACAACCTCAAGAACCTGTCCCTCGACATCCCCCACCACGAACTCGTGGTGGTGACCGGCGTGTCCGGCTCGGGCAAGAGCTCGCTGGTCTTCGACACCCTGTATGCCGAGGGGCAGCGCCGCTACGTCGAGACCTTCTCGCCCTACGCGCGGCAGTTCCTCGACCGCATGGACAAGCCCCAGGTGGATCGCATCGAAGGCGTGCCGCCGGCCATCGCCATCGACCAGACCAACCCGGTGCGCACCTCGCGCTCGACGGTGGGCACGATGACCGAGCTCACCGACCACTTCAAGCTGCTCTACGCCCGGGCCGCGCGGCTGCATTGCCGCGGCTGCGGCCAGCCGGTGAAGCGCGACACGCCGGCCACGGTGTTCGCCGAGCTGTCGGCCCGCGCCGCCGCGGCCGGCGACCCGCGCCTGGTGGTGAGCTTTCCGGTTACGGTGCCGGGCAATTTCAGCGAGGACGAGATCACCGAGCTGCTGGCCCGCCAGGGCTACACCCGCATCCACGCCCGCGACGGCAGCCTGCTGCATGTGGTGCAGGACCGCTTCCGCCTGGCCGGCGCCGAGCACGCCCGGGTGATGGAGGCCCTCGAGACCGCCTTCGCCGCCGGCCACGGCCGCCTCAGCGTGCATGCCCTGGGCGACGGTGACGAAACCCGCTGGAAGTTCAGCACCGGCCTCCACTGCGCCGACTGCGACATCGCTTACGCCGAGCCCACGCCCAGCCTGTTCTCCTTCAACTCGCCCATCGGCGCCTGCGAAACCTGCCGCGGCTTCGGGCGGGTTATCGGCGTCGATTTCGGGCTGGTCATCCCCGACGAATCCAAGACCCTCGCCGAAGGCGCTGTCAAACCCTGGCAGAGCCCCAGCTTCAAGGAGTGCCAGGGCGATCTCGAGAAGATGGCCAAGAAGTACGGCGTGGCCATGGACATCCCTTTCCGCGACCTGCCGGCCGAGCACCGCCGCTGGTTGCTCGAAGGCGACGACAAGTGGAAGAACTGGGATTCGTCGTGGCCGCGCTACTGGTACGGCGTGCGCCACTTCTTCGACTGGCTAGAGAGCAAGGCCTACAAGATGCACATCCGGGTGCTGCTGTCGCGCTACCGCAGCTACACCGAATGCCCGGCCTGCCACGGCGCCCGCCTCAAGCCCGATGCGCTGCTGTGGCGGCTGGGGAGTGGGGCGGTGGGAAGTAGGGAATGGGGAATGGGGGCGCAGGCTGACGCGTCCGCGCCTGACGATCGCCAGCGCACCGACGCCGAGCAAGGCCCACTTCCCACTTCCTGTTTCCCTCTCCCCATCCATCAGCTGATGGCCCGCCCCATCGACGAGATCACGCCCTTCGTCGCAGCCCTCGAGCTGCCCGCGCCGCTGGACGAAGCCACCGAGCTTCTTCTCGGCGAGATCCGCGGGCGCCTCAAGTACCTGCAGGACGTCGGCCTCGGCTACCTCACGCTGGATCGCCAGTCGCGCACCCTGTCGGGCGGCGAGGTGCAGCGCATCAACCTCACCACCGCGCTGGGCACCTCGCTGGTGAACACCCTGTTCGTGCTCGACGAGCCGTCCATCGGCCTCCATCCGCGCGACATCGGGCGCATCCTCGGGGTGATGGAGCGCCTGCGCGACGCCGGCAACTCGCTGGTCGTCGTCGAGCACGACCCGCAGCTGATGCTCGCCGCCGACCGCCTGCTCGACATCGGCCCCGGCCCCGGCGAGCGCGGCGGCGAGATCGTCGCTTACGGTGCGCCCACCTCCATCGCCAATGATCCCGCCTCGCTCACCGGCGCCTACCTGGCCGGCCGCAAGCGCGTCGACACCCGCCGCCAGATGCGCCCGGTGGCCGCCGATGCGCCGCGCCTCAGCCTCACCGGCGCCCGCCAGCACAACCTGCAGGGCGTCGATCTGGCAATCCCGCTGCGGCGCCTGGTGGGTATCACCGGCGTGTCCGGCTCGGGCAAATCCACGCTGATCCAGGACGTGTTGTTCCCGGCGCTGGCCAAGCACTTCGGCCAGCCGGCCGAGCCGCCCGGCGCCTTTGGCGGCCTCCTGGGCACCGAGCACATCAAGGGCGTCGTGATGGTGGACCAGTCGCCCATCGGCAAGAGCGCGCGCTCCAACCCGGTGAGCTACGTGGGTGCCTGGGACGCCATCCGCAAGCTCTTCGCCAACCTCGACGAGGCCAAGGAGCGCGGTTACACGCCGGGCACCTTCAGCTTCAACTCCGGCACCGGGCGCTGCCCCACCTGCACCGGCTCGGGCTTCGAGCACGTCGAGATGCAGTTTTTGTCGGACGTGTATCTGCGCTGCCCGGACTGCGACGGCAAGCGCTACCGGCCCGAGATCCTGGCCCTCGACTGGCGCGGCAAGTCGGTGGCCGACGTGCTCGAGATGACCGTCTCCGAGGCCCTGGCCTTCTTCGCCGATCAAAAGCCCGTGCTCGCCGCGCTGGCGCCGCTGGCCGACGTCGGCCTCGAATACCTGCGCCTCGGCCAGCCGGTGCCCACGCTCTCCGGAGGCGAGGCCCAGCGCCTCAAGCTCGCCGGCTACCTCGCCGAAGCCGCCCAGCTGGCGGCCAAGAAGTCGAAGAAGGGCGCGGTCGGCGCTGTGAGTGATGAGCCCGGCCTGCTCTTCCTGTTCGACGAGCCCACCACCGGCCTGCACTTCGAGGATGTCGCCACGCTGCTGTCGGCCTTCGAGAAGCTGCTGGATGCCGGCCACTCGCTGGTCGTCATCGAGCACAACCTCGACGTGATCGCCGCCGCCGACTGGCTCGTCGACCTCGGCCCCGAGGGCGGCAGCGGCGGCGGGCAGATCGTCGCCGAAGGCACGCCGGCTCAGCTCGTCGCCACGCCGGCCTCCCAAACCGGGCGGGCCCTGGCCGACTACGCCGCCCAGCTCGCCGCGCTGCAGGCGGCGCCGGTGGTGGCCGAGCCGCCGGTGCGCTACCGGGCGGTGCCCGACCCGGCGATCACCATCCGCCACGCCCGCCACCACAACCTGCAGAACGTCAGCCTGTCGATTCCGCGGGACCAGTTCACGGTGATCACCGGCCTGTCCGGCTCGGGCAAGTCCACGCTGGCCTTCGACATCGTGTTCGGCGAGGGCCAGCGGCGCTACCTGGAATCCCTCAACGCCTACGCCCGGCAGTTTGCCCAGCCCTCGGCGCGGCCCGACGTGGACGCCATCTTCGGCATCCCGCCCACCGTCGCCATCGAGCAGCGGGTCAGCCGCGGCGGGCGCAAGAGCACGGTGGGCACCCTCACCGAGATCCAGCCCTTCCTGCGCCTGCTCTACGTGAAGCTCGGCACCCAGTACTGCCCCGGCTGCGATGTGCCCGTCACGCCCCAGAGCTTCGAGGCCATCGTCGCCCAGATCATGCGCGAAGCGGCTGGCGAGTCGGTCGAGCTGCTGGCACCGCTGGTGGTGAACCGCAAGGGCCTGTACACCGACCTCGCCAAGTGGGCCCGCGGCAAGGGCTTCGAGCAGCTGCGCGTCGATGGCGACTACCTGCCCACCAAAAAGTGGCCGCGCCTCGACCGCTACAAGGAGCACAACATCGAGCTGCCGGTGGGCATGCTGGTGGTCGGCCCCGACACCGAAGCCGCCCTGCGCGAGCAGGTGCAGGCCGCGCTTGAGCACGGCAAGGGCGTGCTCAAGGTGAACCGCCTTGACGCCCCCGGCGTGCCGCTGCTCACCCTGTCCACGCTGCGCGCCTGCCCCGACTGCGGCACCAGCTTCCCCGAGCCCGACCCGCGGCTGTTCTCCTACAACGCCAAGCACGGCTGGTGCCCGGACTGCTACGGCACCGGCCTCAAGATCGCCGGCCGCGTCGAGAACCCCGACGAGCTCGATCTGGGCGAACTGGAGGCCGAAAGCGACGAAGCCTGCCCCAGCTGCCACGGCGCCCGCCTCAACCCGGTGGCCCGCGCGGTGCGCTTCCGCGACTTGGGACTGCACGAGCTCGCCTCGCTGCCGGTGGGCAAGGTGTCGGGCTTCTTCGGCGGCCTGCAGCTGGCCCACCGCGAGGCCGAGATCGGCCGCGACCTGGTGGCCGAGATCCGCGGTCGGCTCGATTTTCTGCAGCAGGTCGGCCTCGGCTACCTGGCCCTCGACCGCGCCGCGCCCACGCTGTCGGGTGGCGAGGCCCAGCGCATCCGGCTGGCGGCCCAGCTCGGCTCCAACCTCACCGGGGTGTGCTACATCCTCGACGAACCGACCATCGGCCTGCACCCGCGCGACAACCAGCTGCTGCTCGACACCCTGGAGGCCCTGCGCGGCCGCGGCAACACCCTGCTGGTGGTCGAGCACGATGAGGACACCATCCGCCGCGCCGACCACGTCATCGACCTCGGCCCCGGCGGCGGGGTGCGCGGCGGCCGGGTGGTGGCCGAAGGGCGCCTCGCCGACCTGATGGCGGCCCCCGAATCGGCCACCGGCCGCTGCCTGCTGGCGCCGCTGCAGCACCCGCTCGCCCCGCGCCGCGAGGTCAGCGACGATCACCCGGCGCTCATCGTCGAAGGCGCCACGCTGCACAACCTGAAGAACGTCACCGGCCGCGTGCCGCTGGGCCGGCTGACGGTGGTGACCGGCGTGTCCGGCTCGGGCAAGTCCACCTTCGCCCGCGACGTGCTGCATGCCAGCCTCGCCGCCGACGGCCCGGTGGGCTGCACCCGGCTCGCCGGCCGCGAGCTGATCGGCCGCCTGCTCGAGGTGGACCAGACCCCCATCGGCAAGACGCCGCGCTCCTGCCCGGCCACCTACATCGGCTTCTGGGACGCCATCCGCAAGCTCTTCGCCGATACCAACGAGGCGAAGATCCGCGGCTGGACGGCCTCGCGCTTCTCCTTCAATACCGGCGCCGGGCGCTGCCCGGTGTGCGAGGGCCAGGGCCAGATCACCGTCGAGATGAATTTCCTGCCCGACGTCAAGCTCCCCTGCGAGGCCTGCGGCGGCGCCCGCTTCAACCCCGAGACCCTGGCCGTGCGCTGGAAGGGCAAGAGTGTCGCCGAGGTGCTGAACATGGCCGTCGAGGACGCGGTGGAGTTCTTTGCCGCCCACCCGTCCATCGCCCACCCGCTCAAGCTGTTGCAGGACGTGGGCCTCGGCTACCTCACCCTCGGCCAGCCCAGCCCGACGCTGTCGGGCGGCGAGGCCCAGCGCATCAAGCTGGTCTCCGAGCTGGCCAAGGTGCGCGGCCGGGCCGGTGAGTCGCCCAGCGGCCCGGGCCGCCCGCTGCCGCCCGAAAAGCACACTTTGTATGTGCTCGACGAGCCCACCGTCGGCCTCCACATGGCCGACGTGGAGAAGCTGATCCACGTGCTGCACCGCCTCGCCGCGGCCGGCCATACGGTGCTGGTCATCGAGCACGACCTCGACCTGATGGCCGAGGCCGACTGGATCATCGACCTCGGCCCGGAGGGCGGCGACGGCGGCGGAGAGATCGTCGCCGAAGGGCCGCCGGAGGCGGTGGTGCAGGTGGCCCGCTCCCACACCGGGCGCATCCTCGGCGAGTTCCTGGCCGCCCGGCGGGCGGGCGGGTGATGTGCTCCGCTGCCACGTCTCGACAGGCTTCGGGCAAGTCGCCGACAATCGGGTCGCGGCGCCGGTATGGGTTTGCGGCCACGCAGAATGTGACGAAGAGGTGATGAAAATGTCGTTCGACAAGAACCAAACCACAGGTCGGCCACGCCTGGCCGCGTTGCAGCAGGGGGCTGGTGCGCTCGGCCTCGCCGTGCTGTCGGCCGGCGCGCTGGCCGGCAATCCGGGCGCCTGCGCGGCGATCGCCGACAACACCGAGCGCCTAGCCTGCTACGACGAATCGGTCGGCCGGCCGCACCAGGAGGCGCCACCCCCGGCCGCCGCCGTGCCGCTGGCCCGGGAGCCCTCGGCCCTCTCGAAGCGCTGGGAGCTCGACGCCGAGGACAAGCGCGGCACCTTTCTGATCACCCCCTACAAGCCCACCTACATCCTGCTCGGGCGATGGACCAATTCGGCCAACCGGATGCCGACCTCGCCCAACCCGGCCAACGCGCTGAACGAGCCCGTCGATGTCGATCCGGTGGAGGCCAAGTACCAGATCAGCTTCAAGACCAAGCTGTGGGAAGGCCTGGTGGGCCGCCATGGCGACCTGTGGCTGGGCTACACCCAGCAGTCCAACTGGCAGGTGTACAACAAGAGCTTCTCGTCGCCCTTCCGCGAGACCGGCTACGAGCCCGAGCTGATGGCGGTGTTCCGCACCAACCTGGATGCCGGCCTGGGCTTCAAGGTGAAGATGCTCTCCGTCGGCCTCAACCACCAGTCCAACGGCCGTGGCCAGCCCCTGTCGCGCAGCTGGAATCGGCTGATGCTGCAGGGCGGCATCGAGAGGGGCGATTTCGCGCTGATGCTGCGCAGCTGGAAGCGCTTCGAGGAGACGGCCAGTAAGGACGACAACCCGGACATCAGCCGCTACCTCGGCTACGGCGACCTGCAGGCCATCTGGCGCCTGGATGCCCACGAGCTCTCCTTCAACCTGCGGCCGGGTTTCAGCAGCCGTGGCTCGGCCCAGGTCGACTGGACCTTCCCCATTCACCGCAACCTCAAGGGCTACCTGCAGTTTTTCACCGGATACGGCGAGACCTTGATCGACTACAACCACCGCCAGAGCACCTTCGGCCTCGGCGTCTCGCTGGTGGACTGGCTATAGCACTGGATTCACGACAAGAGGGCACCCGAACGACATCCTGATGTGACGCATTTTGCTGCAAGGCGAAAAAATGCAATTTTGTGTCACGCGGCTTGCAGTTATCATGCTCGACGGAACCACGGTCGCAACATGGCCGAGGGTTAGAGACAGCAATTCAACCCGTCAGAGGTGAAAGTCATGCCCCAGCAAAATCCGTCGACACTCCCGTCGGCCTCCCTTTCTCCCAAGTCCGGAGGCTGAGCGGATGGTCAGTCAATACAAGCTCAGTGTCTGCCCCCACGACACTGCCAAGAACCTGCTCGGCTGGTTCACCCTCAACACCTACCTGCAGCGCAAGCTCGGCACGGGCATCCACTTCGAGCCCCAGGACAACTTCCTGATCGAACGCAAGGCCGTGCTGGAGGAGGAGCATCACGTGGTCGTGTATGCCAACCCGTACAGCGCCCTGTGTTTTGCCCGCGACAAGGGCTTCGTGCCGGTGGCCCGGCCGGTGAATGTCGTCGATGAGACCATCGTGGTGGCCCGTGCCGGCGCCGAGGTGCCGGCGGCGCCGCGCATCGCCAGCGCCACCGACAAGCTCATCATCCACAACCTGGGCCTCAAGGTGCTCGAGCGGGCGGGGATCGACAGCGGGGCGGCGGAGTTCAAGTTTGTCGGCAACCACCTCAATGCGGCCAAGGCCGTGCTTCAGGGCGAGGCCGACCTGGGTTTCGTCTTCAACGAAACCTGGGCCGGCATGAACGCCTCCACCCGCGCCGAACTGCAGGTGATCGGCGAGAGCCACGACGGCCACGCCTTCCACTGCTTCATGGTGGCGCCCGAGTGGGCCGACAAGCGGGAGGCGATCCAGCAGATCCTGTGCGGCATGCACCTCGACCCGGCCGGCCTGCGGGTGCTCGAAGACCTGAAGTTCAAGGCCTTCGAGCCGATCGGCGACGAGATCATCCCGGTGCTGATCAAGCTCGCCGGAGGCTGAGGGGCTCGGTGGCAACCGTCGCAGGGATGGGGGTCGGGGTAAAATCCGGCCCCCATCCACATCCGGCTTTCGCGATGACCGCCGCCCACCTCAAATACCTCGCCGGCTACTCCGCGCACCTCGTCGACCAGGTGGGCGCCTGCCTCGCTGACGGCAGCCTGGGCGAGCGCCTGCTCCGCCGGTATCCACAGCCCCACGCCGTGCGCAACGACGGGGCGCTGTACGACTACGTGAGCGGGCTCAAGGCGAGCCGCCTCAAGAACGCGCCGCCGCTCAGCAAGGTGCTGTGGGACGGCAAGCTCGCGAGCCTCCACAACGCGCTGGGCACCCATACCCGGGTGGCGCGGGTGCAGGGCGGCAAGCTGCGCACCCGGCGCGAGATCCGCATCGCCGATGTGTTCCGCGAGGCGCCGCCGGAGTTTCTGGGGATGATCGTCGCCCACGAACTCGCCCACCTGAAGGAGCCGGCGCACGACAAGGCGTTTTATCAGCTGTGCTGCCATATCGAGCCGGCCTATCACCAGCTCGAGTTCGACGTGCGGGCCTGGCTGTGCTGGGTCGAGGCGGGCGGGGCGGCGCCGTGGGGCGCGCCCGGAGGGAGCCCCGCCCCGTGAATGCATGACGCCAGCCGTGAGGGCTGGCGTCGGCGCCGATGCCTGCGGCGGGCTGGGCGGAGCCCGGCCCTGGGGGCGCTCAGAGCGTCAGGCTGCCCTTCAGCTTGTCGAGCAGCTTGTTGCCGAGGCCCTTGACCTTGAGCAGCTCGTCGAGGCTGGCGAACGGGCGGGCTGCGACGATGGCTGCGGCGACGGTCTTCGAGAGGCCCTTGACCGCGGCGAGCTCGGCGCTGCTGGCGGTGTTGACCGAGACCGCGGCGGGCTTCGCCTTGCTGGGCTTGTCCTTGGCGCTGGATTTGGCCGCGGCTTTGCCGGCCTTGGTGGCCTTGGTGGGTTTGGCGGCCGGTTCGGATCCGGGGGCGGCCGCAGCAGGTGCCGCGGCGGTGGTTTCGGGCCAGCTGACGGGCTGCGCAAAGTTGGCGTAGTCGCGGGTCACGAAGCCGATCGGCGTCCACTCACGCAGCAGCAGGGCGATGTGCCAGCTGCCGGCCGGCTGGCTGGCTGGCAAGCGGCACGTCGACGCGCACGTCGTGCCAGGCTTGCTGGCCGCCCAGGCAGCCGAGCTGGCTGGCGGCGAGCGGCACGCCGTCGGGCTTGCCGCTGGTGTAGGGTGCGGTGAGGGCCCACAGCTCGAGGGACAGGGTGCCGCTGAGGTTGTCCGGGGCGCGGGGGTTGGTGATGCCGGCGGCGTGGAGGGTGGCGCTGCCGTCGCCGAGTTCGAAGCCGGCGGGGCCGTTGATCTCGGGCTGGGCGAAGCTCTCGCGGCGCGGGTAGTTGGCGTAGTCGTGGACTTCGTCGAAACGGCCGTCGTGGCCGGCGGCGAGCACCAGCACCATGGTGTGGGTGCCGTGGCCTGCGGGCGGGAAGGCGGCGCCTTCGGCGCCCACGTACTGCTGCGACTCGGTGCTCAGCGGGCCGATGGGAACCTGGGCGACCAGCGTGCCGGCGCCGGCATGGCCATCGAAGGGTTCGGCGCAGGCCCACAACTGGAGCGCCCAGTCGCGGTCATCGACCTTGGCCGAGGCGGCGACGAGCAGCTCGGCGTCGAGGCGGACGTGGTCGCCGCTGAAGCCGTAGGCATGGGTTGAGCCGAGCCGGACGTCGCCGGTACGCGGGCCCGGGGTGACCCGGAGGAGCTTGGGGGTTTGCATCGTGTGCGGCCTGGCAGTCTGGAAAGCGCACGATTCTGCGGGGGCTGGCGGGGCAGCGTCAATCAAACGGCGATTGATTTTTTGGATGCACCGACAGAGGGCAGAAAACCCCCGAAACCCGCACCAACAAAGGGCTTGCACCACATCGGTGCGGGTCTCGGCGGAGGGCTTTCAGAGTAGCACTCTATCTAACAATGTCATGAAACCCGCGTCAGCAAAGGTGTTCAGGTTTTCACGTTGTGGCGATACCCCTAAATCTACCCCCAGGGCGAATTACGGGGCAGGGAAAGGGCTTAGGCTCGGTGCGTCACTCGCCCTTCGAGCAAGCCCGCTTCACACTCGCAGCCGAAATGCCGAAGTGTTCGGCCGTCGTCTTGATGCTGGCGGAGTTCTCGGCACGCCAGGCGCAGACGGCGGCATCGTCAATGCTCTTGGACCGCCCCAGGGCCTTGCCTTCGGCCTTGGCGCGTTCGAGGCCGGCGAGCTGGCGGGCCTTGAGGTTTTCCCGCTCCAGCTCCGCCACCGCGGCAAGCATGGTCAGCATCAGCTTTCCGGCGGGCGTGGCCAGGTCGAAGCCTTCCCGCATCGAAACCACCGACACGCCCTTGGCCTT